>CAWBNI010000023.1:0-284760 GCA_963790105.1 uncultured Bacteroidales bacterium | reverse complement strand
AGGCTGGCGCCGAGCGCCACCTCGGCGGCGTGGAGGGCGCGGACCCCGTCGGTGATGATCCCGAGTACCGGGTCGCCCTGGTCACGGTGTTGAGGTCGCTCTTCTCGCCGAAGGCGGCCAGCTCGGCCAGCTTCACCCGCAGCCGGCGGTGGGCCGGCCGGGCGTAGGCCGGGACCATGACCCGGCCCGGGATGTCGCGCTCGAAGCGGGGCGCCTGGGGCGCCGGCGGGGCCGCCCGCGAGGTGACCAGCGACTTCGAGTGGCAGACCCGCGTGGTCATGCGGAAGAGGACCGGGATGGCCAGCGCTTCGGAGAGCTCGATGGCGCGGAGCAGGTAGTCGTAGGCCTCCTGCGAATCGGCCGGGGAGAGCATGGGCAGGCCGGCGGCGATGGCGTAGCGCCGGTTGTCCTGCTCGTTCTGCGAGGAGGCCATGCCCGGGTCGTCGGCGGTGACCACCACCAGGGCGCCGGTGACGCCGGTGTAGGCGGCGGTGAAGAGCGGGTCGGCGGCGACGTTGAGGCCGACGTGCTTCATGGTCACCAGCGCCCGGGCCCCGCCGAAGGCGGCGCCCAGCCCGACCTCCAGCGCCACCTTCTCGTTGGGCGCCCACTGGGCCGCGGCCGCCGAGGGCGCCGAAGGCCTCGAGGATCTTCGGTGGAGGGGGTGCCGGGGTAGCCGGTCCCGAGGTGGACGCCGGCGTCGCGGGCGGCGAGGGCGACGGCTTCGTCGCCGGACAGCAGTCTTCGTTCCGTCACGTCCACTCCTGAAGGTGGTTCGGGGGCGTGAGCGTACCATCAAGGATGTGGCGTGGCCGACCAGAATCCATCCGACCCGTTCCAGCTTGCCCGCCGTTCGGGTCACGTGGCACCGTCTCCGGCAGCGCCACCCGACCATGCCCACCCCCAAGGTTGCACGCCCATCGAAGCCCGCGCCGGCCGCCGGCCGCCGCGCCCCCGTCGCGGCGCCGCCGGCCGTCCCACCCCGGCCTTCCTGCGCCGCTTCTTCGGCCGCGACCGCTTCGCGGCCGGCGCCGGCATCCGGCTCGTCGAGTGCGGCCCGGGGCGCGCCGTGGCCCGCATGGCGCTGCGCCCCGCCCACATGAACGGGGTGGACGTGGCGCAGGGCGGCGCGGTCTTCACGCTGGCCGACTTCGCCTTCGCGGTGGCCTGCAACAGCCACGGGCCGGTGGCGCTGGCCATCGACGTCTCGGTCTCATTCCTGGCGGCCACGAGGCGCGGCACGCTCACGGCCACGGCGGTCGAGGTCTCCCGCTCGGCCCGCCTCTCCCGCGTCGAGGTGACCGTGCGCGACGCCAGGGGGGTCGCGGTGGCCCTCTTCCACGGCACCGCCTACGTCACCAGGGACTCGATCCACGAGGTGGCGGCGCGCGCTGCCGGTGGCGCCCGCCGCGGCGGGGGCCGGGGCGCCCGCTGAGGCCTCCGGCGCCCTTGGGGCCACGGGCGGCGATGGTAGGGTAGGGCGTGCGCCGCGTCCTGCCGCTGATCATCGGCTTCGTCTTCATCCCGGCCGCCCTCATGCTGACGGTGGATACTGGCCGTCCTTTGTGCCTTCATGATCGGGATGGCCAAGACAGGGATACATGCCCTGGGCACACTGGTTGTTCCCATCATGGCCTTTATTTTTGGCGGGCATGCCCTCTTCCGGACTGGTTTTGCCCATGCTGGTCATGGCAGATATTTTTGGCGTGTTGTATTATCACCGAAGCGCCCAATGGAAGACACTGCTTAAGGTATTGCCATGGGCATTTGCCGGGATCCTTGCCGGACTTCTTACAGGCAAAAACATTTCAGCCATTCAGTTCAAACACCTGATTGGCATCCTGGTTATTGCGAGCCTGCTGGTGATGATCTGGCTGGAAATAAAGAAAAACAGGAGCGGAGACCCTATTCCCCATAAGGTATGGTTTGCCGTGCCGTTTGGCATCATGGGAGGATTTTCCACCATGATCGGAAATGCGGCCGGTCCGATTATGAGTGTTTATCTGCTGTCGATGAATCTTCAAAAAAACACGTACATCGGAACAACAGCCTGGTTCTTTTTTATTGTCAATGTTTTTAAACTGCCCCTGCAGATCTGGGGCTGGCATAATATCACACTCAAAACACTGAGCTTTAACCTGGTTCTATTGCCAGCCATTGCCCTGGGTGCCCTGGCCGGGATCAAGGTTGTCAAACTCATGCCCGAAAGCGCCTATCGGTGGTTTATTGTCGCCGCCACGTTTGTTTCAGCGATTGCGTTGTTTTTTTAGAGGAGGATGACTGCAGATACCTGCAGAACCGCAGAACTGCAGAACTGTCTCAAACTTCCTCTACCACTTCATTAAATTCTTCACATACGGAATTAATTCCGCTGCCAGGGCCTGGTCTTCGGCAACGTTCGGATGCCAGTCGCTTCCATGAAGTTCGATCGGGCTGAATTCGAAGTAATACACCTGGTTGTCCTTTTTTGAAACCGAATCAACCACGGCATGAACATAATGCTGCCAGGTGTGCGTTTTTTCATCGGGAGAAAACGGGCCGACCAGGCATACAATTTTGGCTGCACTGTAATTGTTTCTGATCCTTCCCAGGAATTTTATATACGCATTTACAAAAGTTGCTGAATCAAGAGGTGCCGAAAGGTCATTTGCTCCCAGGTCGATCATAACCAGCTGTGGCAGGGACTGTGAATAATCCCATCTTTTGGTGCTGTCCAGGGTCACCTCATCATACAATCGGGGCATATTGAAGCTTTTTCCTCCTCCGTATCCCTGCGTCATTCCGATTCCCGAGCGGCTGACCAGCTGGTATTCTGCCTTACTGCCCTGGCAGTAAGCGGTCCGAAAGCCAGGTAAGCGTTTTCCGTCTCGTAGGTGAAATGTTCTTCCCTGCTCTTTCCCTCATTGCCATAACCGCAGGTATAGGAATCGCCGATAAACTCAATCCGGTGATCACTGACCTCCGGTTTAAAAAGCTTTTTGCGATGGTCGACATAAAAACCGAGGATCGTGGTATTTCCCCCATGCCACTCAGATCTCCGGATTATTTCCAGGGTGTGTTTTTTATTTTCCAAACCGCTTGCCAACTGATAAATACTATCCTTGTGATCCGCCTTGATCACAAACAGGCTGTCATCAATAATTACATTGAACCAGTTCCTTAAACTGTCGTCTTTCATCACCAGTGCGATGGAAGTACCCTTGAAAACCGTGCGCACAATACAGCCCGAATACATGAAAACCGGTTTTTTCGGATCGGACTTGTCAAACCGGCCGATATAGGCAATATTGGGATTGTCAGCCGGGAATAAACGTTTTTTTGCCTGATCCGGTGCATCCTGCCAAAACAAGGATTAATACAACAGAGAAGGATATTAAATTCTTCATATTGTTTGATTTATGTATTCGCTGTCTATTTTCTACCGACAGGAATCCCTACGGGACTTGTTTGTTACATATCCTATTTTCTACCTACAGTTAATCCCTATCGGGATTAGTTCTTCCGTCCTCGTCCCTTGTCCCTCGTCCCTTGTCCCTACCCATACCACGGCCTTGTCCTTGCCACATTCTTAATCGTATCCATGGCAATGTTCACATCCTCCACAATCTGGAAATCGAACATGCCCACGCAGATGAAATCAGCGCCATTGTCAAATGCCCATTTAAAGCCATCCTTGGGTTCCAGTGCACCTGCAGCCAGCACCTTGTAACCCATTACAGGAACCTTGGCCCGGTTGACAAATTCAACGGTCCTTTCGGGGAAAAGGCAGAACATATTGTTGTGGAACCGGTTATGATCAAGATATTCCGTACCATCCACTTCGAACGGGAAACGGTTTTCACGGGGATGTGCAGACCAGTACTGGTCGTGGTGCATGGTTTTCATGTAGTAATCCGGGATGATGCCATTTTCCTCACAGGCAATCAGTGACTCAATGGAATGGGCTGCCAGTCCGGCCACATATTTCTGGCTCCTGATCTTGTCCATCATCTTGCTGATCACTTCAATTTTTTTATCCCTTACAAGCCAGTCACACCAGTTTCCCTGAACCTGAATAATATCCACCCCAAAATCAATGGCCTGGTTGATGAAATCATAATAATCATTCTTTTCCATATTGGGTCCCACCTGGGAGATCACCTTCAGTTTGCTTCCGGTGATCTTTTTATATTTGGCGATCAGCGGATTTGACGGAAACCCGATATTGATAGTGTTAATGCCTGCATTTTCAGCCAGCATCAGCGTTTCATAAACCTTTCTTTCCGTATTGTATGCCTTGAACAGCGAGGGCACATAAATCAGGTCGCGTGAATGAGCCCAGCCGCCGATAAGATTTCCGCCCAGAACAAGCCGGCTGATCTCATGATCACCAATTTTTCCCTTGGGCAAGGTGCCTTTTAATTCACCCAGGGCAGATTGCTTCACCTGGATGGTGGCACCTGACATCACATCGGTTCCAAAAGCCTTCATATTACGGACAGCGCCCCAGCCCAGAAATCCCATGATGGGGATTGAAACCAGGTTTTTTAATGCTTCCCGGCGTGAGGATAGCATTTTCTGCGGTTTCGGCAACCGGTGCCTTTTTCTGTTTGCCAAAAGTTCAATCAGATTGTCGATGCTGTATCCTTTTTCCTTTGAAATGAGAATAAACAACAGGGCCATGGCTTCAATGAAAATCTTGTCGACTATGTAACAGGTGACCTTCCGTTGTATTCATAAATGAAATCCCGAACGGCGGATAGGCAAAATAATACAGCACCAGCAGCAGGATCGCCCCGATGGAGGCATACCGGATAAAGGCCCCGATAAAAAGTGCCAGGCCAATAATCAGCAGTCCATACATATTCAGAACATCGGTTACTGCCAAAATTGAAGGTGAATTGGCGATCCAGTGATAGAAACCCGACATAAAACCGGAAGTATTCAACAAGTAAGATGAGGCGGTCCAGTTGCCTGCCCATATTTTTGAAAGTCCCTCATAAAAAAAGTGCCAGCCGATGGCCATTCTTAATGCCGAAACAAAAAGCCGTTTGAGAAAATTCTGATCCGCCATGATGTGAGAATTAGTTAATTTATAGTTAAATCGGAAGAATATTGCTTTCAATATTATTTAAATCTCTTCAGATAACCAAATAATCCCAAAGGTTCATATCCATTATAAATTGCAGTTCTCTCAATGGCCTCAGGTGGCAATTAAAATTATATATTCAGCCCCGTGAAGTAAGACGGAATCATGTACCAATGGGACCAAGTCACCTGATTTTGACAAACAGGGCTTTTATTAGCAGGAAAAATGGCAAAATCTTTATATCTTGGACTTACGTGTCGCAAAAACTGATTACCCTATAAATCCGAAAAGACATGAAAAAACATGGATTCCTATATTTAAACTATCTGAATATAATCCCAGGATCAGCCTTATTCCTGGCTTTTCTTGTCTTCTCATCGAATGTATCAGCCCAGAATTCTTCCTCCGTCCGGATTTTATCTCCCGACGGCACTTTCAAAGCCCTGGAAAATGTGGTGATCGTTTGCCTGAAACCCGGGGTACTCCAGGTAAAGGACTCAAAAGGAAGGGAATATTTCCGTTCAACGGCAGCAACCACGGTTGCTGTTCCGGTAGCCGGTGCAACAGGGACTCATACTGCCACCCTGGTGAATTCAAAGGGTCTCCTCATTGATTCCGCCCAATTCAATGTAAAAACCGAAACCTCGATTGAAGACGGGGGACAAACCGGAGAGATGTTCCGCCTGTTCCACCAGGGCATGCTGGTCTATGACCCCGACGGGGTGTCTGAAATTACCTGGAATGGAAAAACATACCGCTATTTTGTGGAATGGGTACTGGATAACAACAATACCATGAAAGGAATGCAGTATTTCAGCCCTGATGGCGCCGGACTGGTTGATCTCCTCCGCGAGAACCAGCAGCCGAACGGCATGATCTGGAGTTTTGTGCGCAAGGGGGATGACGATTATCATTATTATGAAACTGTCTATTCAGATATTAATTTCTTCAAAAAAGATAAGGATGCCTGGTTTGTGAGGCAGCCTGTTGAGAATCACGTGGAATACAATTACGTGAACATGATGTACCAGCACTGGAAAGCCAGCGGCGATAATGACTGGATGAAGAATAACCTGGAATGTGCCATGCGTGCGCTCGATTATTGTGTTACCGATACCGTACGATGGTCCAAACGGTTCCAGTTGCTTAAACGTCCGTATTGCATTGATTCATGGGATTTCCAGGTGGATGATGAATATACTCCCTATGCACCGGTTAGTCCTACCATGCTGGTCGTCCCGGGCAAAACCAAATTCGGCATATTTTTTGGCGATAATACAGGATATTATGAAGCCTGTAACCAGCTTTCCGAAATGCTCCAGTATGCCGGAATGAAAGATAAAGCATCTGTTTACAGCCAGCGGGCCAGAGAGATACTCGAAAGACTCAACGCCTTATCCTGGAATGGCAGATTTTATACCCACTTTATTGATGAAGATCCTTCAGTGAAAAGAAATCTGGGGGTAGACGAAAAATCACAGATCGCCCAGGGAAATATGTATTCGATTAACCGGGGACTGACCCATGAAATGGATGTTTCCATCATCAAAACATATCTTGACCTGCAGAAACATTTACCCGCCGGTTCACCCGGCGAATGGTATTCCATTTATCCTCCTTTTGAAAAAGGCTTCGGACAGCATAATCAGAAATGGCAATATATGAATGGCGGTGTGGCAGGTCATGCAGCCGGAGAACTGGCCAGAGGAGCCTATGAAAACGGTTATGAAGACTATGGTTCCGAAATTCTGAAAAAATTATATAAACTTGGAAAAGAAAATGGCAACCGGATCTGGTTTGCCTATACCGGGTCCATACCTCCCCCGCCTCCTGCACCTCATTATAAAAGCATCGATCTGTCAGCACTGGCCAATATGGATTTCTGGGATAAGGGCGGTAACGGCGCCATGCCCTGGATGAATACAACCCGTGCCGGAAATGATATGCGCGGCATTCCCACCGGAGACCAGGTTTTCAATCACATTCCTTTCAAAGTAATTGATCCGGCTCAAAATCAGCGAAAATCAGTGATCGGCATTTCCACCATAACAGGACTGCCCACGGCAGATGGAAATCCCCATCGAAGATTCGGCAGCCACCGTCTACCTCTTGCATTCCTCATCGGATAATATTCCCAGCACTGTGGCCGGAGCCATCACATTTAAATATACCGATGGTACTGAAGCATCCCAATACCTGATGAAAGGGAAAGATGTGACCAACTGGTGGTTTTCAAGCCTTGAAAATGATCATGCCGGAGTAGCCTGGTGGGGTCCTAACCTTTGCAGCACCAAGGTGGGTGTTTGCTGGGCTGCTGTTAACAATCCGAATCCTTCGAAAAAAATCGATAAGCTGATATTCAGTGCACCTCTTGAAGGCGGAATATATGCTCTGCTGGGAATTACCCTGGCTAACCGCGTACACTATGTAAAACCACCGGTGGAATCATTCGGAGGGCCCGACAACTGGGCAGCATCCAATGCAATGGCCGCCCTTGTGGAGGGACTTGCCGGGGTGAAGAATGCCGGTCTTGCTTTTGACAAGGTGAACCTGGCTCCGCGATGGATATCAGCCGGAATAGATTCAGTAAATGTCACCATTCATTTCCCGGCTTCAAATGGATATGTCACCTACCAGTACAAACAGAATTCTTTGAAAAAGGAGATTAATTTCAGGGTGACAGGAAGCGGCAATACAATCCAAAATCATATATTGCTTCCCGGGGATTGCCAGGGGGTCAGATCGGTTTTAGCGGACGGACTGCCGGTTGATTATACCGTGTCAAAAATTGAGAATTCATTGTATGCCGACTTTTCACTTTCCCTGCCCTCGATCCATGATGTTAAAGTCATTTACAAATAATCATATCAGAAGACCATGAACACAGTTCCCACACCAGGATTTTCAGGAATCAAAGTATATGCCCTTGCAATCCTCAGGATTGCCATTGGCTGGCATTTTCTTTTCGAAGGAATATCAAAATTGTTTACACCTTCCTGGTCATCTGCGGATTATCTCCTCCTGTCAAACTGGATCTTTGCCGGTTTTTTTCATTGGATTGCCGGGAATGCCGGAATATTGGGCATTGTTAATGCAGTGGTCACCTGGAGCCTTATCCTTATCGGGCTCGGTTTATTCCTGGGACTACTTGACCGGGTGGCTTCCCTGGCTGGAATGATATTGATTGCCCTGTTCTGGCTCGCCAATCCTCCCCTCACGGGCCTGGATTTCGGGGTTCCCCGTGAGGGAAATTACCTGATCGTGGATAAAAATCTTGTGGAATTCTTTGCCTTGATGGTTCTTTGCCTTTTTCCAACGGGCAGATACCTGGGAATTGATCATTTTTTCTACCGCAAGAGGACAAAGCCCGGCCAGGTGGTGGAAAAAGAAGTTCTGGAATCAGAAGAAAAAGAATCCCGGGCGGACAAGAGTGCTATGCTCGACCGCCGGGTGCTGCTTCGTGGCTTGTCCTCACTGCCTTTCCTGGGCGTATTTGGCCTGGCACTTCACAAACAGAAACTCTGGGAAAGCTATGAAGAAAAGAACCTTGTAGATGCAGTCACCGGTGCCAGTGCAAAAGCGCTCAACATTGCCAGCCTCCGCGATCTGAAGGAAACTATTCCTCTTGCCAAAATCAAGGATAAAACTTTCAGCCGCCTGATCCTGGGCGGAAATCTCCTGTCAGGATGGGCTCACTCCCGCGACCTGATCTACGTTTCACAGCTTGTTAAAGCCTATCACCAGAAAGAGAAAATTTTTGCCACGCTTTTATTGGCTGAAAAATGCGGGATCAATACGCTCCTTACCAACCCCATACTGTGTTCACTCATCGATGAATACTGGAAACGCGGAATTGGCAGGATCCAGTTTATTTCGGACTGTGCGGGTCTGAATTATGGCCCGAAAGGAGAGCCCTCCCCGATGAATTTCCAGGAATATCTCGATAAGGTGAAACGGGCTATTGATACCGGTGCCGTGGCATGTTACATCCAGGGTGAAACCGCCGATTATTATATGAAAAACGGAAAGCCTGAAGCTATTGCCAAGGTTTTGGATCTCATCAGGCAAAACGGGCTGATAACCGGCATAGGGGCCCACCGGATTGAAACGGTAAAAGCTTGTGTTGACACCGGATTCACTCCCGACTTCTGGATGAAAACCCTGCATCATCATAACTACTGGTCAGCCAACAATCCCGAATGGCACGATAATATGTTTTGCTTCAGTCCGGATGAGACCATCGCCTATATGAAAACCCTTCCCCAGCCTTTTATCGCATTCAAGGTAATGGCTGCAGGAGCAATTCTTCCTGCGGATGGTTTCCGGTATGCCTTTGAAAACGGGGCTGATTTTGTTTGCGCCGGAATGTATGATTTCCAAATGGTGGAAGATGTGAACATTGCCTGCGAAGTGTTGAAAAGTGATTTAAAAAGAGAAAGAAACTGGTATGCCTAAAAAACTCATTCTGGTGACGGCCATCCTGCTGGCCTTCCATAATATTGCCATACCACAGCCTTCGGGAATGTACGTGAAAGACCGATATCTTTTTACTGCAAGCGGGGATACGGTAATACTGAAGGGATTCAATGCCATGATCGTTTATTGGGATATTCATGGCGATAAGAATTTTCCGGAGATTGAAAAAACCGGTGCCAACTGCGTGCGAATATTCTGGAACCTGGCTGCTCCGACTCCCCAACCGGCTGATCTTGACCTGGTGCTTGGAAATTGCATCAAACACCATATGATCCCTATAATATCTTTATGGGATGCAACTGGAGACTGGAACAAAATCCAATACTGCGTGGATTACTGGCGCTCCGCTGAAATTGTACCCATCCTTCAGAAATACCAGGAACATCTCCTGTTGAACATTGCCAATGAACCGGGTAATGCCGCCATGGCAGATACTGTTTTCAGAAATACCTATGCTCTGGCAGTCAACCAGCTTCGAACGGCCGGACTTCACATGCCGCTCATTATTGATGCAGATGGCTGGGGGCGACACGCTGATGCTGTTCTTAATAATGGCCCGTATCTGTTGGAAGAGGATCCCGACAAAAACCTAATTTTTTCGTGGCATTTATGGGATCCGGCAAATTGGGGCACTGGCACTGTAAGTGAGATAACCCGGATTATCAACAAGGCGGCAGCAACCAATATCTGTTTTATTGTGGGGGAATTCGGACCCTGTGAACAATGCGACAAATGCACTGCAACCAAAATAAACTGGGAGTACATGATTGAAAAGGCTTTTCAGAATGACATAGGATACCTGCCCTGGGTGTGGAAATGGACTGATTGTCATGCAATTGTCAGCAACGAAACCGGCACCTATGGTTCATGGGTGAATCCCGGGTGGGGAGAGGAAGTAGCTGTAAATAACAAGTATAGTATTCAAAACACGGCAAAGAAGCCCTCTGACCTGCAGACAAGCTTGAATGAATTAACGGGGAGCTTGCCCGAGTTTACAGCAAGTCCCAATCCGTTTACCGGGGAGGTTACCTTCAATTTCAGGCTTGAATTGCCCTCTCATGTGAGGATTGAGGTCCGTGACCTGTTTGGCAGGAAAATCAAAACACTGACGGATGGACGGTATGAACCCGGAGAACTTAAACTACCCTGGTCATCCGATGAGACAGATAATTCCGTTCAAAGGGGCATATATCTTTTTACCCTGAATATTGAAAATGATTTGGGGTGCATAGTTCAAACGGGTAAGGTGATAAAGTTATGAAGCACAGTATATGGCAAAGTATTTATTAGCGGTTTTCTGTATTGTCTGTTTTATTATGTCGACCACAGAAGCTCAATCCGAAAAACTGGGGACCTGGGAGGTATTTGAGATCAGCCTGAAGGTTTCCTATCCATTTCAGAATCCGTATGTTGACTGTCTCAAAGAAGGACAAAAACCATTTGTCTCTGCCAGGTTTGAGGGTATTTCGGGTGATGCCGCACTAAAAGCAATTGTAGTCCCCGGGTTCTGGGATGGCGGTGATACCTGGAAAATCCGTTTCACACCTCCGTCAGGCGGAACCTGGAGATACGAAACCTTTTCTGCCGGCAAAGGTGTAAAGCATAAGAAAGGCGAAATAGTGGTTACAGGCTGGTCAGAGGATGAAAAGAACACAAATCCCATACGCCGTGGATTTATCACGGTGAACAACTCAGAACCCCGGTGTGGAAGGTACTTCGTATATACAGACGGTACGCCGTTTCTGTGGATCGGCGATACCTGGTGGAACTGGACTAATCGCAACATCACTTTCGAATCCTTTAAGACGCTTGCGGATACCCGTTCATCGCAAGGCTTTAACGTGGGTCAGCTGTTTTTCGCCGGCAACGGCTGGGGCCCTGAAAGTTCATTACTGGATTCTGCCTTCACACACCGGGATATTGAACAAATTAAAAGGGTAGAAAAGATGATCGCCTATGCCAATTCAAAAGGGATTACAGTTTGGATTCATGCATGGTGGTGCCGCGAAAACATGAACAACAGCATTGGAAAAGAGAATATTTACAGGTGGTGGCGGTATGTCATCCACCGTCTTCACGCCTACAACGTTATCTGGGTGATTGCAGGTGAATATAATATGAACAATTACGGGGGATTCCCTATTGAATTCTGGAATGACCTGGGAAAACTCATAAAATCCGAAGATCCGTATGAGCGCATTGTGGGTGCCCACCCAACCCCACCCATGTGGGAAGGTGGTGCTGCCGCACCACAATGGTCGACCGCCGAGGCTATTCATAATCAGGCCTGGCTGGATTATAACCAGAGCCAATGCGGGCATGCGAGATGGTGTAATGAGTTTATTCCCGAGATTATCGAAACTGCGTATGGTAAGGAACCAGCCAAGCCCGTTGTGGTTACCGAACCCTGGTATGAATTCATTGAAGGAAATCCGACAGCCATGGATATCCGTTTTGCCGCATGGTCAGCTATAATGTCCGGTGCTGCAGGTCATAGCTACGGGGGAGGACATATTTGGAAGGCTCACCTGGCTGAAAACCGTACCAGTGTAGATGCATGGCCTATCGATACCAATGTTAAGACAAATACCCTGCTTTATCCGGGTGTTTATTAGGGTTTGATATGATTGTTTCCGATATTTCTTATGTGGCGCCGGTTGAAGTAGAAAAAATTGACTATATTGATGACGCCGGTGCGGCGGCTTATGGGATGCGCGGTGCAAATGGAGTAATAAAAATTATCCTTCGAAAACAATGAAAGTTCGTTGGTCATTATCTGAACATAAAAAAGTCACATGCAAGCAATTCCAGTGAACCCAAAATCTCTTTAAAAACATGAAACAACAAATACAAAATCACTTATTGATTATTTTCCTTATGTTAAATCTGTCCTTAAACGCTCAGGAATACAGGATGCCCCTTTATCCGGGAGCAGTTCCTGATTCAAAAAATACCGGTGGAATAGAGAAAACTGAGATTTCAGATATTACACTGATCAGCAATGTGCAAATTCCCGATATTGCCGTCTACCTCCCCAGCAAACGTTTTGCCACCGGCCAGGCCGTGATCATCTGCCCGGGAGGCGGATACTGGGTGCTTGCCTATGATCTGGAAGGCACCGATATCGCCCGTTATCTGAATTCAATCGGAGTGGCTGCCATTGTGCTGAAATATCGTTTGCCAACCTATGGAAACTGCATTGAACCCCACAAGGCACCCCTGATGGATGCACAGCGTGCCATGCGGCTGGTCCGCCACAATGCAGCCAAATGGAACATCAATCCTTCGAAAATAGGGATCATGGGCTTCTCAGCCGGCGGTCACCTGGCTTCCACACTGGGTACCCATTTTGATTATGGCAACAAATCAGCCACCGATTCAGTGGAGAAAGAAAGTTGCCGTCCCGACTTCATGATCCTGATGTACCCGGTAATATCCTTTACTGATACAAGCATGCACCTTGGTTCGAGAGAAGCATTGCTTGGAAAGGAGGCGGATCCCGCGCTTGTCAGTTACTATTCAAATGAACTACAGGTTAAGGATGACACGCCGCCTGCCTTTTTCGTTCATGCTGATAACGATAACGGAGTTCCGGTTGAGAATACATTACTGATGTACAAGGCACTCCGGGCAAGGCATATTCCGGCCGAACTGCACATTCTTTCTGAAGGTGATCATGGTTTCGGCCTGGGTGGCAATAATGAGCACATTGCTTCCTGGAAGAACAACCTGAAATTATGGCTTGGTTCACTAAATAAATAATCCTGTAACCTTCCGGTAATTTTATTCCCATGAAGCAGATTCCTGCAATTTTATTGCTGTTCTTAGCCGCATTCCCGGTCACGGCAAGCACTTTTGCTAGACCAGCTGAAAACTGACAGGCGTACCAATCCGCTTGGCTTTGACAATCCGGTACCTGAATTGAGTTGGATCATTGCATCCGGCGAACGGGGCACCTTTCAGAAGGCATATGAAATACTTGTGAGTGATGATCCGGACAAGCTAAAAGAAGAAACGGCCAATATCTGGCGGTCAGGAAGGCAGGAATCCTCCCGGACGTTTGGCATATCCTATGCGGGCAAACCCCTCATGTCGTTTACGCGCTATTACTGGAAAGTGCGCATCTGGGACCAGATGGGAAAGATTTCGGAATGGAGCCAGCCTGCCTGGTTCGAAACATCTATGATGAATCCTTCAGACTGGAAAGCCAAATGGATCACCGATCAAAGACCGCTCCCTCAAAAAGACGAGGATTATTATAAGGAAACTCCCAATCCCTTGCTTCGCAAAGACCTGCAGATAAAAAAGGAGGTGAAATCGGCCCGATTGTACATAGCCGGACTTGGTTATTCAATTGCATATATTAATGGCCAGCGTATTTCGGACCATATGCTGGATATGCCCTGGACCCAATTTGCCAGGCAGGTGATGTACAATACATTCGATGTAACATCATTGCTGCACAAGGGCAAAAACACCGTGGCAGCCATGCTGGGAAACGGCTGGTATAATCCCATGCCAATCAGGCTCTTTCAACGATGGAACCTTCGTGAGGAACTCACCATTGGTAAACCCTGCCTGAAAGCTCAACTTCGGATAGTGTACGCAGACGGATCTTCTGAAACCATAGATCACCGATGAAAGCTGGAAAGCCGGAGATGGTCCCGTTCTTAAAAACAGTGTATACCTGGGTGAATTTTATGACGCCCGACTGGAGCAGAAAGGATGGAATGAACCTGGTTTCAGCGACAGCAAATGGAAAAGTGCAAGACTCACCGATGGACCAGGAGGAAAACTGATTGCCCGATATATTCCGCCGGTACGGGTTACCAAAATACTCAAACCGCGTTAAAATGACCGAACCTTCTCCGGGAGTATATCTTTTTGATTTCGGACAGAATTTTGCCGGCGTTCCCCGGCTGAAAGTGCATGGGCCTGCCGGTACCAGGGTTATATTACGCGGAGGGGAAGACATTCATCCCGACGGAACGCTTAATTATCTAACCGTTATTACGGCTCAACTGAAATCAATGTGGAACCTGAAAGGCGGACCCGGTTGCCCCGATGACCCGATGATGGTCAATACCTATATTCTGAGCGGAAATGGTGAGGAAGTATTTACCCCGGAATTTACTTTTTCAGGTTTCCGCTATCTTGAAGTAACCGGATACCCCGGAAAACCTGACTTAAATTCAGTGGAAGGGCTGCGGATGAATACAGACCTGCAGGCTGCCGGAAATTTTGAATGTTCAAATGACATTATTCAATCAGATTCAGGAAGCCACATTGTGGACCTTTCTGAGCAATGTCTTCAGCGTGCAAAGCGATTGCCCTGCCCGTGAAAAACTGGGTTATGGTGCCGATATTGTGGTAACTGCTGAGGCTTTTTGCTATAATTTCGATATGAGCAGCTTTTACCGGAAAGTGGTACAGGACTTTGTAAACGATGTGCGTCCAAACGGCGGGATGCCCGAAATAGCCCCCAATGTTGGTATCAACGAAATGGGCATGGGCGGCGAAACCGGTTCACCGGGCTGGCAGCTTGCCTTCCCTTTTGGCATGAAAGTACTCTACGATTATTATGGCGATCGCGTCACCCTGGAAAAACATTACCAGGTACTTAAAAGGCAGGTGGATTTCATGCATTCCGTAACGCCCGGCCACATTGTGCAACAGGATATCAGTGACCACGAAAGCATTGATCCCAAGCCTGTGGCTCTTTCCGCCACTGCATTTTATTATCATCATGTGCTTATCCTGAAGGAATTTGCCGGACTGCTGAACAAAAAGGCAGATGTTGACGACGTACGGAAAGCTGGCGGATGAAATCAGGGCAGCCATAATAAAAACATTTCTGAAGCCCGGGAACAGGGATTTTCGACTCCGGAACCCAGGGAGCACCAGCTCATTGCATTTAATTACAAGCTGGTACCGGATAGTGAAAAAAACGCAGCTATTGATCATCTGCTGCGTGAAATATTACAATAAACATAAGGGTCATTTGTCAACAGGGATTTTTGCCACCAAGTTTATGTTTAATTTCTTCAGGGAAGAAAACAGGAACGATGTTGCCTACACCATGGCCAATCAGCGCACCTTTCCGGGTTGGGGAAACATGCTGGCCAATGGAGCCACTACGTTATATGAGAGCTGGGAATACCCTGACACAGTTGGCTCACAAAATCATCCTATGTTTGGTTCCATATCCGAATGGTTTTATAAATCCCTGCTTGGAATTAATGCCAGGGCTCCCGGATTCACGAAATTTGAAATCAAACCGCAACCGGCAGGAGATCTCACCTGGGCCAAGGGATATTACGATGTCAATGACCGGACAGGATCGTAAGTGACTGGCATACCGAAGGAGTTAAATTTTATCTGAATGTATCCATTCCGGCCAATACCAAGGCCCTGGTATATGTGCCTTCCCTCGCAAAATTTCCGGTGACTGAAAATGGCCGTTCTGCTGAACTGTCCAGCAGGATTGAAATTGATGGAATACCGCGATGGTTATGCTGTTTTTGAAGTTGATCCGGGTAATTATTCTTTTTCATCCACCTTTCAAAAGTAAAGGTGAAACGTAAAGAAGTTTTACTTAATTTTATATCAGAGACATGACAAAGCGCGATGAATACCTCGCCCTGTTAAAGGGTGAACCACTGAAGGGAAAAGTCTTTTTCCGCCCCATCCTGATGCATTTTGCCGCCCGGTTCAATAATTCGACCTACGGAAAATTTGCTTCTGATTACAGGACATTGGTAGAAAGCAATATCCGGGCAATGGAGTATTTTGATACCGATATGGTGAGCCTTATCTCCGATCCGTACAGAGAAACCTCGGCCTTTGGTGCCGGGATCGAATATGTTGATGAAGGGGTTCCCCGGTGCCTGGGTCATATTGTCAGCACCCTTGAAGATGCACAGAACCTGCCTGATCCGGATGTATACAAATGTGAACGCACTTTGGACAGGATTAAGGGAGCTGAATATTTTCAGAAATTGTTAAAAGGAACCGTTCCTGTTAGCGGATGGGTGGAAGGTCCCCTGGCTGAAGCCTGTGATCTGGCAGGTGTTGACACCATGCTGATGCAACTGATGATTGATCCTGATTTCGCAAACTATCTGATGGACAAATGCATGGTAACCGCGAAAAATTTTGCCAAAGCACAGGTGGAGGCAGGATGTGACCTCATCGGTATCGGGGACGCCATTTGTTCGCAGATCGATAAGGATACGTATGACCAGTATGTGAAATCAAGACATATTGAACTTATCCGGTTTATCCATGACTGCGGAGCCACTGTAAAACTGCATATATGCGGAAATACCTCACACCTTCTGGAATCATTCCGGGAACTCAAAGCCGATATTATCGATCTTGACTGGCAGGTGGATATCGACCAGGCCAGGCAAATCCTGGGCAGCGGCGTGGTGCTGGGAGGTAACATCAATCCCGTACTCGTCCAGAATAAATCTGAAATTGAGGTGTTTGAATTGTCACGGGCATTGGTAGACAAATACAGAGATCAGAAATACCTGCTGGCTGCAGGATGTGAAATTACTGTGCTAACACCGCATGAGAACCTGATGGCCATGCGTAAGGCATCCCTGATTTAAACACTATGAAAAGACGAATTTATTTCCTCGTGATGATGGCAGTATTTTTTTCAGCTATTGCGTATTCCCGGTCGGCCGGGATCCGGGTCCTGGTTGTAACAGGCGGTCACGATTACAATCAGTCATCATTTACGGAGTTGTTTGAGAGCATGTCAGGAACCATCTCCTATAAAATTGTTCCTTTTCCTGAAGCATTTTCAATGTTCACAGTACAAAAGCGAAATGAATTCGATGTCGTTGTTTTTTACCACATGTGGCAAACCATCACGGAAGAACAGAAGAACGACATGATTGATTGCTTCTGGCAGGGCAAACCCCTGGTAGTGCTTCATCATAGTATTTGTGCATTCGATAAATGGGATGAATACAAGCACCTCATCGGTGGCAGGTATTTTCACGATACTTCAGTCATTGAAGGAAATGTTTTCCCGCCGTCAACCTACAAGCATGATGTGTATATTCCAATTAATGTAAAAGACAATACCAACCCTGTAACCCGGGGAATTTCCGATTTTGAGCT
Organism: uncultured Bacteroidales bacterium; assembly: GCA_963790105.1. Classification (GTDB taxonomy): domain Bacteria; phylum Bacteroidota; class Bacteroidia; order Bacteroidales; family UBA10428; genus UBA5072. Next base: position 267,080 of record CAWBNI010000023.1, on the reverse strand, counting down.
GTTTGATGAGGTTTACGGGGGTTTCTATGTGGAACGCGGCGTAACAACCCTTCTTACCACCGAGCCATCCTGAAAGTTCACCGTTAATTGGCTGGTCGCATTATTACGGAAAGTCCCGGGTGGTAACCATCCAACCCGGTCACGACACCCCGACATTCGAGAATCCCGTTTACAGAAAACTTCTTCTCCAGGCCATTGAATGGGCCTACCGGGGTAAATAAGGAGTACCCTTATATAACTATTTATAGTAAGCTTTCTATTCCGTCACTGTAAAATCAAAAGGAATTCCGAGCTCTTCATATAATTTTCTGCGGGCATTCTTGTCAAGATTCAATTCTTCACGTGCTGCATCGGCCACTTTAACGGCCATTTTACGGGGAACAACAATTACCCCGTCCCCGTCGGCGACAATTACATCGCCGGGACTGAATATATACCCCTCCGACCGTGATGGGTTTGTTATAGGATTCCAGTTCATTTCTTCCCGGGACGAATGCCCCGGCCTCTTTTAAAATAATCCATGTAAACCGGGATGCGTTGTTTTTCTATTTCATCAACATCCCTTACACCGCCGGCCGAGACAATACCCACTGCACCCTTTGAGGTCCAGAGCATACTGTTGTTCGATCCCGTGGTTCCGCAATCTCCGTCATTCTCATTGTCAATAATGATAACATCCCCCGGCCGGATGTCTTTAATGAAAGGCTCGCCGGAAATATTCGTATACCATTCATCACGCCATTGCTTATATTCCTCCAGGGATGAACCTTCCGGGATGAGGTACCCGCATCGTAGGCACATATCGAACAGTAAAAGCAATACCTGCAAACTGATGTTTATAGTTTTGGATGTCTTTCCAGAGCGGGGCAATCTTTGGATCCATCAATCCAACATCTTTCAGTCCAACCATATCCATACCATCGCAAACATCCGCCACCCTGCAGACCCTTATAAAGCTTTATCAGGGTCTGATTATCGAGACTATCCTTATTCTGGGAAAATGAAAATGAACAGAAAGTCAGGATGATCAATAAAAAAGAAATTTTTTTCATCTTATGGGTTTATTAATGGTTGTTATAAGAAGATGATTACTTTTTTTCCGGAATGTTTTAACCTGAAAACTCCGCCAGTGGTCAAAGGTTCCCATGAATACCCTTCCGAATCGGCAGTGGCAGCCTCTTTCATGTCAATTCCGTCAACCGTTATCTTCTTCGGGTTTTGAAATCAGGCGCAGCACATCTGAAGCCCCTGCATAGGTTGAATAGCTAATTCTGTCCTTCTCGTACCGGATATTTGTCACCAGTGAGGTTGTGCCCAGGAACCTGTTTTTACCCGATGGTGCCAGTTCAGGCATGGAAGCCATTGCCCGTAAATAATGCCTTACATAATCGCCATATCCGTCCGTCAGCCAGATATCATCGCGGATATACCGGTTACGTCCGTCATCTGCAACGGTGTAAGTAGCCCAGTTGAGGGTCCGGATTGCATTTGCGGTATATGCTGTATCGCCGGACTTTTCAGCATACATCAGTTCAACCGAAGCCTGGCGTGAAGAATGACTGTTGCCGGGAACCCGGTAAACGGTTTGTTCATTCATGACCACAACCTTGTATTTTTCATATTCGTGGTTTCCGAGTTCCCTGTAAGTCCAGTCGATGATCCCTTTTACTTCTTCCTTCCACTCAGGAAAAAGATCCGGATGTTGCAGAATGAACATGGCGAACGTGATTGCATTGGTCTGGGTATCACTCCAGCCCGGAATATCCTCAAAGAATGGTCCCCATTTATTGGTTTTGAGCGGGTAAGTCTTTCATCCACTGAAGCAGGGTATTGAATGCCTTTTCATATTGTTCCTTTATCCGGGACATCCAAGTGCCATTAATTCCTCAAAAAGCATCAGCGTACCAGTCCAGTTTGCCGTGTATAAAGTGCCGGCTCCATTTTTTTTCCTGAACCCTGGTTGTCAAAAAGCGACCCGGTCTCCCCTGTTTTTGCATTTACCCTGAATGGCAGCGGGGACTTCGTGTCATCCCCGGGCTGCATATGCTTCATCAAGGTATTGGCAATTTTTACTGGCCGCATCCAGGTATTTTTTATTCCCGGTCATTTCATACAATCCTGGTCAGTTCATAACCGAATGTTCCGGCCTTGTCGGGCTGAGTTATATCTTTTCCGTTGCGCATATCCCCGTCATAAATGCCGGAATGGATTTTCGTATTATAGGGATAGGGTATATCCGGCCAGGCATCCCCGGATGCTGAAAGAGACCTTTCAAGGTATGTATCGGCCAGGTATTTCATATTATCGATAATGGCCGGAAATCCGGTATAGGCATATAAAAGTGTCCAGGATGAAAGAGCCATATTGATCTGGTCTCCGCCCAAGCCGCGCATATCATGCTCCGGTTTCCAGACCTGGTGATTCATATAATACTTCAGTCCATTGGAATCGGTTTCCATGTTATTCCAGAAGTTCCAGACCAGCATAAGTACTGTATCATAGGAGGTTCCCGGATCAGCCGAATACCACGGAAGAATCGATCCGTCTATCCTTGTTGATCCGCACAGTATGGTACTGTATAGTATCACTTACGAGCAGGGTATCGCGGGTGACCCGTCCGGATGCGTGAGAACCACGACATCCGGCCAGACAGATAACCGAAACCAGGCAAAAAATGAAAACCAGGTTTTTCATATACAGGAATTTTAATCTTATGGTTAGTAATTCTTAAAATTCCATTTGCCGCGATACGGCCGCGTGCGCATCATACTGGCATAGTCATCGTTAATGAATTCCTCGCTTACCGGGTTCCATTGCAGCGGGCGCTGCAGTTCATAGGCGATATTGACAATGTTGCAAACGGAAGCTGTACGATGTCCGATTTCCACGTCGGCTACCGGTTTGGTCCGGTTTTTCATGGCATCCACCCAATCCTGGTAATGGTTTTCACTATGATAAACCCGCTTGTCGGATGGTTTCAGTTCGGCTTTGGCAAGGTCTTTATTTGGAAAAGTCCTGAGAAATTCACGGCTAACCTCTATCCTGCCTTCGGTTCCGATAAACTGAACTGCATTATGTTCGCCCCAGTCCTTATGATTCACAATGATCCCATTTTCATATTTCATTGACAATCCGGTAATAGCCGGAACAGAAGGAGGCAGAAACTGCACGGGACCGGATTCATCCATATCCAGTGCCCACTGGGCTATATCGAACATATGGGCACCCCAGTCGGTTACAAGTCCGCCGCCAAAATCGCGGTATCCGCGCCACCATGCCCAGTTGTCATCTCCAAACTTCGGAGCCAGGTCAGGATGCCAGCCACGGTAAAGCGATGGTCCCACCCATTCATTCCAGTCGAGTTCGGCAGGGGGTTCCAATTCAGGAAGGCTGCATTGTTTCACCGGTTCACCCACGTGTACATTTACCTCCTTTATTTCACCGATATATCCGTTTCGAACCAGTTCCACGGCATGGCGAAAATCGCGCCAGGAACGCTGCATGCTGCCGGTTTGAAATACCCGGTCATATTTGCGGGTGGCATTCACCATGGCACGGCCTTCCGCAATAGTCAGCGCCATAGGTTTTTCACAGTAAATATCCTTGCCGGCTTTGGCAGCATCAACTGCAATCTGTGCATGCCAGTGATCGGGAGTTGCAATGACCACTGCATCAATATCCTTGCGCGTCAAAAGTTCCCTGTAATATTTGTAGGCATCTACCTTAGCCTGAATATTTTTTGCCTTGTTGTTCTTATCTGCTTCTCGACTGGAAGAGATCCAGCTTTTTCTGGTCAACATCGCAGCAGGCCAGAACAACTGTCTCCTTGCATTTTCCGATTTCATTCAACAGAGTGTAGACTTGTTTTCCAACCCCTATGTAACCGAGATTAATGCGATCATTGGCTGCCAGAAATCCTTTACCCCCCAATACATGACGGGGAATAATTGTAAAGCTGCCACAGCTGTGGCCGAATTGCCGAGGAATTTACGCCGGTTGATATTCTTGCCCATTGAAAACAATTTTAAATGAATAAATAAATTGAATCGTTTGATAATCAAAAACAGAATTGATCACTGTTCACGAGTTAAATTACTAAATTTGAGTAATCCCGCGTGCATGATTACTCATTATTTTACAAATAACCTATCCAAATGAACCGCAGAAAATTTATCAATCGCACTGCTGTGACCTCAGCCGGCATCGGATTATCAACAATATTGCCTTCAAAGGCATGGTCAGCCATATCCCCGAGCGATACATCAATATTGGCCTGATCGGTTGTAACAGTATGGGATTCGGCGATCTGCAGAACCACCTGGATATTGCCGGTGTCAATTGCACTTGCCTTATGTGATGTGGATGAAAATGTGCTTAACAGGCGGGCTGCCGAAATTACGGCAAAATACAATCAGCATCCGAAGCTTTTCAGTGACTTCAGAAAAATGCTTGAATTAAAAGATATAGATGCTGTGATTATCGGCACACCGGATCACTGGCATTGCCTTAACATGGTGTATGCAGTGCAGGCCGGAAAGGATGTATATGTTGAAAAACCTATGGCCAATACAATTGCAGAATGCAACATCATGGTCAGTGCCGCCAGGAAATATAACCGGATTGTGCAGGTGGGACAGCAGCAACGAAGCGGTTTTATCTTTCAGAAAGCCATGGAACTGATCAAATCAGGTAAAATAGGAACACTTCGTAAAGTAAATATCTGGGCAAATTTTGAATATGGCGTCGGACCGGCCATAGTGCCTGATTCTCCTGTTCCTGCCGGGGTTGATTATGATATGTGGCTCGGACCTGCCCCCCTGAAGCCTTTCAACGCTAACCGGTTTCACGGTTCATGGAGGCATTTCTGGGATTATGGCGGGGGTCTTATGAGCGACTGGGGCGTGCATTTGCTTGACATGGGCTTGTGGGCAAAAGATCTTGTGCAGGCACCCGATAAAGTGCTCACTTATGCAGCCAATACTTTTCCGGAGAAACGGGCAAGGGAAACTTTCGATACCATGACCGTCAGCTATCCAAAAGCGGACTATGTAATTAACTGGGATATGACAGCCGGATTGCAGCGGGGACCGTATGATATGTCCTATGGACTGGCCTTTATCGGGGATAATGCTACCATTGTGGCAAACCGGTCAAAAATCAATGTATATCCCGAATATGACAATGACACGAAAAAATTAAAAGCTGAGGAATATGCATTCCTTGAAGGGACTGAATCGCATAAACTTCATGCGCAAAATTTCATCGATTGTATAAAATCAAGACAGCAGCCTGCCTGTCCGCCGGAGTATGGGCGCGCTGCAGCATTACATGCCCATATACCCAACATAGCCGCCCGGGTTGGGGAACCCTGTTCTTTGTGGGATGATAAAAACAACAGGTTTACCAACTCTGAAGCGGCCAACCAGCTGATAACACCTAAATACAGGGCCCCGTGGAGTCTCCCGAAGATTGACTAAGGGACGAGGGACTAGGGACGAGGGACGAGGAGCAAACGCCGGGGAGAATGTTGAAAAGAATTATGAATGATGAATTATGTGCCAAAGGCATCCCATCGGGAAATAATGAATTGCGCAGAGTGCATGCGGTATTGCAAGGACAAGGAATTTGCGCGTAGCGCATTCATTATTGTAGAAAGGAAGAGGGGAGACAGAATTTAACAAAATGTCGATCGTAGACCCCGGTTTGTAGATTATACCCGGGAGTTTAATATTGGAAGATTAATTTAGGGTAAAGATAGTGCCTGAGGGTCTTATTATAAATTACCTTCACGGCACATCTATCTGAGCTTCCAAAATTATCTTCAATGAAAACAATTACCTCATTTTGCAGTCGACTTTTCCTTTTTGTATTGTTATCAGGATTTATTTCCGTCCAGGGACAGACAATACAGCAACTAAGCAGAAAACTAACGCTTTATGAGGATAAGTATCCCGAAGAAAGTGTCTATCTGCAAACAGATCGAAGTACATTTGCGCCCGGAGATATAGTATGGTTCAGCGCTTATATCACCCAGGAACTGGGAAACCGGCCAGCTTTAGCTTCCAGGGATCTCTTTGTATCTTTAATTGACAAGGACAGTCTGGAAGTTGTCCATATCCTGTTTCCTGTCAGTAATTATAAATCCAGCGGAAGTTTTGATATTCCCGAACAGGTAACACCGGGACATTACCTGCTTGTTGCCTATACATCCTGGATGAAAAACACGCCTGTCAAACAGGATGTTTTCGAAAGAAATTATTATTGAGAAAGAAAACAAAAAAGCTCTTTTCATTCAGATCAGGCTTGAGGATACAATTTGCGCACGAAATGTTCCTGTACCGGCTTATATCACCGTTACAACCAAGGAGAAAACGCCTGTCGCAACATCTTTTACTTACAGGATTACAGGTTTACATAAAGGCCCTGTAAATGGAAACGGAAAGACTGACAAACAGGGCAATGCCAAAATCCAGTTTACCCTTCCGCCGGCTGATTCAGCGGACAAGCCTCAACTAATCGTTGACCTGGATAACAAAAAGCAGAAAACCAGCGCTATCATGCTTCTTCCTACTGCGGAAAACTATCTGAATGTTAATTTTTACCCCGAAAGCGGAATGCTATTGTATGGGGCCGATACAAAGGTTGCCTTCAGGGGATTCAACATTTCAGGAGGACCCATGGATTTTGCAGGAGAGATTTACACCGGGGATAACAAACTGATAAAAAGGATCTGGAGCGATTTTAAAGGTATCGGATCCTTTCAATTCACACCCGAAAAAAATCAGACTTATTATCTTAAAATAACGAGTCCGGCCGGTATATCAAAAAAATATGACCTTCCGCTGCCACGCCGTTCAGGAATGGTCATGTCCGTTTATGAGAAGACACCTGCGAAACTGACGCTTTCAGTCAATGAAAAGGGCAAAAGCGGGCAGGTATATCATTTCATTGTTCAAATGAAAGGCAGGATAATTTGGCTGGAATCAAAAAAAATAGTAAAAAATACCAGGATTGAAATTCCTGTAAATGATTTTCCGGCCGGAATTGCAGAATGTGTAGCTTTTGATTCTGCCATGAACCTTGTGGCCAAAAGACTGGTATTCCTGAACATAAATAAAAAACTCACCGTGGAGATCACACCCAATAAGTTGTCTTATGCACCAAGGGAAAAGGTGAGCCTGGCTATTGAAGTCAAAAATGAAAACGGGAATCCGGTTCATGCCACGCTGTCGCTGTCTGCTTTAAGTTTAAACGGACAACCGCGAGAGGATAAGGATAACCTGTACACTTATTCCATGTTGAATAATGACCTTGTCGGTTGCCCTCCGGATCCGGCATATTATTTTTCTTCGGATGATATGGCAGAGGACGTACTCGATAATATGCTCATTGCCAATGCCTATAAACACTTCACCTGGCGTGAAATTATGGGTGTAACTGAAAACAGTCCTTCCTACAACATGTCAGTATGATAACTCCCTGACGATTGATATGGACGCAGAAAAAAGCAGGAATGCCTTTTTCGCCCAACAGGTGGCTACAATGGTCCAATATCCGGGTATCGCTTATATGCAGCAGGAAAAAAACAACGTGGAAAAAATGATGAAGTCCAATAACAGCCCTGCGACGGGAAAGAATCTGGATTCCAATAAGGACATTATGGATTTGATTTATGAGATCAAGCCATACAAGATGGTGGACGGAAAAATTGTATTCATGGGTCTTGGACCCAATACGCTAAACAATCAGCAGGGAGCAGGGATTGCCATTGACGGGGTTTACAGGGGCACCGACCCGACGGTATTGAAAACGATCATACGCATCGATATTGACAAGATATATGTATCCACAAACCCCAATGACATATCAAGGTATACCGGGTTAAACAGTATCGGTATAATTGAGGTTTATACCAAGAGCGCCAGCAGCGCGAAAAAAATGCAATCCGGAATCAACGATGAGGTAGTAACGGAAAGGGTGTTTAAGAATCCCGAAGAACCGGCTACCACGTCTGCCGGAAAAACAAAATCAACCCTTCCAAAGACCTTTTTCTGGAAGCCTGAAATCCAGACTGACGATGCAGGAAAAGCCACCATTACTTATTTCAATGGTGAGATTCCCGGTGAGGTTGTCGTCACCGTGGAGGGTCTTTCCGATGCCGGCCAGGCAGTGAGTGGCTCTGTGGGCTACAGGGTAGACAAGTGAGGAGAGATGAGTAAGGAGTAATGAGAGTGAAGTGAGAGATGAGAGATGAGAGATGAGTAAGTGAGTAAGGAGTAGGGAGTGCATGACGAGCACGACTGCACGACTGCAGACTGCAGAACTGCATGACTGCAGAACCGCAGAACTGCAGAACTCTACAACTCTCACCTCGTCCCTCGTCCCTAAATATCCTTCGCCTTGCTAAATCTCAGTGCATGTAGCAACCAATGAGGCAATGCCTTCTCGGGTTTGCGATTCCGAAGGTTCAGATACCAGCCGAAATTTTTAAGGATGGGAATTTTATGAGTTTCCACAAATTCTATAAGTGTGCCATCCGGATCCTCGGTATAAGCAAATGATCCTGCAGCCTCTCCCATGTCAAAACTATGATCCACATCCACTGTAAAAGGAAATCCCTTATCCTTGCATTCTTTACGGAGCAGGTCCATTCCATTGATGTCAAAACAAAGGTGAATAAATCCAAGATCACCCCAAAAACGTTCATGATAGATATGCTTTGGTTGCCGGTCCAGCACCTGTACAAGTTCAATCTCACTGGTACCGAATAAGGGACTGAAAGCGCCCAGCCTGGGCTTACTGTGCCGCAGCATTACTCTCCTGAATTTGCCATTGCCGCCAGCCAGGCAGGCAAATTCACCAAATACGGTTGATTCATCAAAAATTACCTGGTCATAACCAAGGATACCTTTGTAAAAAGCTATTGAGCGGTCGATGTCCGACACGCCAATGATGGCACCATAGGCCGCACCGGTAGGTTTTTTTTCATTTCGGAACCAGGTTGTACTTGTAACCAGTTGAAATATGTTTCCATACGGGTCTTTTACAAAGAAATGCTCCTTACCGCGCGGATCGCGTAAAATGTTGGTAATCATTTCAACACCCCTTGATTTTAAAAAATCATGGGTAAGTGCAGCATCCTGGCATTTAATTTTGCCCGCAAAAATTCCAAGATCGCCCAGTTGAATCTGAAATGTCGGAGCCAGCGGAGTGCGATCCACATATTGCCATATTTCAAAACCACCGCCACCCTGAAGGTTAAGAGCAAGGGCTGCATGCCGCTTTTGCGGCTGACCACCTGTATATGGCAGCATGTATTTGGCAATTGCTGCCTCCTCAAATACACGGATGTCAAATCCAAATTTTTCTTTATACCATTTCCAGGCTTCTTTCATGTTGGGCACGCCGATACCAATCTGTTGAATGCCACTGATAATTTTTTCTTTCAATGTTGATGGTACTATTTAATTATTAGTGATTTTGAGTAGAGACGGGTTTGAAACCCGTCTCTACATTATTTATTTCAGGTTGATTTGATAACTTTCACGGTCAGGTTGGGCTGGCGCTTCTTACAATCCTGTAATACAACGGGGGACAAACCCGTTTGATGACCAAAAGTAATAATTCCCTTTTGCCTATAAAAATTTCCTTTCGGTTATGTTCAATGGCACGTGCAATAATATAGGCACATTTTTCGACAGGAACACCCTGGGCCTGTCCTTTATCCATCTTACCATATGTTTGTCCGTCACCCATAAGGGAATGAACTGAAATGTCAGTCTTAATACGGCCTGGGCAAACTATTGTAACCTGAATATTATCCTGGTACAATTCAGCCCGAAGGGTTTCAAAATAGCCCTGCAAGGCATGCTTGGATGCCGAATAGGCTGACCGCATCCGGAATCCGTATTTACCAGCCATACTGCTGATCACCACAATATGACCTGCACCCTGGCTGACCATCCCGGGAGCTATGCCCTTAGTCACTGCCACTGCCCCAAAAAAGTTCACTTCAAAAAGTTCCCTGTCGACCTCCAGGGAAGTGTCCAAAGCATAAGACCTCTGGCTTACACCTGCATTATTAATAAGAATATCCACATGGCCAGCCAGCTGCTTAACCTGATCTATAGCTTCCTTTACAGAACTTTTGCTGGTTACATCACAGGGAACTACGATGCACCGGCCCGGCGCTTTTTCATCCAAACGCGCCTTAATTTCTTCAAGTTTTGCAGCAGAACGAGCAGAAAGTATTACGGTAGCGCCCCGGTTAAAAAGCTCAGCCGCCAGGGCGGCTCCAATTCCCGATGAAGCTCCGGTGATCCAGGCAACCTTGCCTTCAATTTTCATGGTTTGTAATTTGACGGTTGAAAAGTTCATTCATCATACCAAGTATATTTTTTCTCTGACTTTTCAAATTCAGTATTTCCCGATCTCTTTTTATTACCCCCCGGGTATATACAAAACGTGATTTCAGTTTTTTCAGACTGATATAGTAATGAAACGCGAACAAACCGGTTAACGGCATTAAGAGTATATAAAGAAGCTTTATCCAGGCATTGACGGGAATAAGACAAAGCAGTCCGCCAAAAACAAGATACCATATAGGAAAGGCAAGCATGCCAATCACAAACTTGAATGAACTTTGAAATTGTGTATCCTTTATTTTGGCGCCCTTTGATGCGGCAAACCAGTATGGCAGGATATTATTTATGAATCCAGCTAAAAACAGGGGAAGAAATACTAATTTCATCAAGGAAGAAGCAGCAATGCCTGCCAGTGAATATTTTTCCTTCTTTATTACCCAATCCCTTAATCCGGCTTTTTGCAGGCCCAACTGGTATTCTGTAACCTGCGCGTCCAGATTCCTTATATTATCAGGAGCAATAGCCAGCTCCCTGTCGAGCATGGCGATCATTTCCTTATCGGCCTTGAATTTTCCGGTTAAGGAATGATCCGTAATTCCCAGCCTGTTTCTCATATCATCGTTGAAGATGGTTCTGAGTGACATGTAAGTCTGATAATATTCCTCTGTCTGTATATCGATCATTAACTTACTCACCTCAGCAGCATACCTTTCCTTAAGCTGGTTAATGGCCAGTACCGGGTTTTCGTCGTAAACACTGTAATATTCGGAAACCTCAATGGGTTTTCCATAGTTAATAAGCAGCGTGGATCTAAAATTCTGGTAATGTCCATAATTAATACCAAGGGGAACAATTACAATTCCCTGCTTATCACCATATTCTTCCTGGGCCATAAAGGCAATCCGGAACAAACCCTTTACCAGGCCCCTGAGGCGCCTTCTGTCCCCATGATTTCCTTCCGGAAAAAGACATAGCGGATTGTACATATTCCGCATGACCTGGTTGGTTTTTTCAAAAACCTCATCATTCCTTTTCACATTCTCATATCCATCCCGGATACGGTAAATGGGCATAATGTTCATGAAAGTAAGAACCCTTGTTAAAAAACGGCCCTTGAAAATATCAGCCCTGGCAAGGAAAACCACCTGGTAATCTGTGCCGCATACCATGGCCAATGCGTCCATCAGGGCGTTCTGATGATTTGGAGCAAGTATTACAGGTTGGTTTGCGGGAATGTTTTTCAGGTCATTTATCACGATCTTCCGGTAGTAGAACCGGCAGCAAAACTTGGCATATCGCTGGAGTAACCAATAATCTAACGCCCATTGGTCAATACTTTTCTTTCTCAACACGCAGTGAAATTTTTCAGTTCAAAGGTAATAATAGATATTTACGATTTACGATTTACGATTTGTACGATTTGTCGATTTGCGATTTGCGATTTACGATTTTTATGACACTTTTAGAGGTATATAATATAGTGAATATCTCGAAATTCACAGAAGAAAAATAAAATATTCTGTGGTAATTACCGGCAACGCACCATGATTCAATCGTAAATCGTAAATCGTAGATCGTAAATCAATTTTATTTTCCCTACCTTTGCAGGCCAATTTTTCTTACATGAAGGATATTAGAAACATAGCTATTATTGCACACGTTGACCACGGAAAAACCACACTGGTAGACAAAATATTATTGCAAACAAAGTTTTATAAGGATTATGAGACGCCGGGTGAACTTGTGATGGACAGCAATGAACTGGAGCGGGAGCGAGGCATCACGATTCTGGCAAAAAATGTGTCGGTTATTTATAACGACGTAAAGATCAACATCATAGACACACCCGGTCACGCGGATTTTGGAGGTGAGGTAGAACGCGTACTAAACATGGCGGATGGAGTACTGCTGCTTGTGGATGCTTTTGAAGGCACCATGCCCCAGACCCGCTTTGTGTTGCAGAAAGCGCTTAACCTGGGATTAAAACCCATTGTTGTTATCAACAAGGTGGATAAGCCAAACTGCCGGCCGGAAGAAGTTCAGGAACAGGTGTTTGAGCTGATGTTCAACCTCGGCGGAACGGATGAACAGCTTAATTTTCCAACGCTTTATGGCTCTGCCAAACAGGGTTGGATGTCGAATGACTGGAAGAAACCGACTAATGACATTACCCCCCTGCTGGAAGCGATAATCCGCCATATACCCCCGCCCAGGATCATCAGTGGTACACCACAGATGCTGATCTCAAATCTGGTATATTCGAATTACCTGGGTCGTATCGCAATCGGAAGGCTTCACCGGGGTGACCTTACGGAGGGTATGAATGTATCGCTGGTAAAAAGAGATGGCACCATATTCCGGACCCGTATCAAAGAACTTTCGGTATACGAAGGCCTTGCATTTAAAAAGACCCCCCTGGTTACCTGTGGCGATATTTGTGCCCTGGTAGGCATTGAAGGATTCAATATCGGGGATACCATTGCTGAATATGAGGATCCGGAAGCCCTGGATTCAATCACAGTGGATGAGCCGACAATGAGCATGTTGTTCACCATCAATGATTCTCCTTTTTATGGGAAGGATGGCAAATACGTTACTTCGAGGCATCTCAAGGACCGGCTTGAAAAAGAACTTGAAAAAAACCTGGCACTTCGCATTGAGGCTACCGGATCTGCTGATTCATTCATTGTGTTTGGCCGCGGTGTATTGCACCTTTCAATTCTCATTGAAACCATGAGGCGTGAAGGATATGAATTACAGGTAGGTCAGCCCCAGGTAATCATCAAACAGGTAGCCGGCGAACCCTGCGAACCTATGGAAATACTGTATATCGACCTGCCGGAGGAATTTTCGGGAAAAGCAATTGAGATGGCTTCAGCCAGGCGGGGACAAATGCTTATGATGGAAAGACGCGGTGACAGGATTCACCTTGAATTTGAGATCCCATCGCGCGGTATCATCGGACTGAGGAGCAATCTGCTTACTGCAACTGCCGGTGAGGCCGTAATGTCGCATCGTTTTAAAGATTTTGAACCTGTAAAAGGCCCTATAGAAAGAAGGGTCAACGGATCACTGATTGCCATGGAAACGGGCATTGCCTATGCGTATGCCATTGATAAACTCAGGGACCGCGGCAGTTTCTTTGTGGATTCGCAGGAAGAAGTATATGCCGGGCAGGTTGTTGGTGAACATTGCCGTGCAGGTGACCTTGTAGTGAATGTTACCCGTTCAAAAAAACTCACCAATATGCGGGCATCCGGAAGCGATGAAAAAGTAAAGCTCATTCCGCCGATTCGTTTCAGTCTGGAAGAAGCCCTTGAATATATACAGGAGGATGAATATGTTGAAATTACACCAAATAACATCCGCCTGAGAAAAATGCTGCTCAGCGAAAACCTCCGCAAAAGAGCCAGCAAAATAGCATAATTACCTTATTACATATTGAAAATCCGGGTATCAACATACCCGGATTTTTTATTTATATGCAATAAGTATCAAAATAATAAAGAAATCAAATTTATATTATTTTAGATTATATACCCTATATTTTGTAGGGTTTCTATAAATATTTTATATATTTTTAAATAATAACATATATTTTTATATGGTTTGTCAAAATATTTTATACTTTTTTTTGAGATTTATTCAATTTTTATATATTTGTCCCGAGAATGTAAATTAATAAATCCCTGAAATGATGAAAGGACAATACAAAAGAAATGCGGTTGTTACCGGTTTGCTTCTTCTGATCGCCGGTAGTTCTGTAATGGCAGCAGATGCCGCACCCGTGGTGGATACAGGAACCACAGCCTGGATGCTGACCTCTACTGCCCTGGTACTATTAATGGTGCCGGGACTTGCCATGTTTTACGGCGGTCTTGTGAGAACCAAGAATGTGCTGGGTACAATGATGCATAGTTTCGTAGCCATGGGTATCATGGCTGTTTTGTGGGTAGCTGTCGGTTACTCCATGAGCTTTGGCCCGAATGTGCTGGGGGGATGGTTTGGATGGAGTAAAGATTATTTCTTTCTGAAGGGAATTGATGAGACAATTACCCCTGCCGGTGTACCGGAGTATATCTTTTCAATGTTCCAGGGAAAATTTGCGATTATCACACCGGCGCTTATTGCAGGTGCATTTGCAGAAAGAGTTTCGTTCAAAGGATATGTTATTTTTATAGCCCTCTGGGGATTGCTGGTTTATAATCCTTTATGCCACTGGGTTTGGGCCAGTGATGGTTTCCTGTTCAATATGGGGGCAAAAGGTGCTATTGATTTTGCCGGTGGAACCGTAGTTCATATCGCATCAGGGGTTAGCGGACTTGTTGCCGCCTTATATCTCGGATCACGCCGCGGCCATCCGAAGATCGCCCTGGCTCCCAGCAACCTGGTGATGACCATGATGGGTGCCGGATTACTCTGGGTAGGCTGGTTTGGTTTTAATGCAGGAAGCAGTGTCAGCAGCGGTTTGCTCACAGCACAGGCTCTGACAGCCACACAGGCTGCAGCAGCTGCAGGTGCCATGGCATGGATGATCATAGAATCACTCCACCAGGGTAAAGCCACTGCATTGGGATTTGCCAGCGGAATACTCGCTGGACTCGTCGCCGTAACACCAGCTGCCGGGGTAGTTCAGCCTGCCGGAGCCATGGCTCTTGGAATCGCAGCAGCCATGATTTGTTATACTGCTATCATGGTAAAAAACAAACTGGGTTATGACGACAGCCTGGATGCTTTCGGTATACATGGTGTAGGTGGAATGGTAGGATCATTGCTGCTTGTCTTTTTTATCCGTAAATCATGGATGGCCAGCGCGGTGGAGGCAACAGCAGGCGGATCATGGGGTATATGGCAGCAATTAGGCGTTCAGGCTGCCGCAGTGGGCATTGCCATCGCATATGCTGCAGGAGTAACCCTACTCATTATATTCGTGGTAAATAAGGTGATTGGCTTCAGGGCTTCAACGGAGGCTGAGATGCAGGGCCTGGATCACTATTATCATGGTGAACAGGGATACGGCATGCTGAATCCACGCTAATTGATAGATAACTCAGAAAATATACAGATATGAAACTAATAACAGCAATAATCCGTGAAAACAAACTCGATCAGGTACGTGAAGCCCTGATCGAGGCTGAAATAACCCGTATTACCGTGAGCCGTGTTTCGGGTCACGGCCAGCAACAAGGCGAGGAAATCTACCGCGGTGCCATCGTGATTCCGAACCTGATCCCTAAAGTCAGGCTTGAGATCGCCGTCAATGAAGCCTTTGTGGATATTACAGTGAATACTATAATTAAATCGGCCAGGACGAATGGAAAAGGGGAGGTGGGTGATGGCAAGATATTCATCAGCCCCCTTGAAGAGTGCATCCGGATAAGGACCGGGGAACGTGGCGGAAGTGCTATTTAATGCTCAGGTTGGTCGGGTTTTGAAATACATCCAGACCAAATTCGGGCAATACGGCCAGAAGGTGATCAAAGAGATCGGATTGCAGTTCCTCGTGTACAAGCGAATCCGTTCCGCGGCAAAACGCAATGATCTCAATAGGTATACCCGATTCCGCCGGCTGAAGTTGTCTCACTACCATGGGTAGTTTCTGATTGATTCCGGAATGATTCTTCAACAAGCCTACCAGGTACTTTCTGAACAAGGTAAGGTTTGTAACCTCCCCTTCATGAAGCATCATTCCGGATTCTCCTTTTTTATCCACCAGGGTCTCCGTTTTATCTGCAAATTCTTTTAATGCCTTTATACTACCCAGCCTGGAGAGTAATTCAGGATCACAGAACCGGACTGTCCGCATGTCAATGCTCAGATTTTTTTTGAACCGCCTGGAACTGAATTCATCTGTGCCCCGCCAATTGATAAACGAATCGGAGACCAGCACATAAGTGGGTAATGTGGTAATCGTCTTATCGAAATTTCTCACTTTCACCGTGTTTAGCGTGATCTCCATTACATTGCCGTCGGCGCCGTATTTCGAAACAGTGATCCAGTCACCGATTCTCAGCATATCATTGGCCGATAACTGTATCCCTGCCACCAATCCAAGTATGGTATCCTTAAAAACCAGCATTAACACAGCAGCCAGGGCACCCAGCCCGGTGAACAATGCCTTGGGTGGGGTTCCCGATAATATCGAAATGACAAGTATAATACACAACGAAAAGAAAATGATCTGGGCGAGCTGAATATATCCTTTTATTGAACGTCCCTTTGATGCGGGAAGGGTCTGATATATATCATTCAGGGCTTTCAAAAATGCATTTATCGCAAGAAGAACAATGATGATCATATAAATGGTGAGAGCCTTCTGCGTGATTGTCATCAGGGTTGGAAAATGTTTGAGAACGAACCCGACACTATGCCATAAAACCAGGGCAGGGGCAAGATGTGAAAGCCTGTGGAAAACTCGTTTTTCCATCAGGATGTCATCCCAGAGCGTTTTTGTGCGTGCTGCCAGGCGGCCAAGCACTATAATAATTACCCTCCTGGTGACTACATCCGACAGGAATGCCAGGAAAATGATAAAGAAGATGCCAAAAAGAATGTTGAACGTATAGGCCTTTGATGAATTGAGACCCCACTGCTGCAAGAGTTTTTGAATGTCGAAAAGTACTTTCAGTTCATTTTCCATATTCGAATGATATAATCAGGTTTGCGGGCAAATTTAATATAAAAACCCCGGCTGACATCCAGGCCATCCAAATTTTCAAATATGGATCACTCAGAAGTCAGCCGGGGCTTTTAACCGACTCAGGTTTAATAGCCAGATCAGTCTACCCTTCTTGCCACAAAATAGGAAAGAATCAATCCGGCTCCTGCAAACATGAAAATCATGGAGAGATAAGCTACCGGTTCTTCAAGCCGGGTACTTACAGTAAGGATATTTCCAACAAGCACACCTAAACCACCCCCTATAAAAAGCATCCCGATTTTTATGGAGAATTTTTTGAAAATGTTGGTAGGCTCTGTCTTAAATAAAGCCGGGTCAGCATTTTTTTCAATAAGGGCAAGACGTTCACGGTTGCGGGTTGTAAAATAGAAATACAACACTCCGAAAATGGTACCAAAAAAGGTAAGAAAAAACATTATACCTACAAATCCTTCATGCATGGCAGTAATTTTTAAGTGATAAAATAAACTCGATTTGTATCTATGACGCAAGATGCTCAATTCGGTTACAAAGAGAATTATGAATTAAGAATTATAAATTATGAATGAGAGGAATATCCTATTGTGGGATTATTTCATCATTCATAATTCATCATTCATAATTCGTTTTTCCTATTTTTGTAACCGGCGGGAAATTTATGCGTCAAAAAGTTGCATGATGCAACATAACGACACACAACTGATCGAACGGATCCTGGACGGCGATACTTCAGGATATGCTGTGATGGTGGACAGGTATAAAGATCTGGCATTTACCATAGCTTACCGCATCCTGGGCAAACGTGAGGATGCAGAAGAGGTTGTGCAGGATGCATTTGTAAAGGCCTTCCAAAACCTTTCAGCCTTCCGGCAAAAAGCGAAGTTTTCAACATGGCTTTACAGGATAATTTACAATACAGCCATTTCTAAACACAGGCAAAAGAAGCCGGGCTGGCAGTCGATTGATGAGATTACAGTTCCTGACAGTCTGATGGAATTTATAGCTGAGGAAGAAGAAGACCGTCATAAGATACTTGAGATCGCCATGCAGCAACTGCCTGAGGAAGACCGAATCCTGCTGACACTTTATTATGTGGATGAATCGAGCGTAGATGACCTGCACAGCATTCTCAGTATAAGCAAGGCCAATGTGAAAATAAAACTATTCAGGGCCAGGAAGAAGCTTCAGGAACTGGTAACAAAAACGATGGTAACGGTATATAACTAATATAAAAGTTATGGAAGAAATATTTGATAAAGATGATGCTATCGGGCGTCTGGTCCGCGAAGAAGGGTTGTTAAAAACTTCTCCTGACTTTACGGCACGCGTTATGCATATGGTGAATGAAAGCCCGCAAAAGGCGGAAACTGCTTATAAACCGCTGTTAAGCAAGAGTGTACCTGGATTTCAATAATCCTTGGCTTTATAACCCTGGCAATAATCAGCCGTTTTGTAGTTGTTTCCGATGAGGTAACCAATATCCCATTTTTCGATCGCCTAAAACCGGTATTAACCTTTGTAAACGAAATTCACTTTTCAATCAAAATAGCCTCGAATACCCTGATGCTCACCACGATTATCATTGCGTCCGTGGGATCGCTTTTGCTCCTTGACTATTTTCTCAATAAACGGTTTAGTGAGAATTGACGATTTACGATTTACGATTAGTTAGACGGAGTAAGTCCCGGAGGGATTACCTGTCGGTAGAAAAAATTGCTAAAATCCACCCCCAACCCCCGCCAGCGGGGGACATTCTCCTGAGAAATCTACGATTTATGATTTGAGGCTTTCCTGAAGGGATGCATTCAGCAGAGGTTTGGCTGCAGACTACATCCTTATACATTACCGATTACCGATTACCGAATACCGACTACGATCACCAACCACAAAAAAAAACCCGGTGAAATAAATCCCGGGTTTTTCTATGAGCAAATAACTTATTTACTTGGCGCGTCCTGGGGAAGAATGGCAAGTAATTCAACTTCGAAAATAAGGGTGGAATAAGGTTTAATTACCGAACCCTGGGGTGCCTGTGCACCATAAGCAAGATTTTCAGGAATATAAACTCTCCATTTTGAACCAACACTCATCAGCTGGATAGCTTCTGTCCAACCCGGAATAACTTCACCTACATTGAATTCAGCAGGCTCGTTGCGCTTGTATGAGCTGTCAAATACGGTTCCATCAATTAAGGTACCTGTATAATGAACCCTGATCCGGTCATTGATCGTCGGTTTGGTTCCGTTGCCTTCTCTTAAGATCACATACTGTAAACCACTTGCAGTTGTCTTAACACTGTCTTTTTTTGCATTGCTTTCCAGAAAAGCCTTATTCTGTGCAATGTAGTCTTTATATTTTTCCTTCATCTGACTCTTTTGCAAATCAGTAAAATAGGTATTCAGATAAGTTTGAATTATGAAGGAGGATACCGGAAGTGAATCTCCCTTGGTAGCCTGTTGGATTCCCTTAAGAAAAGCATCGGCATTGAACAAACTGTCGATTTTAGCCTGTTTGATTCCATTCCCATACGTTAATCCAAGATAATAACTTACCGTGTCTTCTTTTGTCTTCAATTTTACCGAAGCATATTTTTTGTCCTGACTGCAGGCTGAAATAATGAATAGGCTTATTAAAGAAAAAACAAATAAAATTCTCATACTTTTCATGTTCATGTTATTTAAAATTTAAGCAGCGAATATACTTCAATTATCTAAAAGTGTGAGTAAATTGTTAAAAATCTTTTCTTCTAATACAGCGGCAATTCGTAATTTTCACACCTGAAATAAATACTTATTCTATGAAGAGAATTTTAGTACTGCTGTTCATCATTTATATTGAAATAACAGGAGGTGGATGGCTTTCAGCACAGGATAGCATTTATTCCAATATGAAAACCCAGGCCCGTCAGTTTCTTGATAACCAGGATTTTGTATCGGCCCTTCCCATATACCGTGATCTCCTGTATCGTTTTCCAAAAGAACCTGAATACCTGTATGGAGCCGCCGTTTGTCTTACCAGTCTGAACCGTGATCCTGAAGAAGCCCTCACTATGCTGAGATCAGTGAATCTGTCAGGCTATAATCCGTTGTCATGGTATTATACAGGGCTTCTTGAACATCATAATTACCTGTTCGATGATGCCATTAAAGCTTATTCGAAATTTACACTTCTTGGTAAATCGGCCGATATTAAATCACTTGAAGTTACACGCCTTATAGAAATGGCAAAAAATGGCCTGGAATTTACGCACAATGCCTTAAATCTGAAGGTGATGGATGCTAAGCCAATTCAACCGGGCCAAATCGAAAAAGTCGCTGAAATTAATGGTACCGGAAAACTTGTAAAAAAACCTGTTGAATTTTGCAGCAAAAGTGACATCAGGGAAGAATACCGACCAATGATGTATCTTCCTGTATATACGGAAATGAATGATTATGTGTATGTTTCAGGATATGACAAGCAACGGAAAGGTTTAAAACAGATTTACAGGGTGCAGAACATTAATCATGAAACCTGGGGTATACCTGAGATTCTGGATAAAGTTATCAACACACCCTACGATGAAGAATATCCGTATTTTGATGCCCGAAATTCGACACTTTATTTCAGCTCAAAGGGTCATTCAAGCATGGGTGGTTATGACATTTTCAAATCGGTTTATGACTGGAATACGAAATCATGGTCTAAGCCTGAAAACCTTGGATTTCCAATAAATTCACCCTTTGATGACTACTTTTATATTATCTGATGAATTTGCCGTGACTGCATCATTTGTTTCAAACCGGGAAACAGCTGAGGGACAGCCAATACTGTATAAGATACGTCAGTCACAGGATACGGCTATTGTGATGATGACCACAATTGAAGAAATACAAAAAGCCTCCCGGCTGAAGGAAAAGGTCGATGGGGTGCCTGCATAGTTCCCAGGCAATGCGGATTGCTGTATCCGGAAAGGCAATTCCTCCGACTTCCAATTCAGAATCTACTTCTGCTATTACCAGGAATGATTATAATAAAATACTATCAGAGGCCTTGAATCTTCAGCTCCGATCAGATTCCCTTGCCAGAATTGTCCGCGATAAACGGGTTGTTGCAAAGGAAACGGCGGATAATGAAATGAAGAAGCAACTTGTAAATGATATTATCCGAATGGATAAAGAATCAAAAAAACTTCAACGCGAAGCAGATCTTAAATTTGCACGAGGCGAGAAAGTTGAACGAGGAGAATAAAATCTTACCTGCGCCCGATACAGTCATGCCTGCGATCACTTCTGCAAACGAACCGACTTCGGATGGGCAACCGGCTACCCCGGCAAAAAAAGATGAATTTACCCTGATGGAAAAGTCTCCATATGGGACGTCAAATCCAATTCCCAGGGGACTCGAAACATACAGCGGACTTATTTACAGGATACAACTGGGTGCTTTTACCAAACCCCGCCCCAGTGAAGCTTTTGGTGGAATTAGTCCGATCAGGTTTGAACAAATGGAAAACTCCTCTGTACTTAAATATTATGCCGGGATATTTTACAGTCTGAACGGCGTAACTGCTGCCATTAGCCAGGTTAAGAAGAAAGGGTTTCCCCGATGCATTTATAGTCGCTTACCTCGATGGTAAACTGATTTCCACCGAAAAAGCCAAAGAAGTAGAATTTGCAGGTATGAAATTTTAGGAATTAGTCAAACCAATTTCGTAATTTTGATTCAAATTAGTGAAAATGGGTGATTGCGGGAATTTAACATGAAACCAAAGGAAGATAGCAACAGTAAACCCGGGATGCAGGATCTGATCGATGAGGGCCTGTCGGAAGGACGGTTTCTGATCCTGCATAATGATGATGTTCATTCGTTCGATTATGTAATTGACAGCCTGATTGAGGTATGTGAAATGGAAATCACTCAGGCTGAGCAATGTACATACCTCGTACATTATAAGGGCAAATGCGACGTTAAAAAAGGAAGTTTTGGCATTTTGAAGCCCTTATAAGGAAGGTTTGATTGAAAGAGGTCTGAATGCCACAATTGATTAACCTGGATACCCTATAGAAAGGTCTTCAGTTCCCCAAATGATTTGATTTCCCAGGTTGGCTGTATTAAACACGCTTTTTCTCCGTGGTTAAAATAAACCTGGTCAATTCCTGCATGAGCAGCCCCAACAATATCAGCATCCGGATCATCACCTATCATCAGACTTTCTGACTTATGGGCATGAACCGACTTAATGGCGTATTCAAAAAAACGCTTGTCGGGTTTCTGATAGCCTACCATTTCAGCCATAAACAATTTGGTGAAAAAATTCTTTAATCCTGCATTGTTGATTTTCTGCACCTGCACTTCGGCAAATCCGTTGGTAAGAATATGCAACTGATACCGGCCTGACAAATACTCAAGGGTTTCATGAACTTCCGGAAAAACATTTGTTTTTTTTGGCGCCCTTTGCAAATAGATCTCCCCCACATGCTTTGCAAGTTCCGGATCATCAATCCCCATTTCCTTGAAAGTTAGCTGCATACGTTCAATTCGCATGACATCCTTTTTTACTTTGCCCTTTCTGTATTCCGACCATAAAAATTCATTGCATTGCTCATAAACAGCCAGAAATTGCTGAAAATCAGGTATTTTTGAGAATAAACTGAGTTCTGTGAATATATCATGAAAAGCTTCATGGGCATTAGCCCTGAAATCCCATAATGTATTATCAAGATCAAAAAACAGGTGTTTGTACAAGGCGTATCCGGAGATTTGGTGATTAACTTTTTACCTTTGCCAAAGATACAAATTATGCAGTATGAGAAAAATTTTAGCACTTTTATTACTACTGACCCCCCTTTATATTAGAGCACAGAATCTTCAATTACATTATGATTTGGGTAAAGAACGTAAATTTTATACGGCTACTCTTGAAATGTTCCGACCGGATAGTCTGGGTTCAACTTACTGGTTTATTGATCTTGACTTTAATTTCCCAGGCAGTCCCCGCAGCATGTCAGCCACCTACTGGGAAATTTCACGCGATTTTTATATACCCTGGCTGAAAAAGAATCCATCCCTGAAAAATCTGGGCTTTCATCTCGAATACAACGATGGATTTACTGCTTTCAAAGACAGCGGGGAAATGATGGGAGCTGCCAGCTACAATAGTGTCTTTCTCACCGGATTCAGTTATCCGGTAAAAATAGGGAAAGTAAGGATCACCACCCAGACACTTTTCCGTATGCCCAGAGGAATGGACGGGTTTCCTGATTTTCAGCTAACCCTGGTATGGTTTCAGCCCGTTTTCCGGAATAAGGTACTGATCACGGGGTTTATCGATTTCTGGACGCAGGATAAAATAGCTGAACCCGATAAAAAAGAAGTAGTTATTCAAACGGAACCACAGTTTTGGTATATGTTCCTGCCCAAGCTGGCAATCGGAAGTGAAATTGAGATCAGCCATAATTTTCCCAAAGGTCCCAAACCCTGGCAAATAAATCCAACTGTGGCTTTCCGGTGGGAATTCTAGTGATTGATCCTATCCCGAAACCTTTCCTGAATAATTGGTTCGATTCTTGCATTGGGTTTCACGCGATGATTGCGTATTTTTGCCATGTTATGAAATTCGCTGAAAGGATGTTAAAGTAAGATGCATATTAATTTCAGAAGTTTATTCTTCTTTATATTATTGATGCTGTTTTCATGCATAATGTCTTTTGGACAGAAAACAGTCATTTCGGGAAAAGTTTCGGATGCAGAAACCGGGGAAGCAATACCGTATGTAAATATTGGTTTCCAGCACAGCCTGGTGGGTACTATCAGTGAAACCGACGGTTCGTTTTACCTGTCTACACTCAAAGCCGGGGATACGTTACTGGTTTCCAGTGTTGGCTACGAACTGGTACGCCTTCCGATCATCAAGGGGAAAGAACAGGTTTTTGATGTGAAACTCACGCCAATGAGCATTGCCCTCGAGGCCGTTGTTGTCAAACCGGGTGAAAATCCGGCCTTCCGCATTCTTAAGAAAATCAACGAGCATAAGAAACAAAATGATCCCGCACGACTCACTTCATATCAATATAATGCTTATACCAAGCTTCGGCTTGATTTGAATAATGTTGGGGATGAACTGAAACAAAAAGCTCTTTTAAAGGATTTCGGATTTGTATTTGACTATATGGATTCATCGCAGGTGTTCAATAAGAATTACCTGCCCCTGCTGATATCCGAAACAGTTTCCAAGGTGTATAAATCAAAAAATCCGCCTGTAAACAGGGAGGTTATACAGGCATTCAAGGTAAGTGGCGTGGAAAACAAAACCATTTCGCAGTTTACCGGACGAATGTACCAGCAACTGAATCTCTATGAAAATTTTATTATTTTCTTCGATCCCGGATTTGTAAGCCCGATTGCCGACTTTGGCAGGCTTTACTATAAATATTTCCTGGAGGACAGCAGTTACATTGATGGCAAATTCTGCTATAAAATTGCATTTAAGCCCAAACGCAAGGAGGACAGGACTTTTAACGGTTATTTCTGGGTGGTAGACACCTCTTTTGCAATTAAAAAATTTGAACTGCGGATATCACAATCCGTCAACCTCAACCTGTTGAAGGATATGATCGCCACCTATGAATACAGCCTGATAAATGACACCACCTGGTTCCTGACAAAGGAAGATCTTATAATTGACTTTAATGTGGCTGAAAAGACTTATGGATTCTTTGTCAGGAAAAATGCAGTTTATGATAGTATCCGGTTCAATGCCCCTGTTCCGGATTCAGTAAAGAAAATGACCACCGATACCTATATTAATGAGGAAAAGATAGACAGGAATGATCAGTTCTGGCAGCAAAACAGGAAGGAGGAACTAACGGAAGAGGACAGCAAAATATATACAATGGTGGATTCCATCAAAAAGGTTCCCATGTATAAAACGCTGGACCTGCTCACCACCATGCTCACCAATTATTATATAGTGGTTGGGCTTTTCGAGTTCGGACCTTATTATACAACATATAGCTCCAATGTGATAGAGGGACCCCGGCTCAGGTTTGGCGGGCGTACCAGCAACAAATTCAGCACAAAGATCATGATAGGAGGTCATGTGGCTTATGGATTTAAAGACGAGAGAATAAAATACGGTCTGTATACGACCTATATGTTTAATACCAATCCACGGCGAACGGCCACCATTTCCTATTATCATGATATAAGGCAACTCGGGAAAAGCGAAAATGCTTTTCTCGATGACAATTATTTAACATCTATTCTCAGGCGAAATCCCAATTATAAGCTCACCATGGTGGACCAGTTTAATGCTTATTATGAGCATGAATGGGCACTTGGATTTTCCAACACGTTTAAATTTAATTACCAGACTATTTATCCGACTCCCTATGTACCCTTTGAATACACGGAGGGGAATGGAGATACCATTTCAGGCACACCCCTTTCATCCGCAGAATTTACACTGAGCACCCATTTTGCATACAGGGAGAAGTTCCTTTGGGGTAAATTTGAAAGAACCAGCCTCGGATCACAGTATCCTGCCCTCGACCTGGATCTGACCTATGGACCCAAGGGAATTCTTGAAAGTCAATATGAATATTTTAAATTCCGCTTAAGAATATCCGATAAGCTGGAGACGAACCCGTTTGGATTCCTGAGATACAGAATTACACTGGGCAAGATATGGGGTACCCTGCCCTATCCTTTATTGAAACTGCATGAGGGAAATGAAACCTATGCTTACGATCCGCTGTCCTTTAACATGATGAATTATTATGAGTTTGTCAGTGATAAATACGTCAGCTTATGGGCTGAACAACATTTCCAGGGATTTTTCCTGAACCGCATCCCGCTTTTGCGCAGACTTCACTGGCGTGAGGTGGTAATGGGCAACATATTGTATGGCAAACTGGCAGATAAAAACCTGTCAGTTATGGCATTCCCTGAAGGACTGTCAGCTCTTAAGCAAACCCTATTATGAAGCGGGAGTGGGAATTGAAAATATCTTCAAACTTTTACGCGTGGATGCCATGTGGCGCTTTTCAGAACTCGATAAGCCCAACGTTGTGCCATTTGGTATCCGTGTAAGCCTGAATATATCGTTTTAGAATCTTAGGCTTGAAAAAGGCCCCGCCTATGGCGGCGCCCATAATTTTAACGCAAAGGACGCAAAGGTTCTCGCAAAGATCGCAAAGTCTATAGCCACAAGATACAAAGGCACTAAGTACTATCTTAGTGTCTTTGTGACCTCGTGGTTAAAATTTGCTCTTTGCGGTCCTTTGCGTTAAATTCTTAACAGCGCCGCAAGGCGTTTAACTACTGGATCAGCTCAAAAATAGGTTTCCCCGTACAAGAGTTCGGATAGGTGGTATTCAGAAATGTGGAGATGGTAGGAGCGATATCCGTTATATCCACCGGACGTGAAATTGAACTTCTTCCTATCTTCCATCCATACCAGATCAGCGGAATATGTGAATCATAGGAATACGCTGTAGCACCTCCCGTCACAGCATCACTCTTCTCCACCCAACCGGCCTTAAGGTTAATGATCACATCCCCTGAACGCTTTTGATTATAACTGTTTTGCATTTTTTTGAAGATACCATCCGTAAAATTGGTGGTCTGGAGAGTATTGGCAGTAATTGTATTGGCAACCCCCGAAAACTGGAGCATGAACTGGGCCACATAATCCTGCATTTGTACCAGGGATATTTTTGAATCTTCGATCAACGTATGATTCAGGTAAATCTGGCCTGAATGATAATTCTTGATCCAATCGCCTTTTCCGTATGTATTATTCATAGCACTGATCAGTAACGAAACAGCACCGGTCTGATTGAAATATCCAACCGGAATGCGGTTATCCATCAGGTAGGCAGGAACCTGCGCCACACCATGGTCGGAAGTGAGAAAAACAAGTGCATTTTCCTTGCCGACATAATCATCGAGAAAAGAAAGGAATTGCGCAATTTCTTTATCCAGCCGAAGAAATACATCCTCCATCTCCACGGAATTGGGACCATATAAATTGCCTATATGCTCATTGGCCGTGAAACAAATCATGAGCACATCGGTAAAATCATCCTTCCCCAATTGTTCATTTACTATCAGCGTGGAGGCAAAGTCCTTTGTATAGGTATTTCCATAAGGCACTTTTTCAAGCATGGAGTAGTCAAACTTGTTTTTTTTCAATTCCGACAAGTCCGCCAGGACGTAAGGAAACGTATTCTGTCCCTTGATACCGGCCTCATACTTGTTATTGTCGGGCAGGCTCTCGGTATACTGATCCAACGGAAGCACCGTGCTCCAGGTCTCCTTCAGATATATATCCGGGAATCGTTTATCGTTAAACTCATTTACCCATTTGGGAAGGGTGTCGGTATAATAGGTACTTGTAATCCAGTTTCCCGTGCGCTTATCAAACCAGTAAGCTCCATTTCCGGTTTGTCCTACAGAAAATATTCCAGGTGCAGGTTCCATGGAAACTGCATAGGTTTTCGATTTAAAGTTATTGGATATCCTCAGTTCATCTGAAAAGGTAGTACACATCAGGTTTTTCGGTCCATAGTGGCCATTATCGGCATCCCCGCCAACGGCTTTCTGCTGCTGGTCTTCTGTGCTGTTTTCAATTTTATCCTGAAGATATAAATACCAGTCCATTCCAACAATACCATGGTCCGACGGGTGTTGTTCCCGTTGCCAGGCTGGCATGACCAACGCCCTGTTCAGAAAAGATGTAATTAAATCCGGCGTTTTTACAGCTTGTTCCACGGTTCACGAGCAATTTGATGCCATTTTCATCCAGTTTATCCCAGTAACGCTGGATATAATCATAACGCATCTGGCTAACCACGATCCCGACAATGATCTTTGGTTTTTCAGGCGGAATGACTTTGAGATCCTGGGAATATACTGGGGGTTGGGTTAAAAACAGGGCTGGCAGAAGGGCAACTGAGAAATATTTCAGGAATCGCATACAAGTAATATAGTTCAACATTTGAACGGCAAAGATAAATTATTGTTGTTAGCAGGCAAATAAACTGTAAAGCAAAAAAAGGCCCGGAACAATAATGGGAATTATTGTTTACGGGCCTAAGAACAGTTAATGCAAAAATTTCACATAAATTTCAAACAACAGATTATTTTTTTACCAATTCCGCGTTGGCCAAAATCGAGACTTCATCACCTATCATGGCATTGGGCATAGAGGAACCAATTCCAAAATCGTTGCGGTTAACTTTGCCGAATATTTAATCAGGCTGACTTGTCAATCAGCCTGATTGATGTTCTGCTGTTCGGAATCTGAGATATTTTATACAACACAAACCCGGGACGAAGGTGCGTCATTATATTCCGGAAAGTGTTACACAACTCTGGTAAAGAGTTGCATCATTCACATATTATTCGGGTAGGTCTGTCTTCATGGGTATGAAAGACAAGGAAGAATTGTCTTACTTATGCCTTATTCCGATACTTATTCTCCAATAGATGTTTGTAATCGAATCCATATAGGAATAGAGATCCTGAAGTCCCAGTTTATAGTCACCCTTGATGACCAACTCAAAAGAGGAAACGGGTATTCTAATGCCCAAACCTGAATACACTCCCATTACACTGGATAATTTTGCTTTCTCGTCGATCGGGTAAGTTTTATATACTATCTGGTCATTTTCATCCGGAAAATACGTATGCATAAAACCAGTTCTCGTTGATTTGATCATCAGGTCGGCATATCCACCGGCTTCGATAAAACTTTGATTTTTTTGCCAAAATTTAACCTCCCTCCCAGGGGAAAGGAAGCCATGTTTAAATGGTAAGTCATATCCGTGGCAGTGGCATAATGACCTTCATACATCGATTTCTTGAACTGATTTGTACGGTTATATTCAATACCGAATATCAGATTGACCATTTTATCTGCAAAAAAAGAATGGTAAACGCCCAAACCGAACCCATTCCTGTTTTCAGTATTATCGTCCACCAGATTTGTCCTGTTGAATGAGATACTTGCCTCATCAAAAAACAATTCATTGACATCCTGTGCATACAGCGAATTGCCCAGGAGAATCAACAGCGAAAAAAATAAACCGAACTTTGCTTTATTCATTGTCTTTTTCAGAAATTGATAATTAAGGAATTTTTAAGATCCTTTCGCTTGTTTTAGAATCTCCATAAGTCATTTCCAACAATATACATCCCCGGTGCCAGACCCTCTATTCGTATCTCCTGCGCAGCCGGCTGTAGAGATCGTTTTTGTAATATGCTTTGCCTTCCGGCCGGTCATATCCGTAAATCGCAACTCAAGATCCTTACCTGGTTCTGAAATATATATACGTATAACATCAGAAAATGGATTTGGATAAATTAAAAATTGTGCCTGCGGTGATAATTTTACATTTGTATGGGTTAACCGGCCTTTTTCTATTTTAACAGAAATTTGTTTTGAAGCATAACCGATGGCTGAAATAGTCAATTATATAATTCCCTTCAGAAGCAAGTCTGCAATAGTAACCATGTACGGAATCGGAGTATACCGGGAATTATCCTCGTCATGATCCGGGATAGAAATCATGGCCTTAACAGGATATCCGGTGACTGAATCACTTATAATTCCTGAAATTCCTGTATGCACCTGTTCAATATACTGTAACAGACTACGGTAATTGTATTTCCAGTAATTATCCAGGTTATTTTCATCGGGTATCTTATCATTCGAAAGTTCAATTGTCACCTCCCGTCCGTGAATAAAATAATTCACGTAATCCTGCCTCCCTCCGTATACAGGATACCAGCTGATAGCCATTGGTTATTCCGTTGTCCTCAGCCGTCATGTAACCCGGATAGCTGTAAGCCTGTGCCGAATCAACCCATTGTCTTGAAATCATCCTGTACCAGGCATCATCCGGATGAAGCCGACTGAATGAGTCCCATGGATAATTTACGACCTCCGAACCGCCGTGAAAATTTGCAGAAAGCACCGGATGTATACTCTTCATAAAATTCATCATGGCAACAGTTTCAGATTGCCAGGCATAGGAATCAGGATGCTCACCTTTCACAGGGTCCGGAAAATTACGGTTCAGATCAATGTGGTTTGCATTAAAACGGGTTGCACCATAAATTGTTGAATCTGAAACGAAAATAAGTTCCATCCGGATTGGCCAGCGGATTAATCCATATTTCAGTACTGTCAACCAGGGTGGTAATTTCAGCATTGGTTCCATACTGGCTGAGAAGGTTTTCAATAAGCCTGAGCAGAAGGACATATGCGAGCGGCTCATCTCCGTGAATCGATGAAGTGAGCAATACGGCCGGCTTGTTTTCATTTGAACCGGCAGCACCTGTAATTTCTCATTACCCGCAACTTATGACCGCCCGGGGTTATTGTCAAATCCGATATCTTGCACAGCCCGGGATATTTCATCACAAAAGAATCCATCACGGCCAGGTATCTTGAATAGGACGGATAATGTGTGCGCCAGTTGACTGTGCTTATCTCTGAGGTTTTGGCATGTATTAAACCGGGTGCGGGTATGATTTCGAAGGGAATGTTCAGCGCCAGGAATAGTTTTAAATTGTTTCTCATTCAGCATAAGCATACATGGTATCGTGATTTACCCTGTCAATGGACAGGATACCGGTAAGAAATTCCATTTGCTGATCAGCAGGCCTGACGAACCTGATCTCAATTTCGCCACGATCAGTAAGAATCTGCCGGGCCTTGTTAGTTCTGATCAGTCGATTTATTCTGAGCTGAAACAGGCAGACCTGTGCAAGCAGGACAGTAAATATCAGAATGCGGGCCAGAGCCCGTTGTGTAAAAATAGCCCGGATCGTTTTACACATTAAAACGGATATGGAGAATATCCCCGTCATCCACTATGTAGTTTTTGCCTTCTACCATCAGTTTACCCTTCTCCTTGCATGCATGTTCCGATTTAAGGGCAATAAAATCCTTATACTTGATTACTTCGGCCCGGATAAATCCTCGTTCAAGGTCACTATGGATTGCCCCGGCTGCCTGGGGGGCTGTCATACCCCTGTGGATGGTCCATGCCCTGATCTCATCCGGACCGATTGTAAAGAACGAAAGCAGGTTCAGCATGGAATATGCCGACCGGATCATGCGATTTACGCCGGGTTCCTGTAATCCTGCATCTGCCAGGAATATCATCTTGTCCTCCTCACTGTCAAAATCCGCAATTTCAGCCTCCAGTTTGGCCGCAACTACCAGGATCTCAACATTTCTGTCTTTCAGATGTTCGCGTACTTTTTCAACATAGGCATTGCCCTTTGCCGCGGAAGCATCGTCAACATTGCATACGAACATCATGGGTTTAATTGTAAGCAGAAAAAGATCATCGACATATTTATGTTCGAGTGAATCGAGCTTAAGATCCCGGATATTGCCAAACGAATCCAGTTTTTCTTTTACCTTGTTAAGTACCTCAATGCCATGTTTTGCATCTTTATCGCCCGCTTTGGCCACCTTTTCAAAGCGCTGCAATTTCTTTTCCACGCTTTCAAGATCTTTCACCTGCAGTTCAAAATCGATGTTTTCGATGTCACGCACCGGATCCACTGAACCATCGATGTGCGGAAGATTTTCGTCATCAAAACAACGGAGCACATGGATCAGTGCATCCGTATTCCGGATATCACCCAGAAATTTATTACCCACGCCTTCTCCCTGGTTGGCACCCTTTGTAAGTCCTGGAATATCAACTACCTCCACAGTCGCAGGAACCACTCTTTCCGTGGGCTGCAGCTTTTCAAGTTCAAACAGACGCTGAGTCCGGAACATGAATGATGGCCATGTTCGATTTGTTTGAAGTAAAAGCGAAATTGGAGGTTTCAGCCTTTACATTCGACATGCAATTGAAAATGGTGGTTTTGCCAGTATTGGCAATTCCGATAATACCGCATTGAAGACTCATGGAATTTTAAATAAATGATTCAGCTTCAAAAATACATTATATTCCGCATTTACTCCTATGTCATTTTATTCAAAATATGCACCATAATGTATAAGAAAAACCGGTTCCCCGGCAGTTGCTAAAAGAAACTTTAACTTTATATTTGCTCGGGGACGAGAATAAGAGAGGTGAGTAAGTGAGAAGTGAGTAAGGAGTGAGGATGAGAGATCCCGGAAGGGATTGCCTGTAGGTAGAAAAGAGATAACGGGAGGAGTGGTACCCACGGGCCACGGTCTCACGGTAACCATGGTGCATGGACCACGGTACATGGATAGCACACCAGACATAAACAGTAAACAATCACATATATACATCATGAAAAGAGAAATAGTAAACAGGGCAGCAGACAACATCCGTATCTTATCCGCAGCAATGGTTGAAAAAGCCAAATCAGGGCATCCCGGGGGTGCCATGGGCGGTGCTGATTTTATTAACATCCTCTTTTCTGAATTTCTGAACTGGGATCCGGATGACATGACCTGGCGCAGCAGGGACCGCTTTTTTCTCGATCCGGGTCATATGTCGCCCATGCTTTATTCAATCCTCACCCTTACAGGAAATTTCACCCTCGATGATTTGAAAAGTTTCAGGCAATGGGGAAGCATTACCCCCGGCCATCCCGAACTGGATGTAAAAAGAGGAATTGAAAATACTTCCGGTCCCCTTGGCCAGGGCCATACAATGGCAGTTGGCGCTGCAATTGCTGAAAGGTTTCTGTGTGCCCGTTTTGGCGAGATCATATCCCATAAAACATATGCATATATTTCCGATGGCGGCATTCAGGAAGAAATTTCCCAGGGCGCCGGCAGATTAGCCGGTTTCCTTGGACTGAACCACCTGGTCATGTTCTTCGATTCAAATGACATCCAGTTGTCCACCAAGACTTCTTCTGTTACCCATGAGGATACAGCCATGAAGTATACTTCCTGGGGCTGGCAGGTTATAACAATTGACGGGAATGACCAGGATGAGATCAGGGCGGCCCTCATGAAAGCCTCACAGGAAAAGGCAAGACCTACGCTCATCATTGGCAAGACCATTATGGGCAAGGGAGCTCTCGACGCCAACGGAGCCAGCTTCGAAAGAATGACAGCAACCCATGGAATGCCACTGGGTGAAGCGGGTGCCTCATTCGAAAAAACCATTGCCAACCTGGCCGGTAATCCGGCTGATCCATTTGTAATATTTCCCGAGGTTGCAGAATATTATGCCGAAGTGCTGAAGAAAAAATCCGCTGATGCCAGGGCACGGAAAGAAGAGGAAAAGAAATGGGAGGCTGCCAATCCGGCATTGGCTCAAAAGCTGAATTCATTCTTTTCAGGAAAAGCACCTGTAATGAAAACAGACCAGGTGGCTCAAAAAGATGACATCGCCACACGTGCCGCCTCAGCCAATGTACTTGGATGGCTCGCTCAAAATATTGAAAACATGATCGTTGCTTCGGCCGATTTGTCGAACAGCGATAAAACAGACGGCTTCCTGAAATACACAAAAGCTTTTACCAGGGGCGATTTCAGCGGTGCTTTCCTGCAGGCCGGTGTGGCTGAACTTACCATGGCCTCTGTTGCCAATGGTATTGCGCTTCATGGCGGCGTTGTGGTAGCCTGCGGAACCTTTTTCGTTTTTTCCGATTATATGAAACCTGCAGTCCGACTGGCTGCTTTGATGGGATTGCCTGTCAAATATATCTGGACACATGATGCCTTCCGCGTTGGAGAGGATGGCCCCACGCATCAGCCGGTTGAACAGGAAGCACAGATCCGCCTCATGGAGAAGCTTAAAAACCATCATGGCCATAGCAGCATGCTTGTTTTGCGCCCGGCCGATGTTCATGAGACAACAGTATCCTGGAAACTGGCTCTTGAAAACACAACAACTCCCACAGCCCTCCTGCTTACCCGGCAAAATGTGCCTACCCTGCCCGCTTTTGCAGGATCAACACGACTGGCAGATGCTGCCCATGCTGCTAAAGGTGCCTATATTATCAAAGATGCAGTCAATCCGGATGTGATCCTGATAGCCAACGGCTCAGAAGTCTCTACCCAGATGGATGGTGCACAGAAACTGGAAGCTTCCGGTTTGAAAGTAAGGGTCGTTTCAGTCCCCTCCGAAGGCCTGTTCAGACAACAATCGGCAGAATACCAGCAAAAAGTTCTTCCGGAAGGTATTCCGGTATTCGGACTCACGGCTGGATTGCCGGTGAATCTGATGGGACTTGCCGGTTCAAAAGGACGGGTATTTGGCCTCGATCATTTTGGCTATTCCGCTCCTTATAAGGTACTGGATGAGAAATTCGGCTTTACTGCGGAAAATGTGGTGAAGGAAGTAATGGCACTGCTTGGAAGTAGGAGAAGGACGAGGGACTAGGGACTAGTGGTTCAGTAGTTCTGCGGTTCTGCAGTTCTGCGGTTCTGCGGTTAGCTGCGGTTCTGCTGTGATCTGTCGATCTGAGATTTTAATTCATATTTTCTTCATGGAACCTCGTAGAGGTTCAATTATTGTAGATCATGCAGTCAATCGTGCACTCTGCATCGCATTTCGGTCATAATTGGAACGCTCGCATCCAGCCTCCGCTCTCAGCGATGCCCTCTCATCGCTCCTTCATCGCTCATCTTCACAGTTCCCTACTCCCTATCCCCAGTCCCTCTTCATTTTTCTGAAATTTTAACTATAATTATAGTATATAATAAATATTTATAGTATATTTGTATCAGATATAAAACATAATTCAGTCGTGAGGTTATGAAAGAAATTACAAAAGCCCAGGAAGATCTGCTGAAAGCACTGTGGGAAATTAAGGAAGGAGCCATCAGTGACGTACTCGACAGCCTTGAGGAGCCCAAACCAGCCTATAATACGGTGGCAACTGTAATCAAGGTGCTGGAGAAAAAAGGGTACGTTTCCCATAAAACCTATGGAAAAACCCATGTGTACTTTGCCGTGGTTTCAAAAAAGGATTATGCGCAGCACCTGCTGAAAGATACATTTAAAGGACTATTCAACGGGTCTTTGAATCTGATGGTTTCGTCCTTTGTAAAAAACAAGGATGTCAGCCTCCGCGAACTGGAGGAATTAAAGGAAATGCTTGAAAAGGAGATAGAAAATAAAAAACAGTAAGATGCAAGTAATTAAATACATACTATTTTCTTCGGTCTGTTTAAGCATCCTATACCTTGCTTTCAGGCTGATCTACCGGAATGAAGCAAATTTCAGGCAAATGCGGGTATTCCTCATGGGATCCGTTTTGCTGTCCCTCCTTCTGCCACTGAGTAATTATAAAATCGGGATTTGGAATAAATCCCAAAATACCATCAACATTCACCAATTTATAAATCCGGCCCATGCTGTTGGTCCGGTTCCGGAAAGTGCTTCCTTGAATATTGACTGGACGGGCATTGCGATTGATATTTATCTTCTGATCACTGCTATTTTTCTCATCCGGATACTTCTGCAGATGATTATTCTGTCATTCAATTATATAAAATCTCAGAAATTAAAAAGAAATGATTGTGTGTTGCTCCTGAATCACCGGTTCAGGAATACTTTTTCATTCTTCGACTGGATCTTTATTGGTCCGGAGAAAATTAAAAAGGAGGACATGGAACACATTATCATTCATGAAAGAATTCATGCAACCCAGTATCATACTCTCGATCTCATCGTGTTTGAACTGCTTACGGCCGTTATGTGGTTTAATCCGCTGATCTGGATGATGAAAAATTCAATTCAGCTGGTGCATGAATACCTGGCTGACGAAGGTGCTTTGAATACCGGGATTGACAAACACAGGTACCAGGCTCTCCTTATAAATCAAATCACCGAGGATAAACTCATCAGCCTTTCTTCAAGTTTTAATCACTCACTTATTAAAAAACGAATGAAAATGATGCTCAATAAAAAATTTAACCGCAGGTCAAATCTGAAGATTATGGCCTTAATACCGCTTGCAGCACTTCTGTTCGCAATAGTTGCCCTGTTTAATGCCCTGGTTCCCCGTGATCTATCGGCCTCTCCCACAAAGCCGGTGAACGTGCTTGGCTATAATCATGATTCCAATCAATTGAATTCATCTGGAACACCCGCAGATACAATTAAAACCAAAACAATAAAAATTGTACAAAAGCAGGAAAGCCAGGACAGTATTATTACAGGGACTTCTAAAGTGGTAGAAGTAATGATCGATACCTGCCCAAAAACTGTATATCACAACTATAAAAACACGGGCGGAGATATTACAATTGTTGAATATGTAATCGACAAAGATCATCCCGAAATAATGCTGTCAGAGAATCCCGATTCGATTGAGGACGTGCTGGTCAATACGAATGTGATGCATAAAGAAAAGATCATAATCACAAAGACCATCATGACCCCTGATAATTCAACTTCCGAGGAACTTTCCAATACCCTGATTATAATTGATGGTGTAAAGCATATGGAAAAAGATGCTATTTCATCTGTCGATCCTGATATGATAGAAAGAGTGGATGTGATAAAGGACAAAAAAATGATGAAGAAGTATACCGATAAGGATTATGAAGGCGTGATCATTATTACAACAAAGTCTAAAAAGGAATAATCCCCATTCATCATCTTTTTACTATATTAAAACAAGGATTATCTGGCGTTGCCTGAAGTATTTCAGTAATTTTATGGGCTGGAACCCTAAAACTGAGATCCATGCATACGCACCGCCAGTTCCTTTCCTGCATACTCACTATAGCATCTTTATCTGCTGTGTTTGGCCAGGACCGCACCTCGGGCAGATTATTCACAAGCCGGTCGGAGGTTTTGGCCAGGCATGGCATGGCTGCAACCAGCCACCCGCTGGCAACCCAGATCGCCATTGATATTCTGAAAAAGGGAGGCTCGGCAGTGGATGCCGCTATTGCGGCCAATGCCTTTCTGGGAGTTGCCGATCCGGGAATGAATGGAATTGGCGGTGATCTTTTTGCCATTGTATGGGATGCCAAAACAGGCAAACTCTATGGATTGAATGGCAGCGGCAGGTCGCCGGAGACACTCACTGCAGAATATTTTAATAAAAAGGGGCTGAAAAAGATCCCCTCGAAGGGACCGCTTGCTGTTTCCGTACCCGGTTGTGTGGATGCCTGGTTCGAATTGCACAATAAATTCGGAAAACTGGGAATGGACCAGCTTCTGTCGCCGGCCATTGCCTATGCCAGGGAAGGCGTTCCCGTAACCCAGGAGTTTGCGGATCTCGGAAGATATTTCCAACCCATGATGGATACCCTTCGGAATTCGAATTTCAAAGCCCTGTACTGTGTAAACAACCAATTGCCGCAAAAAGGGCAGATCTTTAAGAATCCACAACTGGCCAATACCCTTGCACTGATCAGTGAAAAAGGGCGGGACGGGTTTTATACCGGTGTCGTTGCCGAAACCATTGAAAAACATATGAAGGCTGCAGGCGGATTTGTTACAGCGAAGGATCTCGCTGCGCAGCACGCCGAATGGGTTGAACCGGTATCAACCAATTACAGGGGATATGACGTGTGGGAACTGCCGCCCAACGGACAGGGAATAGCCGTTCTTCAAATACTGAATATTCTTGAAGGTTTTGATCTGGCTAAATATGGCTATGGCAGCGCAGAGCATATTCATTATGTTACGGAAGCCAAACGCCTTGCC
The DNA here is from genome assembly GCA_963790105.1 of uncultured Bacteroidales bacterium. Taxonomy (GTDB): domain Bacteria; phylum Bacteroidota; class Bacteroidia; order Bacteroidales; family UBA10428; genus UBA5072. The sequence goes on along the minus strand of CAWBNI010000023.1, from coordinate 229,446 downwards.
TTTGAAGATATGGCCCGTTATTACGGGGATCCGGCTTTCAGTACAATCCCTGTAAAGAAGCTGATCTCCAGGGAATATGCTGCCGAAAGGCGAAAGCTGATCCGGCCCGACCGGGTGGGAACTTTTCAGCCGGGTCCTGTAAATGAAAGCAACACCATTTATCTCACTGTTGCGGATGAGGCAGGAAATATGGTATCCTTTATTCAGAGTAATTATTCCTTTTTTGGCTCAATGGAAGTTCCTGCCGGACTTGGCTTTTGCCTTCAGAACCGGGGATCGGGATTTGATCTGACCACCGGGATGGCCAATAGTTATGCCCCGGGCAAGCGACCCTTTCACACAATCATTCCGGCGTTTGTTACCAAAGACGGCAAGCCGTTTCTCAGTTTTGGCGTTATGGGTGGCGACATGCAAACCCAGGGACATGTGCAGGTTCTTTTGAACCTCATTGATTTTGGCATGAACCTGCAGGAAGCCGGTGACGCTCCCCGATTTAAACACGACGGCACATTTCCGACACGTGGCACCATTAACCCGGGAGAAATCAGGGTAGAATCCGGCTTTTCCTATGAAACGATCCGTGCCCTGATGATCATCGGGCACAAGGTAACCTATGATTATGGAAATTTCGGCGGATACCAGGCCATCATGCTTAAAGACGGAGTGTATTACGGCGCCTCTGATTCCAGAAAAGATGGTCAGGCGGCCGGGTATTAGGGGGGGACCCCGTCGGGGTGGTACCCCACCCACCCCGACGGGGTGTCACTTAAAATCCACCCTGATTTTCATACAATTCGGATAACTTATTGTAAATTGAGCAGGTATTCCCAAGAAAATAAGTATAAGTTTATGAAACTTGAGAAAGAGATGCGAAAGCCCATGACGGATAATCCGAATAACTGGAAAGGTCCATTCTATGTTAACCGGAAGGATTATAGACTGCTTGTTCCCAAAAAAAATCCATCAATGGGATGGACGCTTAATTTTGCCAGTCCCTATGCATATCTGGCTATAGCTGCAATCATTGTTATTGTGGTACTTACGAATATTTACAAAAGATAATTGGTAATGCACTGGATAAAGCAATTAACTCCGCGAATTGCCAGGAGATATCTTTATGTTGTGGCAGCCCTTGTATGGACGTTCGCCGGTGGTATGTTACTCTTCAGGGGAATACTGCTTTTTATGGAGGATGATTATTTAATCTGGTTCCGTTTAACAATCAGCCTGATTGCAGGACTTCTTTTTTACCGGCTGCTTTTTTCGAAAATTTCACGTAAGCACATATTCCGGTTAGACGCAATGCTATTGGAAAAGCCATGTCTGTTTTCCTTTTTCAATATAAAAAGCTATATTTTAATGTCGATCATGATCACAGCGGGAATTTCATTGAGAAAATCAGGAATCCTCACTCCTGTATACCTTTCAGTTATTTATGTCACCATGGGAATACCCTTGTTTATTTCTTCCTTGAGGTTTTATTATGCTTTTGCACTTTATCAACCCAATCAAATGATATGAAAACAAACAATCTCAAAAAAATGGCCTTAGCCGTCCTGGCTATTACGTGTCCTTATCCTGGTTTCTTCGTGTGCCGAAAGTGAAAATGTAAAAGACTGTCTTACCGGAAGTACTTATGGATTTCTTGGCGGTTTATGGCATGGGATTATTGCCCCGATTGATTTTGTTGCCATGCTATTCAGGAATAACGTTACTCTTTATGCTCAAAATAACAATGGTGCCTGGTATGCTTTTGGCTTTCTTATTGGAAGCGGTGGCTGGGGTTTTATGGGTGGAAAAGGGACTGGGCCGGGGCCGCAGAAAATCGGTCGACTAATCCCTGATATCCTTTTTTTATTTTTTCCCTGTCAACTATTGAATAGCATAGTTGTTAATTCATTATGCATTTAACTAAAAAACAGGGAATATGAATATTGCAGTATTAGGAACGGGAACTGTCGGACAAACCCTTTCCGTCAAACTACTGGAACTGGGTCATAATGTTGTGATGGGAACACGCAATGTTGCAGAAGCACAATCAAGGAATACTAAAGACGGATATGGCAATCCCGGAATCGGCGAATGGATAAAAAGCCATCCTGGCGTAAAACTTGTGACATTTGCTGATGCAATTGCCTTTGGACAATACATAATCAATGCCACGCAGGGCGGTAAATCAGTAGCAGCACTCAGAACTGGCCATCCGGGAGACCTGGATGGTAAAATTATAATTGACATTGCCAATCCGCTCGATTTCTCAAAAGGAATGCCTCCTGTGCTCATGCCTGAATTATGCAATACAACATCACTCGGCGAAGAAATTCAAAAATCATTTCCGCAAAGTTATGTTGTGAAAACACTTAATACAATGTGGTGTGGATTAATGGTAAATCCAGCCATGATAGGAGGCGGCGACCACAATAATTTTCTTTGCGGCAACAATCCCGAAGCTAAGGATGAGGTTAGAAAACTGTTAATCCAGTTTGGCTGGAAGGAGGAAAACCTGATTGACCTGGGGGATATCACGGCTGCCAGGGGATCGGAATTGATTTTACCCTTATGGCTGCGCGTCATGTCGGTTAAACATAACGGAGCTTTCAATTTTAAAGTGGTTAATTGAATCCGATGAAAGCAGTATTTTATAATTCGTATGGCGGACCTGAATTATTGCAGGTTGGCAATCTTCCGGAACCTGTTCCCGGTCCGGATCAGCTTCTCATCCAGGTAAAAACGGTTTCAATAAATCCGGTAGATTATAAAATCCTGAAAGGCAATCTTAAAATGCTTACAGGTTCTAAGTTTCCACAGATACCCTGCAGTGATTTTGCCGGAATTATTAAGAAAACAGGGTCCAATATCAAAGAATTTGCCGAATGTGATAAAGTGTATGGCTTTGTTCCCACCATTTTAAGAAAACCAGGCGCTCTTGCCGAATTTGTTCTGGCCATTCCCAGCCAGGTGAGAAAGCTTCCCGAAGGCATGGCATTTGAAGAGGCAGCAGCTCTTCCGGTAGCTTCCCTGACGGCCTTGAATGGTTTACGCAAAGGGGGAGAACTGTCGGGCAAATCAGTGCTGGTAAATGGCGCCACAGGCGGAGTGGGCCATTTTGCGATTCAGATCGCGCATGCTGCCGGAGCTAAGGTGACGGCCATCTGCAGCACAGCCAACACAGAACTGGCCCGGAAATTCGGTGCAGATCAGATAATTGATTATACAAAAACTGACCTGTCGGTATGGAAAACGAAATATGATATGATCCTTGATGCCTACGGACATATGAAACAGGCTGATGCACGCCGGATGCTGAATAAAAAAGGAGTTTATACATCTACCATGTATGGACCTGCCGCTCTGTTTATAACCCTTTATAACCGGCTTATTTATGGAAAAATTCTAACTTCGGGCAATATGCGCTCAAATCCGGAGGATTTTGAGAAAATTGAAGCGCTTTTTAAACAAGGAAAGCTGAATCCCTACGTTGAGAAGACTTTTCAAATAGATCAGGCACAGGAGGCCTTCCGGATATTTGAGAAAGGCAAACACAGGGGAAAGATTATAATCAGGATTTAATCCTCATTTTACATATTTCACAACCTATGAAAAAACCGATTTATCTTATCATTTGTGCCGTACTTTTCAGTTCATTTCACGTGGAAAATGATTGGAAACCCCTGCTGGATAAAAAACTTACCAACTGGGAGATCTATCAGAGCTATCGCCTGAAACCAGGCTATAAAGGTGAAGTGCCAAAGGATGAAAACGGGGTTGATATCCAGCCCATTGGATATAACAAGAATGTAGCAAATGTTTTTACTGTTACGGAAGAAAAAGGTGAACCGGTACTCCGGATCAGCGGGGAGATTTATGGCTGTGTTTTTACCCGCCAGGACTTTAAAAACTACCATCTTAAACTGAAGATGAAATGGGGAACCAAAAAATGGGATCCTCGTCTGAATGAACCTATGGATTCCGGAATTCTTTATAATTCACAGGGGGAATGCGGCGTGGACTATTGGCGTGCATGGATGCTATCCCAGGAATTCCAGATCATGGAACACAGCCTGGGTGATTTTTGGAGTATAGCCAATTCGTGTGTCACTGTGAAAGCAACACCCGTTGCAGGCACAGGTAGTCTCAAATATGATCGCAATGCAAAGGCGGTTTCAATCGGATCAGGAACGGGAAATCCCGGCTATTGCCAGGCGGGCGGCGATTACGAAAATCCGATGGGGGAATGGAATACAGTGGAACTAATCTGTTTTGGCGATAAGAGTATCTCTATTGTCAATGGAAAGGTGGTAATGGCTTTATCGGGTTTAGGATATAACGATAACGGTGTCACAAAGCCGCTGACACATGGAAAAATTCAGCTTCAAAGTGAAGCTGCTGAGGTTTATTACAAAGATATTCAGATCCGAAACCTGGATGCAATGCCTGAGGAATTTGCAGGGTATTTCTGAATGTGAGGAAAACAGTAGAGACAAGGCAATGCCTTGTCTCTACAATATCCGGATCGAACATGTTCTTCCTCGTCACTAGTCCCTCTTCTTAAATTCGAGATAATCGTAATTCATATTTCCGTTCTTAACGGTTTTCAAAGTAATTACCTGCATACCTGCTTTCAAATGAATATTCCCAAGGGAATCCGACTTATTCCAATGATGCCACTGTCTCCAGGCGACTGTATCAGCATCTTTATAGGTTGATTGAACAGGCATAATGCCGCTTGATACACTGTCACGCGCCAGGACTTCAATACCTCCGCCCCGGTTGCTGGTATACATCAGGCCAATTGTGTAATCGCCTGTTTCCTTAACATTTACGCTGTACTTCATCCATTCGCCGGGCTCTGTCCAGCCAACATACAACTGGTTCATCTCAGGCATTACATCATTATACGGATTGTCATCCGTTCCATTTGTCTTTGTGTAGGAGATATCCACTCCCTCGGCGATCCGGAACTCGTGAAGGGGATTTCCGTTTACCGGATTAAGCTTTCCGCTCCCATTGTTTATGCTGTCCACATCATGATAGGCAACGCCTTCACCGCCCAGGTCATAGAATTCGCATTGCACCTTTCCGGGAATTTCCTGGGGCACTCCGGGAAATGGCTTGCCCTTATAGGAATTACAGGAAAAAAGGAAGACCGGAATTACCAACAGGACACTGTAAAAGACTGCATTGTTTTTTTTCATTTGTAGCTATATTAGTAATTAGATTTATTTATTCGGATCCTTTTTTGGCGTCTGTCAGTCCGGCAGTTTTCAACAAACTTTCTTCAAATATATCCTGGTTACCCTGCAGGCAGATTCGCACATTCGGTTTTTTATCCTTTACAAGCATAATCTGACCGTCCGTATCCGGATCACCGGTTTTAATTTCAATAGCCTGTTGTTGCCATTCGGTACAAACTTCACTATTACAGTAAATTTCCGCAGCCACAAGATCCCACACCGGCGCCTGTTCCTCTGTATCACTTATCTTAGTATCGGTATGATAATAAGTGATCCAATTGTTCAGCACAGAGGAAAGTGACTTTCCAACTGTGCCTGCCACGCGGCTATTGTATTGGGTAACTACCCCGGATTTTAATAAAACCGGATGCGGTCCGTGAACAGCTGTCAGGTCGAGGGGTACGAGAGTGATCTGCGCAGCTGAGCCAAATACGATACTGGCCGCCTTTGCATCCACCCATAGATTCCATCCTGCCACCGTGTTTTTTATTGCCGGATATTCCAGATGGATGGCACCCTTCACATATACTGCGCCATCGGAAACATAGATGCCATTTACATATCCTGCCAGCGCAGGCTCCCTGACAAAAGCCTGCGCAATATTGGTCAAGGGGCCTAATGCCAGAATGGAGATATCCCCTTTATACCTTTTCAACAGGGAGGATATCACCTCATCGGCTTTTTGAGCAAATGGCCTGAGTGTATGCGGGGGAAGTTCAAGTCCAAAAGGATTATCAACCGGAGGCTGCCATTTAGCCGGAAAAGCATTGTTACCTTCCATGGGAACATCAGCACCCTTCACTACAGGAATATCAGCACGCCCCGTAAGCGCCAGTAAACGCAAAACTATCTCCGTGCCCTTTTCAACATCCGATACGCCATGCACAATGGTTATCGCCTTAATATCCACGTTGGGCTGTGCCAGCAGGTAAAGAATCGCCATAAGATCATCCCCGGAGGTATCCACATCCAGAATGACATTCCTTTTGGACTGTTTTTGTTGAACAGGATCAACAACGGGGAAATTACTCATCAGGATCAAGGAAAGCAGCACCAGGAAGACCTTTTTCATTTTATCTGTTTTTATGTTGCATGATCTCTGAAATCCGGCTCTTTATTTTTTCTATTTTTTCAATTCTATCTTCCGAATAGGTCCTGATGTTTTCATCTGTAAATGAAAACAAGGCAAGCGATTTTTCATACATAGTGAGACTTTCGGTAAGATTGCCCCTTGCATCCTGCAACCTGGCCTCGGCATGGAATAACTCGGCCAGGATCTCAAGGTGCCCGTTCGTATAATTATGCTCAGTTAGCAGGGTAGAGGTTAGTTTCTCCAATGGAATAAGATGAAAAAAGGAAGCATCTTTTCTGAGAAATGTGAGGTAGGCCTCATTCAGCTTTTCCTCCGCCTGTTGATAATTTCCCCTGACAATCAAACCGAGAATGGCCCGGATTAATTCGCCAAGCATTTCAATCATGCGAAGTATGTAGTCTTTTTGGTACATTTTTGAAGTTTCAGCCCAATTTTGTTAAATTTAAATCTTCTTATCCTGCCAATTCGGAATATAAATATATAACATATGTAATGAAACTTAAAAAGAAACTGCATTTGCACCCTTTGAAACTTATCCTCCTATGTCCAATACTATTTGCAACTATTTATACGATTCATGCTCAGACTGTCTCACCAAAAAGGGGAATTGCCTACGGAAATAACTCTTCAACCGATTTAAGTTTACTTTCCACGGGTATAAGCTGGTGGTATAACTGGTCAGAAGCCCCTGAATCATCCGTCTTAAACAGTTATACAGGCCTCGGTGTGGATTTTGTTCCGATGGCCTGGAATGGCAATTTCAATCAGCAAAAACTGAGAGATTTTTTACTTGCACACCCTGATGTTAAATACATTCTTGGCTTTAACGAACCAAACTTTACCAGCCAGGCCAATATGACCCCGATCCGAGGCGGCTGCCAGCTGGCCAAGAAAGTGATTGAGCATGATGAAAATGCTTTTCTTAATGGATGAATCCTAATCTGCCACATATATGGAACCACTCGTATTAAAAGACAAATCAGTTTATCCGAATGATGAACTTGTGTTTTCGATAATTGGAAATAATAGTGTTTACTGGAAAAAGCTTCTGGCCGACATCCGTGAAGCCTACCCGGCCTCGGAAGAAGTGTGGAATTATTATAATGACGGAAAGAACTGGCTGTTCAGAGTCCTTTTGAAAAAGAAGACCCTGTTCTGGATTGGGGTACTTGAGGATACCTTCAGGATTACTTTTTATTTCGGGGACAAGGCTGAACCGGTGATTGAAAAAAGCAATCTTCCTGAGGAAATGAAAGCCTCATTCAAAAATGGAAAGCGTTATGGTAAGATCCGTGCAATCTACTATTAAGGTGAACAGCCAGGAAGATGTTGATAATGCCCTGGTAGTTGCAGGAATCAAGGCTGCAATGAAGTAGACCACCACCCCGTCGGGGTGGTACCCGACCACCCCGACGGGGTGGTGCTTGCATATTCCACTGAAATTAAATATATTCGAAACCTACTCTATATTATCCCGGCTGAAATGGAAAAATGGTGGAATTTACATAAGGAAGAAGTTGCAGGCAGGCTGATAACCGATATAAACCAGGGACTTGTTTCAGATGAGGTTACGAAAAGGCAGGCACAATATGGACCAAACCAGCTGGCTGAAAAACCTGGAAGATCCGTCTTTGCGCTTTTCTTTGATCAGTTCAAGGATTTTATCATTTGGGTTCTCATTGTAGCAGCCCTTATTTCAGGCTTCCTCCAGGAATGGGTGGATGCGCTGGCGATAATCTTCATTGTTGTGATCAATGCCATTCTCGGTTTTTTGCAGGAACACAGGGCTGAGAAATCGCTTGCTGCCCTCAAAAAAATGTCGTCGCCCAGTTCAAAGGTAATTCGTAACGGCCACCAGCAAGTAATACCATCGGAGGAGATCGTTCCTGGTGATCTGATCGACCTGGAAGCAGGGGATAATATTCCTGCAGATGGACGAATTGTATATGCCACCGGTAATTTCTCAACCCATGAGGCCAGCCTTACCGGCGAATCCACATCGGTTGACAAAATCACCAACCGCCTTGAAAAAGAAGACACTCCCCTGGCCGATCGCAACAACATGGTATTTCTCGGCACTTCTGTAGTTTCAGGGAAGGCCCGCGCAATAATCACATCCACCGGCATGAAAACCGAACTTGGAAAGATTGCCGACCTCATCCAGGGAATTGAAGACAATACCACGCCGCTGCAGAAAAAGCTGGAGGAATTCGGAAAGATAATCGTTTATATTTCTTTCTTTCTGGTGGGGGTCATATTCCTGATGGGTTACCTGCGGGGTGAGGAACTGCTCGGATTATTCCTGACGGCCGTTAGTCTGGCCGTGGCTGCAATCCCCGAAGGCCTTCCTGCTGTAGTTACCATTGCCCTGGCACTGGGCGTTCAGCGGATGGTGAAGCGACATTGTCTTATCCGCAAATTGCCCTCCGTGGAAACACTTGGCTGTACCTCAGTCATCTGCTCAGACAAGACCGGTACCCTCACCAAAAACGAAATGACGGCCCAGGTCATATTCCAGGGTGGTGAATATTTTACAATTTCGGGTATTGGTTATGCACCAACCGGCGATTTTCTTATTAATGAAAAAAAGATTGAACCGGCAGAATACCCCGGATTGATCCGTCTTTTGACAGGATCAGCTTTATGCAATGGCGCCCATCTGATGAAAGAAGCCGGAGGCTACCGCATTGTCGGTGACCCTACTGAAGGTGCCTTGCTGACGGCTGCTGCCAAAGCTGGTCTTGTACAAAGCTGCGCTGGAAGAAAATTACCCGTTTTACGAAGAACTTCCTTTTGATTCGGACCGCAAACAAATGACCATACTGCGTCAAAAGGGAGACCACCATGTGGCATTTGTGAAAGGGGCGCCGGATATCCTCCTTTCCAATTGCTCCAATATGGAAGCAGATCGCAAAGTTATCCCTCTGGATAACAATTCAAGGGAAGAAATAATGAAAGCCACGGCAGGACTGGCAGACAAGGCTATGCGCGTGCTGGCTGTCGCCTATCGCGAGATGGATACAATACCTGAAAAACCGGATGCTGCTGACATCGAAAGAGAACTGACCTTCCTGGGACTGATCGCAATGATTGACCCGCCGCGTCCCGAGGTGAAGGTGGCAATGCAGGAATGTCGCAGTGCAGGGATCCGTTCCGTAATGATCACAGGGGATCACAAAAATACGGCTGTTGCAATTGCCCGTGATCTCGGCTTTTATGGAAAAGATTCACTGGCCTATACGGGTGAAGAGCTGGATAAGCTTACAGATGAAGAATTCAGGAACAATGTGGACAAAACCGTGGTTTATGCACGCGTATCTCCTGAACATAAGATGCGGATCGTAAAAGCATGGCGAGACAGAGGAGAGATCGTTGCCATGACAGGTGACGGCGTAAACGATGCACCAGCACTTAAGGAAGCCGACATCGGAGTGGCCATGGGTATCACGGGTACAGATGTTACAAAGGAAGTATCTGAAATGGTCATCACCGACGACAATTTTGCTTCTATTGTTGCTGCAGTTGAAGAGGGCCGTGGAATATTCGACAACATCAGGAAATTTATCCATTACCTGCTTTCGTGTAACGTAGGTGAAATACTTGTCATGTTTGTATCCTCGCTATTGTTTCTTCCGGTTCCCCTGCTGCCCATCCAGATACTCTGGATTAACCTTGTGACCGATGGCCTGCCTGCATTGGCACTTGGGGTGGATCCTGTTAATAAAAAAATCATGCAACTGCCTCCCCGTTTGAAAAATGAATCGGTGGTTACCCGGCAAATGGGCATTTTAATAATTGCCCAGGGCATATTTATTGCCTTTTGCAGTTTGCTGGCATTCTGGTTTGTATTATATGTTGAAAACGAAGGAATTGCCAGGGCCCGTACAGCCTGTTTTATCGTTCTTGCCTGCAGTCAGTTGTTTCATTCCTATAATTGCAGAAGCATGCGTGATTCCATTTTTACTCTTGGATTTTTTACGAATACAAAATTAATCTGGGCCACACTTATTTCTTTCGTACTTCAGATATCAGTTGTATATATCCCTGCCTTTCAGGTCATATTTAAAACACAATCCCTCACGGGCTTTGACTGGATACTCGTACTGGTGATCTCTTCTTTTCCCTTGCTGGCTATGGAGACTTGTAAAGCTGATCGCTCGTTTGTTCAGAAAGGAGAATTAAATATACTTTTGAATTGTTAGTCTCGTTCTATTATTGAAATTTTGGAATGATTCATTCTATTTTCCGCAATATGATCGTTTCTCACGTTAGCAGGCGCCTGTTTGTCCTATTTCTGACAGGGTTATGGACAGTATCTATCCTGCAAAATCTGCAGGCACAAACGAATCCACCAAAATATCAGCCCCCGGAAACAAGAATACTTTTTATTTTTGATGCTTCCCAAAGCATGGCTGTGACATGGCAAAAACAATCCAAGATTGCCATTGCACGCAAGGTATTGATTGACATCATCGACAGCCTGGAACATGTGCCCAACGTTCAGATGGCTCTTCGGATATACGGACATCACAGCCCGGTACCCCCGCAGGATTGCAGTGATACCAAACTGGAAGTTCCGTTTGCTCCGGGCAATGCTCCAAAAATACGTCAGCAGCTCCGCTATGTCATTCCAAAAGGCACTACTCCCATTGCCCATTCGCTTGAACTGGGCGGAGGAGACTTTCCTCCCGGATGTGAAGATTGCAGAAATATTATTATCCTGATCACGGACGGCGTGGAAGCCTGCGATGGGGATGCCTGTGCTGTCTCACTTGAACTGCAGAGAAAGGGCATCATTCTGAAACCCTTTGTAATTGGGATAGGGATTGATGAAAATTTCAGGCAAACCTTTAACTGCATTGGCCGGTTCTATAATGCCGCACAGGAAGAAAAATTCGGCGAAATTATGGATGTCGTCATTTCCCAGGCTTTGAATGCAACCACGGCCCAGGTGAACCTGCTTGATATTAATGGAAATCCGACTGAAACAAATGTTAATCTTACCTTTTATGACAGCTTTTCAGGCAAGGTACTCTATAATTACATACATACCCTGAATCACCGCGGATTACCTGATACACTTATACTCGATCACATTCCGGTTTACAGGATGCGGGTAAATACATTACCACCGGTTAATAGTGGACAATATTAAGCTTTTGCCCGGAAAACATACGATAATTGCAGCTGATGCACCACAGGGTACTCTGCTGATCAAGGTTTCTGACCCTGTGCAATACAAGGGCCTCGAATTTATTGTAAGGAAAAGCGGGGATATGAATACCCTTAATATGCAGAAAATGTATGAAGAGGAAAAATACCTTGTGGGGAAATATGATATTGAAATCCCGGTATTGCCCCGGATCAATCTCCATGACGTGGAAATAAAGCAAAGCCATACAACAACCGTGGAAGTTCCAAGACCTGGTATGATCACCATACTTCGCACATCATCCGGATACGGGAGTATCTATTTGCGCAAAAATGACAAGCAGGAAGATTGGGTATACAACCTGAATTCCTCCACAAAGAATGAATCACTTCAGTTGCAACCGGGAAAATACAGGATCGTATTCAGGGCTTTAAATGCAAAGCTCACCCTTTATACAATAAATAAGCAGTTTGAAGTGAGATCAGGCAGTTCAGAAGTGATTCAGCTTTATTGAGTGACGAGTGACTAATCATCCTCTTATAAACAGGGCCTTGATCATATGGGGGATCATGCTCGGATTCTCGCGTAACCGGCGTGTGGAATAATTGAACCAGTCCTTCCCGTAAGGAACATATACCCTCATTGTAAATCCTTTGTCAACAATTGATTTGCGCAAATCGGGCGTTACTCCGTATAACATTTGGAATTCATACCTGTCCTTGCTCAGATGATCCCTGCCAATAAGTTCATAGGCGCCATCAATCAGCTTCCTGTCATGCGTGGCAATGGCTGCATAAACATTGTGGGTGAGCATGTATTCAAGATCGATCAGGTAATGCTGGTTTATCTCGTCCTTGTTTTTAAAAGCTATTTCTGCCGGCTCATTGTAAATACCTTTGCAAAGACGGATGTTGATCTTACCCCTTCCCTTGTCAAATTCAACCAGGTCTTTCAGATCATCCAGCGTACGCTTCAGATAGGCTTGCAGAACGAGGCCCACACTATCCGGAAATTCATCCAGCAATTTCTTGTACAGATCAATCTCCATGGAGGTACATTGTGCATCTTCCATATCGATACGAATAAACCTGCCATGGGCTGCTGCTTTGGCAACAATCTCCCGTACATTTTGATAACACATTGCAGGGTCAAGCAGCAAACCAAACATGGTCGGCTTTACTGAGAAAGAATTGTCGAGCCCTTGTTTAACCGACTCTTCAATAAGTTTAATATATTCGGTCTTGTAGTATTCAACCTTTTCGGCCCGAGTCAGAAACTCGCCCAATAAATCCATGGTGGCCTTTGTCCGCATGGCGTTGAACTTCTTTGTTACCTTCACTGCATCAGCCAGCTTCTCTCCTGCAATATACCGTTTGCTGAATATCCAAACCAGATTTTTAGGCATATACTGCAAAAGTCCAACAATCAACCTGTTTATCATTTTCTGTGATAATTTTAGTTCACCTTTCCACTCGTGGTTAAAGGGCTAAAATTATCATCATTTGCCTCTTCAAAATAGGACAATTGTCATAACAGCCAATCCATGAACATGAGATATGTCATATCGTTAATGAAGAAATATCGTAGAAACAAGGCAATGCCTTGTTTCTACTGTATAATCATCTTACCCTGATACAGGAGTTCCTTCCCCTGGATCATGATGTGGTAAATACCTCTGGACAAATTCTGTACATCAATAGCTTCGGGGATTGAAGGTGAACTTGTAAATTGACGGATAAATACTGTCTGTCCCTGGTTATTGATCAAACGGAGTACAAGATCCTCCTCGCCGGTCGCGTTGATTTTCACGTAGAACAAACCGTTCCCGGGGTTGGGATACACGGATATCATCATCCCCGTTTGCCAGATTTTCACCTGTTCCGGTTTCCAGATTGATTGAAACAGTCTTTGCTGACTGGCAATCATTCTGTCCGGTTACTGTGACCGTATAAATACCCTTTTCTGTCACCGTGTAGGATTGAGCTGTTGATCCATCCTGCCATTCATATGACTTATTGCCGGCACCGGCATTCAGAACGTGCGGAAGATCAACAGTCAAAACACCGTCTGTATCGCCAAAATCAATCACCGGACTGGGCAGGGGATTAAACTGTGAAACCAGCGTATCATTCCATGGTTTCATATCGGCCGCAAATACAGTATAAAATGTGATCTCACAAATACCTGTTTCATTTATTGTTACAGGTGAGGAAAGAACAAGATCGAGGTTGGAATTGGTGACAAAATTTGTGGTTCGCACCAGCGTATCCAGCGAAACCCGCTCGCCGTTCACATCGCAGGCAACATAAATCGGAACATCCTTTCCTATGTTGGAAGTACCCGTGTTTCGGATCCTTACACTTACCTGTTCAAAATTGCCTGTGCAGCCTTCAGCCGGCAGACTGGTGGAGGTAACTCCTACGTCACTATAGATAAGGAAAACAGTTACAGTATCTCCGTCATAACACAAGGTACGCGTGTCGGTCGCTTTTACATGATAGTTTCCGCTACGCGTTGCCGTATATAAATGCTCATTGAAATTATCCTGCCATTTGTAGGAATAATAGGGTGAGTATCCGGCTTCAATTTCGAATTGGATATCCTGAATATTGACAACATCAGCAAGGCCAAAATCAACTTCAGGTTTGGGATACCGGTAAATAATCACCTCAGCTGTATCGTTGGTTTTCCGAATATCGTTCTGCATTGTTGCAATGGCTCCAAAATGATAGTCGGCTGTATCCATCAAATCAAGCTCTCCTGCGAATGTATGAATGATTGATTTTCCCGGGAACAACGGTGCAGACAAACTAAATGATTCTTTAACCGGTGAATCCCCATTCAATGAATACTGAATATCAATATTTTGTCCGGACGGGACTGTATCTGTGCCTGAATTTAATACGCGCAGCGAAACAGGTTCACCGGTGGTGAAATGGCAATCAGAAACCGGAGCTGGAAAAACCTTCAGGTTTGATATCCCTGATTTTCAGCCATATAATAGCCGTATCGGCATTCTCACACTGGTTTCCATCCTTCACCCGCACCCAGTATGTGCCTGGTTGATTGATCTCCCTGGTTTGAGTGATCGCTTCATTATCCCAGCTATAATTCATAAAGCCGGGACCGGCATCCAAAACATAAGTCAGGGCTTTGACAGTGGTATCAGGACCTATATCAACCAAAGGATGTCCATATATTTCAACGCTTTTGTTCAGCGTATCATTTTGATGAATGGTATCCCCGCTGAAGGAGGCAAAAACCTTAAAATGATAAAGACCCTTTCCGGACAGATCAACCGTACTTTCCGAAATGGTATAATCCACCATATTATTCGAATACAAGGCTCCTGACAGAACAAGTGTATCCCTTACCGGAATCCCGGTGTTGAGGATATAACCCAACCCGACTTTGGTTCCGGAAGGTATGCTGTCCGTTCCGAAATTGCGTATCCTTACCCGGATATTTTCATTTTTACTCAATTCGCAATCATTATAGGGTGAAAGCAGGCTTTCAATCCCCACATCATTGAACAGCAACTGAACATAACTTGAGTCATAGGAGGAACATCCATTTCCCCGTGCATCTGTAACCAATACATGATACCATCCATCATGTTTCACATCATAAACAGGACCTGTACTCAGATCATTCCACAAATAATCATAGGTATCACTGTAAAATGGCCTGATGAAAACTGTATCCGGTTCACGGGTCGAAATCGTGTCGGTGAGCATGGTAAAGGGCCTGGCCAGCACTTCAAAATCCAATGAAAGAGTATCGTTCGTGTTACCATAGAAATAGGGATCATCCTCAATCAGGGTATAGGCAGTTATATTATAAGTGCCGGGCGTATCATCGTTCACAGTCGTGCTGAACGTATGCTTTACAGTCTGTCCGGGCAAAAGATCGCTTGCCAGATTGAATGTGTCAGTCTCCATATGTACCTGGTTGAAATCATATCCCACAATTACAGGATTTTCTTTTTTAACCGGATTGAGACCAAAATTACGGATCGTAACTGTGACCTTATGGGGATTCAGGTACTGGCAACGATTTGCAAAAGAGTCGATTAAGGAAACGCCGATATCCGGAGGTGCCACAAATATGCTAAAATCATCCAGTGCAAGACCAATATCACTGCTGTCGGCATCACTGCCAAAGGCCAGCCTGAATTTCACAGATGAAGCATTTGTAATGTTTTTTGGAAGGATCTGGCGGGCAGTAATCCATCCGTCGGTAAAGTCCGGACCATCCCGGTGAATGTATTGACTGAACAGACCCGTTATACCAGTTCCATCCGGTAACCAGGGTGTCCAGCAACTGCCAGGTATTGCCCGTTATCGGTTGAATAATCTACTGCTGCGCCATCCTTATATTTCTGGGATTTTAACCAGTACTTTAATTCGAGTACTTTTCGTGTCATGGATCTTGATTGTTGTAACAAACACTTTCAAGGAAGGAAGAATCGTTGTCAGGATAAAAAGCCAAAAGACGGGTCATCCAAACATGGGTGCCTGATTCAGGAGTAATTCCAAAACCAGGTGCTCCCCATTCCCAGTTTTCCTGGCGGGGAGATACCGGCATCCACAAGCCTCCTTTTGTCTCGAAAGTTTCCGTATGATCAACATCAATTGTAGGCTGGGCATAGAGTGATTTCACCAGCGCATCATTGGTGGCATCATCGTCCCCGGTCATTTTTGTTGCAACTGTCAGACTGTATACATCAGCTACTGAAAGGTCAGCTTTTTTTTTAAATGTGAACTGAATACTGTCTCCAAATGGAATTACCTGCTTTATTGTATCCTTCACCGGGGCGCCGTTTCCAAGGACATACTGTAATGGAATTTCTCCATAGGAATCCATCGCACCAAAATTCTTCACAATTACGGTTACCGCATCACTGTTTGTATGTCCGCATCCGTCAACCGGAGAAATAATACGGCTGATTCCCACATCCCTGGTAACATAATTCCCGGTAATACTGAAATCATCGATATTCCAACCCGATAATTGCCAGTAGTCATTGGTTGTTCCAATATTGTACCTGATCCTTACATTCTTTTTCCGTGCTGCAAGGGCGGTAATATCCACCTCATGCAATTTCCAGGAATCATCGAGTATCATACCCGTATTGATCCATGCTTCCTTCCATGTATTGCCGCCATCCGAACTGACATCAATGGATACCTCATCATTGATACCAACATTCAGAAAACGCATATACCGAAGGGATAAATCATTATAATAGGTAAAATCAAAGGTGTCGGATGTGGCATTAAACTGATCCTTTTCCAGGTTTTTCTCATAATCACCCGGGTAATCGCCCGACCCGCTCAGATCAGTTCCGATTACATTTGAACCGCTATAAGCCTGATCAGGATCAGGGTTTCCCTGTGAACCGCCCAATCCCAGCGGACTGCCATGTTCGAATTCTCCATTGAGTATCCAGTTCAAATCCGATTCAAAATCATCTGAATGCAAGGTGCGGAGTATTGACCGGGAACCGGCAGGTGATTTTTCCTGCGGAAAATAAGTTTGTCCGTTTATATTGATACCCCCTGACGGGTATTTTTCCATCCACTATGTCGCGATGACCCGCATCCTGTTTGATATCATAGGTGATCCATAAATAGGAATAGCCGGTTGGTAAATTGTAATTAAGGTTTGTAAATGTGGCATGCCCGGATGTGAAACTTACCCCGCTGCCTACCTGGGTATCTGCATTAAATTCGGCATCCCTTGTAAGAAAAAGTTTAACACCTCCGGTTTCGATATCCCCATCACTTGTATTTAAAGAATTTATTGTGAGCGAATTAAGCGGGAAAGTCCCTGAATTGCCGGTCACCTTAAGGTTTACCCTTAAAACAGGATTATTCTTTGTATCTGATCCTATGGGAACCTCGCTGGCCTGTTCCACCGAAATTTCACCCAGGGCTTTTTGTTTGATACCGGTTTCTATGATCTGAATGTCATCAATACAGGTGCCCCATCCCCACTTCGTTTCACCTTCAAAGGCAAGGTAATAATCGGCTGAAAGGTCATTTTCAGGCAACAGGATAATCCGTTCCACCCAATCTGATGTTGCCAGTGTATAGGACTGCAGAAGCTTCCAGGCTGACGCGGCGCTGTTTTTGTAATACACCTTGAGATAATCATGGTATGTTGGAGGATGTATCCAGTCGAATTGTGCATGATAAAAATGCAATTCCGGTTTCACTGCAAATTCAAGAGCTGATATTTTTTTTGTGACAAGCTTTGTGGCCTCACTGTTCATGCTTTGATACTGAAACATGGCATTCAGGTTTCCGCCATGTGCATGAATTGGCCTCCTGCTATTGGGAATTGCCGGTGAGGTAGTGTATCCGCCGGGTTCATAGCGCCAGCTTATTGCACCTTTTACAAATTCCTGCTTCCAGTTTAGGGGTATTTCCCCTGATTCAAAACCTTCCGAAAAAAGTACAGTTTGACCGTACGAGCTTGAAAACTGAACAGTTAGGATTAATTGAATTAATCAGGAAAATTCTTTTCATAACGGTTGAATAAGTGTGTTTACGTAAGATCACATTAGTTGCAAACTTTTGCATATAAGTGTTATCAATATGGTTAAGATCAACCTGAAGTGATTATATGAACTGTTACATTCTGAACGATTTAACTTCTTTTTTCGAAATCTGAATTCCAGTGACCAACGCGTATTGTGGACGGTGGCAACCTTTGGCCGGTTTTGACGTAAAATGATATAAAGCTTTTTGATAATGAAGAAACGTTTATTGGTTATTCTCTTTTTCTTGATGCTGCATACTGTATTGATGGCACAAACCGATACGTTATTCTGGTTCGCTGTTCCCTATTCAACAACCCTGCATGATGCGCCATTAACAGCAGACCTCACTCTTACAGCAACCGACTTAAACAAGAAAACAACCGTTACCATATCACAACCCTATAATCCGCAGATAACACCCATTACAGTGGTCATTGACCCTGCCGTTTCACTTACAGTTAATGTAAATTTCACCCAGGCCGATCTGCTCAAATTCAGTAATAACCAATACAATACGAAGAGTAACAGTGCCCTTGCTTATTCGTGCCGACCACGAGATCACTGCCTATTATGAGACCCACCGGGTAAGAAACAACCCTGCAATCTTTGCCCTGAAAGGAAAAAATGCATTGGGCTATGATTTCTGGACTCCCTTTCAGAATCAATGGCCAAATCATACATTCTCAAGCACCGATCCCGCTTTTAGTCAGATAGTTATTGTGGCCACCGAGGATAATACGGTGGTAACGGTGAATTTACTGAAGGATGCCTTTGGGCATGCTGCCGGCACTCCTTTTAATATTACGCTCAACAAGGGACAAACCTATATGCTTGTGCCGAAAGCAACCGGGACGGTACCCAGTGTTCTGGCTGCCGACCGGCTGGTTGGTACCCATATTACATCCACAAAACCTATAGCGGTAACGTTAGGTGATGATTCGGTGCAGAAATCGGGTGCTTATGACTATATGGGTGACCAGAGTATTCCCACTGTAAATGCACAGAATAAATCAGTGATTGGTTATGAATATGTTGTAATGAAAGGAAAAATTACTGATTTAGGAGGGGGAAATAATGAAAAAGCATATGTGCTGACGACGAAACCCAATACCTTAATTACAGTGACACGGCGTAACGGAACATCTGTCACCTATGGTCCCTATGCTGCCGGCTTTCAGCTGGCCATTGACATGCTTACTGCCAATAACGATTATTATGTGCATATAAAGGCCACTCAACCGGTTTATGTATTGCACATTGCAGGTTTTGGCGATGAACTGGGAGATGCCATTTTACCAACGATTGACGGATGCACCGGATCACTTTCGGTTAGTTTCACCCGGTCAAAGAACCAGGCCTTTTACCTGAACCTGATGACAAAGGCCGATGCCATTGACAGTTTTTATATATCGATCAATGGCGGGCCTGCACACTCATTTTCTCGAGTGCAAGCCAGTTTGAACAAGCCGGCACCTCCAGCTGGTATGTATTGAAAGATGCCAATAAACTGATGAGTAACCTTACCATTCCAACCGGATCTGTAACCCGGATCTTTAATACAAAGAATGTTTTTCATCTTGGATATTTTAATGGGGTTACCACAGGAGGTGGCTGCGTCTACGGATATTTTTCTGATTATAACGAGCTTGAAGCTTCTGCAACCGTGGAAGACCAGGGCAGCGTTTTCCAGGTGTGCGGGGTGGATTCAATTGAATTAAAAGCCAAAGGAGGGATCAGTTATCACTGGAGCCCGTCGGAATACCTGGATGATCCCAATGTGCAGAATCCAATCCTTCGCCCGCCCTATGGAGGATTCAGCCAGGTTTTCACAGTTGATATCGAACAACCCTGTTATGGATTCGTTACCCTGCAGGTGTTTGTCATCGTACCTGAAAGTCCGAATGCCTTTATTACGGTGAACCAGGACAAGGGATGTGCACCGATTTCCATTTCAATGAAGGATGCATCAAAAGGCGCCACACGATACATTCTTGACCTTGGTGACGGAACCCCGTTACAAATATCCGCCTCGCCATTTTTCCTGGATCATCTTTATCAAAACACTACGAATTTACCCCAGGATCATATTATTTCATATACGGTGAGTAATGACGGGGGATGTAATGATTTTTACACCGACACGATCCGTGTTTTTCCCCAGGTAACTTCCGATTTTAAATTTGTTGATCTGAATGACACCAGCGTTTGTCATGCATCCACCGTAGGTTTTCAAAGTACGTCAACAGGCAATACGGATACCTATCTGTGGAATTTCGGGGATGGATCATCCGATGTGGATACACTGGTTTCACATACCTATAAAAATATCGGTTTAAATGATACCACCTTCCATGTAAGTCTCATCGCTACATCGCCATATGGATGCAATGATACCTCGGCCATACAGGATATCAGGGTTTTTCCGTACATTTTTTCTGCATTTACAATTGATTCAACCCTGCGATGTTCGCCGGCAGCCTATTTTATCAATCCCGGGAACTCAATTGGCGTAGATACTTTCTACTGGTCTTTTTCCGATGTCCATAAAGCGTATCTCGACAGTGCCTTACTGAAAACCAATAAAGCACCGGTAATTTTTAATCACAAAAATATCAGCCATCCAACGCCGGATACAATTCAGATTGCTTTGAATACAGTAAACCGATTCGGATGCAGCCACTCTGCACCGACACGCACCGTTGTAATCTACCCGGAAGTGAATTCGGATTTTACGGCAGATAAAAACGCTGTCTGCGATTCGGTGGGCGTTTTGTTTACAAATCATTCATCGGGTTACAATATTATGTATTCGTGGGACTTCGGCAATGGAACATCCAAAAGTGATTCATCCGTTATTCCATTTACAAAATACTTCTTTAACCGGACGGATGATGATACAATTTACAATGTCAGCCTTGTAGTCACTTCCGATTATTATTGCAGGGACACGGCAAATGTTCCGTTAACGGTTCATCCCTTTGTGAAGGCCAATTTTGCCGTGTGATTACAGCAATAATTGCTCCCCTTTGAATGCGGAAATTGTGAATATTTCAAAGGGAGGGGATGAGTTCAACTGGGACCTGGGAGATGGCAGCCTGCTCACCACCTTTATGCCGGATACCCTTTTCCATCAGTATGATAATAATACCGACAATGACACCACATTCTACATTCACCTGAAAGCAAAAAACAATGAAGGATGCGTAGATTCAGCGCTACGGTCGGTATCTCTTTTCCCCAGGGTAATCGCAGGATTTGGATTTGACAGTCCGGACAAAGGATGTAATCCCTTAAACGTCGTGTTTAAGAATAATTCCAAAGGGAAAAACCTGAACTATATATGGGATTTTGGCGATAAGACCTATTCCACGAGTGAGAATCCACCTCCCAGGCTTTATCAGAATTCAACTGCAAGGGATACGGCCTATTTTGTGAACCTCACCGTAATGAACCTGGCCGGATGTGACAGCAGCATAACCCATACCGTAAATGTATATTCAAAGGTAACAGCCGATTTTGCCATTGCCCGGCTCGATAGTTGTTCTCCGTTTAAAATTGGAGATCAGCAATTTTTCATCAGGCGGAATAACTGACTTTGTTTGGAAATATACGCCTGCTGATTCCCTAGTTATGCACACCTTTGCGGATCCGGATATTCCACTGTACAGGAACCAGTCGACCCTGCCGGTCAAATACCCGATTGTTTTAAAAACACGAAATGTACATGGCTGCCAGGCCTCCAAAAGTGATACGATCACTGTCTTTCCTGAAATACATGCCAGCTTTCATCCCGATTTCGTAGCCGGATGCCAGCCGTTGCCGGTGAGTTTCAACAATCAAACGAATATCATTTCAGGGACTTCGTTTTTCTGGGATTTTGATGATGGCAGGTATTCCAATCTGTCTTCCCCTGCCGAACATCTATTCAGCAACACCACTAACATTACTCAGCCACATCATGTGCGCCTTGATGCAACCTCACCCTACGGCTGTTTCGATGATACACTGGTAACTGTGAACATTTATCCCTATATATTTGCCAAGTTTACCACAGACAAGCCCGCCATCTGTTCGAAGGAACCATTTATGATCGACCGCACTGCATCAGCAGGTGCAATCAATCATTATTACTGGACCTATCAGAATGTAGGTGGACCGGATGGAGAAAAAGCCGATCCGCAAATTCAGCTATACCTATTTAAATAAGCACACTGCACCTGAAACCCATACGATCACGCTGACAGTTACAAATGCCCAGGGATGTGACACATCATGGGCTGAAAAGATCACTGTTAATCCGGAAGTGCGGGCAGCCTTTACAATGAATAAGAGCGAAAACTGCTATCCTTCCACCACGCTGTTTACAAATAATTCAAAACCTGCCGTACCCCTGACATATAACTGGGATTTCGGGGATGGTTCGGGGTCAATAGATAAGATTCCGACACATGAATTTAAAAATTTCAGCCGCACTGCAGATCAGCATTTTACAATAACACTCACGGCTACTTCACAATATGGCTGCGATAGTTCAATATCCGCTAATCTGATAGTACATCCAAAACCATTGGCAGATTTTAGCTTCCCGAAGTCAGTGGATTGCCCGCCATTTGTTGTTCCATTCTCCAATAATTCGCAGGGTACCAACCTCACTTATTTGTGGAATTTTGACAACGGCCAGACAAGTACTGAACCGAATCCGGTGAAAACATTTACCAACAGTGGTTCTGTAATAGAAGAAAACACAATAACACTCATAACAACCACGGCCTATTCATGTACGGATACGACCACCAGGCCAGTGAGCGTTTATCCGGAGGTGAAGGCAGATTTCACGGCCTCTGATTGGAACGGATGCAATCCGTTGTCCGTGAATTTCAATGGTACGGCAACGAATCAGAATGAATTTTACTGGTATATAAACGACAAGGTTTTCAGTAATTATGAAGATCCCTTTTACCGGTTTGTCAATGAATCACCCGATAATAAGACGTATGACATACGTTTTCAGGCAGTTTCAGTAAATGGATGTACAGATGATACGATCCGCCAGGTTGTGGTTTATCCACGACCGCTTGCTGAATTTCTCCCTGAGCCGCAGGTACAGGATTTCAACACAACTACCGACATCACAACGGTTGTCATGAACAATCTCACCGTAAACCAGGGAAATTGGAATTATAACTGGAATTTTGGTGACGGAACCACATCAACCTCGCAGGATGCATTTTTCAATCAGAATTATAAAATATGGGGAGATATTTCAAATGAAAACCGTATTCCTGTCAGTCTGATCGCCACCAACAGGGACAATTCGCAATGTGCTGATACCATTTTGCACTATGTAACAATCAATCCTCCCAAACCAAAGGTCGATCTCGGACCGGATATATCGGGATGTATGCCCCTGACGGTTGATTTTCCGGCAACCACAAAATATAACTATCCCGAAAGTTATCAATGGGATTTTGGATACGAAGGGCAGACATCTTCTGATGCTGATCCGGCTTCAATTTCCTATGATGCTGCAGGTGTTTATATTGTAAGACTTTCAGTGGAAGGCGACGGTGGAACCAACTGGGATTATAAACGCGTAACCGTTTATCCGAAACCGGTAGTTGACTTTTCATTCACACCCGATTATGCCTGGCTGGGAAGTCAGACCGAAGACGGAACACCCATCAAATTCTTTAACACAACCCAGGACGGTATAGGATATACCTGGGAATTCGGGGATGGAGAAACAAGCAAGGAATTCCAGCCTGAACATGAATACATGTCCACCGGCACCTTTTATATTACCCTGATTGCAGAAAGCGGCGAAGGATGTCTGGATACACTTACCCATGAGAAGCCCGTTGTGGTTGAAGGAAGGGGAAGGATTGAATTTCCCAATGTGATCACCATTGTTCCCGGTGATCCGGCAGATGAAATATACAATCCCGGCGAACCGGATCCGCGGATTTTCAGGCCGGTTGCTGAAGGAATAGAAAAATACCGTCTCGAAATTTATAACCGATGGGGTGAACTCATATATATCAGTGAAGATGTAAACAAGGGATGGAACGGATTCATAAAGGATGCTCCGGTTAAGCAGGATGTTTATGTGTGGCGGGTAACGGCAACCTTTACAAACGGAAGTCCCTATGTGAAAGCCGGAGATGTAACCGTACTGGTAAAGCAAGATGGGAACTAAATGTGCTGAATCAAAACCTATTTAAATATATAACGTACTAAATATATACCTGCCACCAAGTTCATTTATGCGCAGGCTGTTTTACATATTATTGTTAGTCTTGATAGGATTTGCCAAAGCGTCAGCCCAGGATCCGCAGTTTTCGCAATTCTATTCAAACCCGCTATACCTTGCACCGTCATTTGCAGGGGCAGCAGGTGGCAGCCGCATATGCGCAAATTACCGTGACCAGTGGGTAAATCTTCCTTCCACCTTTACAACATACAGCTTTTCCTACGACCATTATTTTTCACATTTCAACAGTGGCTTTGGATTACTGGCCTACAAAGATGCTGCCGGAACCGGGCAACTGGGAACCTTGAGTGTTGGCGTACAATACTCCTACAATTTCAAGATTTTTGAATCCATTTTTATACGTCCGGGGCTGCATTTTTCCTACCGGGAAAACGGAATTGCCTGGGACAAGCTGAAGTTTATCGAACAGGTGATGTATAACGGGGGAACCAACACGCAACCTGAACCCCTGGCAAAAACCCGTGATGTTGACCTGGCGCTTTCCACCCTGGTATACTACAAAAAGAGTATGGGCAGGAGTCACCGCAGACCATCTATTGGCGCCGAACATGTCGCTGTATGCTGGAGAAACAAAGGTTCCGGTAAAAATATCCGTATTTGGCGGTATTGAACTGGTGAAGAAAAGCAAGCTTCTTAAGCCTACGGAAGAAACCATGACACTGGCCTATCTTTTCAAAAAGCAGGGACCCTATTACCAGCTTGACCTGGGTGTATACTGGTTCAAAAACCCGCTTGTACTCGGAATATGGTATCGCGGAATTCCTCCCTTCAATTCACAGCGCGGTGATGCCTTCATTTTACTGGTAGGATACAAGACCCGGAATTTCAATATCGGCTACAGTTACGACGTCACCGTATCAAACCTCATTGGCCAGGCTCTTGGTTCACATGAGATATCCATGAGCGTCAAATTTGCCCTTCCCCGAAGATCCAAAAAGGGTGAGGTCCCCTGCCCCGAGTTTTAATAGAATCCTGCAATAATTTCCTACAATAATTCATCCTCTACGAGGATAAATTTAACCGGAATAAGGCTCTTCAAACCTCGTAAAGGTTTTATTATTGTAGAAAAAGCATTTTCACACCCCCACAACCTCGCATGGATTTTAGGGCAAATTAAAGATTTTGCCCCTAAAATGCTATCAGGTAAGCAATAAAATTTATATTTGCTACCCTAAATAGTAAACATAAACGCTTTTAAAATGAAAAGACTCCCGCTTATATTGAATATTGTGCTGGCCGTTGCTGTGGTTGCACTCTATGTATTGTATTTTACAGGCATAGGTTCCCCGAAAAAGAATTCATCATTTGAAGGATTGCCAGCTGGTTCGGCCAATGGTGGCAGTATTTTTTATGTACAGATCGATTCCGTACTGAGTCATTTTGATATGGCCACTGATCTTTCAGGTGAACTGCAATCCAAATTCAATGCATCGGAAGCCGAGTTTCAGGCCAAACAAAAGGCTTACCAGAATGATGTAAATGATTATCAATATAAAGCACAACGCGGACTGATCACCCGTTCAGAAGCCCAGACTACCGAACAGGAATTATATGCAAAACAACAGAATCTGGCAAAATTACAGCAGGATCTTACCCAGGATCTCCAGGAAAAACAAACTGTGATGAACAGGCAGGTGATCAATGCCATTATGGAATACCTGAAACAAAACAGCTCCCAGCTTAATTACAAATATGTGCTGGGAACCTCATTTGGCGGAAACATTCTCTATGCAAACGACAGCCTTGACATTACAAAGAATATCGTCACCGGACTCAATCAGAATTACCAGGAAACCAAAAAGAAGGCCAAATAATAACCCCGATGTCGTTTGCTGATCACTATTTCAGTAAACAGAAGGGATTTATACCCTGCCCTGATGGTCCTCCATCGGGGCAGCTTCGTTTTATCGTAGTTATTCCGGCCTGCCGGGAACCAAACCTGTTGTTGGCACTGGATTCACTCAATCACTGCGATCAACCATCCGGACATGTGGAAGTAATCATTGTTCTGAATCTTGCTGAGAATGCCGATCCGGATGATTATACAAAATCACTGAAAACATGCAGATGAACTTCGGGCATGGATGAAGGTGAATTCACGCCCGGAATTCCGTTTTATTCTGATTGAAGATCTGAAAATGCCCATGCGGGATGCAGGGGTCGGACTGGCCAGGAAAACCGGAATGGACCAGGCATTATACCGCTTCAATTGTCTTAACAACCCGGCTGGATTCATACTGTCGTACGATGCGGATACCCTGTGTGAAAGCAATTATTTCACGGCCATCGAATCGGTTCTTGATAAATATCCCAATACCCGGGGCATCAATATTTACTTTGAACATCCGGTTACAGGAACAGAATATCCGGAAACAATTTACAAAGGAATCATCTTATATGAGATGCATCTCAGGTACCTGAACCTCATGACCCGGTTCACGGGATTTCCCCATGCCTGGCATACAGTTGGGTCATGCTTTGGGGTAAGAGCTGAATCCTATGCCCGCGAAGGTGGCATGAACAGGAAAAAGGCCGGCGAAGATTTCTATTTTCTGCATAAAATAATTCCCCTGGGCGAATTCAGGGAAGTCAATACTACCTGCGTAATTCCGTCGCCCCGTGAATCTGACCGGGTTCCGTTCGGAACGGGTGCTGCCATACGGAAATATGTTGCCTCAGATGAATCATCCCTGCTCACCTATGCTCCGGAATGTTTTTATGACCTGAAGACATTATTCACCCTTATCCCTGATCTGTTTATTCTTTCCGATGAAGCAACCGCTATCGCCCTGAGCCAGTTTGATGAACCCCTGAAGAGCTTTCTGAACAGCATAGCAGCCATTGCAGGTATACGCGAGATCCGGGCAAATTCAGGGTCCCGGCAGGCTTTTATCAATCGCTTTTACAGGTGGTTTGATGCTTTCCGGATCATAAAATTCCTCAACCATGCGAGTCTGTATTATCCGCAAATCCCGGTAAAAAATGCAGCTTTGGTATACCTGAAAGATACTGCTATTCCTTTTTCGGTGGAGGATCCTTCTGCAATCGAACTGCTTACAGTACTGAGAAAGATAGAACGGTCACGATCATAAGATTCCAAAAAATTAACACAACGGCCTCAGATTTCACAAAGCAAACACAAAGGCGAAATTCATCGCACAGAGGTTCAAGTAACTGAGGATCTCATTGCATTCGATTTACACCCTCTGCGAAATCTGAACATCTGCGGGATCTGCGGGATCTGCGAGAAAAAGCCGCGAAACTTTGCGAATTTGCGAGAAATCATCTGCGGGATCAATCATCCACAATGATAAAAATATCCTCGTTGTCCTTCTTCATAAGATATTGTTCCCGGGCGAATTTTTCGAGGTTATCATTATTGGTTTTAAGTTCCTCTATTCGTTTCCGGTTTTCTTCAATTTTCTTTTGAAAATAATCCCTTTCCCTGATCAGCTGATTGTAATCGCGGTTATTTTTCCTGCGTTCATTCAGGTTATTCTGGTCAAACATAAGCATCCACAATACAAAAAGCACGGAGGTAAGTATATATTTGTTCCTTACCATATACCCGTATTTTGAATGGTAAAATGTTTTCCCCTTTCTGATGAAGATATCGGGATAAAACCTGTGCTCGATGTAATAAACTCATGGTGCTGCAATGTTCCGACCAAAAATACGAAATTCCGGATGCGCATAGCTAAGGATTTATCAACAATGTTCGCCAGGCATTGTTTTAACTTTTCTCCCGGGCGATACTGAGTAAACTACGCTTTCAATCAGTTTCAAACGTAATAAATATCATACTTTTACTTTGAAGGGTATACTATTTTTGTATAAAATGAAATAACTATGCTAGCAACCGGATTTTTTAACGTACCCGAACCGCAGAACGAACCTGTATTGAGTTATGCCCCAGGGACAAGGGAAAGGGATGAATTGAAAAAGCAAATCAGGGAATACCGTGAAAATTACACGGAAATCCCCATGTTCATCGGCGGTAAAGAGATTACAACCGGCGAACTGATTGCGATTCATCCTCCTCATGATCACCAGCACTTACTGGGAAATTATCACCAGGGAGGAGAAAATGAGGTAAAAATGGCCATCGACGCTGCCCTTAAAGTAAGGGAATCCTGGGCTTCATTACCGTGGGAGGAACGGGCATCCGTATTTCTTAAAGCGGCTGACCTGTTATCTGGTCCTTACCGCTTGAAAATCAATGCAGCCACCATGCTGGGGCAGAGTAAAAATATTTTCCAGGCTGAAATTGATGCCGCCTGTGAATTAACTGACTTTCTCCGCTTCAATGTAAAATATATGACGGACTTATATAAATTTCAGCCGTTTTCACCTCCCGGTGTCTGGAATCGCCTGGAGTGGAGACCGCTGGAAGGATTTGTATTTGCTCTTACCCCATTCAATTTCACATCCATAGCAGGCAATTTGCCAACAGTACCCGCTATTCTTGGTAATGTGGTTGTCTGGAAACCGTCGAAAGCCCAGGTTTATTCAGCCAAAGTCATCATGGACGTTTTACGCGAGGCCGGTTTACCCGATGGTGTGATCAATATGGTGTTTGCCCCGGGTCCTGTCGTCAGCAAGGTCATCCTTACCCATCCCTATTTTGCCGGTTTGCATTATACCGGTTCAACAGAGGTTTTTCAGGGGATCTGGAAGACCATTGGCGATAATATTTACAATTATCATACCTACCCGCGTATCGTGGGTGAAACCGGCGGAAAGGACTTTGTGATGGTGCATGAATCCGCTGATCCGGGCCAGGTAGTTACAGCCATCTCGCGAGGGGCATTCGAATACCAGGGTCAGAAATGTTCAGCCGTTTCAAGGGTATATATTCCGGATGTGATGTGGCCGGCAGTAAAGGAAATGCTGCTTGCCGACCTGGCATCTTTCACCATGGGTGGACCCGAGGATTTTACCAACTTTATTAATGCAGTTATTGATGAAGCTTCGTTTCACCGGCTGAAAAAGATCATTGATCGAATTAAGCGGGAGAAAAAGGCGAAGATTATTTCGGGCGGAAAAACCTATATGGGTACCGGTTATTTCATTGAACCCACTGTGGTGGAAACACAGGATCCGATGTATTTTGCCATGCAGGAAGAGTTTTTCGGTCCCATCCTGTCGTTGCACGTTTATCCGGCTAACAGGTTTGTCGAAACCCTGGATATCTGTGACCGCACATCAAACTATGCCCTTACCGGATCGATATTTGCCCGCGAACGTGAAATCATTGAACTGGCAGCCAAAAAGCTTGTCAATGCTGCAGGTAATTTTTATATCAATGATAAACCTACCGGTGCAGTAGTAGGTCAGCAACCTTTTGGAGGCAGCAGGGGATCAGGTACCAACGACAAAGCCGGTTCTTTCCTGAACCTTATCCGCTGGCTGTCCCCCAGGTCAATCAAGGAAACCTTTGTGCCGCCGGTGAATTATCGGTATCCGTTTATGGTGGAAAGATAGGGACGAGGGACCAGGGACAAGGGACAAGGAGTTTTGCAGTTTTGCAGTTCTGCAGTTCTGCAGTTCTGCAGTTCTGATGCGTCAGAAAGATTTGTGTCGTTAAGCTCTGCGTCCTCAATAAAGCAAAGCGCCTCGAAGTTCTTGTTTAACAGTGATCTAAATTCTAAATCTTTGCGACCTTTGCGCAAAACTCTGCGTCCTTTGCGTTAAAATTATGTGCCCCGCCGATGGCGGGGCTTTTTTCATAAAACCTCCAGCAGTTTCTCCAGCTTATTCGCCCTTGACCCCTTAACAAGGATATATTGCCCTGTTAATGGATGATCTCCCAGGTAAGCGATCAATTGTTCCACTGTTTCAAAATAAGCATATCCTGTCCCCTCTACTGCTTTTTCAAAAGATTTTCCAATACAAATCGCCTGCTTCACCTTTTGTTCTTCAAGGTGATCGATCAATGCCTTATGTTCCTTATAGGATGACTCTCCCACCTCCCTCATTTCTCCCAGGATAAGAAGCTTTTTATCTTCTCCTGTCAGCAGAAATTCATCCACCGCTGCAAACATACTGGAGGGATTGGCATTGTATGCATCCATGAACAGCCGGTTCTTCCCGCTTTCAACGAATTGTGAACGATTGTTCTGCGGTTTGTAAGCTTCAATTGCATCCCTGATATCTCCTGTGGCCACTCCCATATGGATTCCAACACAAAAGGCAGCCAGTACATTTTCTGCATTATAACCTCCCAACAGGTTGGTTCTCAATAAATAATTCTGACTGGAAACACGGATATCCAGTTCCAGAAAGGGATTGCTTCTTTTATTGATCACCCGCGCGCTGGTTTCACTGTTATAATGCACACACGGGGTATAGCTCTCCGGGACAAGTTTCCGGACATATTCGTTTCCATCATTGATGAAAATGGTTTTGTGATTGGCTCTCAGATGGTCGAAAAGCTCGCCTTTAGCCCGTGCCACTCCTTCAAGGCTTCCGAATCCCTCAAGATGGGCCTTGCCCACATTGGTGATAATGCCCATATCCGGATAGGCTATTTCACACAGATTACGTATCTCACCGAAATGATTGGCACCCATTTCCACAATTCCCAGTTCAACCTGGTCATTCATTGCAAGCAATGTCAGGGGTACACCAATATGATTGTTCAGATTGCCGGTTGTAGCATAAACATTGAATTTTTTTGCAAGAACAGCCTTGCACAATTCCTTTGTGGTAGTCTTGCCGTTTGAACCGGTAATGGCCAGAATGGGAATACCCAATTGCTTCCTGTGAAACGATGCCAGCTTCTGCAGGGTGGTCAGCACATCATCAACCCGGTATATGCCGGCAGGATGAGCCTCTGTTTCTTCATCCACAATGGCGGCCAGGGCACCCTGTTCAATTGCCTGCACTGCAAATTGGTTGCCATTAAAGTTCTCCCCTTTTAAAGCAAAAAATATACTTCCGGGTGAAATTTTCCTGGAATCAGTTGATACCAGCCTGCTTTGCAGGTATATTTTATACAGTTCCTCTATCTTCATATGCAATTATAGCAAAAAAATCGCCGTCAGTTTAAACTGACGGCAATTTTTCAATTTTGAAATTATTCCGTAATCTATTTCTTTTTCTTGGTCATTGACTGTCCGCCTACTCTTACCATAGCACAACGGAAGCCCAGATCGTCTCTGGATTGTTCTTCATCAAGGAACCTGCGGGTACCCGGACTGAGCCAATAAGCCCTGTCGCGCCATGATCCGCCCTTATAAACCCTTGACTTATCACTGATCAGCGATGTTTCATAACCTTCTTTTTGTGAATACATGCGGTCTGAACTGGGAGCCTGTGTTTTAGCATCGTTTATCCATTCAGTTCCTTCGATTACGCTTGATTCATAATCGCCGTCCTTATAGTTTTTGTAATATGCTTTCTTGTAATTCCACCTGTTGATGGCTTCTTCTTCAGTTACATCACGGTATTTAAGTCTGCCCAGGCTGTCCTTTTGTGCAACATTGCCTTCTTCGTCGGTTTCCAGTGTCTGGAAAACATTACCGCGGAAAGGATTGAACTCATCTACATCGTTTGATGTCATGGGCCTGTATACATCCAATACCCATTCATTTACGTTACCTGCCATGCAATAGAGTCCGAAATCATTGGGCCAGTATGATTCAACAGGTGCAGGAATGCTGGCGTCGTCGTTCAGATTGCCTGCAGTACCCATGAGGTCACCACGGCCACGAACAAAGTTTGCGCGCATTTCACCACGGTCTGCTTTCGAGTCATTTCTCAGGTTATGGCCGTCCCAGGGATAGATTCTGCGTTCGTAAACTCTTTCTTCGTAAGTATTTCCAATGAGTGCAAGAGCGGCATATTCCCATTCGGCTTCGGTCGGGAGCCTGTACTTGGGTAAAAGCATCCCGTCTTCAACCATAACCCTCCTGTATTCTTTGTTGGGATCAATACTTTTCAGGTTCTGATTGACAAGTCCCTCAAACTGACCTGCAAGGTAGGCTTCGGTATTGAAGTTTTCTTCAGCAACCTGGTTGGGATCCGGTTTCAGAATCCCTTCACGGATCAGGATGCCTTCATTTACCCTGTCGGTTCTCCAGGAGCAATAATCGCTTGCCTGAACCCAACTAACCCCTACAACGGGATAATCATTATAGGAAGGATGCCTGAAATAATACTGAACATAAGGCTCATTATAGGCAACCGGCCTTCTCCATACGAGGGTATCCGGCAAAGCTTTCTTATAAACAAGGGGATAATCCACAAATACCCGGCTTATCCAATGCAGATATTCACGATAATCCACATTTTTCACCTCGGTCTGATCCATATAAAATGAACTGACAGTTACCCTGCGCGGATTATTGTTCCAGTCATAGCTCACGTCCTGTTCAACACGGCCCATGGTGAATGTACCGCCTTCAATCATAACAAGTCCGGGACCTGTTTCCTGCTCATTGCCGCTTACTACCTCAAACCCGCCGTTCTCAGGATCATTGTAATTCCATCCTGTTGTAGAGGAAACATTGCTTCCTCCTTTTGAACATCCGAAAAGCAAAAGTGCAACAGCAGGAATTGCCAGAAATGCAGAAAACTTAACTTTCATTTGTCTAAATTTTTATTTTCAAAAATATAAATATTTTATTTCCTGTTTGCCTGATTTATCAACTATAAATAAGCAGGACACTCAATTTTTTTGATTTTCTTATCATTATACTTAAAGCGATATAAAAAGGTTACCTCATGTGCTGCCATTTTTGTTGACAAAGGCTGTATTTTTTTTAGATTAACGTCATAACTGTATGAAATATTATAATGTTCCCATGAAATTCCGGCAGAGATTATAAAGGATTCATACTGAAAGGATAGATTCTGCCTGAACCAGCCACCAATTTGAAAATTATCACCCAATAAAAACTGGGTACCCCAGACCAGTTCCTGGTTTTGCTTTTGCTGCGAAAAGAAGGCGGCCGGCTCAAGCACAAGGCTATTGCCTGTCAGATGTTTTGTAACCATTATCCTTCCGCTTACAAAGGCAGCGTATTTTACAGGTAAACGACTGTTTTCCAGTTCACTGAATGAATCATTGGGCCTGGTAACATGGTTTACAGATACTCCGAATGAAAGATGTTTATCATTGCGTGCAATAAAACCCAGGCTGAAATCGGGATATCCCTTGCTGTAATTGGTGAAAGTAACCGGTGCATAACTATAGCCAAGATCATTCAGAATATCTGACCTGAACACAAGCTGATCGGCATTGAATCTTTTAAATACATAACTTGCATTAATCCCTGCCCCCACCTGCCAGGTCCTGTTGATCTTCAGCAGATAACCATATAACAGGCTTGCAGAGGTACGGTTAATTACCCCGCTTCCCTGCATATCATTTAAAAAGCTGACGCCCACACCACTGTTTAATGTTTCAACAGGAATAACCACAGTAGCTCCATAGGTGACAAAAGTGGCCGGTATGCCCGGCCATTGATTCCGGTAGGCGAGCCCAACCTCTCCCATGGTAGGCAATGCAGCATACGCCGGATTAACATAGGCCATGGTCTGCATAAATTGTGAAAAATGAAAATCCTGTGCCATGCCCCGTACAATCGGCATTACCAATAAAATAATCAAATAGGCCTTTTTAAAGATCACCTGAAAAATATAAGGAATTGTAAAACTATAATATTCTTGTGTTGTTTTTAGAATTACACTATAATAATTGTATTTTTGAAACGTTCATTATTACACTTTATTACCTGTGAACCTTACAATTTCTGCTCCCTTAAAATACAACATCCACACAACATGACCCCCCGGACAGTATTTATTGTTCTCATTATGTTGTTCGTGAATGGGATAACTGCGCAATCACAAGCTGTCAGTGAATCGACTGTTATAACGCATCGTGCAGGTATTTCCGTTTTGTCCTCCGGAAAATGGTACAAGGTAAAGATTCTGCACGATGGCATTTACAAGCTTACCTATGAAGATTTAAAAAGCATGGGCTTTGTCTGATCCGTCAGCCGTACGCGTCTTCGGAAACGGTGGCACCATGCTGCCCATGATGAATTCAGAACCACGTTATGATGACCTGATTGAAAATTCAATTTACCTGTACAATGGCGATGACGGTGTATTTGGCGCCGGTGACTATATTTTGTTTTATGGCCATGGACCGGTCACGTGGAAATTGAATACCCTGTCGGGCATGTTTGAGCATTCCATGAATTTATATAGCGATGGGGCCTATTATTTTATTACCGCGGATGCAGGGGAGGGAAAAAAGGTGACCACGGCGGATGCCGTGAACGAATTGCCAAATGCAACTTCCACTACATTTAACGACTATGATTTTCATGAAAAGAACAAATACAATTTCTTAAAATCGGGCCGGCAATGGTTTGGAGAACGAATAGAGTATTCAGCATTCGATACCACTTTCAAATTTGCCAACCTTGTCACCACTTCACCGGTTATTTTGAAAGCAAATGCGTTAAGCCGGTCGGCCTTTTTAAAAACTTTTATTTTTCGCAACAACGATGCGGTTGTCGGATCAATTGCCATCGGATCGGTTATCCTGAACAACAGTACGGGCGTTTATGCCAATCAGAAGTCGGGTCAGTTCAGTTTTTACGTCACTGACGATAAGGTAAATGTGAATGTCACCTATAATAAGGTAGAAAGTTCGGATGAAGGATTCCTTGATTACCTTACCGTGAATGTCCGCCGAAAACTCATCATGACGGGCGATGCACTGTTTTTCCGCGATAAGCTTGTAGCAGGAAGCGGCAAAGTGGCATTATTTGAAATTGATAATTGCACAAATGCAACTCAGGTATGGGATATTACGGATTTTTCAAAAATCAGGAAAATGCAGACCAGTCTTGAAGGTTCAGTGCTCTCATTCAAGGATAATGAAGATTCATTAAAAGAGTATGTGGCACTGAACCCGGCAGGTAATTTCCCAAAACCGATAATTACATCCACAACAGGTGATCTGGGAGATGTACCAAATCAAAATCTCCATGGTATAGGCCCCACACAAATGCTTATTGTAACCCACCCGCTTTTCCGCGAGGCTGCTGATAGCATAGCTTTGTTCCACCAGCAAAAGGACAATATGACGGTTCAGGTAGTAACTACAAACCAGGTATATAATGAATTTTCATCCGGTGCCAGTGATGTAAGTGCTATCCGTGATTTTGCCAAGATGGTATATGACCGTTCAACAAACAGTCATGACAGGCTTAAATACCTGCTTCTTTTCGGGGATGGTTCCTATAATAATATGTCCCAGGCAAGCGGCAACTCCAACTTTATCCCCACCTATCAATCCGACAACTCATTGAATGCTTCCGCGTCCTATGTTTCTGATGATTTCTTCGGCTATATGGGCGACCAGGAAGGAGGATCCGAAACCATGGAGGAGTTTTCACTCGACGTGGGCGTAGGCCGCCTTCCTGCTAAAAACAAGGAAGAGGCAATGGTATTGTACAGGAAGATATCCCATTATAATACAAAAGCTAACCGACTGGATTGGAGGAATAATATTCTTTTCGTGGGTGATGATGAGGATGGCAATATACATATGAGCCAGGCCAACGCACTTGCCGACTGGGTAAGACAAAAGTACCCGCAGTTTGTTGTGAAGAAGGTACTTCTTGATGCCTATAAGCAGGTATCCACATCAACCGGGGCAAGATATCCCGAAGTGAACCGCATCATTACAAATGACATTCAGAAAGGCATTCTTATCTATAACTATACCGGTCACGGCGGTGAACGAGGTATGGCTGCAGAACAGATACTGATGCGTGAAGACCTTGTAAAACTGACCAATTCGGCCAATCTTCCGTTGTTTGTCACGGCTACATGTGAGTTTAGCCGCTTTGACGATCTTACCGATGATGAAGGAACACTGATAGAGAGTACATCAGCCGGAGAAAGTTCGCTGCTCAATGAAAACGGGGGAAGCATTGCCCTGCTATCAACCACCCGGATTGTGTATTCCGACCGGAATCACTATCTCAATACAAAA
The DNA here is from genome assembly GCA_963790105.1 of uncultured Bacteroidales bacterium. Classification (GTDB taxonomy): domain Bacteria; phylum Bacteroidota; class Bacteroidia; order Bacteroidales; family UBA10428; genus UBA5072. The sequence continues at coordinate 193,127 of CAWBNI010000023.1, read as the reverse complement.
TTTTATCATGTTGCTTTTGAACGGGATGAGGATGGAAATTATTACCGGTTGGGAGATATTATCAGGATGACCAAAGATTCGTCGGGAGTACAACGCAACAAACTGAACTTTATCCTGCTGGGAGATCCGGCCCTTGCCCTTGCAGTACCGGAATATAACGTGCAAACTGACTCTTTGAACGGATTGGAAGTATCTGCTGTGATGGACACGCTCAAAGCATTTTCACATGTGAGAATTTCAGGTCATCTTACAGACATCAGCAACCAACCGATGGATTATTTTAATGGAACAATCTTTCCTTCAGTCTTCGATAAAAATCTTTCAGTAACTACCCTGTCCAATGACCGTGGCGATCCTTTCCAGTTTGAAACACAGGAAAATCTTCTATTCAAAGGAAAGGCCAGCGTTAAAAATGGTCGATTTTCGTTCGACTTTATGGTACCCAAGGATATTACTTACAGTTTCGGAAAGGGAAAAATTGTCTATTATTCCGAAGATTCCACCATGGATGCCAATGGATATTTTAACCAGTTTATTATTGGAGGTACCGATACAACGGCAGAAATGGACGTTAATGGACCGGATATTTCCCTGTATCTGAATGACGAATATTTCAAAGATAAGGGTATTACCAATCCAAATCCCGTTATTTATGCCACCATTTCCGATGCCAGCGGCATCAATACGGTGGGAAACGGGATTGGCCATGATATTACCGGCGTTATTGACGGAAAGGTATCCGAGCCCGTCATTCTTAACGATTACTTTGAATCCGACCTGGATGATTACAGTCGCGGAAAACTTTCCTATCCCATGTTCAATCTGTCAGAAGGTTGGCATTCACTCACTGTGAAGGTGTGGGATATTTTCAATAATTCATCGGAAGAAACAATCGATTTCCAGGTAATCCCGGGAGAAAATCCCGTACTTTCAAATGTTTATAATTATCCAAACCCGGCCAGCGATGTTACATGGTTTAAATTTGACCATAACAAGGCAGGTGAGGAACTTTCCGTTACCATTACGGTGTTTGATATGGAAGGCCGTCATATAACAGATATCAATGAAACTGTTTTTGCCAGCGGATTCAGTTCCGAACCACTGGAATGGGATCTGAAAGATGCAGGTGGTAATACGTTGCGGCAGGGAATTTATCCCTACCGGATCCGGATTACTGATAAAAACGGTCGATTTGCAGAGAGCTTCAAGAAACTGGTAGTCGTCAGACAATAAATAAGGAAGAATATGGTTTTATTGCATACGGACAGAACCAGAATTCAAACAGGGTGGGCCTGTTTTATTTTACTATAATTATTATAACTTTGTGCCATTAAAATTCAAAATAATGATTTTAAGAAGATTAACTCTTGCCTTTCTTTGTATATTGGGATTATTATCCCCAGCTTTTCCTCAGGGTTCGGGTCAGTAACAGATAAATTACTGGGGACTTTAAATGCAATTCAGACGACAGTACCCTTTTTAACAATTGCTCCTGATTCACGGGCGGGTGCCATGGGAGATCTTGGAGTGGCAACCACGCCTGATGTGAATTCCCAGCACTGGAATGCGGCAAAATATCCTTTTATCAACGGCAAGGTTGGTACTTCCATTTCATATACTCCCTGGCTCAGGTCACTTGTTAACGACATAAATTTATTATACCTGACCGGTTTTTACCGTTTTGACGAAAAGCAGGTTGTCAGTGCTTCGCTGCGTTACTTTTCCCTGGGTGAAGTAATCTTCAGGGATATGGAAGGAGTTCTGGTCGGTAATTATAATCCGAATGAATTTTCAATCGATGCAGGTTATTCACAGGTTATTTTCCGATTATTTTTCAGGCGCCCTTACGATGAGATTTATACGTTCTGACATTACGGGTGGCGGAAGCATTGCAGGACAACAATATAATGCCGGATATTCCTTCGCGGCTGACCTTGGCTTTTACTACCAGCATCCCCTGGATATTGGCAGACAGGCCGGGGAATTTGCCTGGGGGGTGAATTTTTCAAATCTCGGTACAAAGATTTCTTACACAGAAGGATCTGATAAACAATTTATTCCGGCCAATATGCGGATCGGGGCAAGGTACTCACTCGACCTGGATGAATACAATTCACTTACCGCTTCCATTGATCTGAATAAATTGCTTGTGCCCACACCTCCCATTTATTATGTCGATAGCGTAGATGCAAACGGAAATCCGGTTATACAGTATGGAATGAAAGCTCCTTCATCCCTTCCCATGAGCTGGATCCAATCATTTTATGATGCCCCCAATGGCTTCTCAGAAGAAATGAGTGAGATCATGTTTTCAGGAGGACTTGAATACTGGTACCGTAAACAATTTGCCATACGGGCCGGCTATTTCCATGAAAGCCAGAATAAGGGCAACCGCCAGTATTTTGCCTGCGGGATTGGAATGAAGCTGAACGTATTTTTTATCGATTTTTCGTATCTCATCTCCACCTCCGGGAGGAGTAATCCCCTTGCCAATACCATGCGATTCACACTGGGGTTGAATTTCAATGAAAAATGATGATCCCGCAATGAATATCCGGGTGGGCTTTGGTTTTGATGTGCATCCCCTTGCCCCCGGACGAAAACTTATCCTTGGCGGGGTAGAAATCTCACATGAAAAAGGCTCGGTGGCCCACTCCGATGGCGACGTACTGATCCATGCCCTTTGCGATGCCTTGCTGGGCGCGGCCAATTTGCGCGATATAGGTTATCATTTCCCCGATACTTCAGGTGAATTTAAGGACATAAGCAGTCTGATCCTGCTTGAACGCACCATGGAATTGCTGCGCAAGCACGGATACAAATTGGGTAATGCAGATATTACACTTTGTCTCGAACGACCCAAAATAAAGGATTACGTTCCTCAGATGATCGAAAACCTTTCCAGGGTAATGGAAACCAGTGTTGATTGTGTTTCAGTTAAGGCCACAACCAATGAAAAAATGGGCTTTGTGGGTAAGGAGGAAGGAATGACGGCATATGCGGTTGTATTGATATCCCGGATAGCATGAGTCGCGTAGTAGTCCTGGGGGCAAGTCGCCAATCCCGCCAGATTTTCATATAAGGCAGTTCGCCGGTTGATCAGTTATGATCACGAAGTGATCGCCATCGGCAAACGGGCCGGAATAATAGGGGATATTGCCATTATCACCACGCAGCCTGAAATCACCGGTGTTCACACGGTGGTCATGTATCTCGCCCCCTATCACCAGGGAGAGATCTTTGATTATGTTCTTTCTCTTCGGCCAAAACGGGTAATCTTTAATCCCGGAACAGAAAGTCCCGAATTCGACGAATTCCTCGAAAGCTACAACATTGAGGTTGTGCATGACTGTACCCTGGTAATGCTCGCCGGGAACAGGTTTTAGGAAGGTATTCGGTATTCGGTAATCAGTATTCGAGTGCAGTTCGGTATTCGGATTACTATTTGTGTCATAATCAAGACTATCCTTAATTCGGCCATTACTTCATAACCTGTCAGAACTGCAGAACTGCAAACTTCCTACTTGTCCCTCGTCCCTCGTCCCTTGTCCCTTTTAAAATTTGCTTTTAAAACAATAGTCATTACTTTTGTTGCCTAAACCAATTTCAACATATATGAAAGCATATGTATTTCCGGGTCAGGGGGCACAGTTCGTAGGAATGGGAAAGGATCTGTATGAGAACTACCCTGATGCAAGAGAATTATTCGAAAAAGCCAATCATATACTTGGTTTTCGTATTACCGACCTGATGTTTGCCGGCACAGACGAAGACCTAAAACAAACCAAAGTAACACAACCTGCTATTTTCCTGCATTCTGTGATTCTGGCGAAAGTTCTGGGAAGCAACTTTCAGCCTGAGATGACTGCAGGCCATTCGCTGGGCGAATTTTCAGCCCTTGTGGCAGCAGGTGCCCTTTCATTTGAGAACGGACTTGTATTGGTTTCAAAACGTGCTATAGCCATGCAAAAGGCCTGCGAAATACAACCCTCTACCATGGCAGCCATTCTTGGCCTTGAAGATGAAGTGGTTGAAAAGGTATGTGCCGGGATCAAGGCAGTGGTTGTACCTGCCAACTACAACAGTCCGGGCCAGATTGTCATCTCCGGTTCAATTGACGGAATTGATACCGCTATTGAGCAACTCACTGTTGCCGGTGCAAAAAGAGCTATAAAGTTACCGGTAGGCGGAGCCTTTCATTCTCCCCTGATGGAACCTGCCCGTATTGAACTGGAAAGGGCCATTGACCAGGCAGATTTTAACCGTCCGGTATGCCCTGTATACCAGAACGTTACCGCCTTGCCAGAGCAGGATCCTTCCATGATCAGGGAAAATCTGAAGAAGCAGCTGACAGCTCCTGTTAAATGGACACAATCAGTAAAAAACATGCTTGCAGGTGGAGCAACCGCTTTTTATGAAGTTGGACCGGGAACAGTCCTCCAGGGGCTAATTAAAAAGGTTGACAGAACAATTGTTGCGGAGAGTGTGAAACTGTAAAGTTTTGCAGTTCTGCAGTTCTGCAGTTCTGCAGTCTGCAAGATGACCGGAGATTGCGACGTAGCTGCAGATCGGGTATTAGTCTGCAGATCGTCCAGTAGTCAGTCATGCAGTCGTGCAGTCGTGCAGTCATGCAGTCATGCAGTTGCTTCCAGTTCGCAAATCCAGTACCAGATCTGACTCCACTACTCCAGCATTCGCCCTACGCATCATCTCCACTCATTTCTCCCTACTCCTTATCCCTACTACCGTCACCAGTCACCAGTCACCAGTCAATTTTATCATCCCTGCTTAATCATCACGAAAAAAAAACCCTTCCCCGGTTCCGGCTATCCGATTTTTTTATATCTTCAATCCGCACTAAGATCATTATGCGGTGAGTATTATGAGAAAATTCTGGATATGGTTTCTTCCTGGCATTTTAGTTGGATTTGTAATTTTTGGTACAGGATCTGTCCTGGTAAGACGAACTTCAACCAACGACTATTGCAATTCTTGTCACGATATTCATCCACAGGCAACGGTTTCATGGAAACAATCCGGTCATTACGTTACCAAATCGGGTAATCATACGGATTGTGTAGATTGTCATCTCCCGCCCCATGGACAGGGTTATCTCGCAGCCAAGATCAAAACCGGCGCACGGGATGTATGGAGTAAATGGACAAAAGATCCGAAATCCTTTGATTGGGACGATAGAGGCCGTCTTGAAAATGCACATAAATATACATATGAGTCATCCTGTGTTGCCTGCCATGAAAATCTCTTTCCTCCGAAACTAAGCAAGGCAGGAGAGGATGCCCATCTCTATTACACTCGCCCAAACAAGCCTGCCGACCTTCAATGCATCAACTGCCACCTCGATGCCGGTCATTATATTGCCGGCTATGTGCACAGCGGAAATACCGACTTCACGAAAACGATTACCAATGACCGTCCAAAATATACTGCCGCTACAGAGGTAACCGGGTTTACATCGTTTAAGGAGCAGATTCCGGGTTCCGTAGTATCTTTCAATATGATAGCCATACCGGGGGGTACTTTTGATATAGGATCTCCTGAAGATGAACCTCTTAGAAAAAACGACGAAGGACCGGTAAGGCAGGTCAGGTTAGATTCTTTTTATATGGCAGAGATTGAAGTTACCTGGGATGAATACCTGGCCTTCTATGCACAGACATCAGGCGAAGGACGATCGACTGATACTGAAGGAAGCCGTCTTTCCAAAAATAAAACCGATGCCATCAGCGGCGCTACACCTCCGTATGGTCAACCCGACAAAGGATGGGGTAAGGGTTTAAGACCGGCCATTTCCATCAGCTTTCATGCAGCCGAAACATATTGTCAATGGTTGTCGAAGGTTACAGGAAAACATTACAGGCTCCCTACAGAGGCGGAATGGGAATATGCCTGCCGGGCCGGAACCAAAACTCCCTATTTCTTCCCTGGCAATCCACGTAAATTTGAAAAGACCGGCATTATTTCCAAAATCTCAAAAAACGACACAGCAGTTATCAATTCATATGTTGTATATGCCGGGAACAGTCCGGGAAAAACACAGGAACCTGACTTTGTAAATGCAAATCCCTGGCATCTGAAAAATATGTCAGGAAATGTGGCTGAATTCTGCAGCGACTGGTATCAACCTGATGCATACAGCCGATATCCCTCAGGAGTTGTTAGCCAATCCAAAAGGGCCTGAATCAGGACAGGAAAGGGTTGTCAGAGGCGGCTCATACAGAGACGCCGCCGGAAGGGTAAGAAGTGCGGCACGTGATTTTACAAAAACGGAAGCCTGGCTGCACACTGACCCTCAAATGCCGAAGAGCATCTGGTGGTATTCCGATTGCTTCTATGTCGGTTTCAGGGTGGTATGTGACTTTAACGAATATTCAGGAAAAAAATAGTTTTCAATATTAACCATAATAACTTACCCATGAAGAATAACGGGATCTCCAGACGTAATTTTCTAGGCACCACGGCAGCTGCAGGTTTGACCAGTCTTACCTTTCCCACGCTGATAGCCGGATGCTCTTCCGAAAAAGGAAAAAAAGAAGTTAAAGTACAGACTTTCCTTGACCAGGCACCCGATGGTCCGGAACTAAAGGCGGGCTTAATCGGTTGCGGAGGAAGGGGAACAGGAGCTGCTGTTGACTTTTTGAATGCCGGCCCAAATCTGAAAATCACTGCAATTGGCGACTTGTTCCAGGACAAGATCACGTCGTGCAGGGAAGAACTGAAAAAACAAAAAGGCGTGGAAGTAGCCGATGAAAAATGCTTTATTGGTTTTGATGCTGCACAAAAGGTCATCGATTCAGGTGTTGACATTGTGATCCTCGCTACTCCCCCGTATTTCAGGCCCGAACATTTCGCGGCTGCGGTAGAAGCCCGCAAGCATGTATTCATGGAAAAACCGGTTTGTGTTGACCCGGTCGGCGGACGTTCAGTGATTGCTACCGCACGCAAGGCACAGGGGTTGCAGCTTTGTGCTGTAACCGGAACACAACGGAGACATCAGCGTGATTACGTGGCCAATTATAAAAATGTGGCTGAGGGAATGATCGGTGATATCGTTTCTTCCAATTGTTACTGGAACCAGGATAAGCTCTGGCACCGTGATCCCAATAAGGACTGGAGCGAAATGGAATATATGATCCGTAACTGGGTAAACTGGAGCTGGCTGTCAGGCGACCATATCGTTGAACAGCACGTCCACAACCTGGATGTGATTCATTGGTTTACCGGCAAGGTTCCTGTGAAAGCAGTGGCATTCGGATCAAGGCTGCGCAGGGTGACCGGCGACCAGTATGATAATTTCAGCGTGGATTACGTGTATGACAATGCTACGCATCTTCACAGCATGTGCCGCCAGATCAACGGATGTGCAAACAATGTTTCCGAACAGGTAAATGGCACCAAGGGTTATTCCAATTGCCGGAATACGATCTGGGATGCCACGGGAAAAGAACTCTGGAAATTCGAATATCCTGCTGCAGCCGATGGTACTCCTGGCACAGAAGTGAAAATAAGCCCCTATGTGCAGGAACACATTGACCTCGTCACAGCTATCCGTACAGGAAATGTGATCAATGAGGCTGAAAATACTGCCGTGTCAACTCTTGTAGCCATCATGGGCAGAATATCCGCCTATACAGGCAAGGAAGTTACCATGGAAGAAATCATGAATTCCGACCTGAAACTCGGTCCCAAGGTTTTTGTCATGGGACCTGTTGATGTATCCAAAGACGTGCCATTGCCAGGGGAAGCTTTTGTTCCCACAACCTAATATGATCCAGGTATGAAATCAGACAGAAGAAATTTCCTGAAAAATGCCGCGAGTGCAAGTGCTGCCTTTTTGGCGGCACCTGCTTTTATGGCTTCCGGCCAGACTGTCGCTACAGGCCGTAAAATAAGCGCAGCTGAAAAACCATTTAAGCTTAAATATGCCCCTTACCTTGATATGTTTCACGGAACATGCCGGCAAGGATCCCATTAAGCAATATTTCTTTTTGTGCCGATATGGGCTTCAGGGCTGTATTTGACAACGGATTACCGGGCAGACCTGTGGAGGAACAAAACAAGATTGCGGCGCTGGTGCAGAAACTGGGCATGGAACTGGGCCCGTATGTGTTGTATGCCGACTTTGCCGTTACATCCTTTGTGATCAATACACCGGAGGTACGCCAGATGCTGGCGGCTAAAATGAAAGAAGGTGTTGAGCTGTCGAAAAGAACAGGCGCCAAATGGGCACTCGTTGTACCCGGCCATTATGATGACAGGCTTCACCATGATTATCAGACAGCCAATGTAATTGACAACCTTCGGCTTATGTTGCGATATTGTTGAACCGGCCGGACTGACGATGGTAATTGAGCCGCTCAACACTTTGCATGATCATCCCGGGCTGTTTCTTAACGGAATACCGCAGGCATACCAGATATGCAGGGCTGTAAACCGACCATCCTGTAAGATAGTAGATGACATCTATCATCAGCAGATCACAGAAGGAAATATAATTCCCAATATAGATGCTGCATGGAGTGAAATAGCTGCTTTTCACCTGGGTGATAACCCCGGCCGCCAGGAACCCGGTACCGGTGAGATCAATTTCAGAAACATCTTCAAACACATTCATGATAAGGGATACCAGGGAGTATTGTGCATGGAACATGGCAAAAGCCTGCCGGGTAAAGAAGGGGAAGTGAGGTTGATCGAGGCCTATCGCGAAGCGGATAATTTTTAATAGTAATATATTATTTCTAATTTTGTGTAGGTAGAGACGGGTTTTACACCCGTCTTTACATTTAAATTCCAATCCCCAAATTCATCATTTTCCGAAGGGATGCCTTCGGCAAAACATTCATAATTCATCATTCATCATTCATAATTCATAATTCATAATTCATTTCTATGAAAGGAAAAACTAATAAAGGATTAAACCGTCGCGATTTCCTGGGATTATCTGCGCTTGGCCTCACAGGCCTTACTATATTGCCAAGCTATGTCATTGATGGCATACGCATTGCGCCAAGCGACAGGGTTTTGTTGGGATTTATTGGTTGTGGACAACAGGGATTATCTGATTTTGCCGGCTTTGCCTCGGTACCCGGCGTACAGGTAATTGCCGGATGCGATGTGGATAGTTTGAAACAGCTTCGCTTTAAAAAAAGAGTGGAAGCCTGGCAGAAATCAAAAGGCGTAGCTGCCCGTTGCGATGTATATGAACAGTATGAGCAGTTGCTCGAACGCCGGGATATCGACGCCGTAGAAGTAGCCACTCCTGATCACTGGCATGCCCTGATGACAATTCATTCATGCCAGGCAGGAAAGGATGTTTATGTTCAAAAGCCACTGGCATTTACAATCAGGGAAGCACTGAAAATGGTAAGAGTGGCACGTGATAATAAACGCGTTGTGCAGGTTGGAAGTCAGCAACGTTCAAGTCGTGAGTTCATCAAGGCAATTGAACTTGTGCAAACCGGTAAAATAGGTCATATTGAGAAAATCTATGCCAAGGTGGGAGATCCCCCGAAACCGCTCGACCTTCCTGAAGTTGCTGTCCCGGCTAACCTGAACTGGAACCTCTGGATGGGTCCTCTGAATGATCCAAAGATCCATTATAATCCTGATCTCTGCCCTCCGATTTCTGTTGATCCCGAAGAAAATGAAAAGCTATGGGGTGCATGGCGCTGGTATCGTGAAACAGGAAATGGATTTACAGCCGACTGGGGCGCCCATATGTTCGACATTTCACAGGCTGCCATCGGAATGGATGGATCAGGTCCCTGCCAGGTCATTCCCAAAGGATACAAAGGCCAGAGCTATCTTACCTATCAGTATCTGAATGGAATTGAAATGACCGAACAGCCCTATCTTGAAGATATGCCAAATGCCCAGGGTATTAAGTTCATCGGAACAAAAGGATGGATTGAAGTGGCCCGTGGATACCTGGCCTGCTCGGATGCATCACTTGTTCCTGCTGAATTGGCTGGCAGGAGACCCAAACAGATGACGGCAGAAGAAAGGAAGAAAATGTTCGAGGAGATGCAAAAGAACGCCGCCAAAGGTGGTGGAAGCTATGAGATCAGCTCACCTCATATGCAAAACTTTATCGATTCTGTTCAGTCGCGCAAGGATCCCGTTGCTCCCATCGAAGTGGGATGCAGCACAAGTATTGTTTGCAGTCTTGGAAATATTGCCACTGAACTGGCACGCCCGGTAAAATGGAACCCGGCAACCCATAGTTTTGGCGATGACGAGGAAGCCGGAAATCACCGGCTGAATAGCTATGAATACAGGAGACCCTACAAGCTCTAGTACACTTTGCCTGCCTATTGCCGTCAGCTTAAGCTGACGGCAATAGATAGCTATGAATAAACAATCTTCTTCCCTAAAAACTGTCCATACTTCTCACCGGCTATTTCAATCCCCTCCATCTCCTTTTTATTCAGCGGGTGGAACAGGGTCAGTTCAATCGCTACAGTATCCCTTTTTATAGTTCGCTTCCATATACCCTTCACCAGCCCGTTGATAACCACAATTGGCCTGAAAACGCCGTTGTTGGAAACTGCTTTTTTGTGGTGTTCAAACACCAGTGAAGCACTCCTGTCCCTGTACGAGATAATATATTCATCAAAAGCAGGTAATAGATGCACCGTATTGGCATACCTGCCAGCCGGTGCAGCAGAATCACGAAAACCAGTAAGTTATCTCTCCGGCTTTTTCTGAAATGAAGCCTGATTTGATCAGTTCGATGGAGTGCCGGGCAATCCCCTGGGATAAACCCGACCACCATGCAAAATCCTCAACACTGGCGGGACCATGGCTTGTGAAATATTTAGATGGCCAGCCTGGCAAGGGCCTCATCGCGATCAATCTTTTCTATTACAGGAACACGTTCACGAAACAGAGCATACGTTTGCTCTTTGTTCCTGATTTCTCCGCTGCAAACCACTCCATCCAGTTCGGCACAAAACATCAGGTGGGATGCCCGTTGATTTCTTGCCTTAATGCCTGCACCTTCCAAAACATCCATCAGCTCATCCCGTGTCATGTGCTTATTTCCCTGCAGGGCTTTTTCGATCAGGGCATTGCTTCTGGCCACCAGCTTATCGTCGATCTCCAGTTGTTTATGCCTCGATCGGGCGGCGGACTTGATACGGGGAGCTGTCAATTCAAGCAGCCAGCTTATATCCTCGGGAACAATGATGTGCCAGGTAGGCCGCATCAGGTGCGTTCGGATCATCTCACCTGAATTGAACGATTTTTCGATCTGTTCTTCTGATACTCCGGGAAGTCTGGCACCAATTGCCCACTTTACCATATTGAAATCCTGGGCCTGCATGGCACCCATGTGTGAAACAAGGGCAGCCGGGGTATTCAATTCTGTACCCCCTATATGCTGGCTGATCAGTCCTCCTCTGAGCTATAAATAATTGTTGGAATCCATACTTATGCAATAGACAGATAAAATTAGCCATTTTTTTTATCCCTATTTCTGTAGTATTTTTAGAGTTTTGTTTCCCTAATCAGACCAGTCATGAAAGTACTGAAATTCGGAGGCTCATCCATCAGCAGTCCCGAAGACATCCAACGGGTGCGACAGATCATTGAATCTCAAACTGAGCAGGTAATCATTGTTGTATCTGCATTTCATGGTATCACAGATTTGCTGCTTGAACTCTCCAGGCATGCTGCCCAACGCAACAGGTCATTTTTCAGGTTGTTCAATGAAATTGAAAAAAGGCATATCGAAACGGTAAAAGGCCTGTTTAATGAACCGGTCAGGGAGAAGGTGCTGGATACAATCAATGCGTATCTTAAAGATCTTATCAATATAATCAATGGGGTATACCTGTTAAATGATCTCACACCCAAGGTACAGGACAGGATCCTGGGATTCGGGGAGGTGCTGTCATCGTGCATCCTGAGTTATGTGATCCCGGATTCTGAGGTGATGGACGTGAAATCAATGATTAAAACGGATAGCCATTACGGCAATGCCAGGATAAATTTTCCACTCACAAACCGCCTGATCCGTTCTGCATTTAAAAATTTTGCCAAAACAGGCATTGTGCCTGGTTTTATTGGCAGCAATGAGCGCAACGATACAACCACATTGGGACGTGGTGGTTCCGATTATACGGCTGCAATAATTTCAGCAGCCCTTGAAGTGGAGAGACTGGAAATCTGGACCGATGTAGATGGTTTTATGACCGCTGATCCAAAAAAAGTGAAAAAGGCCCTGCCCATTGATTACCTGAGTTATGCCGAAGCCATGGAATTATCGCATTTCGGGGCTGAGGTCATTTATACACCCACAATTCACCCGGTATATCAGAAAAACATCCAGGTCAATCATCAGAAACACCTTTAATCCCCAGGCCAGAGGCACCCTCATTTCAAAAGAATCACACATACAGGAATCATCCCTTATCAAAGGCATATCTTCCATTGATGATATTGACCTGATCACCCTTCAGGGAGCCGGTATGGTAGGCGTAAAGGGAATCTCCTCGCGGGTTTTCGGAACGCTTGCACGGCAGGATGTGAATATTATCCTCATTACCCAGGCGTCTTCAGAATATTCGATCACCTTTGCCATTAATCCCCGCGATTCAGCTACGGCCCTTGGTTCCCTTGAAAAGGAATTTGAACCGGAGATCAAATTGCGGAATGAGCTGAATATCGTTATTGAAAAAGACTTATCCATAATTGCCATTGTCGGGGAACAGATGAAAAACACCCCTGGCATATCAGCCAACCTGTTTTCCTCGCTGGGAAGAAATGGAATCAGTGTGATCGCCACAGCACAGGGTTCATCGGAGTTGAATATTTCAATCGTTATTAAAAAGGAAAACCTGCATAAGGCCATGAATGTGATCCATGAAGGTTTCTTCCTTTCGCATTACAAGGATCTTCATTTGTATATAATCGGAGCCGGAACGGTTGGAGGAAACCTGCTTCAAGCAGATCATGAACCAGCAGGAGATCCTGATGCGCGAACATCACCTGAAAGTTAATGTGGTAGGTATTTGCCGGTCAAAACTGATGATAATGAATCCTGACGGCATTAACCTGGCAACGTACAGGGAAACCCTTGAAAAAGAAGGCGAACGCGCCGATATCGAACTCTTTATCCAGAAAATGCATTATCTGAACCTGAGAAACAGTGTATATGTTGATTGCACGGCAGATGCGGGAATTGCATCCACCTACAAACAGGTAATGAGTTCCTTTGTTTCGGTGGTCACTGCCAACAAGATTGCCTGTTCATCTTCCTATTCCCTTTACCAGGATCTGAAAAAGACCGCAAGGGAAAAGAATGTGAAATTCATGTATGAAACCAATGTAGGTGCCGGACTTCCCATTATCAGCACGCTGAATGATCTTATCCGCAGCGGAGATAGTATTATCCGGCTGGAGGCCGTGTTATCGGGCACCCTGAATTTCATCTTTAACACAATCAGTGAGAAGATCTCACTCAGCCAGGCTGTTCAGCTTGCCATGGATAACGGTTACGCAGAACCGGATCCCAGGATAGACCTGAGTGGCGCCGATGTAAGGCGGAAACTTCTGATCCTGGCCCGTGAAGCCGGTTATGCGTTTGAAACTGATCAGATCAGCATTAGTTCCGTTTCCTGCCTGATAATTGTTTTTCAGGTACGCTGGACGATTTCTGGAATAATATCCGGAAACAGGATGCTGTTTTTGAGGAACGCCGCAAACAACTCACCCTTGAAAATAAAAAACTCCGTTTTGTAGCCCGACTGGAAAACGGAAAAGCAAGCATTGAACTTGAAGAGGTCGGAATTGCCCACCCTGCTTACCCTCTCGAAGGAAGCAACAACATCATCCTCATCACAACACTCCGGTATCATGAACAACCCATGGTGATCAGGGGTTATGGTGCCGGAGCAGATGTAACCGCAGCAGGTGTTTTTGCAGATATTATCAGGGTAGCCAATGTTTAACGCAAACAGGGAATGATAAAGGCGGTAATTTTTGATTTCGACGGGATCATCATTGACTCTGAGCCCTTGTGGATGGAAGCAGAGATCGGGGTTTTCAAATCGGTGGGGGTTCACCTCAACCATGAACTGTGCAGGCAGACAACCGGACTCAATACACAGGACAGCATCCAGTACTGGTACGACATCTATAAATGGACCAACAAAACCATAGTCCGAGCTCCATAAGGAAATTATGGATGCAATGCATGACCTCATTGTTGAACGGGTTGAACTGAAAGAAGGTTTTCTGGATGTGCTGCAGATGTTTATCGACAAGAACCTTCCTGTGGCAGTGGCCTCTGCATCACCCCTCAGGCTTATTGAAGCTGCCCTGAAAAAATTCAACCTGACAGATTATTTCAGGATCATCAATTCAGGTGATAATGAAGATGTGGGTAAGCCCCACCCTGCCCTTTACCTGGGCGCAGCCCGCAGGCTGGGTATTGAACCGGTACATTGCCTGGCATTTGAAGATTCCTTTAACGGTGCAATTTCAGCCAAGGCAGCCCGGATGAAACTGGTGGCTGTTCCCGACAGGAAAGATTTTGCCGGCACACGGTTTGATTTTGCCGATTTGAAGATCGCTTCACTCACCGATTTTAAGAAAGAAAATTTTGAACAACTTCATTCATTGAATTAATATTCGGGCATGGCAGAGAAGATATATTATTTTTCGACCAATGGAAAAGCCGGAAGAACCACCTTCGGCGAGGCATTACTGAAAGGACTTGCCCCGGATAAGGGCTTGTACATGCCTGAACGGATACCTGTGATCGGTGACGATATCCGCCAGAGTATGGCAGGAAAGACCTATGCTGAAATAGCATTCCTGGTAGCCCGGAACCTGTTGCTGGGAGAAGTGGATGATGCCAGCCTGAAGGACATGGTGAATGAAGCCTACAATTTTGATGTTCCGCTTGAAAAGATAGTTGACCGTAAATATATCATGCGGCTCGACCAGGGTCCCACTGCCTCATTTAAGGATTTTGCCGCCCGCATGATGGGCAGGCTGATGCAGTATTTCCTCAAAAAACAGAACCGCAAAATGCTCATCCTCACAGCCACCTCGGGAGATACCGGGAGTGCCATTGCCAATGCATTTTACGGACTTGGATAACATCGACGTGGTGATCCTGTTTCCGCAGAATGAAGTCACCGCACGGCAAAGGAAACAGATGACCACCCTGCGCCACAACATCCGTATCGTATCGCTTGATGGTAAATTCGACGACTGCCAGGCCCTGGTTAAAAAGGCATTTTCTGATCCTTCGCTCGATTACCTGGGATTATCATCCGCCAATTCCATCAACATCGGCCGCTTGCTGCCCCAGTCATTTTACTATTTCTATGCATGGTCTCAACTCTCCCGTTCACCGGGCGAACAGGCGATCTTTGCTGTACCCTCCGGTAATTTCGGCAATATGATGGGCGGATTACTGGCAAAATCCATGGGCCTGCCCGTGAAGCGTTTTGTAATTGCCACCAACGAAAACGATGAGGTACCGGTATACTGGCAAACCGGTAACTATACATACCGTAGTGCCCTCCCGGAATTGCGTTTCCAGCGCCATGAACGTGGGACATCCCAGTAATATGGCCAGGGTTGTTTCCCTGTATAATGGCATCATGGATGAAAACGGAAATATAATCAGGGAACCTGATATTAAGAAAATGCGTTCGGAAATTGCAGCATACAGCATAACTGACAAGGAAACAATTGAAACAGTCAGGTCCCTGTACAGTAAATTTGGCATACTGGCCGAACCTCATGGTGCTGCTGGTTGGGCGGGGCTGATGGAATATTTCAGGCAATATCCTGCCGATGATAATCGCGATCAGCTTGCCATTTGCCTGGAAACTGCCCATCCGGCTAAATTTCCCGAAGAAATACAAAAGGTGCTGAATATTGATCCGGCACTTCCCCCAAGCCTGGAAGGACTCGATCATCTGGAAGAGTCTTTTGAAACGATTCAGAATGATTATTCACATTTTAAAGAATTCCTGGTTAGCCGCTACTAAAATTTGACTATTTTGGCCGAGAAATTAATTTCCCTATGAAAAAAATGCACGCTGTTTGTTCTGATCTCGAAGGAGTATGGGTTCCTGAAGTATGGATTAATGTTGCTGAGAAGACAGGTATCCCCGCATTACGCCTCACAACGCGTGACATGAAGAATTACGACGAGCTGATGCTTTACCGGCTGAAGATCCTGCAGGAAAACAACCTCACCCTGCTTGATATTCAACGCGTCATTGCAACCATTAAGCCCATGCACGGTGCCCTTGAAATGATAAACTGGCTCAAGAGAGTGACGAGATTTATTGTGGTTTCAGATACCTTCGTTGAATTTGCCGATCCCCTGATGGAACAGCTTGACCGGCCCACGCTTTTTTGCCATTCACTGGAAGTGAACAGCCAGGGAATTATCAGCGGATACCAGCTTCGGCAGAAGGATGCAAAGCGCGAAGTGGTTAAAGCACTGAAAAACCTCAATTATGAAGTAATTGCCTTTGGTGATTCCTATAATGATATCAACATGCTGAAGGAGGCTGACCTGGGAGTATTATTCCGGCCCCCGCAGAATGTGATCGATGATTGCCCTGAATTCCCGGTTATGCATGAATATGCCGAGCTAAAGTGCTTTCTGGAAGAGCGGTTTAGTTAATACAGGTGCGGAAAACGCTTTGGATTGACCTCATGCATTACCGCATAAATCGTTTCAAAAACATTTTCTGCATTCGGATTTGAAAAGTAATCCCCGTCGGTTGAATAGGCAGGCCGGTGTTCCCTGGCAGCCAGCGTCCTGGGTTCCGAATCAAGATATTTGAATGCACCCTGTTCTTCAAGCACTTTCTGCATCATATAAGCTGTTGCACCCCCGGGAACATCCTCATCAAAAAATACAACCCGGTTTGTTTTGCGGATGGATACGGCAATTGTTTCTTCAATGTCGAACGGAAGCAAGGTCTGCACATCAATCAATTCCACGTGAATGTTGAATTCCCTCAATTGTTTTACCGCATCCATAGCTATCCTGACGCAGGAGCCATAGGTCACAAGCGTAACATCAGTGCCTGTTACGAGTACCTCCGGCTTTCCAAGTGGTACCCGGAATTCACCGATGTTTTCGGGTCTTATTTCTTTTAACCTGTAAGCGTTAAGGGGTTCAATTACCAGGGCCGGGTCGCTGCCTTCCAGGAGTGTATTGTAAAATCCGGCCGCCTGAGTCATGTTGCGCGGAACGCATACAAAGATGCCGCGGATGGAATTGATCACCATGCTGAGCGGCGAGCCTGAATGCCATATCCCTTCCAGCCGGTGTCCCCTTGTACTGATAATAAGCGGAATGGATTGACCGCCGGCTGTCCGCCAGTGCGTGGTTGCCAGGTCATCACTAAGTGTTTGAAGGGCATACAACAGGTAATCGAAATACTGTATTTCGGCAATTGGCCGGAATCCCCTCAGCGCTAATCCAATTCCCTTGCCAATGATTGAAGTTTCCCTGATGCCTGTATCGAAAATCCGGTGATTTCCATATTTGGTCTGCAATCCCTCATACGTTTGATTTACCCCGCCAATTTTTCCCACATCTTCACCAAAGGCAAGCAGTAACGGGTATTTTGAAAACAGGGCATCAAAATTATCACGCAATATCTCCCGTCCCGTACTTTCGGGTGACTCCGCGGTATAAACAGGAGCTATCCCTGATACATTCAACGCCGCATGATCGGTCTCGTTATAGAGGAAAGCGCTGTACTTTTCATAACCACTTACATAATTTTTATTCAGCCACTGCATCAGGTTGTCCTTGAATGATTCCCGTTTAGGACAATCTGCACATACATGCCTTAGAATTTTCTTTGCTGTACTTATATTATCTTTCCGAATGGGATTCTCAATATGGATCAGATTGTTTGTATAAAGCCTGATCTTGTCGATATTCTCATTGCGGCAAACACAGCTCTTGTTTTTTATTATTTTTAATAAATCAGTTTTTTCTTTCCGGATGGCCTGCTGGTATATAGCCCATGCACTCTCCCTTGCCCTGGCCACAACGTCGGCGACTTCTGTTTCAAAGGCTGCCAGCTGATCTTCGCTTGACAGGTTATGCCGAAGTAACCAGTCTTTCATCATCACGAGGCAATCATGGTCCTTTTCCCATTGCAATCGTTCAGGAGTTTTATACCGTTCCTGTGATCCGGAGGTGGAATGACCCAATGGCTGTGTCAGCTCCTTTATATGGAAAAGTACAGGCACATGTTCTGTACGGCACTTTCTGATTCCCTCCTCAAATATGCGGCATAAACCGGGATAATCCCAGCCGAAGGCTTCATACAGGATAATACCTGTATTGCCGCCATTCTTCTCAAAACCCCGTAAAGCCGCTGAAATATTTGCCTTGATCGTTTGAACACTGGTAGGCACCGAAATGCCAAATCCATCGTCATATATTGCAACAGCAACCGGTATCTGCAGTACCCCGGCAGCATTCATTACTTCAAAAAAATGCCCTTCCGATGTGCTGGCATCACCGATCATTCCAAAGGCTACCTCGTTACCATGATTGCTGATACCCGGGAACCGCTGATATTCGGGATGCTGCCTTACCAGTTTTGAGGCCAGGCCCAGGCCCAGAAGCCTTGGCATATGTCCGGCTGTAGGTGAAAGATCCGATGCGGAATTTTTCTGTTTGGTGAGATCAAGCCATTCGCCCTGAGGATTTACGTTACGCGTGGCAAAATGATTGTTGAAAGATCTGCCGGCATTGCCGGGACAAACCTGGTCATCGGCCGTTCCATAAAGCTGAGAAAAGAATTCCTCAGCATTGAGCAGACCGGAGGCCATCATAAATGTCTGATCACGATAATATCCTGATCTCCAGTCCCCTGCCCTGAATTGCTTGGCGTAGGCAATCTGCACTATTTCCTTTCCATCCCCGAAAATCCCGAATTTTGCTTTACCTGTAAGAACTTCCTTGCGACCGGTGAGACTTAACTGCCTGCTTAGCAGCGCTAATTTGTAATCACTAACCACTTCCTTAACAAACTGCTGATAGTTCAGATTTTTCGTGTAACTGGTCCCGGTAAGCATCATAGGCTTTTGTTATCTTCTGGTAAATAACATCATTTATTTTCAATTGTTCGCAAAAAAAGAGGGGCCGATTTACCAGCCCCCAACCTAAAACATAAACCTAAAATTAAACCTTGCGAAATCTTATGATGACATTTGTTGCTCAATTATATGACATCTCACATTGAATATTCACGTAGTGTATTTTTAAACCTGTCGCTTTTTTTCCAGATCTCTCACATGCCTTGCTGCTGCAGGACAATATTACTATATCAAACTCTGTAAAAAGATAATTTTTGTCATTTTTCAATTTATTGTGAAAAAAAAAACGAACGTGATGATTATTTCAGCTTAACTTTGTCAGACAAACCCGATTATGGAATGAAATTTGCATTACAAATGCTAAAATAATTAGGTATGCAGCTTCATTATGATTTCTTTCAGACTGATAATAACCTCCTGCCACAAAAGGGCAGAATACTGATATCGGAACCCTTTCTGATGGATAATTATTTTAAACGATCCATCGTTTTGATTACTGAATATTCAGCTGAGGGAACAGTGGGTTTTGTGCTGAACAAACCTGTGAACATGAAGGTGAATGAAATTATGTCTGATTTTCCACCAATTGATGCCATTGTGGCATTGGGAGGACCAGTTCAGACCAACACTATTCACTATTTACATACGATGGGGGATATAATTCCCGGGAGTATAAAAGTACTGGACAATGTTTACTGGGGTGGAGAATTTGACGTAATTAAAAGATTACTGGAATCCGGCAGCCTTCATAACGGGAATATCCGTTTCTTCCTGGGATACAGCGGTTGGCAAAGTAATCAGCTCGAAGACGAACTGGCCGAAAATGCCTGGGTAGTTTCAGAAATTACAGCCCAGGAGATCATGTCGCCCATGAATAAACAGATCTGGAACAATACGTTAAACCGGATGGGGAAAAAATATCAGATGTGGTCCAATTTTCCTGAAAATCCCCAGATGAATTAAGCCTGTTGGCCTCCGAAAACTTTATCATTCAGTTTTCTGATCAGCATTTGTGCGATGTTCTTATAAAACCTGCGTTGCCTGTAAGCACCTGCCCAGCGGATTCCCTGTACTGCATTGGTAAAAAATACCTCATCCGCATCGTCCAGCACAGCGGGCGTCAGACTGCTGTGATCATTTACCTGCAGGCCGGCATCCCTTGCCAGTTTAATAATCACTTCCCGCATAACTCCTGGAATGCATCCCTGTCCAAGAACTGGTGTGAAAAGAGAAGATTCTCTTACCAGAAAGATATTCGATCTTGTTGATCCGGTTATTCTTCCCGTTTCATTTAACATGAGGGCATCATCCAGGGCATGCTGCTCGCAAAACAAAGATGTCATCACATTTGGCAGGGATCCTGTTGTCTTTATTCCGGATAATATTCCGGCTGATCTTCTGTATTCATGGCAAACATCGATAACATATCCCTTTTCATTTAAAATGTATTTGCCAGCTTCCAGGGCTTCACTTTCAAGGATAAAAGAAACATTTTGATTGCCCGGTAACAGGTTTTCCCCCGTTTCCCTGAAAACAGTAAGCCTGATACCTGCCCCTCCGAATATCTTATTTCTGTTAAGCAACTGAGTAATGAACCTTGAAAGGGATGGCACAGTAAGGCGCTCGGGAACTACCATGCCAAGTACGGCCATGCCGGAGATCAGTCTGTTATAATGATTCTCAAGAAACTGCGCTTCAGTAGCCCTGGCGTGGATATTCTCAAACAGGGCATCGCCAAAGCGAAAAGCCCTGTTACCGGCAGGCAAAAGGGGATCTGCAGCCAGACGGAATTCACCATTAAAACAAAGATATTTTGCTTTTACCATGGCACACACTCAGCCAGTAGCTAAAGTGAAAAACTCAGGAGTTTATTCACAAAAACACTGATCAGATGATAATTGATAAATAATGGGAAAATAAAACCAAAAAGGGCGCCAACTATATGGGCATCATGGTTAACATTGTCAGTTCCTTTTCTGCTCATATAATGGCCATATATCAGGTAAAGCACGCCCATAATGATTCCGGGGACAGGAAGAATTCCGTAAAAATAGATCTTTTCCCAGGGATTGAAGAAAATATAAAAGAAGATAACAGCCGAAACTGCTCCTGAGGCACCTACCGAATTGTACCAAACATTATCCTTGTTTTTATAAAGGCTCAAAAGGGTAGCAACTATAATTGCGGCAAAATAAAAAAACATGTATATCAGCATCGACCAGCCCTGCATTGCATCGCTAAGGATTTGCCGAATAATTTGCTCTACGATCGGTCCGAAGAAATACAAAACCAGCATATTCACGATCAGGTGAGTCCAGTTTGCATGCAAAAAACCATGTGTTAACAACCGGTGCAGCTCTTTCCTGTGATATACCTGGTAGGCGTTAAACTGCAATTTTGAAAACCATTCCTGGTTGCGGAAAGCTGTGATAGATATCAGGGCGGTAAAAGCGATAAGAATGTAAGTCATACCAGTGTTTCTTAGCCGGATTAATTAATGTGTTATTTTAAATATCAATTCCCTCAAAAGGTCGCCTTCTGATGCCATACTTCCACCCTTTGCTTTCAGATCATATTCCCTAAGCCAGGAAATGATCCTGCGTGTTTTTACAAGGGGAAACTGGCTGGCTGCCTGCACGTATTCACCTGCAAAAAATGGATTAATACCCAGTTCACGTGCGACATTTTCCTTGCTTTTATCTGCCAATCCATGATAAAGAAGAACTTTGGTGAAATAATAAAATAGCGAGGCAATGGTAAGGATAAACGGATTGTTTTTGGGATTGGTGGCGAAATAGCGTACAATCCGTCCTGACTTCACCAGATCTCCCGTGGCAAGAGCACGGGTTAATTCGAACGTATTATAATCCTTGCTGATGCCAATATTTTTTTCCACCAGATCGGGGGTAATCTCTTTTGATCCTGATGGTACAACAAGTATAAGTTTATCCAGTTCATTTCCGATTTTTCCCAGGTCATTTCCAAGGAAATCAACCAGCAGGGTGGCTGTTTTCTGATCGGCCCTGTAATCTCTTTCTTTCAGGTAACTTATGATCCATGCGGGTACCTTGTCTTCACGAAGCTTGTCCGATTCCAGCAAAACACTCTTTTCCCCAAGCAGCTTGGCCAATTTTGTCCTTTTATCCAGCTTTTTGTATTTATAGGCAAATACAAGAACAGTTGAAGGCATGAAGGCCGACAGGTAGGATTCAAGTCCTTCCAGATTTTTTAACTGCTGGGCTTCGCGTACAATGATCACCTGCCGGGATGCCATCATGGGATAACGCCTGGCTGAAGAAACAATCATTTTCATATCGGTATCCCGGCCGTACAATACAAGCTGGTTAAACGATCTTTCTTCAGCCGTAAGCACATGCTCTGCCAGATAATCAGTAATCAGGTCAATAAAAAAGGGTTCTTCTCCCATCAGGAAATACACGGGCTTATATTTCGCTGCCTTTAAATCCGACATTATTCCTTCAAAAGTCATCAGGGATACTTTATTCTTGATCGATTGCGTAAATTTACCTGAATTAATTCAGCTTCATGGACCCGCTAAATTTACCAACATATTTCTTCAGGATAAAGCAGGAAAAAGAGAAAAAATACATTTTTGATGAAATACGGAGAAGATTCGTACTGCTTACCCCGGAGGAATGGGTAAGACAGCATATTGTGAAATACCTGACAGGCGTTAAGAATTTTCCACTTGTGCTGATTGCTGTTGAAAAGGGATTCAGCCACCTGAAAAGAAAACGCCGTTATGATCTGCTTGTATTCGACCGCAAAGGCGATCCGCTTATGATCATTGAATGCAAAGCTCCCACAGTGGAGATCAGTCAGCAATCATTTGACCAGATAAGCCGGTATAATTTGCTTTACAGGGCTCCCTACCTGCTTATCAGCAACGGAAGGAAACACTATTGCTGCCAGATGAACGCCGACTACAAACAGTACAGATTTTTACAGGAAATTCCCGATTATACAGAAATTCACCCCTTATAAAGCTCCTGTATTTACCCTCTTTGCATTTTTATAGGCAACTATTGCGGCATTACTAAGTCCAATCCGTTCCTTTAAGATCCAATGCATCCTGGAGTGAATAACCTGCCCTGAGATGGTATGAATACAGACCATTTTCCATAATAACCAGGACCGGTTCTGACACATGATACTGTTTTGCGACATCTTCGGGCTTCAGAAAAGTTTTTGAGGTTTTTAATTCAACATGGTATTGAATTTCCCGGATCAGATTATCCTTTCCTTCCGTTTGTATTCGTTTCTCGAGCTCCCGGTTAGTTTTGACCGCGTCTCCAATATTCTGTTTGCTGGTTTTCTGATAAGCCACCACAAATGCGCCGGTTCACTGCGGCCTCCTTCAGTATTCTTGAAGCATCAGAAAATAACGGCACACCAATAAACTGATATTTATACCAGCCTGCTTCCGATACTATTTCAACAGGGTAAGGGGAAGGACATATCTTCTTCAGATCAGTAAAAGTAAATGGAGCCTTGTTGGCAGCAATCTGAATCCGGAAAAGCACCTGGTTATCGAAGGAGGTATCCCTTGCCACAGGAGTTATTTCCGCCTTTTCTTCCGGTACAACCGGAGGAGGTACAACAACCGCGGCAGCAGCTACCGCTGCGGGAGCTACAGCAGCAGGAGCAGTTGTTGCAGCAGAAGGGGCCGGGGCAACCGCAACCGTCGCCTTGTTTATTGTGTCAGGTACCGTGTTTCCGGAAATGCTGTCGGTAACAGCCGAAGCTACTGTGGCCGTGGCTCCAAAACAGGATGACAGAGAAGCCACCTGTCGCCTGATTGCTGCAGCTTCAAGATTATTTGCCTCGGTAAGTTTTTCCACCTTCACGCTTCCCAGGTTCATATGCCGGGTATTCCTCCTGTATACTGAGGCCTGGGCATAGTTATCCCTGGCCTGCTCTTCCAGCATTTTTGCATTGATATAATCTGCCTCCTGCCCTTCATGTGCTTTCCAGAAATGATTCAGGTATTTTTTATAGATATCATATTTAATACCATTGCTTTTTTCATAAGCGGCCGATGCCTGAACATGCTTTTTCCAGGATTCAGACTGTAACAGCCTGACCTCCTTCTTCACTTTCCGGGCATTCAGGGAAGTGTCCTTTTGCATCGACTGCATCTTCAAATTCAGGTTTCTGACTTCTTCCATCTGCCTGTCAGCGTCAGCCTTGATCTTGTCTGCCTTGCCAAGCTTTTCAAGATCACCTGAATTTAAATAAGGCTTTATGGACGATTCGTCCTGTGCATAACCAATTGCTGAGATCAAAATAAATAAAAGCGCAAATTGGAGTAATTTTTTCATTGTAGTCCCTCCTGATCTATTTCACATTAGCATATAACTATTTCAACGTATTCAATCAATCTTCCCTTAACGAGCTGCCTGATCTTTAGGATTGATCAGCTGCAGTAAGTATTCATCAACATATTTAGCCGGCGTCTTTACCCATTCCTTTTTCCGGCCGGTAACTGTGAATCCGCATTTCCTGAAACAGTCTCAGGCTGTCCCTGTTACCTTCTGTAATATTGCAAAACAACTGATGAAGCTGCAAAGTATGGAAGCTGTATTCAAGAAACTTATTCAGTGCCATAAATGCAAATCCCTTTTTTCTGTCGGATTTCTCTCCAATCAGAATCCCGATGCCTGCCCGGTTATGATACGGATCAAAATCAAACAGATCTACCGTTCCAATCGATCGTTGCTGCCCGCTCCCGTTTTCACGGATATCGATCATAAGCCTTAACTGCCTCACCTGATAAATATCCAGATGAGAGTTTTCTATATATTTTTCAAGTATATATTTTGAATAAGGTGTGCAGGTATTACTCACATGCCATATTTCCGGATCGTTCTCCCACTTGTACAATGCATCAATATCCGTTGGCTCCAGTGCCCGTAAAATGATTTCGGTATCTGTTTTTGTGGCCATCCTGATATTACACTTAACTTATTTTAACTCAACCCTGAAAATATCCGACTCCCCACCCGGTTCAGCCGGATTTACTTTTGAAAAGTACCCTTTTTTTCCTCCCTGCAGGGCAATATAACCAAGATTATCTCCGGTATTGTTGATAGGAAATCCCAGATTTACCGGTTCACTCCATTTTTTACCCGAGAGGTTGGAATAGAAAATATCATATCCGCCCATGCTGAAGTGTCCCTTCGAGCTAAAAAACAGCGTTGTATCATGATTGGTCACACACGGGCTTTCTTCATCGAAAGCCGTATTGATCATTGAACCCAGATTGTGTGGTTTTCCCCACCGGTTTTTGCTATCCCGCACAGAAACATAAATATCATTCCCCCCGTAGCCTCCTTTTCTTGTACTCGCAAAATACAGGTACTTGCCATCCTCCGACAGGCACGCAGAACTCTCGTCCGCACTGGTATTAATCCTGTCATCCAAAGGGGTTGCTTCTGACCACCCCGAGGCTGTTCTCCGGGAGACCCAGATATCCTTGCTCTCTCCAACCTTAACCAGAAATAATTCATTGCCGTCTGCCGAAAGACACGTAGGATAAAGATCTCCGTCTGATCCGATGGCGGTATTGAGATTGACGGGCCTTGTCCAGGTATCTCCGTTTTTTTCAGTTATATAAATGGCATCATAAAATTTTAACCTTCTCACAAACACCAGGGTATGCTCATCACGGGAAATAACCGGGTTTAGTTCTGATGCCTCCGTATTGATTGTGGTATCGAGCTTTAATTCGGATAACGGAACCGGATTGTCCTGAATAATTTTAGCCCTTTCACATGCCTTGATCTCATTTTCAACAATGGCCTGGTTGTAATCGCCATAATAAAACGGTGAGTTTACAAATATATCATAGGCTTTCAGGGCATCATCGAGCCTGTTGTTGATCCGGTATACATTGCCCAGGTAAAACCAGGCATACAGAGGTGCAGACTTCCCGTCGAAATCCTTTTTATTGTATTTTTTCTTCGGCACTATCTTCTTTACTGCAATTTCAAGGCAGGGAACAGCCAGCGCCTCGCTCCCGGGCAAATTCATATAACATTCGCCCAGTTTGAAATTGTAGTTTGCATTATCAGGATACTTATCCGCCAACTTGCGGAAATAAAATGCCGCTTCCTTATAATCACCTCGATTCAGGAAGTAAAGGCCTTCGTTATAGGTGCCCATCAGTTCATCCCGGGTTTGCCCACTGACAGGAAAAAGCATTACAGTTAAGATGGTGAAAACAATGAATGTCCGCATAACCCGGTTGTTGACTTTATTTTTTGAATTTCAGATGCTCCGGTACAGGTGGTATCCGGATTAAAAGTACTGCATCATCAGTACCGGTGATTTCATATTCCACGCGCCTGTTCAGTTGTCTGCCTTCAGGATTATCTGTGCCATCCGGATTTGAATTGATCGCCACAAAATTCTTTTCACCCAGCCCTGTTGAACTTAAACGGCTTTCTTCAATTCCAAGATTCAAAAGATATTGCAGGGCAGTGCGGGCCCTTTTTTGGGATAATACCAGGTTATAATCAGCTGTACCCTTGGCATCGGCGTGACCGATCAGCCTTACCCGTACTGCAGGATAATCTTTCATAAGCCTGCCTATTTTCTGCAGTTGCGCTTCTCCATCAGCAGTTAACAGGAAATTGTCAAAGTTAAAATATACAGGGGTAAGATCAATTTCACGGGGTGCAGGAGTGCGGGGAGCGACAGGAACAGCAGCAGGGGCAACAGTAGCAGCAGGAACGGCTTCTTTGGCTGCATCTTTGGCCTCTGCTGGCTGACTGGTTGAAGGAGTGGCAGTGGCGGCAGCGGTGGCGGCCGGAACAGTAACCGGGGCAGTCTCAGCATTAGCAGCACCGGAAGGTTGTGATGGCGCTCCGGAAGTTGTAACGGCGGCAACCGCGGAAGCAGCAGGATGAACCAATTCAGCGAGTACATCATTCAATGGTTTGTCGTCCTCCGGCTGTATGGCATAGATATCTTCCTTTCCAAGACCCCCGGGACGGATCAGCGATGCGTAAATAATACGGGCATTATGCCAGGGATAGTAAAAAAGATTATCATCCGTAGTATTGATCGGATATTTCAGATTTTCAGGAGCAGACCATTGATTGACCGCTATGAGCCTTGACTTGAAAATATCATAGCCACCCATGTTTTCGTGACCCTGTGAACTGAAATACAGAATGCTGTCGTTTTCTGTAATAAACGGAGTATCTTCATTCAACGCGGAATTTATTACATTCCCCAGGTTAACCGGCTGGCCCCATTGATTATTATCCTGAAGAGTGGATTTGTATATGTCCATTTCACCAAATCCTCCCTTACGATTGCTGGTAAAATAAAGTGTTTTCCCATCACGCGAAATGGAAGCATGCGATTCCCAATATTTGGTATTTATATCCTGACCGGCCAGTGGTTCTGATTTTGACCACTTTCCGTTCTGGAAGTTACTTTTATAAATATCACTGTTGAAAGCATCTTCACGGGTCAGATAAAGCGTGTTCCCGTCAAAGGATAATGAAGACACATATTGATCGCCATCCGATTGTATCTGCGGGGTAATGTTAACCGGCGAAGTCCACGTTCCATCCCTGTAACGGGATACATACACTGCATTATAAAATGGAAGTTCATTCATATAGGCCATTGTGAGACCATCCCCTGAGACCACAGCCTTGAAATTTGAGGATTCCCCATTCACAGAATCGCCAAGGTCAGTAATTCTGATTTTTAACGGATTATCCATGAACCGGATAGCCGTATTACATGCCTGTATCTGCTGATCGGCAAATTTTGATTCCCCCTGTGAACCGGCCAACTCCTTGTATTTATTATACGATTCAATGGCCTGGCTAAGAAGATTGTTCACCCGGTAGGCATTTCCCAGATAAAGGTAGGCATCCACCGGAGCATAGGTCTGCTTCAGAGAACTTTCTTTGTATTTGGGTGAAACATTCTTGAGTGACTCAAGCAGGTAATTCACTGATTTGTCTTTCTGCCCCGGAATATTCAAATAACATACCCCAATCCGGTAATTGATATTTGCATTGTCCTTGTATCCGTTATTGTAAATTTCAAGGTAATCGTACAATGCATCTACATAGGCTTCCTGGGCAAAGAAATATTCGGCATCGATAAAATACTCTTTAAGATTGACCTGCTCTTTTTCCTGGGCTGAAATGGGAATTTGAACAATCAATGCAAATGCAAGAAACAGGACTGTTTTCATGTGCCGGGGTTTTATATTAGCAAATTTAATAATTATAGCTTATGTAAGCTAATATTAAAAGCCTTAAATACAACTACCATCCCCGATCGGGGTAGTCACCTTTTTTAGCCTCAGTTCTGCAGGAATGTCATTTTGCCTGATGATGATGAGATTTGACGGTACCTGGCTGAATATCAATTCAACACGACGGTTATACATTCGGCCTTGGGGGTTATCATTACCTTCGGGAGTTGTGTTGCGTGCAACCGGATCTTTTTCACCGAAGGCATTTACTATGATCCTTTGTGAAAAGTCACCTTTTTGATTAATATATCCGGCTAATGGCCCGGGCCCTTGCCATCGACAATTTCAGGTTGTAGTCCTCATCACCCCGTGAATCGGCATATCCGTTCACCGTAAGCTTAACATCCGGAAAGGCTTTGAGAATGCGGATAAGCTCTTCAATATATTTTACTCCCTCATCGGCCGGATTGCTTTTATCAAATTCGAAGCGGATATCACTCACCCGAAAGGTATCCACTTTCTGTGCCGGGTTTACATTCACATCTGCCTGGATTACAAGCGCATCCTGGGGAAAATAGGGCGGAATCTCAATACTTTTGTGCCATAATTCCTTTCCATCGCCCATTATGGCAAGGCTGAAGCTGCCGGCGGCAATTTTTTGCTGAAAAGAACCATCCGGGTTTATATCAACGGAAAAAGTATTACTGCCAGGGTTATCAATGTTAAATACAAGTTTTGATTTTTGATCTCCCTGTACATTCACCTTTCCCAGGAGTGTAAAGCGGGCAGGATTGCCAAAGGAAGTAATCTGATAACGAACAATTTCACTTTGAACTGATCTGACAGGAAAACGAGCCTGATAAGCAACCTTGTCTGATTTCAACGGAAAAAAGAACAGGTCGTCATCCGTTGTATTCAATGGATATCCGATGTTGAAAGGAGGCAGCCATCCGCCTTTTTCGTCGGCCGAACACATGAAAATATCATATCCTCCCATGTTGTAGTGACCCTGTGAACTGAAGAACAAAGTTTTTCCATCGCCGGATACAAACGGTGTTTCTTCGTTGAACGGGGTATTGATAAGGGGACCGGCATTTACAGCAACGCCCCAGTCGCCTTGTGAATTTCGGCGGGAAATATATATATCCATACCTCCAAAACCACCCTGCCGGTCGCTTGTGAAATACAGAATATTACCGTCGGGCGACAGGGATGCATGGGTTTCATTGAACCGCGTATTAATATTACCGTTCAGTTTTTGCATTTCGGTCCACTGACCGTTCTTATATTCGCTGCTGAAGATCTCACCACTCTGATAGGCATCATATAAGGAGAGTAACATCAAAGTACCATCGGCAGAAATACCTGTCACCAGGTGATCGCCATCGGAACGTACTGCCGGGGTCAGATTTTCCGGCGCCTGCCATGATGTGTCTGTGCGCGTGGAGTGCATTACAGCATCATAAAACTTAAGCTGATCCATATAAAACAGCTGCTTTTCATCGGCGGTAATCACCGGGTTAAAGTTCGAAAAGGCAGTGTTGATAAAATCAGGTAAGGTATCACAACGGAAGCGGGCAGGTGCAGCCATAAGTTCCTTTGCATTCCGGCAACGGTCAATATGAAATTGTACAAGTGACCGGCCGGCTGTATCATTCGCATTCAGTGCATGCATATAATCACCAAAACTGGCAATGGCCTTATCGAAATCATAATTGAGCCGTATGCAATACCCAGGTATAACAAGGTTTTTACGGGAGCAACAGCTTCATCGAGCAAGGAACCTGCATATGAAGCCGAAACATTTTGTGAGGCTTCCTTCAGATAAGGAATTGCACGGGTTTTCAGACCCTTTCCATTCAGGTAACATTCTCCGATCTTATAGCTTATGCTTGCTCCGGTATATCCTTTTGCCTGCAGGCTTAGCAAAACCGGTAACGCTTCCTGGTACTCACCCGCCAGCGTATACTCATTCGCTTCGGTAAACAGATCCTGGGGAGTGGGAACCATTTTCTGGCCAGATAAATTGCAGGGAAAAATGATAACCAGCAACAGGATAAGTACCCTCGTGTGAAAATTACGAATTGCGAAATTCATTTTACGCAGTATTACCGTTTTCTTCATTCTTACGCTTTTTACGCATCAAAAATATGATGAGCAAGATGATTACTATTGAATTAACGATAACAAGAGTAGTGACAAGGGCAGGCTTATCCAGGGAGGCGAACCATCCTTCCTGTTTGACTTCCGATATGCCTGCTGAACCTTTCCGGAGGAGCATCTTCAACAGAAGTCGCATCAAATCGCGCTCCGTGTAATTATAATCATCCGCAACAGAGAGAAGATACTGTATAACCTCAAGTGGCTTTGAGAACTGGGTGACATCGGTCGCATGCATAGCAGTGGCTATCCTGTCATCACTGTATTTCAAAAGAAGATCAATAAACTCCTTCACATTCTTTGCATCAATGATATCAAGCAGAAGCTGGTATACCATTTCCCTGTTAAAGTCGTGGAATTTCGACTGATTCAGCAAATAATCAACAAGTTCTTCGAATGTATTGATCTGTAATCCACGAATATCTATTTCCTGCAGGAATATCTTCAGGCTGCCTGTTGCTTTCTCTGCCAGGAGTTTCCTGAACATGTCCACATAATAATAAGGATCCTTTCTGATTTTTTCGATATTGTCAATCAGCTCCCTTTTTGTATATCCGCCCGATGAGGACTTATCCAGCAGATGGGTAATCAATTGAAGAGAACTAACAATTTCTGCTTTTCTCAGATCAAGATCAAGGAGAGTCTGACGAAGACTATCCCCGGATATGAATAATAAACTCTGATACAGGAAGTTCATGTCCAGGTCAGCGGCAGCTTTTTTCAACGCTTCCTCAAGTTCTGAAGCCGGGAAATTTTTCTTTGCAAGGCTGTTAATCAGGTAATCAGCAACAGCCCTGGTGCTCGGATAGGATCCTGCATTCTTTTTCATCACAGCCAGCACGTCGGAAAGCTGACCTGTTGAATAAGACTCCAGCAATTCTATAAACGATCTCGGATCGTGATTTGCCGAGGCAATTTTGTAAAGTGCCTCACGCAACGCCTCATTTCCATAATTGCTGTCTTTGGCATTGCTGAATCAAATAATCGAGCAGTGCCTCGGAGGTATAAATGTTATTTTTCCTTAGA
This sequence comes from uncultured Bacteroidales bacterium, assembly GCA_963790105.1. GTDB lineage: Bacteria > Bacteroidota > Bacteroidia > Bacteroidales > UBA10428 > UBA5072. The sequence continues at coordinate 161,572 of CAWBNI010000023.1, read as the reverse complement.
TCCAGATGATCTAAAGATTTGGCCAGACTGTCGTCGGCCTGCTGCTTTAATTCATCATAGAAATAATTGAGGTCCTTTTGCGAAAGAAATCTGGCCATTAATTCATCCACTTCGGCAATTGTATAATTGTTTTCAGCTGCATGTGCTACCAGGAAGTCATACATATCGGCCAGTGAGTTGAATTGTGTTCCGGCCTTATTCAGGCTGTCGAGATATTTAGCCAGATTACCCCCGGCAAGGGCTGCCATTCCCATGTAACGGTCAGATTCGGCAAGTGCGGCTTTTGTTTGTGGCGCGGCCTCAACAGCTGCCTGTACGGGCGGGGTATATACAACGGTCACTTCCCGAATTGTAGAATTTCCCTTGCTATCGGTTAATGTAAACCTCAACAGGTTGGTTCCCGGCTTCGGGGTGAGCATATAAACAAATTTCTTCTTTTTGATCTGGAATAATTCTGTATTCTTTAATTCGCCGTTAACAAAATTTTCAACCTGCAGTTTAGTATCCTTTTCCAGGTCGATCCGGATAGGAATCGACTGGTTTGTGGTGACATTATAACTTAACGTACCAATAGTCATTTCGGGACCTGCAGCCGGAACCTGATGCAATGACCGGCCACCGTCGCAGGAGCCGCTTCTGAGGCTGCTGCCACCAGCATGGTAGTATGCGACACAATGTTGGAGGGGTTATTGACCGGAATGGTAAACTTCTCACTTAGATTCTGAATATCCTTACCCTTGATCTGAAGTTCCATATCACCCGAAAGTGCATTCAGTGTGTAAGTGCCATCAGGATTGAGTCTGGTCTGATCAAGTATCTTTCCCGGTTTTGCTGTTTATTAAAACTGCCGTATATTTTGAGAAATCAGTTCCGACCTTCCCTTCCAGCCGGGAGATTCCGTTCAGGATAAATTTCCGCGGATGCAGATCGGTAAATACCTCCAGCTTATAGATATCCATCAGACCATAGCTGTCTTCCTTATTGTATTTGGCATAATATGCAAATGCACCGTCCCCTACCGGGGTAAAAAACAGGTCATCACCGCTTGTATTTAACGGATATCCTGCATTGATGGGTTTTGACCACTGGCCATTGTCGAGCCGGGTACTGTAGAAAATATCATATCCGCCCATGTTATAATGTCCCATTGAACTAAAATACAGGGTTTTGCCATCAGCAGTAATAAACGGGGTTTCCTCATTATATTTTGAATTGATAACAGGTCCAAGGTTCATGGCCGGTCCCCAGTCACCGGAACGGCTTCTTTCCGATTTATAGATATCAAGTCCACCGTATCCACCTGCACGGTTGCTTGTAAAATAGAGAGTCTTCCCATCTTTTGAAATTGAAGCATGGGATTCCCAGTATTTTGTATTAATATTTGAATTCAGTTTCTGCAGTTTAGACCAGGTGTTATTCTTGTATTTACTCACATAGAGGTTGCCATCGAAATTATCACTCCGGTATACAAATAATTCATCTCCATTATAGGATATGCCGGTTGTATAAGAGTTTCCATCCACACCGAAAGCCTCGGTAAGGTTTTCCGGTTCACTCCATTTTCCGTTTACCTTCCGGCTGCAAAAAACAGCATCATAAAACTGAAGTTTACGTGTAAAGGCGATGACAGACTCGTCGCCGGAAACAACAGGATTTGATTCCTCGAAACGATCATTGATAGGTTCACCCAGGTTAGCCGAGATAAAATACATGGGCTTGGATTCCTGCAACCTGGCCACTTTGCAGGCCTCGATCTGCGCATCAACAAGTTCAACATCATATACAAGCGGATCAAGAACCAGCTTGAATTGTTCGTATGCCTCAACCGCATCCTCGAGCCTGTTATTTGCCCTGTAAGCATTTCCAAGATAATAGAATGCTTCGGGCGGGGCCTTTTTCTCTTTAAAACTGTTTGTTTTGGAGTTGGCATCTATTCCGGTAACCGCTTTTTCAAGATACTGAATTGATTTTTGTACCTGGTACACATCGTTCAGGTAACAGATCCCTATTTTATAATTAATGTTGAAATTTTCAGGATCAACCTGTAAGATCCTTTGATATAGCGGAAGAGCATCCTTATATTCTTCAAAAAGAAAATAAGATTCAGCCTCAACAAATATGTTTTTAATCTTTTCCTCGCCCTGACCAAAGACAGAGGAAGAGAGGAAAATAAGAATATTTATGAAGCAGAAGTGAAGGTTGAACTTTTTGGAGGGTTTCATAGGTATACGTGTAACTTAACAAATTTAACAATTAAATGTAATCTACGAATACCGCTCCCAACGTAATGAAAGGTGAATTATTAACCAATCAATCTAATGTTCTGGTTTTGTGAATGTTGTTATGTTCATTAAAGTGCGCTTTTTACGCATAATTTCACTTGTATCTCATGTTATACTTCCCTCCGGGTATCGAAATGTTCGAGATACCAGGCCACACGGCTGAGAAACCCTCCACCAAGGGCGCCGTCAATTACCCGGTGATCGTAGGTTAATGAGAGCATGGTTATATCTCTTACGGCGATTCCATATCCGTCCGGAGTTTGAACCGCCCATGGCTTTTTTATCATGGTGCCAATCGCCAGAATCGCTGATTCAGGCTGATTAATAATGGGGGTACCTGTAAGATTGTTATATTGCCCGATGTTGGTGATGGTGAATGTGCCACCTTTTATCTCAGTCAATAAAAGAGAATTATTCCGGGCTCTTTCAGCAAGATCTGTAATCCTTCGGGCCAGCCCGCCAAGATTTTCCCTGTCGGCATTTTTAATGACCGGGACAATCAGGTTCCCATTGGGCAATGCGGTTGCAATACCGATATTAATATTTTTGCGAATGATTATATTTTCCCCGGAAAGGGAAACATTGATCTTTGGAAATTCCTTCAGGGCCATGGCCACAGCTTCCACAAAAATAGGCGTAAAGGTTAATTTCACCTGTTCCTTTTTAAGGAAATGGTCCTTTTGACGGTTCCGCCATTCTGCAAGAGCAGTAATATCCGCTTCAAGAAATGAGGTAACATGCGGAGCTACACGTTTGGATTTCAACATATTACCGGCAATGATCTTTCTCATCCGGTCCATTTCAATTGTTTCATCCTCCGGTTCCGCAACGATCTCCGGCATAGAGGCTTTCTGCTGCTCATCGGTGGGGTCCAGCGGCAAAAGAATTCTATCCTGGGATTCCCGGTGTTTCCGGTGAATTAGATATTCATTGATATCATCACGGGTAACCCTTCCATCCATACCGGTGCCCCTTATCTCCCTCAGATCCCGGGAAGCAATGCCCCGTTGCTGGGCCAGCATGCGCACCAGGGGGGAAATAAATAATTCATTCTGAGGGGCATCTGTAGTGACAGAGGTCACCCTTTCGTCGCTTTGCGCTATCTGTTTCATAAAAGTTTCATCAGACATTTCTTCGGGGATAAGACCTGCCGGCTGATCTTCCAATTCTCCTTCCGGCATGGGTACGCCGTTGCCGGTGTCAATTATGGCAATCACCTCCCCTACCTTTGGTATTTCACCTTCATTATATACCAGCCTTGACAGGGTGCCTTCCACAGGCGATGGAATTTCAGAATCCACCTTATCAGTAGCTACTTCGAGCAACGGCTGATCCACTGCAACTTTGTCCCCCTGCGAAACAAGCCACCGGGTTATTGTAGCCTCAATAATGCCTTCTCCCATGGCGGGCAGGGTTAACTTGAATTTATCCATATCCTTTATTGTCTTTTGCACTATACCCGAACGGGACTCCGGCCTAATTCCCTAATATTGTTTATTATAATATTCATATCATTGATAATACGGTAATCCTTTGCATAATTAAGGTTCAATTTTTCAGCCATTCCTTCCTCATTCACCCTGTACCGGCTGCCATCCATGGGGGTCAGAACGCCGGGACGGATTACAGGCAATCCCGGATGATCACCACCGGTAGAACGGAAATATCCTACCCAGGAATGAATCCCTGTGAGTACACTGAAAAGATTTCTGATCAATCCCGTACGGTTTTTCACGAAAAGGATCAGTATGGGACTTATAACAACAAAAATCAAAGAAAGTGCTATGTCTATCAATCGTTTTTTTCTCCGGTTTAATTTTCTTGACAGCGTATTAAAATGAAGGACATAGAGATCACCGATTGAATCACTTGAATTACTGCCTATTACCGACAGACTTTCAGGCGGGGCAATTTTGAAATCCACACCGGCATCGGTAAATTTCAGCATGGTGGTTATGATTTTTTGTGAACTTATATCACCCGCACAAAAAATGAGTTCATCTGCTTTATTTACCTGCACAATGTCACCTATTTGTCCTATATGCCCTATAAAGCCTGGCAACACCCGGCCTTCAGAAGGATCAACAAATCCGATCAGTTCAGGGACTACCTGAGTCTGCCGTACAATTGAAAACACCCGGTCGCCTTCTTTCTTACTTCCGATGATGATGATCCGCTTTTTCCGGGGCCAGGCTTCCAGTTCAAAACTTGCCGGGAAAAGCATGCTCAATATAAACCGGTCAAATACAGTAGCCACCAGGGTCCATGCTGTACCAAACAGAATGAGTGCACGCGAGAACCTGAATGATTCAGGCAGCAGGGCATAAATCAGAAGGATGAATAGCGATCCGATTATAAGTCCTTTGACCATATCGGTAAGCCTTACCGACTTTTCATACCCGGTTGAGAGAAACAGGGACAATATCCAGGTAAGGATATAAAACGGAACCACCACATTCATATAAAGGTCCGGGTAAGATCCTGACTGTCCGAAATGATGCATTTCCCATATCGGCATAATTGCCCGGTACCCTGCATAGATCATCAACGCATCGAGCAGGGGATTGATAATTCCCTTAATAAACCGCTGAAGAATTGACAGACCGGCCCGGAAATAAATAGCTATGTGTATAAACAGGGAATAATAACGGGCGGTATTTCGGGCAAAATGTTTCTGGGCGAAAATGATCATCGCATTATAAAACACAATTACATAATTGATGCTGCCCTTTTTTGTGCTTTCCCCCTTGTAATGGATAATGGTGGTGAGCGGAAAATACACATTACGGTAACCTGCCAGTTTTATCCGGTATGAAAGATCTATGTCCTCACCATACATAAAAAAGACCTCATCAAGCAGGCCTGATTTTTCCAGCGCACTTTTTCTCAGGAGCATGAAGGCACCTGATATCACATCCACATCATGTATCTTGTCCTTATTCAAGAAAACTGAGGTGGTAACGGCCAAATGTTTTGGATCTCGGAAAAAGTGCAGAGAAACCGAAGATCTTGTAAAATGCAACACCCGGTGTGGGCAGGGCCCTTTTCGATTCAGGAAGAAAATTTCCTGCTCCATCAATCATTTTTACTCCCAGGCATCCAATATCGGAAAATTCATCCATGTGCGTCACACATTTACTGAATGTGTCTTCCTGCACAAGGGTATCCGGATTTAGCAAAAGGACGTATTTTCCTGAAGCCACACGAATGGCCTGGTTATTTGCTTTAGCAAAGCCCAGGTTTACTTCATTGGCAATGAGTTTAACATCCGGAAATTTTTCGGCGACCATTTGTACAGAACCATCAGCCGAATTGTTGTCCACTACAAAAATTTCCACAGCAATATGTTCAGATGCCTTCTCTACAGAATGCAAACATTGCTCGAGGAAATACTTAACATTATAGCTGACTATGACGACAGAAAGATCCATCCTGATATTGAAAAATCAAAGATAGCATAATTTGAGGACGCCTGATGCACTATGGCACAGTAGGTATCGCCTTTGCACATTCCATGAGAGCCATTCGGCAGGCATTTGTATTTCCAAGTGTACATGCCTTATGAAAATAAGGACATGCGTTGGATTTTTCATCAAGCCGGTAATATGACATCCCTAAATTAAAATACAACGCGGAATTGCCTTTTGAGTAATCCAGCGTTTTAAGAAAATCTGAAACCGCCGCAGAATAATCATGTAATTCATAATTCGCCATAGCCCGTCCACGATAGGCTCCCGCCACTGTATCATTCATCTCAATGGTGGAGGTAAAATCACTCACGGCAAGATCGTATTCCATCATGTTCAGATGGGAAACTCCCCGTCCAAGATAAAATTTATAGAGATTGGGGGAAGATTTCAATTCAATGGCACGGTCAAAATTGTCAAGTGCCCGTTCATATTTTTCCCTGGAATTATAGATCACGCCCTTCATGTAATAGAAATCCGGTTCATCAGGATACCGTGATATGGCGTCCTCTGTTTCCTTCATCGCTTCCTTGTCATCCTTCATCAGGAAAAGAATGCTGATCTGTTTCTGCAGAACAGGTATACTCTCAGGTGACATTTGTAATGCCTCCCGGGTTTTGCCAAGGGCCTCCGTCAATTCATTTCTGCTGATACAGGCATCCGCTTCGGCAAGCAGGGACTGAACTTTTGAATTATCCTGGGCATGTATCACGGCCGGCCACAGCGTGAGCACCATAGAACAGAATGTACCTGGTTAAGTTTCGCAATGTTAATCAGTTAAATTGCACGGATGAATATACAAAAAATGAAAATACAACAATAAAATAATTATCGAAGTATTCGCATTCGTTTATTATACGTGAAGAAATTAATTCAGTCTGTTATTTAACCAGATTTTTAAAGTCACTTGAAAGAAAACCATCCGGATTCTTGTCACTGATCTTGTGATAATCGAAATAATAGAATTTTGCATCTGCTGCCCCGATAATCACATTATAACACCGGGCATCGATTTTTGTGCCTTCAGGACCCACCTTATGCAGAAACACAACATCCGGATCCTGGTCCTTGATTGCCTGTTCAATATCCTCAGCTGTTACCAGTTTAAACTTATAGGGATATACTTTTTTAATTTTTGCCTCTGTATTTACATCGGCTCCCAATTCCTCCTTCAGTACATAAAAGGTTTTATCCTTGATTTCCTGGATATTCTCATTATAATGCTTGAAAACATTTTGTGATACAATTTCAGGATGCTCACGGATGAGCCTGGCATGATTTTGCATAAAGCGAAGAATAATTGCCAGTTTATACGCATACCTGTCCTCTTCCACATCATAATATGCCAGTGGTACAGAAGCTATGTCGGGCATTTCGTTCAGCCTGAAATAATCCCCGCCGAGTGATAACTGCAAAAAACGATATTCTGCATCGGTCTTGTCATTTTCAAAAGTGACCCTCGACATATAAATAAATGAATACTGGGGATCAAGACGCTTTTTGTCAAAGTCCTTGCTTGAAATAAAATCATATTCCGTAATCTTCCACTCCTGTTCCATCACCTTTTTAATAATGGAATTATATTCCATAAGCGGATTATCTTCAAGCACAACGAGTGTTTTGGTAGTAAAAAAAGCAGCAATATCCTGCCGCGAGGGAACAACACTTTGCGAATAACCTGCCGGTACTGAGAACAGTATGAAAACGGACAGAGCAATTTTTTGGATCTTCATATTATGGAGTATTTTTTGGGAAATATAACGGATTTCTTTCATTAAACTTGCGCAGATATAAAAACTTCATTTGTTTTTGCTTTTTGTTGTTCAGGGCGGCAAATTCATCATGTAATTCAGGATCAGCCATGAGCAAAAGTTCAATGCTTTGCACATCGTAATCCAGGATATTTCCGGTTTTAAAATCAAGCAGGTATTGTTTCAATTCCGTATTTCCCGTGTTTGCATAAGGTGAAGAATACGGGCTATAAGGATCATAATAACCTCCGTAAGGATAACCGTAACTGCTGTAATACGGACTTCCGTAATTGCTGTATGTGGTTAAACTGGCAACAAAATGACAAATGCTGCCCACAATGGTGATCCTGTAAAAATCGTCATTTACGTTCACATACAACACACCGTTCCTTGAATAACCCCAGATTTTCTTTGTGCCTATTTCCTGCTTTGTTCCCAGGTTGTCATAAAGTTCGATCTTCTTTTCCTGGAGGATAAGGTCGTAAAAATCCGGATCATCATAAGGTATTGATGTGATGATCTGCGATTTGGCAATCGGTTTGTTTTGCTTCACCTGGTCAAAATTCAGAAATATGCCTTCCTCAAATTTAAAGCCCGGTGTGTATTTCACTAATTGGGAAGTAGAATCTGCCTGTGAATACACCTGGTTACACATACCTGCCAAAAGCATGAAATATCCATAATGCAGGTTCCCTGTAACAGTTTTGATGATCAATCCGGGATTAAGCCGGGCAATTTGTTTGGTTGTTTGCATAAACAGTATTTAAGAAACATTTACCGGTAATAAAACGTATCTACAAAAGTATGGTTTTTTTATTATCCCCTGATTCCAGCCAATTATATTCAGCCAATCGCGGATAAAAGCAAAACCCTTTTTAGAGATAGGATGCACCCATGTAAAATTAAATTCAAAAATCGAGCCAAGACATCATCAATTTTATGATCACTTTTATGACAATCTTTATTTCATTAAAAATTTAGTATATTTATCTTCGGTATCAAGATATTCCGGAGAGTCAATTAACTTTCAAAATTAACCTGATGAATCCCTTATATATTTTTCTTGAACGATTGACCAAAAAACTTGAACTTCAGGCGGATCTTGATGTAGTTAATAAATTGCTTATTGTTTATTTTGTAAACTTTACCGGAATTGTAATCAATCTTTTTTTTGCCATCCTTGCCCTTATCTCCGGAAATAATTCACTGGCTATTTTTCTTTTTTCAACCTCCGCTGCGCTTAATCCTCAGTCTGCTCATTTTTCATTTTACACGGCAACGGAACCTGAGCAAAATATTCCTTACCCTTGTCACGGCTGTTGTATTTCTCTATTTGTTGCATACCGGGGGAACAGAAGGATCGGGACATTTCTGGCTCCTGTTGTTTCCCGTATTTTCCATACCGCTTTTTGGAATCAGGCGGGGGAATGTGGTTTCATTCCTGTTTTTTGTGGTTGTGGTGCTTTATCTTGTTTTTCAGTCGCGGCTGAATGTACTGCATCCTTACAGTTTCGCCTGGTCATTGCAGGCTGATCTGCGCATATGCTGTTGTTCACCTGCTGGTTTACCTGAATGAATATCTCCGGTTCCATAATTATCATGTTATGGAAAGAACAATTATTGAATCAAAAAATGAGACCCGGCAGAAGGATGATTTCCTGTCCAAGCTTTCACATCAGATCAGGACTCCCCTCAATAATCTCACAGTGGTTTCAAACCTGGTGAACAAATCAAAACTCGACTCAGAACACCGTGATCTGTTTCGATACAATCCTGGCTTCCACCATAAATCTGATCAATGTTGTCAATAATATTGTCAAGGTTTCTGAAGTAAAAATTGAAAAGGAATTAAGCAGCCAGGTCAATTTCGACCTGCATTCTTCAATTGATAATACACTTAAATTATTCAGGGATCAGCATAAAGACAGGCTGGAAATAAACCTGCATGTTTCGCGGGCGATAAGGACAACCTACCTTGGTGACCCGATACGCATCAAACAGATATTTCTGAATATTATTGAAAACATCATCAAGGCAAATCCTACCGGTAAACTCTATATCGACATTGGTATAGATGTAAACGATGATCATGAATCCGACTCGTCGGTATCCTTCGAAATTCGTTGTCCCCAGCTTCAGCTTGAATCGGATGACTATGGCAACTTATTATACCCGCGCGGGCACCGATCTCATTAAAGACGGGACGTACCAGCCTGAGGACTATTTTATTGATTTCACCATTGCAAAGAAAATAATTGAATATTACGGAGGTGAATTTAAAATAGTCTCCAATGAAGAGCAAACCACATTGACCTTTGGCTTTATGCTGAAAAAAGGCTCCGTTGGCATACAAAAACCCGAATCGGAAAAGGAAACAACCCAGCTTCTGCAGGCAAAGGTCAGGATTGAATTAAAAAATGCCAATATATTGCTGGTTGAGGACAATGCGATAAATCAAAAGATCATCATTCTGAGCCTGAAGAATATGGTTAAGAATATTGATATTGCAAATAACGGAAAGGATGCCCTGGATAAATTCGGCATATCAAAATACGACCTGATCCTGATGGATATTCAAATGCCTGTAATTAACGGGATTGTGGCCACGAAGAAAATCCGCGAACTGGAGGCAACCTCCAATACACAAACTCCAATCATTGCAATAACCGCCAATGCCTTATCGGGTGACAAAGAAACCTGCCTTGCCGCCGGTATGAATGATTACATCAGCAAGCCTTTCCAGGTGGAGGTGCTGGTGAATAAGATGAAGGCTCTTCTGGAAAATTAGGGGCTTTAGGGGCTTAGGGGCTTTAGGCTTAGGCTTAGGGGCTTTGGCTTCAGGTATTTAACGTAGCTTACGGATGAGGGTAGCCAAAACTTTTTCAGTTTCAATTAGTTTTAATTCAATTGAGTTTATCATTTCATTTACATACCCCAATCTCGTTGCAACACTGAATTGATAATGGAGTTCCTTTAAAGATCCATAAGACATTTCAAGAAATCTCCGATATTCAATTAGACTTTCACGTGCGCACCCTTCAACAATGTTTGAAGCAACTGAAATACCCGCTCTTCTCATTTGAGAAGTTAAACCGTATAATTCTTCTTTAGGAAAACTCCGGGATGTCTTATAAATCATAAGTACAACCTCGTCGGCAAGTTCAAATGCCCTTAAATTACTGTGGTCTCTCATATTTATTAATATTTACGCTTAACTTAATATATAATTCAATCCTAACCTAATACCTAAAGCCTAATGCCTAGAGCCTATAGCCTAAGCCTAGACCCCTAAGCCCCTAGAAGCCTAACCTAAAAATCTATCTTTATTCCAATAACCAGTATATCATCCACCTGCTCCTGCATTCCACGCCATTCCATGACGTTGTTTTCAAGGATTTCGTGTTGTTTATCCATGGGCAGGCGGTGAAGGTTGAGCAGGAGGTGCCTGAAACGGCGGTATTTGTATTTTTTCCCGTCCGGACCGCCAAACTGATCGGCAAAACCATCAGAAAATATATAAATGATATCTCCCTGCTGGATGGGAATCAGGTGATTTTTAAAAGTCTGGTCCTTGAAATTGGTTTCATCCAGACCAATGGCAAACCTGTCCCCTTTTATTTCCGTAATTTTGTTATCCCTGATCAGGTAAAGGGGATTAAAAGCGCCGGCAAACTCAAGGATCATGTTCTTTTTGTCAATGGAACAGAACGCCACATCCATTCCATCGCGGAGAACTACATTATCAACATCCTTGAATATCACATGAAAATCCTCATTCAGCCGGTTCAGAATATCCGAAGGCCTTGAGAGTCCTTCAATATTGGTGATCTTCCGGAATAATTCAAAGCCGATAATTGACATAAAGGCACCCGGAACGCCATGTCCGGTGCAATCCACAGCCGCAACAAAGATTTTATCTCCCAGCTTGTTGATCCAGTAAAAGTCACCGCTTACAATATCCTTCGGCATGTATAAAACGAAGGAAGAGGGAAAAACCGATTTGAAAAGCCGGTATGGGGGCAGCATGGCTGTCTGAATGCGCTTCGCATAATTGATGCTGTCGGTAATGCTCTTGTTTTTAAGGGTAAGCTCTTCCTTCTGCAGCATGATCTGGCGGGCGAACATTTCGCGCTCCTGGTTTTCCCGGCTCAGATTGAAGAACCTGCGGGTAACCAAACGAAGAATAAGCAAAATGAACACAAAACCCACAATAAAATAAATGATCAGTGCTGTCTTTGATTTCCATTTTGGAGCTTCTACAATGATCACCAGGGATGTTACCGTATTATTCCCGAGGGTAATGGCATCTTTCCCTGTTACACGGAAAATATATCGTCCCGGATCCAAATGATCCAGTATGATAGAATTCTGGGATCCCAGGGAATGCCAGACAGGTTCATTCCCTGATCTCTCAAGGCTATACCTGTATTTGTTAATTTCGGGCCTGGACAGGTTTACAGAGGCAACATCTATCCGGATGGGCATTCTTTTCCAGGGTATGAGCAGGGTATCAGTCGGGTTATAATACACCTGGTCATTTTGCGGCTCATCTGCAATGAATCTGAAACTTGTTATCATAACCCTGAAGTTTCCCGCTGGTGAGAGAATCTGGTCAGGATTGATTTCCGATAATCCCATATCGCCGCCAAGATATATTTTGCCATTGACTCCCGAACAAACTGAAGTATAGGAGGAATTCACAAGACCCTCACGCTGGTCAAAATATAAAACTGATTCCGAATTGTGGATCAGCACAAACACCCCATTCCCGGAGCAGATCCATACATTTCCCGCATGATCAATTGTCAGTGCTTTAAAGGCAGAATGTAACAAGGAAGGGTCATCCAGGGCGGCGATAAATTCACGGGTAGCGACATCAAAACGGTAAACACCCATTGAAGTACCAATAAGGAAGACTTCGGGAGATTCAGGAACTATTGTATATACCTGCTTATGTTCAGTGTTGAGAAGGGTTTTATCATACGGAGTGAGCATATAGAAGTTTCCATGCTGCGGGTCATAATAAAGCAGTCCATGGGACGTAGCCAGCCAGAGTTTCCCATTTACATCTTTTTCAATGTCAAATACCGGGCCGATGTCAATGTTCTGGTTGTCATAATGAAGAGCATTAATTACATGGTGAGTAGCAGAATCCAGACGTATCTTCTGCAGTCCCCCAGAAGTACCCAGCCAAAGAACAGGTCCGTCATTCAGCATACAATTCAGGGAATTTCCAAGCAGAAGATCTTTTTTTACAAACGGATAACGCGAAGAAATCCGGGTTCTTGCCTCCTGGCCAGGATTGATAATCTCCAGTTCATGTTCGGAAAGAGCAATGTATTCCCCCTGGTTGAAAGGATAAAACCCAATCACCCGGCTATTATCAAGTGTTTTGAAATTCTTCCGGGTAAAATTGACAGGATCAGTCACATCATAGGTATTATCCGAATAACCGATAAACAGTTCATTTCCTGTTCCACGCGACACGGCAATGATCCTGTCGGCAGGCAAGGTCAGACCCAGGCTGCGGGTTGAATAATTTCGCAAAGGGAGCCTCGATTTCCTGATTTTCACAATTCCTTCAGAGGTACCACCCCATATTACACCATACTCATCAATGGCAAATGCTTTAATTCCTGGATCAGCGGATTGTGTAATTTTGTTAAACGTTTCTTTCACCTCATCATAGGAGAACAGGCCGGCTTCGGTTGCAATAATCAGGGTGCCGTCCGGTGCCTGGTCAATATCCGTAACTATATTTGCCGGCTGGGCAGAATTTTTACCTCCGGGAAAATAACCATCAAAATCATAATCAACCTGGTCAAAGCGGTTAAGCCCATTATCAGTGCCAATCCACAGAAAATTTTTAGCATCCAGAAACAAGCAATTCACCCTTTTATCTGTCAACAATCCCTGGGCGCTCTGCTGCATAAATTCAGTAAATGAGCGCTGCTGGCGGTCAAAAAAGAGAATACCTGATGAAGTGCCGATCCAAAGGTTGTCATTGATATCCGGCAAAAGACAGGTAGTGATGAAATCAGGTTGCTGCAATGGCCGTGGAACCGGATAATAACGGTTAGCCTGACCAGGGGTGACGGATATAAGCAGGCTATCCGAAAGTACCCATATTTCCCCATCTTTCCCGGGATAAATATCCTTGGGTTTAAATTTATCTGAAATGGCCTGATCTGTCGGGTTTAAAGAATAATAACTGATTTCAACTGTTTTATGGTGTATCCGGTTTAAACCGTCCCCGGCTAAAACCCACAGGTTTCCCTGGTTGTCTTTTCTGATTGATGTAATAGGCTGATCGTTGGGTAACCGCTGACTGCTTTTTAACAAGGGAAACTGAACAAAATTATACCCGTCATAACGGCTCAGTTCAGATTGAGTAGCTGTCCACAGGTATCCCGTGTTGTCGAATATCAGGGAGGTAACTTCCTGAGAAGACAAACCATTTGCAACCGGGAGCAATTCAGGAGGAAGATAAGATTGACCTTCCAAAGGCCTGATTAACTGCAGTATGAAAATTAAGATATAAAAGCGGTAATAGGGCATCCGCAGCGCAGATTACATTGATTAAAACAAACTAATTTAATCAACATAATCCGAACTAACAAAATGATGACAATAATTAAAATTATTCATCACCGGGATTTTCGCCGCGCGCAATTTTTTCGAGCATAATCGTGGTAACCGATTTCGGTCTTTCAAGCGGATAACCAAGCGCCCTGTCCCAGATAATATTGGCACAGATACCGATTGCCCTTCCAATCCCGAATAAAACCGTATAAAAATCGTACTCTGTTACCCCGTAATGCCATTGTATTGCTCCTGAATGCGCATCCACATTGGGCCAGGGATTTTTTGCCCTCCCCTGTTCCTGGAGAATGGGCGGTACGATCCTGTATAGCAGATCCACATATTTAAAAATTGCGTCATCCGACATGTGTTTCTGGGCAAATTCACGCTGTATCATATACCGGGGATCCGTGATCCTAAGTACGGCATGTCCGAAACCCGGAATAACCTGTCCTGAATTGAGCATTTCCCAAACAAATTGTCTTCATCTCATCTTCTGTGGGAATATTATCGCCCATTTTTTCGTGGATTTCATGCAGCCAACGCAATACTTCCTGGTTGGCAAGTCCATGAAGTGGGCCGGCCAATCCGTTGATCATGGAGGAAATAGACAGGTAAATATCCGACAAGGTACTGGCTACCAGGTGACCCGTATGTGCACTCACATTTCCGCTTTCATGGTCGCTGTGCAGGATAAAATGCATGCGGGAAACGTCATCATAGGGTTTTGCAATACCCATCATCTGGGCGAAATTGGCACCCATATCCAGGTTTGGATCGGAAAATATTTTTTTACCCCCCTTATATACCTTGGAATAAATATAAGCCCCTATTTCCGGCAGTTTGGCAAGAAGGTTAATAGCATCCTCGTAGGTAGGCTCCCAATAATCGAGCTTGTTGAGTCCGCGAAAGTATTTCCGGTTAAAAAAGGATTCCCTGTGCATGGTGAGAATGGCCGTGGAAAAAATCGTCATGGGATGACTGCCTGCCGGAAAGGCATCAATTACATCGTAAACATAATTCGGAACAATGTGCCTTTTTTTGAATTCATCAAGCACCTCATTTATATTGTTTTCATCCGGAAGATCGCCAGTAAGCAGAAGATAAATGACACCTTCTACATAAGGCACTTCCGCACCTTTTGGCCGGGGCAGTTTTTTAAACAATTCCGGAAGGGTATAATCACGATATCGTATACCTTCATTCGGATCGAGATAGGAAATATCGGTGACCAGGCATTTCAGATCACGCATGCCTCCAATCAGCTTACTGATTGTAACGGTATCAACTACCACATCACCATGTTCTTCAAGCAGGGTTTTAATCCTTGGCCGCCAGGCCTGAATTTTCTCATAGAGCGTTTCTTTTAGTCCGGGCATAATGAAAATTATGAGTGAGAAATTAGGAAAGAATTATGAATTATGAATAATGAAATATGAATTGTAAAGCACCTCACATTAGTTAACATCATTTTAGAAATCTTGTTTACAATTTTGAGGAATAAGTTAGGTAAAAAATAATGAACCACCAAATATCAGGTATACAATTATGCAATTATGTATTTATGTAGTTATTAAGTTTTGCAGTTCGTGCAGTTCTGCAGTTCTGCAGTTCTGCAGTCTGCAGTTCTGCGATTCTGCAGTTCTACTATAAGTGTTATATGCACTATTCACCATTCACCATCATTCACCAGTCACCATTCAGTCATATCCCAGTCCCCAGTCCCCAGTCACAAAAAAACCCCCGAAATCTTCAGGGGTTTTGATATTCAAAGGAATATTTTATTCTCTATTTCTTGTACCCGTAAATAGCCAGGGGACCGAGTTCCTCTTCAATGCGAAGAAGCTGGTTATACTTGGCCATACGATCGGAACGGCTCAGTGAACCGGTTTTGATCTGTCCGGAATTGGTAGCTACAGCAATATCAGCAATGGTTGCATCTTCGGTTTCACCGGAGCGGTGCGAAGTAACTGTTGTATATCCTGCCCTGTGAGCCATTTCAATGGCATCGAGGGTTTCAGTAAGGCTACCGATCTGGTTTACCTTGATCAGGATGGAGTTGGCACAACCCATGTCAATTCCTTTCTTCAGAAAGTCAACATTGGTTACGAAAACATCATCACCAACCAGCTGGACCTTGCTTCCCAGTTTGTCAGTCAGTAGTTTCCAGCCATCCCAGTCGTTTTCCGACATGCCGTCTTCCACTGAATCGATCGGGTATTTTTTGATCAGTTCTTCAATGAAAGCAACCTGTTCGGCAGAAGTTCTTATAACTCCCTTTTTGCCTTCGAATTTGGTATAATCATATTTTCCGTTTACATAAAACTCAGATGCAGCACAATCGAGTGCTATGGAAACATCACCACCGTCGGCTGCACGGCCCGGTTTATAACCGGCTGCTGTGATTGCCTTGATGATTGATTCCAGTGCATCTTCAGTTCCATTCAGTGTGGGGGCAAATCCGCCTTCATCACCAACAGCAGTGCTCAGTCCGCGTTCTTTCAATACTTTCTTAAGGGAATGAAATACCTCGGCACCCATGCGTAATCCTTCGCGGAAACTGGGAGCTCCGATAGGACGGATCATGAATTCCTGGAAAGAAATGGGGGAATCGCTGTGGGATCCGCCGTTAATAATATTCATCATGGGAACAGGCAAAACTTTTGCATTTGTTCCGCCAATGTACCGGTAAAGCGGTAAATCGTGGAATAAGGAAGCAGCCTTGGCAACAGCCAGGGAAACTCCCAAAATGGCATTTGCGCCAAGTTTGCTCTTGGTTTTGGTGCCATCGAGTTCAATCATTTTTTTGTCAATGGCAACCTGGTCGAAAGCGCTCATCCCGATTACTTCCTTGGCAATAATCTTGTTCACATTGTCAACCGCTTTCAATACTCCTTTTCCAAGGTATCTTTTTTTGTCGCCGTCACGTAATTCCAGCGCTTCATTTTCGCCTGTGGATGCTCCCGAAGGAACAGCAGCACGGCCAACAAAACCGCTTTCAAGTGTAACTTCTACCTCGATTGTGGGATTTCCCCTTGAATCGAGTATTTCACGTGCATGAACATGTGCAATTTGTCCCATAATATTTATTGATTTATTGATTTGGTGATTTATTGATTTGCTTCGCCCGCCGAAGCTTCAGCGAAGGCGGGTTGATTTGATGATTTGAAAATTTGATAATTCTTTTCTCCCTACTCACCTCTCCCTACTCATCTTTCACCTACTCATTTCTCGCATCTACTCCCTATCACTAAAAATACAGGGGATAAAGATATTGAAAATCCTTATCCCCTGATAATATCAACAGATATAAAAATATCGTTATTCTTTGGGTTCTGCTTCGGCAGTCGCTTGAGTCTCAGGTTCAGTACTTTCAGGCTTTGCGGCGGCTTTCTTTCTCTTTTGCCGGAGCTTTTGCTTCTGCTTTTACCTTTTTAGGAGCTTCGCCTTCTGTTTTCTTTTTGGCACCCCTGCGGCTGCGTTTACCTGTCTTGGTTTCAGCTGCACCAGCTGTGGCAAGCATGGCTTCGTTAAAATCAACCAGCTCAATATAGCAGATCTCAGCAGCATCCCCCAACCGGGTTCCCAGCTTAAGAATACGTGTATATCCACCCGGGCGGTCGGCAATCTTGGGTGACACTTCCCTGAAAAGTTCTGTCACCGCATGTTTATCCTGCAGGTAATTGAATACCAGACGACGGGAATTGGTTGTATCCTCTTTTGATGTAGTGAGAATCGGTTCAATAAATCCACGTAACGCTTTTGCCTTGGCTGTCGTTGTTTTAATGCGTTTATTCATTATCAGTGAAACAGCCATATTCGACAACATGGATTTTCGATGAGCGCTTTTCCGTCCTAAATTATTGTTCTTATCGTTGTGTCGCATTGTGATCCGTGTAATTAATTCAAATTTTACAATTATTCCTTATGGAATTATTAGTCCCTGTCGAGTTTGTATTTTGCTATATCCATGCCAAATGAAAGATTCATGGTCTCAAGCAGCTCATCCAGTTCTGTAAGTGATTTCTTTCCGAAATTCCTGAATTTCAATAGATCGTTCTTATTGAATTTCACCAGGTCGCCCAATGATTCAACTTCAGCTGCCTTGAGGCAATTCAGTGCCCTCACTGACAGATCGAGATCAACCAGTTTGGTTTTGAGCAACTGGCGCATATGCAGAACTTCTTCATCAAATTCTTCATTGGCAGCTCGTTCTTCCGAATCAAGGGTGATCTTTTCATCAGAGAAAAGCATGAAATGATAGATCAGGATCTTGGCTGCTTCCTTTAATGCATCTTTGGGATGAATTGAACCATCCGTCAGAATTTCGATTAACAGCTTTTCATAGTCTGTTTTTTGTTCAACCCGGTAGTTTTCCACTGAAAATTTCACATTCTTGATGGGCGTGAAAATGGAATCAATGGGAATCAATCCGAATTCAGCATCAAATGGTTTGTTTTCCTCGGCGGGAACATATCCCCTGCCTTTATTGACGTGGAATTCCATATGGAGTTCAACATCTTTTTCCATGTGACAAATAACCAGTTCGGGGTTCAATACCTCAAAACTGCTAAGGAAACGGTTCAGATCTCCTGCTTTAAAAACAGTCTGATCCGAAAGGGTAACCACGATCTTTTCATCATTCACATCATCCACCAACTTTTTGAATCGGATCTGTTTAAGATTAAGAATAATCTCAACTACATCTTCAATAACGCCGGTTAAAGTGCCGAATTCATGTTCAACACCGTCGATCTTGATAGCTGTGATTGCATGACCCTCGAGTGATGACAACAAAATCCTGCGCAGGGCATTTCCAATGGAAATACCATAACCAGGTTCAAGCGGACGAAATTCGAATCTACCGAACTTATCGTCCGATTCTATCATGATCACCTTATCGGGCTTCTGAAAAGCTAATATGGCCATATTTTAAAAATTACAATTATTTAGAGTACAATTCAACGATCAATTGTTCTTTGATTGTTTCGGGAATCTGATCACGTTCAGGACGGTTGATGAGTTTACCGCTCAATGAAGCGGAATCCCATTCCAACCAGGAAACATTTGCCCTGCGTGAACCCAGAGAGTTCTGAATTACTTCAAGTGATTTTGATTTTTCGCGAACGCCGACAACATCACCGGGTTTCACTGAAAACGACGGGATATTAACTACCTGTCCGTTTACCGTGATATGACGGTGAGTAACCAGCTGACGTGCTCCCGACCGTGTGGGTGAAATACCGAAACGATAGATCACATTGTCAAGCCGTGATTCAAGTAACTGAAGCAATACTTCACCGGTAACGCCTTTGCTGCGCTGTGCCTTTTCAAACAGATTGGCAAATTGTTTTTCCAAAATGCCATAGGTGTACTTGGCTTTCTGTTTTTCGCGCAGCTGAACCCCGTATTCAGAGAGCTTCCTTCTTTTCTTGTTTGCTCCGTGCTGTCCGGGAGGATAATTCTTCTTATCGTAGTTTTTATCCGGTCCGTAAATTGCGTCACCGAACTTTCTGGCAATTCTAGTTTTTGGTCCAGTATATCGTGCCATTGTTGATATTTAAATTTAAATCTCGATTATATATTCACTGTAGTTATACTCTTCTTCTTCCGGGAGCACGGCAACCATTGTGGGGAAGTGGTGTTACGTCCACAATTTCAGTAACCTCAATACCTGCGGTATGGATGGTTCTGATAGCGGATTCCCTTCCTGCACCGGGTCCTTTTACGAAGGCTTTCACCTTGCGCAGACCCAGATCAAATGCGGTTTTAGCACATTCGGCAGCCGCAACCTGTGCTGCATAGGGTGTATTTTTCTTTGAACCTTTAAATCCCATTTTACCGGCTGATGCCCATGATATAACCTGCCCCTGGCTATTTGTTATTGAAATGATAATGTTGTTGAATGAAGCATGTACATGTGCCTGACCGACAGGATCAACCTTAACAACTTTCTTCTTGGTGATTCCAGCTTTCTTTGCCATAATTTAATCCTTATTTGGTAGCCTTCTTTTTATTTGCAACTGTCTTACGTCTTCCTTTACGGGTACGGGCATTGTTTTTGGTGCTCTGCCCCCTGGTAGGAAGGCCAAGTCGGTGCCGGATTCCCCGGTAACAACCAATGTCCATCAGGCGCTTGATATTCAGCTGTACCTGGGAACGCAGTTCACCTTCCACCTTAAAATTCTCATTAATGATCTTCCTGATCATACTTACCTGATCATCAGTCCAATCCTTAACCTTCACATCCCTGTCAACTCCTGCTTTTTCCAGAATTTTCTGGGCATTGCTCCTTCCTAACCCGAAAATGTAAGTCAGGCCTATTTCGCCCCGCTTATTCTTTGGTAAATCAACACCAACGATTCTAGCCATAATTGTATTTATATTTAAAATTTTACTTCAATGATCAGCCCTGACGCTGTTTATACTTGGGATTCTTTTTGTTAATCACATATAATCGTCCTTTTCTGCGGACTATTTTACAGTCGTCTGTGCGTTTTTTAACGGATGCTTTTACTTTCATGATTGATCAGTTCAATTATTTGTATCTGAATGTAATTCTACCTTTTGTAAGATCATATGGTGACATTTCAACCCTCACTTTATCGCCGGGAAGGATTTTAATATAATGCATCCTCATTTTTCCGGAGATGTGTGCCGTAATCACGTGCCCGTTCTGCAGTTCCACCCGGAACATTGCATTGGAAAGGGCTTCGCGTATTACGCCATCCTGTTCAATTGAAGGCTGTTTAGACATATAATGATCCGCTCAATATTTTCAAAATTTATAAATCTCTTCAATGAATTCAAAAGTCGAAAGCACATCTGCCCCATTCTTGCCGATCGCCACACAAAGCTCAAAATGAGCTGACGGAAGTTTGTCCGCCGTTTGAATGGTCCAGCCGTCAGGGTCCTGCACTATCTCTCTTCTGCCCATGTTGATCATGGGTTCGATGCAGACAACCATACCCTGCTGCAACCTCACGCCGTGCCCTCTTTTTCCGTAATTCGGAACTTCCGGGGCTTCATGAAGCCCTTTTCCGATTCCGTGACCTACCATCTCCCGCACTACTGAGAACCGCTGCTTTTCACAATGTTCCTGAACAGCATTGCCGATATCCCCTATCCTTTTCCCCTCGGTGGCCTGTTCAATACCTTTGTACAGGGCCTCCCGGGTAGTGTTCAACAGTAACCGGACCCTTTCAGAAACAGTTCCCACAGCAAACGTATACGCCGAGTCACCAAAATATCCCTGGTGCAGTACACCACAATCCACCGACACAATGTCTCCATCCTTCAAAACATGGGAAGAAGGAATTCCATGTACTACCTGCTGATTTATCGATGTACACAGTGTTTTCGGATATCCCCGGTAACCCAGGAATCCCGGTTCCGCACCATTATCACGGATAAATTCTTCAGCTATTACATCAAGTTCCAGCGTTGAAACACCAGGGGCAATTTTTTTGGCAACTTCGGCTAAAGCCTTTGAAACCAGTAAATTACTTATCCTTAGTAATTCAATTTCTTCCGCTGTTTTATAGGTTATCATCAAAGAACGTCAAACAATATAATTAGATGGAAGAGGCATAACCGCCTGCTCTTCCTTTTACTCTTCCTGATTTCATCAGTCCGTCATAATGCCGCATCAGCAAATGGCTTTCAATCTGCTGCAACGTATCCAGCACAACACCCACAAGGATCAGCAAAGATGTGCCTCCAAAGAACTGGGCAAAATTTGGTTCGATACCCAGCAAATGTGCAAATGCAGGCATGATGGCTATCAAAGCAAGGAACAGTGATCCGGGCAATGTAATTCTTGACATGATCGAATCAATAAATTCCGATGTTTTTTTTCCGGGTTTAACGCCTGGAATAAAACCGCCGTTTTTCTTCATATCCTCTGCCATTTGAGTTGGATTCATGATAATGGCAGTGTAAAAGTACGTAAAAACTACGATCAGTAATGCAAAAACCACATTATACCAAACACTTGTATACCTCGAAAAGGTGGCCACAAACTTTGACATGGCCTCTCCACCGGTTCCGTAGCGTGCAAACGACAAGGGGAGGAACATAATTGCCTGGGCAAAAATAATGGGCATAACACCAGCTGCATTTACTTTCAGAGGAATATACTGCCTCACTCCGCCGTATTGTTTATTGCCTACAATTCGTTTCGCATACTGCACCGGTATTCGCCGGGTCCCCTGCACAAGCAGGATACTCATGACAAAGACAAAGAAAAGGAATACGATCTCTACCAGAAAGGCAACCAGTCCTCCCTGTCCGTTTAATCTTTGTGAAAGTTCAGTTGAAAGTGCAAATGGAAGCCGGGAAATAATACCGATCATAATGATAAGTGAGATACCATTTCCGATTCCTTTGTCGGTAATTCTTTCGCCCAGCCACATCACAAATATGGTACCGGCCGTAAGAATAATAATGGAAGAAATCAGGAATAAGGATGGAGCCATGACCTTGGCCTGGGCCGGAATTTGTGTAAGATATGCCGGGGCCTGCAGAATAAGTACCACCACGGTGAGGTACCGTGTAATCTGGTTCATCTTCCGGCGGCCGCTTTCCCCCTCTTTCTGCATGCGCTGAAAATAAGGTACAGCAATGGTCAGCAACTGAATAATGATGGACGCTGAGATGTAAGGCATGATACCCAGGGCAAAAATAGATGCCTTGGAAAAAGCCCCTCCCGAAAACATATCAAGCAAACCAAGCACTCCCTGCGAAGTACGCGCTGAGAAAGCCTCGAGCGCGGTTGGATCAACACCGGGCAATACCACCTTTGAACCAAGACGATAAATGAGAATGATCATCAGGGTAAAAAGGATCCTTGAACGGAGTTCCTCGATTTTATAAATATTCTTTAAAGTCTGAATGAATGATTTCATGAGAATTTCAGATTATTGTTGCCGTTCCTTGTAAAGCTTCAATCGCTGCTTTTGCCGACTTGGAAAATGCATGGGCCTTAACATCCAGTTTGGATGTAAGTTTACCATTACCCAGAATTTTTACAAGGTCTTTCTTGGCTATCAATCCGTGCTTCTAAGAGTGTCTCCACATCAATTACTTTCAGGCTTCTTGATTCAGCCAGGGATTGCAGTGTAGAAATGTTGATGCCTTTGAATTCCTTCCGGTTGATATTTGTAAATCCGAATTTGGGAACCCTGCGTTGCAGAGGCATCTGACCTCCTTCAAAACCCATCTTGGTTTTGTAGCCCGCTCTTGACTGGCCGCCCTTATGTCCTTTGGTAGAAGTTCCGCCTCTGCCGGAGCCCTGGCCCCTGCCGATGCGCTTTTCTTTTTTTATCGACCCCTTGGCGGGTTTTAAACTGCTCAGATCCATAATAATTTCAGTATCTTAAGTTAATTTTCAGTTACTTGCAGTAAATGTCTTACTTTATTTACCATGCCCAGAATCTGCGGGGTGGCTTCGTGCTCCACCGTGGCATGCATTTTTCTCAGTCCCAGTGCATCAAGATTCAGTTTCTGTCTCTTGGTGCAGTGAATCCTGCTTCTTACCTGTGTAATTTTAATTGTAGCCATTGGTTATATATATTCTAACATTAACCATTAAATACCTTTGAAATGCTCACATTGCGGTGCTGTGCAATTGTGTATGCGTCACGCATCAGCAGCAGGGCATTGAATGTAGCCTTGACAAGGTTGTGGGGATTTGATGATCCTTTGACTCTTGGCAAGAACATCATGTATGCCTACGCTTTCGAGTACAGCACGCATAGCACCTCCTGCTTTTACACCGGTACCGCTTGATGCGGGTTTGAGGAATACCTGGGCACCGCCGTATTTGGCCAGCTGTTCGTGGGGAATCGTTCCTTTATAAACAGGTACCTTTATCAGGTTCTTTTTTGCATCTTCAACACCCTTGGCAATGGCGGTGGTAACTTCATTGGCTTTACCCAGGCCATATCCGACAATACCATCTTCATTGCCAACCACAACAATGGCTGAAAAACTGAAGGTTCGACCGCCTTTGGTAACCTTGGTCACACGTTGTATACTAACCAGACGATCTTTGAGATCAAGGTCCGTAGTTTTTACTCTTCGAATGCTTACGTTTGACATAATTTATTAGAATTTAAGTCCACCTTCTCGTATCGCTTCAGCCAGGGCTTTAACCCTACCGTGGTATAAATAACCGTTCCGGTCGAAAACCACTGTCTGTGATTCCACTGCTTTTTGATTTTTCGGCAGCCAGTTTTCCAACCAGTTTAGCCTGTTCTGTTTTATTTATCCCTGTCTTCTCCGCAATTTCTTTATCGCGTGAGGAAACGGATAACAGGGTTCTTCCCTGGTCGTCGTCAATAAACTGGACATAAATCCCCTTATTGCTTCTGAACACCGACAATCTCGGAATATCCTTCGTTCCGTAAATATCCTTGCGGATACGCATTTTTATCCTGCTTCTTCGTTCTAATTTTGTCAAAGCCATACTTCAGTTATTTTTGATATTATTTGGCTGTTGCCGATTTACCAGCTTTCTTTCTCAGTACTTCGCCCACAAATTTAATACCCTTGCCTTTATAAGGTTCCGGTGCACGGAATGACCTGATCTTGGCTGCCACCTGGCCTATCAGCTGCTTATCGCTGCTGGTAAGGGTGATGACGGGATTGCTGCGTCGTTCAGTCTTCGTCTCCAGTTTCACTTCAACCGGAATCATGAAATGAATATCATGGGAATAACCCAGACTTAATTCGAGAATCTGTCCTTTGGCTTCTGCCTTGTATCCTACACCCACTACTTCAAGCTGAATTGTATATCCGGTGGATACACCATTCACCATATTGTTGATCAGTGCGCGGTAGAGACCATGCAAGTGCTTTGTGCCTTTTCTGTTCAGTGGGCCTGACAACGACTATCTCGTCGCCATTGATTTCCACCTTGATATCCGGATCAACCGCCTGGTAAAGCTCACCTTTGGGACCTTTAACCGTAACGGTGTTATCGGGTTTTACCGACAGGCTTACGCCCTGTGGCAATTTGATCGGTAGTTTTCCTACTCGTGACATTTACTTATCCTCCGTTAATAAACGTAACACAATACTTCGCCGCCTACACTCAGGTTCCGGGCTTCTTTATCCGTCATCACACCTTTTGAGGTGGAGACGATGGCAATACCCAGTCCGTTCAGAACCCTGGGAAGGTCTTCAAAACCTACATATTTCCGTAAGCCTGGTGAGCTAACCCGTTTCAGAGAACGGATGGCAGGCTGCCTGGTTTCTGGATGGTATTTAAGGGCAATCTTGATTGTTCCCTGTATTTCGTCATCCACGAATTTGTAGTTAAGAATATAACCCTTATCAAATAAGATTTTGGTTAGGTTCTTTTTCAAATTCGAAGAAGGAATTTCTACCACTTTATGACGGGCGGAAATTGCATTCCGTAATCTGGTTAAGTAATCTGCTATCGGATCTGTCATTTTCTTAAATTTTTCTCTTGATTCACCTGTAATTACCAGCTGGCTTTTTTAACTCCGGGGATTAATCCCTTGGATGCAAGTTCCCTGAAGGCAATCCTGCTTATGCCAAACTGACGCATATATCCCTTGGGTCTGCCAGTCAGTTTGCAACGGTTGTGCAAACGGATGGGACTTGAATTCCGGGGTACCCGGCTGAGTTCCTGGAAATCTCCTTCAGCCTTTAATTTTGCCCTCTTTGCGGCAAATTTTTCAACAAGCTTTTTACGCTTTGCTTCGCGGGCCTTCAATGATTCTTTAGCCATATGAACTAGTTCTTTTTGATATTTTTAAATGGTAACCCGAATTCACGCAGGAGTGCAAATGCTTCCTCATCTGAATTCGCAGATGTGACGAAGGTGATTTCCATTCCCAGGATCTTGCTGATCTTGTCAATGTCAACTTCAGGGAAGATGATCTGCTCAGTGATTCCGAGGGTATAATTTCCCCGTCCGTCGAGCTTGGTGCTGATTCCCTTGAAGTCGCGGATACGCGGTAAGGCAACACTGACAAGCCTGTCGAGAAATTCATACATCGTATCCCGCCGAAGGGTAACTTTCACGCCAATCGGCATCTTCCGACGGAGTTTGAAGTTCGAAATGTCCTTTTTCGACATGGTCTGAACTGATTTCTGTCCCGAGATCATGGTCAGCTCTTCGAGGGCTATGTCCACAATTTTCTTGTCGGAAACCGCTGCGCCAACGCCCTGGTTGATCACGATCTTTTCCAGTTTGGGAACCTGCATCACCGTATGGTAGCTAAACTCCTTGGTGAGTGCGGGAATAATCGCCTCCTGGTATTTTTTTCTGAGATTAGGTACGTAACTCATTATTTAATCTCCTCTCCTGATTTTTTTGAATATCTTACAAGACGGCCTTCACCGTTTGCTTTGCGTCCGATACGGGTAGGCTTTCCCGTTGCAGGATCAACTACCATCAGATTTGAAATGTGCACGGATGCTTCTTTTTTAATGATTCCGCCCTGTGGACTCTTTGCATTCGGCTTGGTAGATTTGCTTACCAGGTTAATGCCTTCCACAATGGCCCTGTCAGATTTCCGGATCACCTCAAGGACACGACCCTGCTGGCCTTTGCTTTCGCCGGAGTTCACGAAAACCGTATCGCCTTTCTTGATATGTAATTTCTTCTGCATTGAATTGGGTTTTTACTGTTATAGCACTTCAGGCGCAAGTGATACAATCTTCATATACTTGTCACGCAACTCTCTGGCCACTGGTCCGAAAATACGGGTTCCCCTGATCTCATCCGTATTGGTCAACAGCACACATGCATTGTCGTCAAAGCGGATATATGAACCGTCTGCACGGCGTATTTCCTTTGTGGTGCGAACAATGACAGCCTTACTGACCGTACCTTTTTTTACTTCGCTGGCAGGAAGTGCATTCTTTACGGTTACAACAATTTTGTCGCCGACAGAAGCATACCGCCTGGCTGTGCCGCCAAGTACCCGGATACAAAGTACTTCTTTTGCTCCGCTGTTATCTGCAACCGATAATCTGCTTTCTTGCTGTATCATAGTTATTTAGCTCTTTCGATGATTTCAACTACTCTCCAGGACTTATTTTTACTCATCGGACGGGTTTCCATGATTTTCACAGTGTCACCGATATTACAGTTGTTTGTGTCATCATGCGCCATGAATTTCGTAGTTCTGTTGATGAACTTGCCGTAAATGGCATGCTTCACCTTCCTTTTTTCAGCTACCACGATGGTTTTGTCCATCTTGTTGCTTACTACGATCCCGACCCTTTCTTTTCTTAAATTTCTATTTTCTTCCATTATTGGTTCTTTTTAACCTTTTACTTGGCTTCTTTGTTTTTCTGACGAAGTATGGTTTCCATCCTGGCAATGTTTCTCCGTGTTTCCTTAATTTTCTGCGGATTATCCAGCGGAGAGATGGCATGGTTCATTTTCTGCTTGAAACTGAGGGCTTTCTCATTTTCAATCCGTTCAGCGATTTCTTTCACGGACAATTCTCTGATCTCAGTAGTTTTCATGAACTTAAATATTAAAATCTACAAAATCCCTTTTCACAATGAACTTTACAGGTATGGGCAGCTTTTGTGCAGCCAGGCGCAATGCTTCCTTGGCAACTGCGAAAGGAACACCATCTGCTTCGATCAGAATGCGGCCGGGAGTAACCGGTGCCACAAATCCTTCGGGTGCACCTTTACCTTTACCCATACGAACTTCGGCAGGTTTTTTGGTAATGGGCTTATCGGGAAATATACGGATCCAAATCTGGCCTTCACGTTTCATATGACGGGTAACTGCCTGACGGGCTGCTTCAATCTGTCTTCCGGTAATCCAGGCCTTATCCAGTGCCTTGATCCCAAAAGATCCGAATGCCAGGTCATGTCCACGCTGGGCATTTCCCTTCATTCTGCCCTTTTGCTGTCTCCTGAATTTTGTTTTCTTCGGTTGTAACATATCATTATCGTTTATAGCAGGCTATAATTACTTTCTGCGTTTCTTGAAATTTGGTTTCGGCTTGGCTGATTTGGCACCAATGTTGGGAGCCAGATCACGGTGACCAAAAATTTCGCCCTTGCAAATCCAGACCTTAACACCAATGAGACCTACCTTGGTAAGCGCTTCACCCAGTGCGTAGTCTATATCGGCCCTGAAGGTATGCAGGGGAATTCTTCCTTCCTTGATAATTTCGGTACGGGCCATTTCAGCTCCGCCCAATCGGCCTGAAACCTGGCATTTGATTCCTTCTGCACCCATACGGATGGTGGAAGCAATGGCCATCTTGATGGCCCGGCGGTAAGAAACCTTACCTTCAATCTGCCTGGCTATGTTGTTGGCAACGATCATGGCATCGAGTTCAGGCCTCTTCACTTCGAAGATGTTGATCTGAACTTCCTTGCTGGTGATCTTCTTAAGTTCTTCTTTCAGCTTGTCCACTTCCTGTCCGCCTTTTCCGATAATAATACCGGGACGGGCCGTATTTACAGTTACAGTAATGAGTTTCAAGGTACGCTCGATCACAATTTTCGAGATGCTGGCTTTGGCCAACCGTGCTGTGAGATACTCACGGATCTTGTAATCTTCAACCAGCTTTTCGGAATAGTTTCTGCCACCATACCAGTTGGAATCCCAACCTTTGATGATTCCCAAGCGATTACTTATAGGATTGACTTTCTGTCCCATTAATATTAGTTTGTTTTACTTGCTACTTGTTCCTGATTACCTGCCTTACTGTCCAGCAAAATGGTCACATGGTTTGAACGTTTTCTAACCCTGTAGCCTCTTCCCTGGGGAGCCGGACGAAGTCTTTTCAGCATTCGGCCGCCGTCTACCGGATACTTCCTTTACATAAAGATTGGATTTTTCAATCCGCACATCTTCATTCTTTTTCTGCCAGTTTGCAATGGCTGAAAGCAGAAGTTTTTCAATCCTTTTTGAAGGCTCTTTTGTGCTGAACCGGAGAATATCCAGTGCCCGGTTTACTTCAATGCCCCTGATCATGTCAACCACAAGCCGCATCTTTCGCGGGGAGGTCGGGCAATTGTTCAACTCAGCCACAGCCCGGCTTTTGTTTTCTTCTTTCCTTTTATCAGCTGATATACGCTTACGTGCACCCATTGGTATTTATGTTAATGGATTTATCTAAACTTTTGATTTTCCTGCATGACCCCTGAATGTCCGGGTCGGAGAAAATTCGCCCAAACGGTGTCCTACCATATTCTCGGTTACATAAACCGGGATGAATTTGTTCCCGTTGTGAACCGCGATGGTATGGCCAACAAACTCGGGGGAGATTATTGAACGCCTGGACCAGGTTTTCACAACCGATTTTTTCCCGGATTTATTCATCTCACTTACCCGCTTCTCAAGCTTGAATTCGATGAAAGGACCTTTTTTTAATGACCTGCTCATAATGTTAAGTCAATTATTTTTTCCTGCGTTCAACAATAAACTTCGTACTGGGATTCTTTTTTCTCCTGGTTTTCATGCCCTTTGCATAAAGTCCCTTCCGTGACCTCGGATGACCTCCGGAGGCTCTTCCTTCACCACCACCCATCGGGTGATCAACCGGGTTCATAACCACACCGCGAACTCTCGGTCTGCGACCCAGCCAGCGTGAACGACCGGCTTTACCTGAACGCTCAAGACCATGATCGGGATTGGAAACAGTTCCTATGGTTGCCCTGCAGGCAGTAAGGATCATCCTCGTTTCACCCGAAGGTAGCTTGACAATCGCATACTTTCCGTCGCGGGAGGTAAGCTGGGCATAGGAACCTGCGCTTCGTGCCAGTGCACCACCCTTGCCGGGATGCAGTTCAATGTTATGAACAAGCGTTCCAAGAGGAATTTCACCCAGGGTAAGGCAATTACCGACTTCCGGTGCCACACCCTGACCTGACATCACTGCCTGACCAACCTTTAATCCGTTGGGGGCAATAATATATCTCTTTTCACCATCTTCATAAACCAGCAAGGCTATACGGGCTGAACGGTTCGGATCATATTCAATGGTCTTTACCTTGGCAGGCATTCCATCTTTGTTCCTGATAAAATCAATAATCCGGTACATCTGTTTATGGCCACCGCCAATATACCGCATCGTCATCTTTCCATCGCCGTTACGTCCACCGCTTTTCTGCAACGGTCTCAACAACGATTTATCAGGTGTTGCGCTCGTAATCTCATCAAAGGTGCCAACTACTCTGTGTCGCTGACCCGGGGTTACAGGTTTTAATTTTCTTACAGCCATAATAGTAAATTAGATATTGCTATAAAAATCAATGATCTCGCCTTTTCGCAGGGTAACAACTGCTTTCTTAAAAGCATTCTGCCTGCCGGATACATACCCGGTTTTCGTGAATCTTGATTTGCGTTTTCCGGCATAAAACATGGTGTTTACCTCTTCTACCGTTACGCCATACAAATTCTCCACGGCCTGTTTAATCTGCACTTTATTGGCCTTCTTATTGACGATGAAGCCGTATTTCTGGCTATCAGCCTGGGCATTCATCTTTTCAGTTACAACGGGCCTTACAATAATATCCATTATTCAATTATTAGAAGGTTACAGACTTTTCTGAATATTGTCGAGCGAACTCTCCACAAACACAAGAGAAGAACTATTCATGATATCGTAAGTCGTTAATTCTGAAATAGTTACTACTCTGCTGCCGGTTAAATTCCGGGACGACAAATATATATTTTTATTCGGTTCACTGAGGACCACAAGCGACTTTTTGTCATCTATCTTCAGATTATTCAAAAGAGCTATGTAATCTTTCGTTTTTGCCGTTTCAAGACGTGAAGTCCTCAAGGACGACGATCTCATTGTTCTTGGCCTTATAGCTCAGCGCTGATTTGCGAGCCAGTGCTTTTACCTTTTTGTTCAGTTTGAACCAGTAATCGCGTGGTTGGGGACCAAATACGCGGCCACCGCCATGAAATAAAGGATTCTTAATGCTACCGGCACGGGCACCGCCTGTACCTTTTTGTTTCTTGATCTTGCGCGTGCTGCCGGTAATTTCATTACGCTCTTTCGACTTGTGCGTTCCCTGACGCTTGTTGGCAAGATATTGCTTTACATCAAGGTAAATGGCGTGGTCGTTCGGCTCAATGGAAAATATGGTATCCATTAGCTCAACCTTGCGGCCTGTTTCCTTTCCTGCTGTATTTAATACTGTTAATTCCATTGTTCGCAGTTTATTTAGGCGTCCTTTTCGGGGCTTTGTATAACAATATATGATCCCTTGTGACCGGGAACCGATCCCTTTAAGAGCAACAGATTATTCTCGGGAATAATCTTAACCACTTTAAGGTTAAGCACTTTTACGCTTTTGTTGCCGGTTTGTCCAGCCATTCTCATTCCTTTGAATACCCTTGAAGGCCAGGATGATCCACCCAATGATCCGGGTGCCCTTGACCGGTCGTGCTGACCATGGGTTGAATCACCGATTCCGCCGAAACCTGTGACGTTTAACAACACCCTGGAAACCCTTACCCTTTGAAACAGCAGTCACATCAAGCCAGGGATCGTCATTGAAATAATCCACCGTGATCACATCGCCCACATTCCAGTGACTGATAAAGCCCTTCAACTCAACCACCTTGTGTTTGGGGGTGGTGTTGGCCTTTTTGAAGTGTCCCTTCATGGCCTTGGTTGTGTTCTTTTCCTTTTTATCATCGAATGCAAGCTGCACAGCTCTGGTAGCCGTCATTCTCCACCGTCTTGATCTGTGTAATGACACACGGACCTACTTCGAGAATCGTACAGGGAACATTGTTTCCCTTCTCGTCAAATATAGAGGTCATTCCGACCTTCTTTCCAATTAATCCAGGCATTTATAATGTAATTAATTGTTTCAAACTTTGATTTCAACTTCAACACCACTGGGTAACTCCAATTTCATCAATGCATCGATCGTTTTGGGCGTTGAACTGTAAATATCCAGCAAACGCTTGTGTGATGAAAGTTGAAACTGCTCTCTTGATTTCTTATTCACAAAAGGTGACCGCAGAACGGTGAAAATCCTTTTGTGCGTAGGAAGAGGAATGGGGCCGCTTACCACAGCACCGGTAGACTTAACCGTCTTTACAATCTTCTCGGCTGATTTGTCTACAAGGTTGTGATCGTACGATTTAAGCTTTATTCTAATCTTCTGGCTCATGTATTTGGTCTTAAAGTCGATTATACAATTACTTTCGTTCCGGTAATCTTTTCAATAACCTCTTGCGACAATGCCGGAGGTACTTCTTCATAATGTGAAAATTCCATGGTGGATGTTGCCCGTCCGGATGAAAGGGTACGCAGTACCGTTACATAACCGAACATTTCTGCCAGGGGCACATTGGCCAGGATAACCCTTGCTGACAGCCTGGATTCCATTCCGGTGATCTGACCGCGCCTGCGGTTAAAATCGCCGATTACATCACCCATATATTCTTCGGGTGTAACAACCTCCACCTTCATAACAGGCTCCAGCAGGGTAACTTTTCCTTTTCTCAGAGCATGCTTGAATCCCTGCTTGGCAGCGATTTCAAATGCAAGTGAATCGGAATCCACAGGGTGGAACGATCCGTCCTTCAGTGTAACCTGCAGGTTTTCCATCGGGAATCCGGCCAGGATACCATTTTTCATGGCTTCCCTGAATCCTTTTTCCACGGAAGGAATATATTCACGCGGGATATTTCCGCCTTTTACATCATTATTAAATGTCAATCCTACGGTACCCTTTTCAGCAGGAGCCAGTTCAAACACAATGTCGGCAAATTTACCGCGACCACCGGTCTGTTTTTTAAATGTCTCCCTGTGCTTAACAACGGTGTTCAGCGCTTCCTTATAGGATACCTGGGGTGCACCCTGGTTGCATTCCACGTTGAATTCACGTTTCAACCGGTCGAGCAGGATTTCGAGATGAAGTTCACCCATACCGCTGATAATGGTCTGTCCTGAATCCTCATCAATTTTTACCTTGAATGTGGGATCTTCTTCAGCAAGCTTATTCAATGCAACGCCCAGTTTGTCAACATCTGCCTGTGTTTTGGGCTCAATGGCAACACCAATAACCGGATCGGGGAATGTCATTGACATCGAGGGAGATCGGATGCTTTATATCGCAAAGTGTATCACCGGTCACTACATCCTTTAATCCAACAACACCACAGATATCCCCGGCCTCAATTCGGTCACGGGCATTCTGCTTGTTGGCATGCATCTGGTATAAACGGTTGATTCTTTCTTTTTTGCCTGTACGGGGATTCAGTACCTGCATTCCGGCATCAATGGCGCCTGAATAAACACGCAGATAGGTAAGCCGGCCGACATAAGGATCGGTGGCAATCTTAAATGCAAGAGCTGCCAAAGGTTCATTTTCATCAGCCTTACGATATTCGGTCTTATCGGTATCAGGATTTATTCCTTCGGTTGCTGCAATGTCGAGAGGACTGGGAAGCAAGGCACAAATGGCATCCAGCAGACGCTGTATACCTTTATTTTTAAAGGCAGCTCCGCACAATACCGGTACAATCTTGATGATTGATAAAGGCTTTGCGCGTATGTGCCATAAATTCTTCTACAGTAATGGAAGCACGGTCTTCAAAAAAACGTTCCAGCAGATCATCGTCCTGTTCGCAAACTGCTTCGATCAGCTTTTCACGCCATTCCTCGACGAGATCGACCATATCTTCGGGTATATCGATATATTCATACCGCATGCCGATTTTTGCATCTTCTTTCCAAACAATGGCCCTGCGTTCGATCAAATCAACCAGACCGGTAAAATTATCTTCCGATCCGATCGGAATTTGCATAGGTACCGGATTGGAACCAAGTTTATCCTTGATTTGTTTTACAACGCCAAAGAAATCAGCACCGGTCCGGTCCATCTTGTTGATGAAAGCCAGCCTGGGTACATTATATTTATCTGCCTGACGCCAAACAGTCTCCGACTGCGGCTGAACACCACCTACTGCACAGAAGACGGCAATTGCACCATCCAGCACACGAAGGGAACGTTCCACCTCAACGGTGAAGTCAACGTGTCCCGGTGTATCGATCATATTGATTTTATAATTCTGGTCGTGGTAATCCCAAAATGTAGTTGTTGAAGCGGCTGTAATTGTTATCCCTCTCTCCTGTTCCTGCACCATCCAGTCCATAGTAGCTGTGCCATCGTGCACTTCTCCCATCCGGTGAGTCATACCAGTATAGAACAGGATGCGCTCGGTAGTGGTAGTCTTTCCGGCGTCTATATGGGCCATAATGCCAATATTCCTGGTATAATTCAAATCAAAATTCATAAAGCACTAATTATCAGCTAGTGTAACTATAGGTTAAATCCGCAATGTCAAATATCTCTGTTAGAACCTGAAATGCGCAAATGCCTTGTTAGCTTCTGCCATTTTATGTGTATCTTCTTTCTTTTTAAAGGCTGCACCTTCTTCTTTAAAGGCTGCCAGTATTTCCGAAGCAAGCTTATCGCTCATTGAATTGCCTGCCCTTTTCTTTGAATAAAGGATCAGGTTCTTCATGCTGATGGAAACCTTGCGATCAGGCCGTATTTCGGTAGGAACCTGAAAAGTGGCTCCACCTACCCGGCGACTTTTCACCTCAACCTGAGGTGTAATATTTTCCAGTGCTTTTTTCCAGATATCAAGCGGTAAAGCTTCAGTATCCTTTGCACGTTTTGCAACCAGATCAAGTGCCTCGTAAAATACATCATACGCTGTACTCTTCTTTCCCCTGGTCATCATGTTATTCACAAAACGGGTTACCAGTGTATCATTGTACTTGGGATCCGGTAACAGAATTCTTTTTTTTGGTTTAGACTTTCTCATTATATTGTCTATTCAAAAATCTATTTACTTTTCGGTTTCTTTGTGCCGTATTTTGAACGGCGTTGATTACGACCTTCAACACCGGAAGTGTCAAGCGCTCCCCTGATGATGTGGTAACGAACACCGGGTAAATCTTTTACCCTGCCGCCCCGGATCATCACAATCGAGTGCTCCTGAAGATTATGACCTTCACCGGGAATATAAGCAGTAACTTCAATACCATGCTGCAGCCTTACCCTCGCCACTTTACGCATCGCGGAATTAGGTTTCTTGGGCGTTGTAGTATAAACACGGGTACAAACACCCCGCTTCTGCGGACAAGAATTCAAAGCCGGAGCCTTGCTCTTGTCTTCGATTGTGGCTCTGCCTTTTCTTACTAATTGCTGTATCGTTGGCATGTATGTTTATTTGTATATTTTCTTCAAATTTGGCTTGCAAAGGTAGATGTTTTTTTATCAAAAGCAACATGTGCTCAAAAAAAATTCCTCTTTTATTCATTAATTCTCTTTTGTAACACATTTATTTATTTCTTTACTTCAAAAAAAATATGATAGCACTTCGACGATTATTCCTGATCTGCAGTGCTTTTTCCCTTGGATTATTTGTAATGCAGAGGGTTTCCGGCCAATGTAATGAGCTGGTGTGGGCTGATGAATTCGACTATAACGGTCTTCCCGATTCCACAAAATGGTCGTATGAAGTAGGCGGCAGCGGATGGGGAAACAATGAACTCCAGTACTATACAGACAAGCAGCTCAAAAATGCAAGCGTGGCCGATGGTAAACTTACCATCGCAGCCCTGTTTGAATCTTTTGGCGGAAAATCATATACTTCTGCAAGGCTTGTTTCAAAACAAAAAGGCGACTGGCTCTATGGCCGCATAGAAGTAAGTGCCAAACTTCCTTCCGGCAGGGGAACATGGCCTGCCATCTGGATGATGCCTACCGACGCGGCATATGGTGGATGGCCAAATAGCGGTGAAATCGATATAATGGAGCATGTAGGGTACGATCCCCATGTGGTGCATTGCAACACCCATACTAATATGTATAATGGAGCCAACGGGAAGGGTGCAAGTATCCAGGTTCCGGATGCATTTGAGGTATTCCATGTGTATGCTGTGGATTGGACACCCACAAAAATGGATTTTTATGTGGACGATACCAAGTATTTTACTTTGAATGTCACTTCCGACTATAGATCATGGCCATTTGACAAGCGTTTCTTCCTCATCCTGAACATCGCCGTAGGCGGAAACTGGGGAGGCGCTCAGGGCGTTGACAATTCGGTTTTCCCGGCTAAAATGGACATTGATTATGTGCGGGTATATAAGAGTTCGGATTTTCTGCAGATGGCACGGAGCCAGCCAGGTTTTCAGCCAGGAAAAAGGCACCCGGTATTCAGTACTGAAGGAAGAAGGACGCACCTACGAATGGACTGTTCCGGATGGAGCTGCCATTACGTCGGGACAAGGTACAAATGAAATTGTGGTCGATTGGGGATGCACGGGCGGAAAGGTGCAATGCCACCTTACCACCGCCTGCAGCCAGTATGACCTGAGCATGGATGTTGCCACAAAGGATTATGCCATCAACGGACCTTTTTTTGTGACTGACAACCAGCAGGGCATAAAACTTACTCGCACAGGGTACAGGCGGATCCGATATCACCTGGAACCTTCCGGCCGATGCAACCCTGGTGTCCGGGCAGGCAACTGACACGCTGGTCCTTAACTGGGGAACCGGCAAGGATACAGTGAAGTTACATGTGGAAAATACATGCGGCACATGGGACCTGATTCCATACACTGCGTCATTACGGACAATATGCCTATCCCAATCCCGAAAAACCGCATGTTATCCCCTGTATAATCAGTCCGGACAATTATGACTACGGTGGAGAGGGTGTTGCCTATCACGATGCCACCAGCGGAAATGCCGGCACCGGGTCCCCGTTCCAACGAATCGGTAGATACCGAATTCTCAGGAACCGGCACAGACGTTGGCTGGATCGATGCAGGTGAATGGCTTGAATATACAATCAGGGTTCCCGTAGCCGGAACCTATTATTTCAGCCTGCTCACGGCCAGTGCAAATGAAAACAGCAGGGGCCCGGCAAAGATCATCGTAAACGGCACAACTAAAATAACTGCAATGTATCCCTCTATGTCCGGCAGCTGGACAATTTTCTACCAGATCCCTTACCAGTCAATTACCCTGGCTACAACTGACACCCTCCTGCGGATAGAAATGGGCTCAGGAGGATTTAACCTGGGAAACATCAGTATCCTTGAGCATATCCCGACTTCGGTAACCGACAGGCCGGCTGACAACCTCGATGTTTACCCGGTTCCGGTTAAAGATATTTTGCATATTCAATTGCCCGGCAGGCGCCCGCCATGTAACTGTCTCTGACCTTTCCGGCCGGGTATTGTACAGCAGCCAGCCAAAATCATTTACAGAGACTCAGCTTGATGTTAATTTTGAAAGCTTTCCGGCTGGGATGTATGTAGTTTCGTCTGACCGACAGGAATAATCGGACCGCCATTTCCAAGGTGGTGAAGTAGGGAGGTGAGAGATGAGAGATGAGAGAGAGGAGAGATGAGAGATGGATAGGGATGAGATGTCGAGTAGGGAGTAGGGAGTATGTAGAACCGCTACAAACTGCAAACATGCATAACTGCATAACTGCATAACTGCATAACTGCAAAACCATTTCCTGCCGATTATTCCGTTAATTCCGGAATTTGCACTAATTTTAACATTCTTTTGATTCCAAACTATAAACTCAAATTCAAATATTCTGTCATGAAAACAGCACATTCAAGAAGGGACTTTTTAAGGGTTACTGCTGCCGGCGCCCTGGGAGCATTTGCTCTTACAAAATTATCAGGCCAGTCTTCCAGTCCGGCTTTTTCTGCCATGCGTGATGACCTCAAACGCTTTGGTGTAGGTCTGCAGTTGTATACAATACGCGACGCCATGGATAAAGACGTTGCAGGATCATTAAAGAAAGTTTCCGACCTGGGATATAAAAACCTTGAACTGGCAAAATATGCCGATGGAAAATTTTACGGATATGCTCCGCAGGAATTCAAAAAAATGGTAAATGACCTGGGCATGGAAATAATCAGCAGCCATACGCAGGTTGAAGCAGCCGGAATTACCCTCGACAATGCCAACAAAATGGCTGAAGATCATGCCAAGCTGGGTGTAAAGTATTGCGTGCAGCCATGGGTTGTTGAAGAAGCAAGGACCACTGTCGACAGCTACAAAAAAATGGTAGCCGAATGGAACAAGGTAGGAAAGATCATGAAACAAAACGGCATCCAGTTTGGATACCATAACCATAATTTCGAATTTGATACCGTACAGGGCAAGGTACCCTATTATGATATCTTTTTACCTGAACTCGACAAGGATCTGGTTACCATGGAGCTTGATCTTTTCTGGGCAACCAAGGCCGGACAGAATCCGGTTGAAATGTTCAAGAAATATCCCGGCCGTTTCCAGCTGTTCCACATGAAAGATATGTTTACCAAGGAAGCTCCGTTCTATCAGGTTAAAACCAATGATTTCGCCCCTGTGGGTGCCGGTTTGATTGATTTCAAAGCAATTCTGGCAGCAAAAGATATCGCCGGAATGAAATACTTCTTTGTAGAACAGGACAGCACAAAAGACGGCAAACCGTTTGATTCAATAGCAACAAGTATCAAGAACCTGACAACCAAATTATTGGTGTAATTATTGCACAGGTTTACTTTTAGTTAACATCGAACAAGTGAACACTGAACATCGAATATCGAAGGACTCCCTTCCTATTTCGTAATTCTGTGTTCCTTTTTTGGTTATTTTTACTCGTCACTCGTCACTCGTCACTTCTTCACTGCCCTCGCCTTCCGGGACAGAAACTTAATCAATGGCTGCAGCTCAGCCGTTACCTGGTGCTCATAAACGGTTATTGTATGACGCCGGGTGGCAGTCTCCACGGATATCCTGTAAAGCAACTGATCAGGAAGTGCATGGCCGGTGGTATCTGTCTGTAGTTCGAAAAAATTCGCCTGTTCGATAAGGATGTGAACATGTTCGTATTCATTCCTGCTTAACATATTATCCTTCAACTCCACGTGGATTGTCATTCCCGTAAATCCACCGGATTGCTCGAAATATATGGTGAATGAATCTTTCATATTTGAAATGGTGTAGAGACGGGTTTAAAACCCGTCTCTACATGATTTTCCTTTAAAGTTGAATATTATTTTTTCTTTTTTGCAGAAATATTGGCCACACTAATTCCAACCCCTTTCCAGCCATTCTTCACCGCTTTCTGCTCAGGGCTGTTCTTCCCGTAAAGCTTTCCTGCTATGGCGTAGGTCATGCTGGCTGCATCCCTGAAATTTGAACCCGGTTTAAGTTTATCCCGAAGGGTAACATACCATATTCTGCCGGCCTTTTCCCAGGCATACCCCCCGATTTCCATCGCCGTGAGGTAGAAAGCCCGGTTTGGTATTCCTGAATTTATGTGAACCCCCCCGTTATCAGTTGTCGTTTTGACGTACTTTTTCATATGTCCCGGCTGGGGATCTTTACCCAGTACAGGATCATCATATGCACTTCCGGGATCCTTCATGGAGCGAATTGCTTTCCCCGCCACATTGGAGGTAAACAACCCTTCGCCAATAAGCCAATCCGCCTTATCCGCAGTCTGATTTAGCCTTCTCTGCTTTACAAGGCTTCCGAATACATCCGAAAACGATTCATTCAATGCCCCGGGTTGCTCATAGTATGTCAGCTGTGCTTCAAACTGAGTTACACCATGGGTTAATTCATGCCCGATCACATCCACCGCCACCGTAAACCGGTTGAATAACCGATCCGCCTCGGGAAGATCCTCATCTCCGTCTCCATATACCATCTGTTCACCGTTCCAGAAGGCATTATCATATCCCTGCTGATAATGCACTGAGGAAACCATGTGCATTCCTTCACCATCTATCGAATTGCGGCCATATTGCTGCTGAAACAGGTCAAAGGTAAAACCGGCGCCATCGTATGCCTCATCGGCGGCTATATCACCCGAGGGAGGACCACCCTCACTGCGTTCCAGCTTTCCCGGAAGATCAGACCCGTATTCACTGCTATACACGTACCGCTGCTTTTCGGCCTGCAAGGCATGCGGAAATGGGAATTTTACCCGCCTGAGGGCCTGGCGGCGGCCACGCATTTGTCCCGAAACAACCAGGGAGTTCAACGCTCTCTGACGCTGATCAACTGATCCTGATTCCATGATGTTCTTCAAAATATGGGGCGGGATAAAGCAAAGCAAACATGAATTGTGTGCTTTCATGGGTATCATTTTTGATGATAGTATAAAACTACGCCATCATAAACAAAAATGCAACAAAAAAAGTAATCCGGGTTATTTGCTCCTGTTATAAAGATCAATGGCCCGCATCAGACTGTATTCTGTACCATCGAGCCTTACCTTATTTGATTTAAGTACTGCTTTCATCTTTGTCTCATCAACACCAGGAACTTTAAGCAATTGCCTTTTGCTTGCACCTGTATAATATGAATTCCCCTTACTGAATATTAAATACCGGGTATCATCAAGTAATGTAAAATTGTTCGCAGATTGAGTAACCTTCCTGTAAGCAAATAATTCAAGATTTCCCTTTACGAGAATCTGAAGAAAGGTTTCAGAGGAATCAGACTTGTATGGCAGTTTTATCCTGCGCCGTGAAAATTCAGCCAGAAGTTCCTTTCGTTCATTATAAATGACAAATCCATTGATGTCACCCCGTGGTAATACACCTGTTTTAAAGTCGGTTTCCCTTAACCACAGCAACTCATCCATAAACTTGTCATACCTTATATAAATATTGTATATGACATCGCCATTTTCCAGATTTACATCTCCCTTTAACCAGTCATTAAAATACTGATTTCCCTTGTACCGTTCGGCACTGTTCCTGTACTCAAATCCCATTAAGCCATTGCGCAGGGTGTTTTCATAATCCTGGGATGCGGAGGGCTGGGAATATGCCGGATACAGTACCGGGATAAAGAGAAAGAGTAAAAACAGATTCTTCATATGCCTTTCAGTTATTTTACTTCGAATGAAGTTTTGCCACTCAATACGGTGCCCTTCCGGGTAAGTCCGTTTACTACAATATCATAGGTGCCGGTAATCAGGGATACCGGAAACCGTATAACCAGTTTCTGATCACCTGCTAATTTCGCGTGCCGGATCCCATAACAAATTCACCCTGAAATCGGGGTCATGCGAAGTAACGGCATCTGCCCTGCCAGCAGAAATATGCGTACCCGGTACATCTGAAGTAACAACAGTATTCTGAAAAATAAAACTTCTGTTTTTCAGATAGGATTCCGGTAACTTATGATCATTTGTATATATCAATACCAGGCCTTCCAGCGTAAGATCCCCCAGGAGGTAATTGCCCCCTATAACATCAATCCGGCTGATATCTTTTGTACCCAGGGTTGCAATATAATTCATATCATAAAAAGGAACCCCGTTCAGCAGGATCAACTCGCTCTCAGGCCATTGCCCGGTTCTCACATTGTATACCTGTACTGTAAATTTGTTGCCCTTGCTCCCAAATCGTACGCCCGGTAATATATTCTCAGTTATTTCCTTCAGGTTCACCAGATCAGAATAATCAGCCGGCTTAACTGACATATCGGGCGGACCGAAATAGTCTGTTCCGGGCGGAATAGCCTCAGCCGGTAATGCAGCAACCTTATCTGCGTACACCGATTCAATCAGTCTGCTTTCATTCAGTGTTGTAACTGCATTGATTTCATTCTGATGCACTGAATAGGGAATATAAGGCCTGCCTGATCCGGTCAGATTTTTCCTGTCAATTTCCCACACTACTCCTCCTTCAACTGCTGCACCCCCGTTCTGAAGGATTAATTCCTTGTTATCAAACCACCTGTCAAGATAAAAGATGAACCGTCCCGTGGAATCCGTCCTTGAATAACGGATGTGCGGAAAC
Source organism: uncultured Bacteroidales bacterium (assembly GCA_963790105.1). Taxonomy (GTDB): domain Bacteria; phylum Bacteroidota; class Bacteroidia; order Bacteroidales; family UBA10428; genus UBA5072. The sequence continues at coordinate 119,651 of CAWBNI010000023.1, read as the reverse complement.
AGGCTGTCAATAACTGCCAGGATTATCCTGCCGTTCGCAATGGGCGTATTACCGGTTTTGCTTTTAAGGATACCTGAAAATATGTAGCTCCGGTCTTCAACAGGGTAGGACCGGCCGGATAATCCGTTGCCGGAACCATTCTTTCCTGTATTATATCTCTTCAGTTGTAACAGACTGTCACTTATAACGGTTTTCGCCAATGGCACAGAAAGGTAAACCGAAACAGAAACACTGGCAGTATCGCCGGATAATTCCTTATTCAGGCTGATGACTGTTTCAGCCGTATCGCCCGATTGATAACCGCTTCCTGCTTCCACCGAAAGATCCTGTTTTGTTTCCGAGAAAGTCTGGCTGAATGCCTCCTGCCTGTCAAGAACAGGTATATACAGCGTATCCGGAAACTCATGTGACAGGCTGGATATGATGATATTCGCACTATGCAGCGTTTCATACGGGTCATTTCTCATCCGGCTGGTATATGCTGTCAATGTATATACGCCTCCCGGTAAATCGGACGGCAACTTACAGGATCCTGAATTATTCTCCTTTGTCAGATTTATCCTCCATTGAAGCGCAATATTTCCCTTATAATCTGTAAGAACAAAATAAAGTATCCTGCTTGCGAGATAAGTATTGCCGGCTTTATTATTAAACGTAAATACCCGGTACTGCATCATTTCACCGGCAACATAAACCGGTTTGTTTGTATGTACAAAAACTTTTTCGTCCCCGCCGCCTGCTACCCGTCCTTTTAATGAAAATGCCCTGCCCGGTATCCAGGATATAAAGAAGACAACGAACAAGAAAAGAATTTTAATTCTACTACATATGAACATCCTTAATCTTTTTGTTTGAATGCTATTCATTATCTTAATTAAAGTTTATCCAGAAATCGGGTGGAAAATAAAGTTTTGAACCTGCCTGAATATCGTCAGGAAAGGATTCAAGTTCAACGGACTGATAAGTATTCATGTCTATCCAGCGGAAAGCTTTATAACAGGTACGGCTTGATGTGGCCTCAAATATACCTATTACCGGAAGGTCAGGATGTGTAATACATTGCATATTGCTTTTAACCTGGGAAGGTACGGGAGCAAACATCTGGTCATTTGAATTCAGCTGGGCACCTACCGACTGGTAATAATTATATACGTCGGAGGATATTGCATAGACCTTTAAGGAAACCACATACCCGATTATTACCGGGGCGGTATAAGTATCAGATCGCCAGCGTGGGATCATAAAAATACCGGACAAAACCGAGCGGATGTTCAGGCCGCACCTGGCCGCCGGATGAACTTCACTGTAAAGTCAACCGAATAAACAAAATCCAATGTAGACGGCACCCAGATAAACATCGGTGTGGCACTCGGAGTGCTCGGATACTTGATACAGGTTGATTCAGTCAGGACAGAAGTATTAAACCTGTAATAAAGAGTGGAATCGCCTTTTGCACTTAGACTGGTTGAAAAATATAGTCCTTCATAGGTAACCGTAACGGGACGATTATACTGATCGTAAGCATGCGCCTGTTTTGTTCCCGGTTGGGCATAAACACTATCGATAAATGGTTTTTCCGGCATGGTAACCATTGATGAAACAAATTCCTCTCCATCATCCATTATTACCTTCAACATGTAGGATGTGCCAACGCTACCAACCATTTCCATTACCGCATCCACGTAATGGCCCGGTGTGCTCTCGGTGAGGGCAACCTCGTTCCCTTTGTTGTCAGATACAATTACCTCGGCTCCGCTGATATAGTCAGGCATGGAACTTTCGTAATCCATCGCCCGGGATAAAACAACCGTGGGCGATTCATTCTCAGCTATCTGGCCATGGATAATAGGAATAGCCTTACCTGTGTTTAATCCTTCCGGATAGTAAACCTCCCTGCACGAAAAAAGGAGCAGGAGCATTACCGGAAAAACAAGTTCTATATATTGTCTCTTTCTCATTATGGCAACTTTAGAAAATAAAGGAATAGGATAAGGTTGGAACCGGCTGCCCAATGAGGTATAATTTATATAAACTATACCGGTTGTAATCATTGGCATGACTTGGTTCTTCCTTTTTATAAAAAACAGTATAGGCATTTTTCCTGCCATATACATTCAGCAATGAAAAACTCCAGCTTCCCTTCCACTTTTTTTTGATTTTAAGGCTTTCATCCAGGGTAATTGTTAAATCAAGCCTGTGATACGGCGGAATTCTATAAGCATTTTTATCAGAAAAAAATACAACTACTTCATTTCCTTCGAGGTATTTATACTCCGGTAATGTGATGGGCCTGCCGGTGCAATAGGTAAAATTGGCCGAGAACTGAAGCCGCTTATTAACATGGTAATTCATCACGGTGTTGAAGTCGTTTGGCCTGTCATAAGAAGACGGAAAATACCTGTTGTTGTTGATAGCCTCTCCATTGTAAATTCCATCTGTTTTCCGCAATGCCCGTGAATAAGTATAACTGATCCATCCGTCCAGCTTACCGCTGTTTTTCTTTAACAGGAACTCGATCCCGTAATTTTTCCCGGAAGCATTCAGCAACACGCTTTCAAGATTCGGATTCATTTCAAGATAGGCACCATCCTTGTATTCAACTACATGAAGCAGTCTTTTATAATATACCTCCACTGAGGTTTCAATGCTGTTATTCAGAAAATTATGATAATAACCCACAGCCAGCTGATCCGCCGTGAGTGGTTTTACATAGGGATCCGCCAGTTTCCAGATATCCGCCGGGGTGCTTACTGCAGAATAGGAAATCAGGGAAATATACTGGATATTGCGGTTATAACTGACTTTAACAGAACTCTGCTCATTTAGCTGCAAACGGGCAGAAAGCCGGGGCTCAAAACCAAAATAAGTCTGAACCGGTTCATTATTGCTATATTGGGTGTAACCTGTTATAGATGATGTATCACGTGCCATGCCGGGAGCGTATTGGGCAAGAGTTTCCGGGCCTGTTTTCACATATCCTGAAAATCGAAGGCCTGCATTCACCATAAAGTAATCGTTGATCACATATTCATCATTAACAAAGAATGCTCCTTCATAAGCCTGCTCCGACTGAATAGTACCCTCATTTACAAAGGAGACCTCATTCAGCGGGCTGATTTTTCCGGGTTGTATCGCATATTTAATAATATTAAAGCCCGCGTCCATTGTATGTCCGCTGATCCCGCTATATTTCATCCGGTATTTCAAACCGTAATAGGTAATACCCGATATCAGGCGACTCTGCATCACCTTATCACTGATGTCATCCTTTTCTACATTATATTGGCTGTAGGAAAGGGTAAGATAAGATGCCAGGTTGGAATTAAACATATAATTCCAGTTCAATGATCCGAGTATGCTTCCGTAATGATATTTAACTTCAGAAGCAAACTGGAAAACATCATTGCTTCCGTATCCCGAGAGCGAAAGCCGGCTTTTGCCCAGGTTTACATGCAGGGTGCCGTTCAGATCATAAAACGAGGCCAGGCTGTTCCGAAGGTCCGGATCATTTGTGGTCTTCAAAATCCAGTCGGAATAACTTGTTCTTCCTCCCATATCCAGAAATATTCTGTCCTTATAAAGTGGAATATTTGCCATCAGCCTGCTGTCATAGGTTCCGATTCCTCCCTTGATCTGTGTTTTCAAAGGGGCCGTTTCGGTGGTGCGTATGTCCACTACCGAAGAAACCCGTTCCCCGTATGATGCCGGGATGTGACCCTTGTAAAGGGACAGTTTTTCAACTTCATCAGGATTGATAACGGAAAAAAGGCCAAATACATGGGATGTATTAAACAGGGGTGTTCCATTAATAAGGTAGAGATTCTGATCTTCTCCCCCGCCCCTTACATTGATCCCTGAACTGAACTCACCGATTGATTTCACGCCGGGCATGGTGGTAAGACCCTTTAATATATCTTTCCCGCCGGCAACCGAGGGGAGTTGTTTGATTGACCTGGAATCAAGCTCAACAATGCTCATCTGATGGCTGCTTATATTCCGGTCCACCCGCTGACCATATATAATGATGTCGTCAAGGGCAATAGATTTGTCGAACAATTCAAAATTCATTTCGCCATGACTTACAATCTTCAGGTTGTAGAGCGATTTTTCATATCCCACACTGGAGACATTCACTGTGTACAAGCCCGGAGCCAGCGCCAGCTTATAGGTACCCTGCAAATTGGTAACAACCCCCTGTGGAAGATTATTCACCTGGATCACGGCTCCTATAACCGGCTCACCGGTCTTGCCATCTGTGACTTTACCGGAAACAGTGGCCATCTTAAGCTTTCCTGATTCTTCCTGTTTTCCCACAAGGGTAAATGATTCATCCGGTGACTGGTTGTCACTGAAGTTTCGCATATCCCCCATTAATATTGACACCTGGTCGTTGGGAAGCAATACAACATGGTTGCCCTGGATAATCCTGAATGTATAATGCTTTCCGTACAATACAAGGTTAACGGCCTCCTGAAGGGGCTTATTTACAAGATTTACCGTAATTGAATCATTTTCAAACCATGCCGGTTTGTAATAAAATCTTACCGGATACTCGGTTTCAATTTTGTTAAAAAATGAAATAAGAGGAACCTTGCTGAATTTTCCGGAAAGTAATATCGCTGATCGGTCCTGTGAATAAGCGTTGCAGGTAAAAAGCAGTGATCAGCAGGAAGAAGTGAAATACCCGCAATATTTTTTTTAACATGTAGAGGACAAATAATGGAGTTATAATAAATAATCCGAGGTTGTTTGAACTGTAGCCTCAAAATTAATGATTATCCTCTGCCTACCAAATAAATTAGACAAACACTTTGAATTTAATGTTGAAATGATTTATTTCCGATTAATTTATCCTGAATAGGTGGATCCTGCAATCAGATCGGTATAGGTCTTTTCAATATATGAATTGTAGTCTATACTCTGGAAGGTTTTGCAAACAGCATCTGAAACACCTGTATCCGTTGTAATACAGAAATCAAGCACAGTATGGATATTGGCAGCGATTCTCTCCCCCGAAAGTTTGTTTAATAACAGGTCCTGTTCGCTGGTATCTGCTTCTTTCTGCATGATCATGCCCATAAGCGGTAACTTGGCAATTCCATTTTCCCCGCTCACCCAGGGAGACAGCTCCATATTGCGAAGGCTGCAAAACCTTTGTAAGCCGGTCAAGGATCATTTTGGTCAGGACTGACAGAAAACCCTGTTCCAGACGGACTGGCTATTATAAGAAGATCCGTTTCATCCAGGCTGTTGAGAATATAGCGGACATCATCAGTAAAATCTTGATTACCAGTAGTATTTATTGAATCCATGAGCCTTAAATCCTGAATTTTCATGTCCCTGAGCATAAATGACCTGACATAATGCTCGGTATTGTGCATTTTCACCCTGTATAAATCAAGATACCTGTCAAACTCCTGATTGTGACTGTCGGGATTGCCGTTAAGTATGGTGATATTCATTGCCAGCCAATATTAAAATAGTTATTCAAAGGTAATCTCTGTATAAGGTTCCTGTGCATGAAAATCGGCAAATGGAGGAAATTTAAGGATGAAATACGATCGAATATCCATGAAATGCATTTCAGGAACCTGCCGACATCAGGATATAATCAATCATCAGGGGAATATCGAATTGCTGAATCCCATGAACAGTCAGGTATTTGCTATCATCCATAAGGGCACCTGCAAACCATTCATGATCCAGGTGAGCTGCCTGCAGGCTTTTTCTGTAACTTTCAATTGCCTTTGGCCTGTCATGAAGGCACCAGTATATATGTCCCAGGTTCAGATAGTCGTTTTTTGTTGTTTCCTTTCCAAGCGATTTTTCAAGGTACTTCCGGGCATTTTCCATGTTACCCAGCATGAACGAGCACCATGAGATGGGCCTCAGTACCTTGTGATTTTCGGGCTGCAGGTATTCCACCTTAAAATAATATTTCAAAGCTTCTGCATAATTCTCCATATCCATAAAGGTATGTCCAAGCCACGCCTGAACCTGCAGATTTTCGGGCTCCAGTTTCTCCGCTTCATAATAATATGCCACTGCCTTTTCGTTCTTTCCTGTCTTCCGGTAGCACCAGGCTAAACGGGTCAGCAGCCACAGCCTGTTCCGGTCAAGCAATTCGGCCTTGTGGTAATATTCCAGGGCTTCATCGAAATGTCCATTTTGCTGATAGCAATACCCTATTTTTTCAAACAATTCATAATTCTGATTTTTGCCTACAATTTGCATGAAGATCATACAGGCATCCGAATAATGGTTCTTTTCAAAATAGAATTCCCCGATATTACGGAGCATGTTGATGTCATCAATCCACAGCTTGAAAAATCCTGCTTCATGAATACGCAAGGGCAGATTAAATACATCGTCAAATTCGTTTTTAAGGGGATGCAGCTTATAGAACCGGTACAGATCGTGAAAATATTGCGTTATTATCACGCTTGTCTTCGCATCGGTATGGATCAGGTCATCATCCTGGGTCATTTCATTCATGGCTTTCAGTTCCATATTAAACAATTCCATCACGGTTGATTTCTGAAATGCGGGCATATGCCGCACATTCAAACAGAATGAATATTTGTCGGAATTGCATAAAAAGGTACTGCGTTCAATGCCTTCTGCAAACTGGGCCACATTGAATCCCTCGCTTACATCATTAAAGGTGCGGGAAACATATTCATTTTCCTTATAAAAAGGCAGGAACCAGTTTCTGAACTCGTCGAAGAAATCAAACTGTTTGAGCATGGCAAAAGCGCCAAGAAAAACGTCTGCACCTTCAAGTTGCAGGTTGGTGAATTCTTCCAGCTTATTATACACATCGGGAGATTCCTTGAAAAATGTTTCCCATTCCGGGTTTTTTTCTTCGGGATTGATGGATGACAGCAGGTTTTCCAGGTCAAGTTTTTCTTCGAGCTTCGATTTCATCCGGATCATCTCGGGCAGGATATCCTGCTGTATCTTCCTGGTGATACGTTCAGTTTCCCTGGCTTTAATAAACTGGATGATGATGAACTCAATGCTCTTATCTGCCGGGACGTATTCCCTGAAGAGCATGTAACCGCGACATGATCTCCGGGTAATATTGTATTCTCTTGTCAAAGAAAGTCAATCCGAGTACCAGTCCAACCAGCGCCCTTTGCCAGATTTGCATTTCCCCGTTTTCATAGAAATTGAAAAGCAGATCAATTTTATTACTGTCAAAATGGCGCATTAACGATAATGTCAATGCGCTGACAAGGGTGCATTTGTCATACCATGCAATTGTTCCGGGCTGGCTTAACTTTTTTAATACCTTAATTTCCGTATCATTCAGTTTGTCAGCACGCCATATGATCTGGAACAGCATGTTGATCATATCCTTGTATTCCGGTGCTTCAAAGGCTTTCCTCACAACGTCAGTATCTTCATTTCCCTCTTTGGATTCGCTCAGCAGGGTCAGCCTGTCCATTAATCTGTAAATCTCAATAATTGCCTGTTCTGACTGAGCTTCCGGAATTGTTTTAAGATGATAATACTGGAGCAGGTTACCGGTACGGATGATATCTTCCTTCACATCATCTGCCAATCCGATGATTGCCTTTATCAGCCGGTTGTAAACAAGTACCTTCTGCGGATCGTCGGATAATTCAAATGAATATTTGAGCATATTCAGATACGTTTGGGTATGATCCTCCAACCGTGTCCTTAAATCGAGGTTTCGCCCGCTATTGCATAGGTATCGCAGGGTATCAAGGGCATCCTTGACCCTGCTTTTCCCGATAAAATCAAAAATCTGGTTGTATTTCGTCTTGAGTTCCGCGTATGTCATGATAATCTCATGTTTGTAGAGATTGTGCAGTTCAAGATGTATGCCAAATAAACTTTACAGTCTGTACAGGAGAATCCATCCGGTGTAAACTTTGGTGCTCCGATAAGGAAAAGAATAAAAATATTCAAAAGATGGTATTAAAATAAATTGTATTTTTAATACTATATCAACGTTCCCTTTTCAAAATCCTCCCTATTACTACAACTAACTGCTTATGAAAATGTTTTTAAAATCCCTGAAAAGAGCATGGCTCTTTTTCGGCTTAATCGCAGTGCTGAATGGAAATATATCCCAATTGAAGGCCGAGGAAATAAAAACCCTCGAAATCGGAGCTTCAGCACCGGCTTTTTCACTGCCTGGTGTGGATGGAAAAACATATACCTTAGAAAGCTTTAAAGAATCGAAAATTTTAATGATCGTTTTTATGGCCAATCATTGTCCAACGGCACAGGCTTATGAAAACAGGATCCTGCAGCTGTATCAGGAATTCTTTTCGCAAGGTGTGGAAATTGTGCTGGTATCATCAAATGATCCAAAGGCCCTTTGCCTCGAAGAAATGGGTTACAGTGATCTTGGAGACAGCTTTGATGAAATGAAAATTCGGGCCAGGGATAAGAATTTCCCAATGCCTTACTTATATGACGGGGATAGGCAGGAGATGGCAAAAGCTTACGGTCCGACTACTACGCCTCATGTCTTTATTTTTGATAGCCAGCGCAAATTACGTTTCTGCGGCCGTATCGACGAAATGGAGAATCCTTATGAAAAGGCCACCCAGCCTGATACCCGTAATGCTATTACGGCTTTGCTTGACGGAAAACCTGTTCCGGTAGAAAAAACCAAGACTTTTGGCTGTTCTATTAAATGGTCCAGTAAAAGTGAATGGAGAAATAAGCTGGATAAAGACTGGAGTAAAAAACCGGTGGAAGTTTTGGAAACAGATATAAACGGGATAAAAGAATTACTGGCTAATAAAACGGAAAAATACCGGCTTATCAATTTATGGGCAACCTGGTGCGGACCCTGTGTGATTGAATTTCCGGAATTTGTTACAATGCAGCGCATGTATGGCGCACGGGATTTTGAATTCGTTTCAATCTGCACTGACGGATTAAAGAAAAAAGAAAAAGTATTGGATTTTTTGAAGAGTAAGGGTGCCGCTACTAAAAATTACCTTTATTCAGCAGAGGATAAGTATCAACTCATTGAATCAGTGGATAAAAACTGGTCAGGTGCCATACCCTATACGCTGCTGATCGCACCCGGAGGAGAAATTGTTTACACACACGAAGGAATAATAGATCCGTTGGAAGTGAAAAAGGAGATCATTAAAAAAATCGGAAGATTTTTTGCAGATGATAATAAGTAACTGGCAGGTACAAAGTACATGGCAATCAGTAAGGAAATACAATTGAAAAAGGCAAGCATGAATAATAAAATCTCCCGCCGTCATTTTACCCGGGTATCTCTCACCGGATCCGCTGCATTTGTAGCATTAAATCAGTTTGGAATGATCCCGGACATGCGAACCGATTCCCATTGCATACGCCTCGGGGGCCCGGTATTTGGTGATCACAAGGACCCACATGAATGGGCAGCCGAGGTGAAAGGCACCGGGTATAGCGCTGCCTATTGTCCCGTTGAACCCGGAACAGATGAGGTTACCGTAAAGGCCTTTGAAAAAGCCGCCAGGGACGCAAATATTATTATTTCCGAAGTAGGTGCGTGGAGTAATCCCATTAGCAAGGATGAACAGGAAAGAAAAGCGGCCCTTAAGAAATGTAAGGATTCGCTGGCCCTTGCAGAACTTATCGGAGCGGGTTGTTGCGTGAACATCAGCGGCTCCCGCGGAGAGAAGTGGGATGGTCCGGATCCTGAAAACCTGTCTGAAGAAACCTTCGACCTGATCGTACAAACCACCCGGGAAATCATTGATGAGGTGAAGCCTGTCCGTACTTTTTTTACCCTGGAAACAATGCCATGGGCCTTTCCTGATTCACCCGACTCCTACCTGGAACTTTTAAAGGCCATTGACCGGAAACAACTGGCCGTGCATCTTGATCCGGTAAACATGATCAACTCCCCCCGAAGGTATTATAGCAATGGTGATTTCATTAAGGAATGCTTTACAAAACTGGGCCCATATATTAAGAATTGTCATGCCAAGGATATTCTCTTACGCACCGAACTCACCGTTCATTTGGATGAAGTATTATTGGGAACCGGGGGACTTGATTACCGCGTATTTCTGTCCGAATTAAGTAAGCTAAAGGATGTTCCCTTAATGCTCGAACATCTCAAGACCAGGGAAGAATATGATCAGGCGGCAGCTAATGTGAAAAAGATAGGCGCCTCTGCTGGGGTAAAGTTTTGCTGAGAAAAACTGCGTCGCGTATGTCATGGTGATACATAATCCATCATGCAATTATTACCTTAACCCCTGCATCCTCTAATATTTTTTTGTCAATACTTCGAATGCCATTGTCGGTAACCACCGTATTAATCCTGTTAATTGAGCAAATAAAAGCTAAACTTCTTCGTGTAAATTTGCTGGAATCGGCCACCACAATTACTTCCTTTGCTATTTCTATCATTACCTGATTCAGATGAGCCTCATCAATATTTGGAGTTGAAATTCCATGCTGGGTATCAAAGCCGTCAACACCAATAAATACTTTGTCAACAAAAAAATTTTTTAAGCTCTTTTCCGCAAGTGAACCCACAAGCGATAGTGAATTTTTACGAAGATTTCCTCCGGGAATGATAAGATTGATATTTTGATTTAAAACAACCTGATTGGCAATGTTGAGCGCATTGGTAATTATAGTAAGACTGGTAATCTTTGGTGAAATATTTTTCACCACCTCCATGGTCGTGGTCCCTGAATCTATTATTACGGTATCCGATTCCTTGATGAGTGCAGCGGCCGCTATACCAATTCTATGCTTCTCACGACTGTTTATTTTATCTTTTTCCCATAGCAACCGGTCGTAACTTACAACAGGTTCCATTTTCATCGCACCTCCACGTGCACGGATCAGTATTTTATTCTTCTCAAGATTTTTCAAATCGTTTCGGATGGTGACTTCACTTACCCCAAACTCATTACTCAATTCATTTACATATACCTGATGAGAGTCGGTGAGCTTATTCATTATTATCATTCTTCTTTCGACTGTAGTTTTCATCTCTTTTTTTGACATATGCAGTTAGCATTTAGTATATGACAAAAATAGAAAAATAATCGTTTATGAAATTTATTTAATTTCCTTTTCGTAATGATAAAAAAGATATTATATTTACTTCGAAACGAAACGAAAGATTTATATACCTTATACAAAATGAAAATATTAAATTATTCCATTGAAGAGCTCAGGGAGAATGGAGGCTACCATACCGCCACTGAAATATATCACCAGCCACAGTTATGGCACAAGATATATGACGAAATTCTTCTCCAAAAGGCACATATTCAGAAGTTTATAGACAATGTGTTCCGGAATGAGAAACTTCACATTATCCTTACAGGCGCGGGAACCAGCGCTTTTATTGGCTTATCACTGCAAGGTTCTTTTAATCGTTCATGGAAAAAGTTTACTTCAAGTATATCTACTACCGATTTAGTTTCACATCCTTTCGATTACCTGTATCCGGAAATTCCAACCCTGATGGTTTCATTTGCCCGGTCAGGGAATAGCCCGGAAAGTGTTGCAGCGGTGGCTCTTGCAGACCAGATATGTAAAAAATGTTACCACCTGATCATCACGTGTGATAAATCGGGGGAGCTGGCAAAGTACAAATCAAAACTCGAAAAATTTGTTTTCGTATTGCCGCCCGAGGCAAATGATCAAAGCCTTGCCATGACGAGTAGTTTTACGGGTATGCTTTTGGCCGGAATACTGATTACACGGCTAAAGGAAATACAGGAGTTAGAGAATAAAATTAATCTGTTGTGCAGTTATGGTGAAAAAATACTAAATTCATATACAAATCTCATTTCCTCCATAGCTGAACTTAATTTTCAGCGTGCAGTTTTTTTAGGTTCGGGACCTCAATTTGGAACTGCGACTGAATCTCAATTAAAACTACAGGAACTTACCGATGGAAAGATTATCTGTAAAACCGATTCCTTTTTAGGTTTCCGTCATGGTCCAAAAGCAGTGGTAGACAATACTACGCTTATCATGTATTTGTTTTCCAATCAACCTTATGTTTCCAAATACGAAACCGATTTGGTACATGCTATGAAGAAAGGTAAAAACGCATTAATAGAAATAGGCGTAATGGAAACCCGCTATACCTCCATTGCATTGGATAAAGAAATTGTATTGGGAGTTTCAAATTCATTAGATGAAGATTTACTGGCTGTTTGTTCTGTTATTCCGGCCCAGATGCTCGGATTTTTCAAATCAATTAAGCTCGGTTTGCGACCTGATTCACCATCAGAAAGTGGGGCAATTTCGCGGGTAGTGCAGGGCGTAACCATTTATCCATTATAAAATCGCCAATAATGAATGTACAATTACGCGAAAGAGCTGAAATAAACAAACTACCCTTAATGGATTATATCCTTCGCAGGATAAAGGAGCTTGAAAAGGAAACCGGAACACGCCGGACAATTTTTGCTGCTTGTCCCAACTCGAGGGCTGTAATACGAGCGGCTTTGCGTTCGGCAAAACGAAACAACAGTCCGGTAAAATTTGCTGCTACCCTGAATCAGGTAGATATTGACGGAGGATATACCCATCTTACCCAGAAAGAATTCATTGGAACCATACAAAAAGAAGCCAGGATCATCCATTTTACAGGGCCTGTAATAGTTGCAGTAGATCATGGGGGACCCTGGTTAAAGGATATTCATAAAACTGAAAACTGGTCTTTGAGCAAATCAATGGACTGGGTTAAAAAGTCATTTGAGGCTGCCGTCGATGCCGGATATGATTTAATTCATGTTGATCCTACGATTGATATTACTCTTAAGAAAGGAGAAATAATAAATATCGATGTGGTTGTTGAAAGAACAGTTGAACTCATCGAACATACTGAAAAATACAGGGAATCAAAAGGATTGAAACCCGTTTCTTATGAAGTAGGAACCGAGGAAGTGCATGGAGGTTTGGCAGACATGGAGGTTTTTAATCATTTTTTGGTACAGTTAAAGAAAGGGCTTTTAGAAAAAGGGCTCTCCCATGTGTGGCCATGTTTTATAGTTGGCAAAGTAGGTACAGATCTTCATACAACGGTATTTGATCCAGTGGTCGCAAAAGAACTGACGGCGACGGCTGCCAGGTATGGAAGTTTTATTAAAGGGCATTATTCGGATGGCGTTGAAAATCCGGAGCTTTATCCAATGAGTAATATGGGTGCGGCCAATGTGGGACCTGAATTTACTGAAAGGGAATACGATGGATTAATGGAACTGGCTGACATTGAAAAATCACTTTTTAAAGAACAACACATTCCTGAATTATCGAATATTAAAGAAGTGATCTGGAAAACGGTTATTGATTCGCAACGTTGGAAGAAATGGTTGAATGAAAGTGAGAGCAGTGTGGATTTCTATGCAAACTCAAATCCAAGACAGGAATGGCTTATAAAAACCTGTGCCCGGTACATCTGGGAAAATGCAGATGTATTAGCAGCCCGGAACATTCTCTTTAATCATATTAATAATCATGGAATTGACGCTGATGAAATTCTGTTGTCGCACATCGAAAAAGCCATGGATAGATATTACCACAAATTCAATCTGGTAGATTTGAACAATTTGCTTTAACCTTTAAGTGTATATAAAATGGAAGATAAGAAAAACAGTGTGCTTGTTGTTGGGGAACTTAATGTCGATTTAATACTGAACAAAATCGAAAAATTCCCGGAAATTGGTAAAGAAGTTTTCGCAAAAGAGATGAAGCAGACCTTAGGCAGCAGTTCTGCCATTTTTGCCAATAATATAAGTGTGTTGGGTGTAAGCGTTACTTTTTTGGGCAAAGTCGGATACGATGGGTATGCTGCCTTTGTATGTTCAGCACTTAAACAAGCGGGGGTTGATATTAATAATATATTGAGATCATCAACCCTTTTAACCGGGATAACTGTTGCATTCAATTTTGGGAATGACCGCGCAATGGTTACTTATCCGGGTGCAATGAGTGAATTAAAAATTCAGGATATTTCTGACGATCTGTTAAAATCGGCTTCTCATTTGCATGTAAGCTCTGTTTTTTTGCAGGAAGGATTAAAGCCCGATATAACTCAATTGTTCAAAAGGGCGAAATCCTTTAAAATGACAACCTCTCTTGATCCGCAATTTGATCCCACAGAAAAATGGGATCTGAATTTAAGTGGCTTACTGCCTTATGTGGATGTATTTCTACCCAACGATGCGGAAATAAAAAAACTTACCTCAAGCAGTTCAATCGAAGAAAGTATCAACCAGATTAAATCCTTTTGCAATATAGTAGTGGTTAAAAATGGCACCAAGGGAGCCATCATGTGGGATAAGAACAAACTGGTGAACAAGCCCGCCTATTTAAATGAAAATGTAGTGGATGCTATCGGAGCCGGGGACTCCTTTAATGCCGGTTTTATAAGCAGGTACATAAAACGCAAACCACTTGAGGAGTGCCTGGATTTCGGGGTTCTTCTGGGAGCCGCGAATACAACTGCTGCAGGAGGGACAGGCGCTTTTAAATCACTGGATGCTTTAAAGGCAACTATTGAAAAGAGGTTTAACAAAAAAGTGGATTTATCGTAATGGGTTTCCCGGTCGAAAGTTGATGCAAACCCTGTTTTATTTTAAATAATCTAAGGAAAACAATGGATCTTCAAAAAAAACTAATCGAACTCCATCAGCTAAAGAAGGCAATTTTAGCAGCAAATTTTTATAATCTCGAAACATTGCAGGGGATTTTATTAGCAGCCAAATTGGAGAATAGCCCGATTATATTGCAATTATCAGAAAGTTCGATAAAATATATACACCTGGAAATGGCTGCTAAGATGGCATTTCAGGCTATTTCTGATTATGGGGTTCAGGCATGGCTCCACCTTGATCATGGCGGAAGTATCGATTTGGTGCAAAAATGCCTGGACAGTGGCTTTCATTCAGTAATGATCGACGCCAGCGAAAAATCATTGGCTGAAAATATAAAGATTACAGAAGAGGTAGTAAAAAGGGCACAGAAATATGGTGCTCATGTTGAAGCTGAATTAGGCTACGTTGCCAAGCTTAACCAAAGCCAGGGGCACAAAGGATTTACCCAGCCGAAAGAGGCAAAACAATTTGTGGATGCCACAGGGGTAAATGCACTGGCAGTTGCTGTTGGCACAGCACACGGTTTTTATAAGGAACAACCAAAACTGGAAATCGAACTGCTCGACGAGATTAATCAGCTTGTTAATATCCCGCTGGTTTTGCACGGGGGTTCGGGTGTTCCGGACCGGTCGTTACAGCTAGCCATTCAACACGGTATTACGAAAATAAACCTGGCAACCGAGACCAAGAATACCTTTATGAAACAGCTTAAGCAGGAGCTAAACAATTCGGATGAAATTGACCTGCGTATTGTTTTTCCGAAAGCAACAGCCTGTGTTGTGGAACTGATCCGAAATAAAATAAATGTACTCAATACACCACTGATATGATAAAGAAATCGATTCCAATAGCTTTGATTATTGTTTTTGCCTTTTGTCATAAGACATATGGTCAACAGGATGTGAACCATCTTTTACTGAAAAATTACCGTCCAAAATCCATTTATCATATTCCGGTTACAATTCCTGAACATGCAAAATACCCGGTAATTGATATGCATTCTCATCCTTATGCTGCAAACGCCAAAGAAATTGACGCCTGGGTTAAGACCATGGATGAAATGAATATCACTAAAACAATAATACTGACCTATGCCATCGGAAATCAATTTGATTCCATTGTAGCGGCCTATTCAAACCATAAAGACCGTTTTGAGTTTTGGTGCGGTTTTGATTATGCCGGATATGATAAGCCCGGTTTCGGCCCGGCAGCTGTAAAAGAGCTGGAGCGCTGCTATAAAATGGGCGCGAAGGGTGTTGGAGAACTTGGTGACAAAGGAGACGGCGAACTCTATTCAAGACCGGTTAAGGGGTATGGATTGCATATGGATGACCCGCGAATGAAAATCCTGCTTCAAAAATGTGCTGAGCTTCATATGCCTGTAAATGTTCATTTTGCAGAAGATTACTGGATGTATGAACCAGTCGATTCAACCAACGACGGGTTAATGAATGCCAGTGAGTGGCATGTGCAGGTTAAAGATGGGAAGCTTAACCACGCGCAACTGATGCAATCCCTCGAAAACGCAGTGAGGGATAATCCAAAAACCATATTCATCGCCTGCCACTTTGCTAATCTTTGCTATAACCTGGATGAGGCTGGCAGTTTACTCGATAAATATCCCAACCTCTATATGGATATCGCTGCCCGGTATGCCGAAACAGCAACGATACCGAGGTTCATGGCTGATTTTTATGATAAATACCAGGATCGCCTGCTTTATGGAACCGATATGGGGATGGATAAGAAAATGTACCAGGTCACCTTCCGCATCCTGGAATCCAGGGACGAGCATTTCTACGAAACTGACATGTTCAACTACCATTGGCCTCTTTATGCTTTTGGCCTGAACGACACGATACTAAAAAAACTTTATTTGGACAATGCATTAAAAATTCAGAAGTATGAAAACACCAAATAACCTCATTCGCATTTTCTTTTCCTTTTTTGGCATGGCTATTATCAGCTCATCATGCAGTAAGCAAATAACTAAAATTGAAAGTGGAAAATTGCAGGTAGAAGTTAACTACCTGATGCAAACCCTTGTTTCGTCCACTGAAAAAGGAGCTAACCCGCTGATGGGGGATTTTCAGAACTCTGAATTCCTGCTTACAAAACACAATACTATTCAGAATTTTAAACTTTCCGATAATCAAAAAACAACTTTTGAGGATAAAATCGGCAAGGGCACCCGTTGGGAATTCACAGGGATGAGTTCCGGCTATCCTGAAAATATTTCTAAAATTTTAAGCATTACCGTGTATGATGGTTTTCCTGACTGGGCATTCTATAATGTCAGGTATATAAATAAAGGCCAGGAGGAAGTTATCGTAAACAAATGGATAAACAATGCCTATAAAGTAAACACCCAAAAGGACACTCCTGATTTCTGGTCGTTCCAGGGCAGTTCCACCTCAGAACGTGCCGATTGGATCCTGCCTGTAACTCCCAACTTTTATAAGAAGAATTTCCAGGGAATGAATAATTCTGATTATGGCGGAGGTATTCCGGTTATCGATCTCTGGCGAAAAGACGAAGGAATTGCCATTGGACATACCGAAATGGTTCCGAAACTGGTTTCCCTGCCCATTGACATGGAAAAAAAATCGGCTTCTGCCAGTATAAGTGTTGAATACGAATATACCCATGCCGACACATTGCATCCGGGCGATACACTGAAAACCTATGGAACTTTTGTAAGCATTCACCAGGGCGATTATTTTCACACCTTACGCCAGTACAGCCTGTTCATGCAGAAAAAAGGGATTGTTTTGCCCGAATCAGAACCATCAGCCTATGAACCCATCTGGTGCGCCTGGGGCTATATGCGCAACTTTACCGTTGACGAGGTACTGGGTACACTTCCAAAAGTAAAAGAGCTGGGTTTTAAATGGGTTGGAATTGACGATGGTTTTCAGCAAGCTGAAGGTGACTGGGATGTAAATTCCAAAACGTTTCCCGGCGGCGATGCCCAGATGCGAAGCCTGGTGGATAAAATACATGCCTATGGTTTAAAAGCACAGATCTGGTGGGCGCCCCTGGCTGTTGATCCTCAAAGCAAGCTCTTTGCCAAAAACCCTGATATTATACTTCTGAATGCTGACGAAGCTCCGCAGTATATTACCTGGTGGGATAGTTATTATATGTCGCCGGTATATAAAGGAACACTTGACCATACCAAAGCCATGGTCGAAAAATTCATGGGTGACTGGAACTACGATGGGTTAAAACTTGATGGACAACATCAGAATGCCTGTCCCCCCGACTATAACTGGAAACACGATTTAATCAACCCCGAAGAGGCCCCTGAAGGTATACCTGCATTCTTTAAGCTTATTTATCAAACAGCAAGGCAGATCAAGCCACACTCAATTATTGAATTATGTCCGTGTGGCGATGTCATGTCATTTTACAACATACCCTATACCAACCAGTTTGTGTCTTCAGATCCTGTAGGCAGTAAACAGATACGATCGAAAGCTAAAACCTATAAAGCCATTGCACCGAATACTGCCTATTTTGGTGACCATGTAGAACTAAGCGATAGTGCCCGTGATTTCGCAAGTACCATTGGAGTTGGCGGGGTTCCGGGATCAAAGTTCACCTGGCCGAAGGATAATCCCCTGGTAACGGAAGGACCTTTTGTATTAACCCCGGAAAATGAAAAGCTCTGGAAAAAATGGATAACCCTTTATAACCAGAAGATGCTTTCAACGGGAAATTATTTGGGAGAGTTGTACGATATAGGGTACGATAAACCCGAAACGCATGTAATACAAAAAGCAGATACCTTATACTATGCATTCTATGCAAACAAATGGAATGGAATGATTCATCTTAAAGGTTTATCCAGCGGAAAATACAAGGTGCTCGATTATTTTAATAACAAAGAGTATGGTGAAATTTCTTCTGACAAACCTCAGATAGAAGCAGCTTTCGATAATTTTCTACTCTTAGCAGTTTATCCTGAAAATAAATAATGCCCATTAATTAACCTAACTAAAAATTATGATTAAAAATTAGCCTATGAAAAAGATTACACAAAGAAACCTAATCTTGGTGTTGCTTTTGATCTTAACAGGATCAATCATGCAATTAGGTGCACAAACAACCATTACCGGGCAGATTACTGATTCCATTCTTAAGACCACACTTCCCGGGGTAAATATATTAATTAAGGGAACTACCAAAGGGACTGTCAGCGATGCAGACGGGAAATTCACCATTGCGATTGCTTCGCCGAAAGATGTCCTGGTGTTTAGCTATATTGGCTACATAACCAAAGAAGTGGAAGTCGGGACCAGTACCAGAATCGATTTAGCCCTTTCCCCGGATATAATAAACCTCGATGAAGTAGTAGTAATGGGCTATAGCACAAAAAAGAGAAGTGAAATTACCAGTGCTGTTACCACACTGTCTTCAGATAAGCTCATGGATATCACTTCAAACGATGTGGGATCCATGCTGCAAGGCAAAGTAGCAGGTATTCAGGTTATCAATAGTTCGGGTGCGCCTGGTTCAACTTCCGAAATCCGTATCCGTGGAACTTCTTCTTTTAGTGCTCCGCAGGGGCCTCTATATGTCGTGGACGGTATTATAGGAGGCACCTATGATCCAAATGATGTGGAGACCATAACTGTGCTGAAAGATGCAGGTGCTACCGGAATGTACGGTTCCCAGGCAAATGGCGGAGTGGTGATTGTAACTACTAAAAAATCCAAATCCGAAAAGCCTCAATTTGAATTCAAGGCTGTAACGGGACTTAGGTATGCCGATCATGGCAATGTAGAAATGATGGATAGTAAAACTTTGTACGATTACCACAGGGAATATTTCCGGGATCCGGTAAATTATGTGGTGGACGACAGAAAATTCAAGGAGGCCCGACCCGATTCACTCTTAAACGTAAATACCGATTGGTTGGCCGAATGCTTTAAGCCGGCATTTATGCAAAATTATTATTTATCATCTTCAGGAGGTACGGGAAAGTTTTCGTATTACCTCGGAGGCAGCTATTACGATGAAAAAGGTACTTTTATCAATACCGAATTTAAACGGATAAATCTCCGGGCAAATACTACGTATAAATTTTCCGACAGGGTTTCTCTCACAAATAATATTAACCTGAGCGGTTCAAAGAATATAGGCTATGACTATATGAATATTTATTATGCCTACACGAGTATGCCATGGGACGATCCGTATGATGCGCAAGGCAATCCAAGGAGTTTTAAAACGGCATCAAACATCTGGTCGAAAGACAAGATTAACCCGATTCAGGCAGCAGAAAACTCTGAGTTGAGCAACAAAGCATTTAATTTCGACTACGACATTGATTTGAGTATTAAAATCCTTAACTGGTTAACCTTTTCCAGTACAAACCGGTTGAGTGCCTATGCATCGACAGATAAAACATATTATGCAAAGGCTGCAGACAACC
Organism: uncultured Bacteroidales bacterium; assembly: GCA_963790105.1. Taxonomy (GTDB): domain Bacteria; phylum Bacteroidota; class Bacteroidia; order Bacteroidales; family UBA10428; genus UBA5072. The sequence goes on along the minus strand of CAWBNI010000023.1, from coordinate 99,587 downwards.
TCACTTATTTTGGAACAGGGTTTGTCAGTACGCAAAATAATTTTAACTATAGCGGAATAACGACCGATTTGCTGAAATTCAGTTTTGAAAAAGGATCTCATTCAATAAGTGGCCTGGTTGGCTATGAAGCCCAGTCGGGTTTGGATGATTATATATATGGCTCCGGAATGGGCATACCGGAAGGACTCAGCGTTCCATCTGTTGCTTCCGGACCGTATGAGATCAGCGGTACACCAACAAAATCTGTAATGCAATCAATTATTTCGCAGTTGAACTATAATTACAGTGGAAAGTATTTCTTATCCGGTTCATACAGAATAGATCAATCCTCGCAATTTGCACCAAACCAGAGGACCGCAAAATTTCCAAGTGTTTCCGCCGCCTGGCTGGTCAGCAACGAAGATTTTATAAGGAACAGGTCACTTATTTCAAATCTTAAATTAAAAGCAAGCTGGGGTAAGACCGGTATGAAAGATATTGGTCCGTACCGCTATATGGAAATGTTCAGCTTTTCGTCGCAATACGATGGACAACCGTCGGCCATTCCTACACAGATGGCAAATCCGGATCTTACCTGGGAGCAGACAGATCAGCTGAATGCCGGTATTGAACTGGGATTATTTAAACGGGTTGATCTGGAATTTAATGTTTACAGAAACATGACCCAGGATTTATTGGTGGAACGGGCATTACCTCCTTCAGGTGGTTTCCGCACCCAATGGCAAAACATTGGTAAAGACATGAACAGCGGGGTTGAATTGAGTATCAGTACTTCAGTGATTAAGACCAAAGATGTTTCGTGGACAGTGGATTTCGAAATCGGGTATAATAAAAATGAATTATCCGGATTTGGGAATGATACCATATTGACATCCAATTCATATGGAGTGGTTCAGATTTATCACAACGGAACTTCACTATATACCTGGTATGCAAAAGAATTTTATGGGATTGATCCGGCCGACGGTTCAGTGCTGTGGGTAGATAAAAATGGTCAAACAAACCCATGAATACCAGGATGCACGGTATATTGAATACGGAAGCCCAATGCCTAAGTTCCAGGGTGGCTTTGCCACAGAATTCAGATACAGGGCAATTTCCCTTCGGGCAAACTTCTCTTATCTTTCAGGAAATAAGATATTCAATTATTTCAGAAGATATGTTGATCATGATTTGCAGGAAACGCAATTTAATGTTATGATGCCACGCGATGACTACAAACTCTGGCAAAAACCGGGGGATATCGCTACGAAACCGCTACCACAGAATGCACGTAATTCATTTGATCCATCAACACGTTTCATAGACGATGGAAGCTTTTTGAAACTTAGAAATATAACTCTTTCCTATAGTTTGCCTCAAAGCATCCTGTCGAAAATAAAAGTAAGTGGTTTAACGATATCTTTATCAGCTGACAATATGTTCACATTCACCAATTTCTGGGGGCAGGATCCTGAAGTCTCCATCGATCCGAGCTATGGTAATTTACCCGGGTATGCCGAATTTAAATATCCAAACAACAAGCAGTATCTGCTTGGATTGATAATACGTTTCTAACCCTATAAAATCATGAATATGAAAAATATACTAAAATATTTTGGCCTGCTCATCCTGGCATTATCAATGACAGAGTGCGATCTGGATGTTATTCCGCAGGATGCCTTAACCAGCGAACAGATAACCACTACTTCTGACGGACTTTCGAGTCTTGTAAACGGATTTTATGCCATACTCATGGAAGCCGATGGAAACAATTGTTATATTCGTCAATACTATCAAATGAGCGATTTTGCAAGCGATGATATTGTTTGTGCCTATAAAACCGAGGACGACCTGATTAACAGTTTCAGATTTAAGGACAGGGCTGCAGAAAAGTCGAATATCAATGCTTTCTGGGAATTGTCATATAAAATAATGTATGGCGCCAATGTCGCAATTTCAATGGCTGATATTAAAGGTGACGATCCTTCAACCAACCAGTTAAAAGGCGAAAGCTATTTTCTGAGGGCATTTGCCACACATAACCTGGTGCGGTTTTTTGCCAAACCCTATAGTGAAGCCAATAAAATGGAACCAGGTGTTATAATCCGTCTGAGCAAGGCTGATAATATGCCCAAGGCCCGGGCAACTCTGGAGGAAACGTACAATTATATCACCGGGAGCCTGAAAACGGCCGAATCGTTAATGAGTGAAGAGATGCCTGCCGACAGAAACAACGACAATCACAGGTTTGCCAGTATTTATTCTGTATGGGCAATGCTGTCAAGGGTTTATTTATATAAAGGGGAGTTGGATAGCTGTATTCTGTATTCCGATAAATTAATAAATTCCGGAGCGTTTACACTGGAAACTCCTGAAAGTTATCCTGAATTCTTTGCCAATGCGAAGAACGGATCAGAAAGTATCTGGCTGGTGCCATTCAATCCAATCGATGACCAATTGAATGGTTCGGTTGCTTCGATGATTTATAACGGCAATAACTGCTGGGCTGAAGAAGGAGCAAGTGTTTCAATCCTTGACGATATGGGATCCGGAACAGCCATGGTAGATATTGATCAGCGCTGGAAATATATTGTTACCGATGCAGGAGTTGTGAAAAACGGGGTTAATATGTTTTACATCAGCAAATTTTCCGGACAGGATGGATCACCAACCCTTAGCTCACCTGTAATGTTCCGGTTGGCAGAAGTTTATCTGAACAGAGCCGAAGCGTATGCTAAAAAAGGGGATGTCGCATCAGCAGTTGCTGATTTAAATGAAATACTCGTTAACCGATTGATAGTTCCTGAAGGCGAAGTAATTGATGATTATTTGTTTAAAGAAGAATCGATTACAAGCAATGAAATAGTTGATGTGGTATTAAAGGAGAGAAGAATTGAACTGGCTTTTGAGGGTCACCGTATTTTTGACCTGTTAAGAAACGGAAAAGATATCGTCCGCAATTACTGGGGCTTTCATCTGGACGTCTATAATGGAATTCCCACGGGAGCTGAGCCTGGCATGGATGCAGGCGGTGTTCTTTTTCATGCCAGTGATCCCTGGGTAATCTACCCGATTCCTTCGAGTGAAATCAGCACAAACAAGCTATGTATTCCAAACGAATAAATATTATACCTATGAAGTACTTCAAAATAAAACAAGTATATCTTGCTGCAGCCATCATGTTATTCATTCTGTCATGCAGTAAAGAAGGTGAATACACCCTGACTGAAACTCCTCCGCTTGATTTCCGATCCTATTACAACGGTTTAACCGTAACTTTTGCCAATGCTACCGAGGGAGCAACCAGTATTTCCTGGGATTTTGGCGATGGTTCATCCGTTGTTTCGGGTGATTCGGTGGAATATACCTATGCTACCATCGGTAATTATGTAATTACGATGAACGGCACGGTTGACGGAAAAAGCTATAGCATGCACACAATTTTAAAAGTGGATAAGGCTTCCGTGGTCAACCTCGAGGATGGTTCATTTAGCGATTGGGCTGGCGTGACCTATCCCGATTTTCTGCTTTCCGGCAAAGGGGCCATTGATACTGCCAAAGTCGATTATGATGCCAATTATATTTACATCTATGTTGAATTCGATTCTATTGCAGAAAATGCAGGTCTGGCAGATCATATCTTTGGTGTATACATGGATGTTGACAATTCAGTTGCAACCGGTTTTTCAATGAAGGAGATGGGCGTTGATTACGGCTGTGAGGGAAGTATTTACCAGGGATGGTTTGCACCGAGTATTGTTGATCTGGCAGTTGGTGATCCGGGCTGGCCCTTTGTTGGTTTTGAAAATGAAAATGCTGTAAAACCAGGTTACATAACCAAAGAAGGCAATACTATCAAAATGGAATTTGGTATTTCAAGGGAAGTCTTTAAAATTAATTCTGATGCCATGTCATTTTCCATGAGTATAATGAATTCTGACTGGTCAGACGTTGGCAATCTGGTAACCCCATTACCGGAGTACAGTGAAAAAATTCCAGTAATAATGAATAAGCAATAACTGATCTGGTTGTTTCAGATAAATGTAAATTGAAAGAGCCCGGAATCTGCCTGGCTCTTTCTTTTATGGTAAGTTTTCCTTTTATAAATTTATAGCCAATAATCGTCAACATGGGTAAAAACAAAATGTGGCTCGTATATGCCTTGATTACTACCATATTCTGGGGAGTTTGGGGGGCATTTACAGAAGTCTCTGAAAGTGCAGGTTTCCCGGGCACCTTAATTTATATCGTTTGGTCTTTCACCATGATAGTTCCGGCCTTAATAGGACTGAAAATTATTGGCTGGAAGCTCGAATATGATGTCAAATCAGTTTTACTTGGTTTAGTTATCGGATTGCTTGGCGCTGGCGGACAATTGGCCTTATTTACCGGCGCAATTGTCAACGGACCGGCGTATTTAATATTTCCGATTATTTCCCTGTCACCCGTTATTACTATTCTTATTTCGGTAATATTGTTAAAGGAACGGGCATCGAAAGTTGGCTGGATAGGCATCATCCTCGCAGTACTTGCCATTCCCTGGCTTTCTTATCAGGCCCCGGGCCCGAAATCGTTTGGATATTTATGGCTGGTTTATGCGCTCATCGTATTTGTGGCATGGGGCATGCAGGCATTTTTCATGAAACTGGCCAACAAGACGATGAAAGCCGAGAGCATATTCTTTTATATGATGCTCACAGGCCTTTTGCTCTCTCCGGTTGCCTGGATGATGACCGATCATTCAAAAGCTATCTACCTGGGATTTAAAGGTCCCTACCTGGCATTTGGCGTTCAAATGCTCAATTCCATAGGGGCATTAACCATTGTGTATGCCTTCAGATACGGCAAAGCCATTGTGGTAAGTCCGCTTACCAATGCAGTAGCCCCCATTATTACTATTCTGCTTTCGCTGATGATATATGCCGTTATCCCGCATCCCATCGTATTGATTGGTATAGTACTGGCCGTAATTTCAATATTCCTCTTAGCGAAAGAATAATTCTTAGTCCCGGTTTCCTGATATTTGTGCCCGCTTTTCAAAATCCAAGGCTTCGTGAAGCCGACAATTTTAAATTGTAATGCTTATATTTATTCAAAATCTGAATAAAGAATAATAGCCTGAATTATGAAAATGAACACTGCACTGACTACTGAACCAATCGGTAAACGGTTGCTCTCCCTCGACTTTATGAGAGGTCTGATCATGGTCTTCCTGGTTCTGGAAAGCACCGGACTGTATGAGCGACTCCATGAAGCAGCAGGCACTGGGCCATTTCAGTCGCTCATCATCCAGTTTTTCCATCATCCCTGGCATGGCCTGCGGTTCTGGGACCTGATTCAGCCCGGTTTTATGTTCATTGCAGGTACTGCGCTGGCCTATTCATTGCACAAACAGCAGGAGGCAGGTGTCCCCTGGCGCCAGTCATTCATTAAGGTTTTAAAACGCTCATGGTGGTTTTTCTTCTGGGGTGTTCTGGATTATGCCGTTGGAAAAGACGGACTCTCGTTCAAACTCTGGGATGTGCTCACACAGCTGGCATTTACCACCCTGGTTGCCTTTCTTATTTTCAACTGGTCGGCCAGGTGGCAGATTGTCTTCAGCCTGGGACTGCTGTTGCTGACAGAAGTCTTATTCCGGTTTACCCATGTTCCATCCTTCGATCAGCCATTTACTGATCAGCATAATTTCGGGAATTACATGGATCTGATCCTGATGAACCGGATAAATCCTGATGGGTGGGTTGCCATCAATTGTATTCCAACCGCATGTCACACCATCTGGGGTGCATTGGCAGGAAAGCTTTTGTTCTCAGACCGACCGGCCCGGCAAAAGGTGGGTTACCTGCTCGCCGGTGGAGTTATTGCACTGATCCTCGGATTTGGCATGGATTTAACCATTACACCCATTATCAAAAGGATCGCAACCAGTTCCTTTGTGCTGGCTTCAGGCGGATGGTGCCTGCTCGGCCTTGCCCTGTTCTATTGGTGGATTGATGTAAAAAACCACAGGCAGCACCTGCTGTTTTTTACAGTGGTAGGGATGAACTCCATATTCATTTACCTTTTTATTGAAATCGTCGGTAGCCGATGGTTTAACGGGTACATCAATACAATTGCCATGGACGTATTCGGATCCCTGAGCATTCCTGTCGTGATGGCAGGCATACTCTCCTCCCTCTGTATTTTTATTCTGGAATGGTATCTTGTGCTGGTTCCTTTATAAGAATAAGATCTTTATTAAGATCTGATTTTACTGTCTTGTTGACCCCTGATGCTGGAAATCGTAGAGACAAGGCAATGCCTTGTCTCTACAACGTTCTTCCATTTGCAGGTTACCAATGACCGGTTACCGAATACCGACCACCGATTACCGACCACCGGTATCCGATTACCGGTTACCGTAAACTGATCCTGTTCTCCAGCATCCGATTATTATATTGCTGAATAAAGGCTTTCATTTTGAGTTTCAGGGTGTCATCAACGGCACCATCCTTCCCTGCAAGGTTATTTTTCAGTAACCTGTCCGTTTTAAAATTGTAAATCCCTTTTGTTTCCTTATTCATCGGCAATCAGCACATGGTCGCCATAAAACAACTGGTAGGTGCCATTGATATAATTTACCACGCAGTTATTCCCTTTCTCGTGAAGCACATCATTGCCAAAGGCGAAATAGGGCTTATTGTATTTTAATTGTCCCAGCACCACCGGCATAATGTCTATTTGCTGCACAAGCCTTGGATCCTTGCCTTTCATGCTGCCATCGGGGGTATAGAAAATAACGGGCACTTCAAATGACCCGGTGGAGGACAGATATACATCGCGTTGAGGCTGCGACTGGCAATGATCTGCCGTGATGACGAAAATGGTATTATTAAACCAGGGTTGCCTGGAAGCGCTTTCAAAAAAGCGGCGGACAGCCATATCCGTATATCCGATGCAACGGTTAATCGGATGCGGTCCTTCGGGAAATTTTCCCGTATACCTTTCAGGTAATATAAAAGGATGATGCGAGGTGGCGCTGAAAATGGCAGAAATAAATGGCTGGGGAAAACCGGAAAGTTTGCCGGCAAAAAACTGGAAAAATTCCTCATCCCATATAGCCCAGTAGCCATCAAAATCATTCTTATTTCCGTATTCATTCATCCCGAAATATTGCTGAATACCAATAAGATTGGAAAAAGCCAGGTATCCCATCGACCCGTTTGGGGCACCATGGAAAAACGAACTGTGATACCCTTCCTTATCCAGTAAATACGGAAGGCTTTGCGTGTTGTTATTGAAACATTCCGTTAGCACATAGGGCTCAACAATGGACGGAATGCTGACAAATACAGATGGCATAAAATCAATAGATTTCCGGCCGTTTGCATAACTATACTGAAAAGTGAGGCTTTTCTCACAAAGACTGTCCATAAAAGGAGTATAGCTTTTATATTGCTTACCGGGTTCATTATTAAAAAAACCGATAAATTCTTTTCCAAAACTTTCAAGAACTATGATAACTACATTTTTCTTGTTCATTTCCCCATTCTGCGCAGGATAATGTATAACAGGGAACAGGCTGTCGGCCTTTTCCTGGGTAAAATAATCCACCTTCGAAAAAGTTTTGATTCCCAGGGTTTTCAGTATACAGAATGGCGTATTAAGTACAATACTCACTTCGGCAGGTTCATGCACATATTGTCCGGCATTGCTCAGGGTAATAGGACGGGTACTGTGTTTATATCCACCCCTCACTCCCCCGATGAACAGGGTATAGGTGAGGAGCAACAAAATAAGGGCATACAGATAATAATAGAATCCGAATCGTGCAGCTGGTCTGGTGGGCCTGGTTCTTTTGGTGAAATATACAAGACCGGCAACCAGGACAATAAAAATTAATGTACCGTACCAGTAATCCACCAGGAATTTGGAAAACAGCGTACCCAGGTTTGATTCATTCGAAAACTGCCTGAACACCGAGGCTGTTGTGCGGCTTAAAGTAAACGGATAATAGAACACATCGGTGAGATTGGCAGCTATGGCTATTGAATTGGTTAAGACAAACAGCACGGACAGGATAGCTTCATACCATTTTTTATACCTGAACGGTACTGGGAGGGTAGCCAGAAGGATATACAATGTGTTGACATACAGAATAGCTACCGTATCAAATACAAGGCCTCCCCATAACCACTGGAAAAAATGGGATGACCCCGAAATGGTAAAATATCTGAAATTAAAGAGCACAAACAGCAACCGGCATATGGCAAACAAAACATACATCCCCCCTATTCTGTATACCATTGACATAAATACAGGTTCGGGCAAAAATTTAAACAGTTTTGTTTGCTTCGGCATAACGAAAATCAGTTATAAGAAAGTCTATTGATAGTGTGCTTTGCGACCGGGTGAATCAAAATAACGGTAAAGCCATAATCCCCCCAGGAAACCTCCGATATGTGCCCAGAAGGCAATGCCTGTCGCATTGTCTGAAAGCATGAGTGAGGTAGTGCCACTGAGAAGCTGGCCCAGAAACCAGATACCGATAAAAATCACAGCCGGAATAGGCAAAAAGAGTGGAATTATAAATATGGGTATAAAGGAAATGATCGTACTTTTTGGGAACATAACCATATAGGCGGCCATTATACCTGAAATAGCTCCGGATGCACCAATAGCCGGTATGGGAGAATTACGGTGTAAAACAAAATGGGTAAGTGTGGCAATCAACCCGCATAAAATGTAAAAGAGAAAATAACGAACCTTGCCCATCCGGTCTTCCACATTATCCCCGAAAATGAAAAGTATCCACATATTGGCAATCAGGTGCCCCCAACCGCCATGCAAAAACATATTCGTAAAAAAGGGCCTGAAAACAACTGTGCGGAGCTCATATAGATTCGATAGTCCAGCCAGGCGGATATTGTCGGGAACGAGGCCATAGGTATAGATAAATGATTCCGCCTGATAGTCTTTCAACATGAAAACCTCAAAAATAAAAACAACGACATTCGTAAAAATCAGCATCCAGTTTACGATAGGAATACTGCGCGAAGGAATTGTATCGCGTAAGGGTATCATTTGCGGTTGCTCCTTTTCTCGCAGGGACATGGAACCTGGCCATGCTTACCTTTGGTAACATGATTCGAGGATGAGCATCCATTGAAAATTAACAATAGTGCCAACAGGAAAGGAAACAATATTTTTCCCAGATACCTTGTCCGTTGTCCGGATATGTTCATAAAACAACCAAAGTTATGTCGGATGCAAAGTTAAATGAAAAATCCATTTCAACGAGCACGATCTAACCGTCTCATATGATTAACCTGACTGAAGACAAGTCCTGCTACTACAACCAGGATCCCTGCAATTTTTGTCAGTCCGAATTTTTCATGAATAATAAAGTATGACAAAATGGCTGTAAAAACCGGGATAAGATAGACAAAAACATTTGTCCTGGCCATGCCCAGGTTTTTTATTGAATATACAAACAACAGGAACGCCAGTGTTGATGCAAAAACAGCCAGTTTAATGACCGGCAGCAGGGACGCAAAGGTATGGGTCTGATGGATAAACACGTGAAAATCAGTGATGGCAAACACAGGAATAAAATAAACCAGACCAAAAGTGCTTTGATAGGTGACAATGGTGAATGAATTGTAATTTTCAGAAAGCTTGCGTACAAAAATTGAATGGCAAACCGCAGAAAAAGCGGCCAGAAGCATCAACAATACCCCCGCTATAGCGGCTGGTTTTGCATTTCTATCACCCGTAACCACGAGTATTAAACCGGTTAGCGAAATAACCAGTCCGATATAGTTTGAAAATGAAAATTTCTCCCTGAAAAAATACCGGGCAGGAATGGGAGCTATGAGCGGGATAAGGGAAATTATTATGGCTCCAAGGCTCGGTGCAATCAGATTCATGCCATAGCATTCGCCCATAAAATAAAGAAAAGGTTCAAAAAAACCGAGCAGAATAAACCACTTCAGATGGGCGCGCTGAATTCGTTGTAACTTTCCTGCAGCCAGGGATAAAATAAAAAGCAGGGGTATGGCAATGACAAGCCGGAGTACGATTACGGTGACTGGCCGGTAATAAATAAATACCTGTTTATACCAGATAAAACTAAAACTCCAGAATACCATAGCCAGCACTACAGGGAGGTAAACATAGAAATGGTTCCGGCTATTCATGGCATGTTTTTTGTTTAATTAGATTAAATAAGGTTTTGATATTAGAATAAAAATTCGTATTTTCAGGCAAAAGAAAATAAAAGGAACCGGATTTAGCATTTTTTAAGAAAGAAGATTGCAACAAAACAGTCCTTTTTTTGTTATTTAGATGAATTATTCGTTGTTAGCTCTAATTAAAACGAAAGGTTAATATGAGGCAGTTAAAAATAACAAAATCCATAACAAACAGAAATAGTGATTCTCTCGAAAAATACCTACACGATATTGGCAAAGAGGAATTAATAACCCCGGAAGAGGAAGTTGAACTGGCGAAGAGGATAAAAATGGGTGACCAGGAAGCCCTCGAAAAGCTTACCAAGGCTAATTTAAGGTTTGTCGTTTCAGTTGCAAAACAATATCAGCACCAGGGTTTGAGCTTACCAGATCTGATCAATGAAGGTAATCTCGGACTGATTAAAGCTGCCAAAAAATTTGATGAAACCAAGGGTTTCAAATTCATTTCTTATGCAGTTTGGTGGATACGGCAGTGTATTCTTCAGGCGTTAGCTGAACAATCACGTATTGTGCGTCTCCCCCTGAATAAAATTGGTGCCCTGAATAAAATTAACAGGGCGTTTTCCCAACTCGAGCAGGAACATGAGCGTGAACCATCACCGGAAGAAGTAGCCGCTATTTTGGAACTTCCTGAAGTAAAAGTAGCAGGCACACTTGAATTGTCTGGCAGACACCTGTCTGTTGATGCCCCTTTTCAGGACGGCGAAGAAAACAGCTTGCTGGATGTATTGCCCAGTCATGATACTCCTTCCACTGACAGCAAATTGATAGAGGAATCTCTTGCCAAAGAAATCGAACGGACGTTAAGCACACTTCCTGAAAAGGAAAGCAATGTGATCCGTGCATTTTATGGGATCGGCACAAAGCCTATGTCGCTGGAGGAAATTGGCCAGACTATCGGGATATCGCGTGAGCGCACCCGCCAGATCAAGGAAAAGGCCATTAAGCACCTCCGTCAGAAATCAAAAAACAAACTGTTAAAGACCTATCTGGGATAAACAGGAATAATCTTTCCCTTATGATATCAATTGCCGTCAGTTTAAACTGACGGCAATTGATTTTTTTCAGAGGAGCCTTTGTAATATAAAACTATTTTCCCCGTTTTTAATATTATCACTTGCCCCGGCACTAATACTAATTCCGGGGACTATTAATTAATTTAAACTAATATGTTATGAAAAATTTTTTGGTTCTTATGTTATCGGCTGCTGGGGTACTGCTTATTCCATCCTGCTCAAAAGACAATACGGGCAATATTTCTTCGAAGGAGGTTGTCGCTGCCCAGGACGAAGTGTATGCTGATGCCCTCTATGAGGAAGTGGACAATACCGTGGTGTCAAGTATTACCACGATGGATCTCTATGGTTTTTCAACTATGAATATGAAATCCACTGCAAATGACAGTGATGAATGCATGATGGTTACAGTTGATCATCCTGATTCGGTGTCTTTTCCCAAGGTGGTTACACTTGATTTTGGTGAAGGCTGCACCCGGATTTTCAAGAATGATACGATCACACTAAAGGGACAGATCATTGTGACCATTACCGACCATTGGTTTGTTACAGGCGCCCAGCATGTGATTACGTTTAACAATTTCTTTATAAACGGCGTTAAGCTCGAAGGCACAAGGACAATAACCAACAAGGGCCTCAACGACAAAAACCATTTTGAACTGGGTATTGTGCTTACCGGCGGGAAAGTGATCTTTAACGATACTGCATTTATGACAAGGGAATCGAATCACGTCCGTGAATGGATCAGGGGTCAGAATCCACTGAACGACACGATACTTGTAACAGGATCCGCCAATGGTATTAATATTCAGGGGGAACAATATGAACGGATCATCACCTCACCGCTGGTTATGATAAGATGCCAGGATGTGAAGTGGCGCTGGGTAATTGTAAAAGGAACTATTCAGATAACCAACAGTGTAACCGGAGTAAGTACAATTGACTATACAAGCACAGGATGCGAGGGCTCTGTTGTTTTAAATAAAGACGGATTCCATCTAAACATGCCGTTCAGGTATAAACACCATAATCACCATCACATAAGGACTAGGGACGAGGGACTAGGGACGAGGAGAGATGAGAGATGAGAGGTGAGTAAGGAGAAATGAGTAAGGAGTCAGGGAGTAATGTGCAAAAAGACTCCCTACTCCTTACTCCCTACTCACTACTCCCTACTCCCTACTCCCTAGTCCCTAATAAACCGCGGGAGTCGGAATTTTTTTAAATACAATGCCTGTCCTTGACGGGATATACATCTTCAGGAAGTGGGGGTCATTTAATTTGATCCCCACTTGTGCAAAATAAGTGAGTGATTCATCCACATGTCCCTTACCGCCGTATTTTACATTGTCAGTATTCAGTACGATCCGGTATTTACCTGGCTGCATCTGTATGCCATAATCTGTAAATGAGGTAAACGGATTAAAGTTAAAAACGAAAATAAAGTTGCCTCGCTCATAAGCCATGATCTGATCAGGCCGGTTATCCGCCAGAAGTCTGCACCAGGGTACATTCAATAAATCATTTTCCTGTAAAAGATGGATCATATCCTTGTCAAAATCACCGAGCCAGTGATATTTCAGTTCCATGTTATCCACAAGATTCCATTGTCTTCGTGCATACTTATACGACCAGTTATTACCCTCCCTGGGAAAATCGATCCATTCAGGGTGTCCGAATTCATTACCCATAAAATTAAGGTACCCTCCTCCCCCGGTAGATGCGGTGGACAACCTGATCATTTTATGCAAGGCCAGACCACGGTCAACAATAAGGTTTTGTGATGCCTTGTCCATAAAATGATACATCTCCTTATCGAGTAATCTGAATATCAGTGTCTTATCGCCGACTAAAGCCTGGTCGTGCGATTCAGCATAGGAGATGGTCTTTTCATCGCTTCGCTTGCTGGTCAGCTCATGATACAGCTCGGATACATTCCAGGCTTCATCCGGCAATTCCTTAATTATTTTAATCCAATAGTCCGGCACACCCATAGCCATCCTGAAGTTAAATCCGTATCCGCCGTCTTTAAGGGGAGAGGCAAGGCCCGGCATACCACTCATTTCTTCCGCAATTGTAATTGCCATCGGGTTGACAAGCCTGATCAGCTTATTCGCAAGTGCAATATAGGTAATGGCATCTTCATCTTCCTGGCCATCATAGTACATGCCATAATTGGTGAAATTCCGGGATAAACCATGATCATAATACAACATGCTGGTGACGCCATCAAACCGGAAACCATCAAAACGGTATTCATCCAGCCAGAATTTGCAGTTCGAAAGCAGGAAATGAAGCACCTCATTTTTTCCATAATCAAAACACAATGAATCCCAGGCAACATGTTCCCTTCGGGATCCGGAATGAAAATACTGGTAGGGCGTGCCATCAAAGTTACCAAGTCCCTCCAGCTCATTTTTCACAGAATGAGAATGAACCAGGTCCATTATAACAGCAATGTCCATTCCGTGGGCCTCATCAATCAGGTGCTTTAGCTCAGCGGGCGTTCCAAAACGGGAGGACACGGCAAAGAAATTAGAAACGTGGTAACCAAATGAACCATAGTAAGGATGCTCCTGCACGGCCATCAGCTGTATAGTATTATAACCGTCGGCCTTAATTCTTGGAAGAATATTTAACCGGAATTCATCAAATGTTCCGATTTTTTCCTTTTCAGTACTCATCCCCACATGGGCTTCATAGATAAAGGGAGGTCTTCCGGAAGCGTTTACCGAAGGATATTTCCATTTGTGATCATCCCGGGGAGCCCAAACCTGAGCATCAAAGACTTTGGTATCTTCATGTTGAATCACCCGTCTTGCATAGGAAGGCAGCCGATGGCCCTGGCCACCGTTCCAATAGACGGATAGTTTAAAAAGGTCTTCCTGTTTTAGTTTATCTTCCCTGAGTTCCAGCTCCCAAACGTCATTTTCCAGCCGGTTAAGCCTGTATTCATCCGATTCCTTCCATCCGTTGAAATCTCCAACCAGGAACATGCGGGTCGCATTCGGGGCCCATTCGCGAAAAACCCATCCTCCGGCAGTGCGATGCAAACCAAAATACAGGTATCCCGTCGCAAAATCAGAAATACTCTTGTCATCTCCGGCTAATTCATTTTCCTTTTCGAAAACCTTCATTTGCCTGCGATAAATGATCTCGGCATAAGGACCAAGCCAGGGGTCATTATCCACTATTCGGGGTTGTTTGAATGCCATATTTCAGTAGATTAATTTATTGAAATGGTAAAGTGGAATTTTTCGAACATTTCAATTTCGAACTAAATTTATGAATTAATCCCTGTCATTGCTATATCATTTACCGTTCTCGCTGAGATTTATTTTATTTCTTGCAAAGCGATAAAAATGTCTCTCGCTGATTTTCGCTGATTTTCCTGAAGATGTTCGCAGGGATTAATATTCTCGCAAAGCCGCGAACCGCTAAGAAGGTTCTTGCAACGCTTATGATAATATAATCTGAAACGGTACGATGCAAAGTTTGCGACTTCATAGTTGCTTCAAAAAACTCGGCGTACTCTGCGTTAATTTTTGGCAATTCCCAATTTACCGGGATTTTGACATATGACCGGAATATGGTTATCAATGCTTGTTTATAACCCTTCTTAATTGAATGATAAATGTTAACTTTGCCACCCTGTGCAAAATCAAAATGAGTTGAAGGTTTTCAATGACATAGGCCAAATTACAGCTCACAACCCTGTGGTCACAATCGGCATATTTGATGGTGTGCATATGGGACACGTGGAAATTCTCCGACGGATCAAAAAGCTCGCCAGGGCTTATGAAGGGGAATCTGTTGTAATTACCCTTTGGCCGCATCCCCGATTCGTATTACAGCCTGAGAATAAAGAACTGAGGCTACTGACCTCACTGGAGGAAAAAATCGAATTGATCGGGAAGCATGGAATTGATAAACTGCTCATACTTCCATTTACAAAGGAATTGTCCAACATACCCTACGATCTGTTTATACGGGATTATATCGTGGGTAAAATCGGTGCCCGGCATGTGGTAGTCGGTTTCAACCATCATTTTGGAAAGGACAGGAAGGGTACTTTTGAAAGCCTTCAGAAGAGCGCAAAGCAGTATAATATTCATGCCGAACGGCTCGACCCGGTGATACAGGATGAGATTCGGATCAGCTCTTCAGGCATTCGTCATATGTTGGAAGAAGGAAGAATTACTGCCGCCAACAAGGCGCTGGGCTATCCTTACTTTTTAAACGGCAGGGTCGTGGCAGGGGAAGAAACTGGGACGCACGCTGGGATTCCCGACTGCAAACATTGAACCGCTTGAACCGCTGAAACTGGTTCCCAGAACCGGGGTGTATGCCACCCGGGTGATAGTGGATGGAAAGGAATATCAGGGTATGCTGAGTATTGGATACAGGCCAACGATTGAAACAGAAAAGCATGAACGGACCATCGAGGTAAATATATTCGACTTTAATGCCGACATCTATAATAAGCCAATTAAGATCGTGTTTACGGATTGGCTTCGAAATGAAATTAAATTCAATTCGCTCCAGGAATTACGCGATCAGATCGCCACGGATAAAATTGAAGTATTGAAACTTTTTAAAACAAATACAGTTAATAAATAGATATTTACTAAAACACTCTTCAATACCATATGAAAACAGAAATAGCTGCAGAAACGCTTCCCTACAAAGTTAGAGACATTAGTCTGGCAGAATTTGGCCGGAAGGAAATAGAAATTGCTGAAAAGGAAATGCCCGGATTAATGGCAATCCGCAATAAATACGCCGTGTCCAAACCACTGAAAGGTGCCCGTATATCGGGTTCACTTCATATGACAATTCAGACTGCCGTTTTGATCGAAACGTTGAAAGAACTGGGTGCTGATGTTCGCTGGGCAAGCTGTAATATTTTTTCCACCCAGGATCATGCCGCTGCTGCCATTGCCAAGGCCGGCATCCCGGTATTCGCCTGGAAGGGAGAAAGCCTCGAGGAATATTGGTGGTGCACTGAACAGGCATTGGCTTTCCCTAACGGTGAAGGACCCAACCTGATCGTGGATGACGGCGGCGATGCCACGCTGCTGATCCACCTGGGATACAAGGCTGAAAATGATGCTTCTGTACTGGATAAAAAACCGTCCAGCAAGGAAGAGGGAGTAATCCTTGAATTGCTGAAAAAAATTCTTGCCGAAGATAACGGAAGATGGCACAGGTATACAAAATCGTGGAAAGGTGTTTCTGAAGAAACTACCACCGGCGTTCACCGTCTTTACCAGATGATGGAAAAAGGTGAACTGCTGATCCCGGCCATTAACGTGAACGATTCGGTTACGAAAAGCAAGTTCGATAACCTGTACGGCTGCCGTGAATCACTGGCAGATGGTATCAAGCGCGCTACCGATGTAATGATTGCCGGCAAGGTAGTTGTTGTGCTGGGTTACGGTGACGTGGGCAAGGGATGTGCCCGTTCCATGCGCGCTTATGGTGCCCGTGTTCTGATCACTGAAATAGATCCTATTTGTGCGCTTCAGGCAGCTATGGAAGGATTTGAGATTACAACCATGGAAGAGGCAGTGAAGGAAGGCAATATTTTTGTCACTACCACCGGTAACAAGGATGTTGTTACGCTGGATCATATGAAACAAATGAAAGACCAGGCCATTGTATGTAATATTGGCCACTTCGATAACGAGATCCAGGTTGACCAGCTGGTTACCATGCCGGGCATTAAACATGTCAATATCAAGCCCCAGGTGGATAAATACACTTTCCCAACCGGAAATGCAATATTCCTCCTCGCGGAAGGCCGCCTTGTTAACCTCGGCTGTGCAACCGGTCATCCCTCTTTTGTAATGAGCAACTCATTTACAAATCAGACACTTGCACAAATCGACCTGTGGCAAAACAAGTATGACGTGGGAGTATACCGACTGAGCAAGAAACTCGACGAAGAAGTAGCACGGCTGCATCTGGCCCAGCTTGGTGTAAGACTCACCACCCTTACAAAACAGCAGTCCGATTACCTCGGCGTACCTGTTGAGGGACCTTATAAGCCGGATCATTACCGTTACTAATCAGGGACGGGGGAGTAAGGAGTGAGGAGTAAGGAGTAGAGATGGAGTAGGGAGAAGGAACAATTTTCACTACTCCTTACTTATTTTCTCCTTACTCCCTACTCCTTACTCATTTCTCCTTACTCACTTCTCATTACTTCTTGTCCCTAGTCCCTCGTCCCTAGTCCCTTTTTTTATATCTTTACAAAAAACCCATCCCAATGATCGATCTTAACGGAAACCTACTCATCGCCAGGTCAGACAAAGACTTATACCTGGTCCCCAAAATGTCGAACCGTCATGGACTTGTAGCAGGGGCAACCGGAACAGGCAAAACAATCACCCTTCAGACCATGGCTGAAACCTTTAGCAGTATAGGCGTCCCTGTAGTGATGGCAGACGTAAAGGGAGATTTATCCGGAATTGCCAAGGTGGGCGGAGGCAATCCCAAGGTTACTTCCCGCATAGAGGAAATGAAAATCGAAGGACACGTTCCAATGGCTTTCCCTGTTTGTTTTTGGGATATTTTTGGTGAACTGGGTCATCCGCTCAGAACCACTATTTCTGAAATGGGTCCCCTTCTATTAGGCCGGCTTCTGAACCTCAATGATGTTCAGGCAGGTGTATTGACCCTGGTGTTTAAAATTGCCGACGACAATGGTTTGCTTTTGCTTGATCTGAAAGATCTTCGCAAAATGCTCGAATTCGTGGGTGAACACCGCGAACAATATACCAATGAATATGGAAATGTTTCATCAGCCAGCATCGGCTCCATACAGCGTGGTTTGCTGACCCTTGAAGAACAGGGCGCCGACAAATTCTTTGCAGAACCTGCTCTCGACATCATGGATTTCATCCAAACCGATGGAAAGGGAAAAGGGGTAATGAACATAATTGCATCAGAAAAACTGATGCTCTCCCCGGGATTATATTCGACCTTCCTGCTCTGGCTATTGTCGGAATTGTTCGAACAACTGCCGGAAGCCGGGGATCTTGAAAAACCAAAACTTGTATTCTTCTTCGACGAGGCTCACCTGCTTTTCAATGATGCTCCCAAAGTATTGCTTGATAAAATAGAACAGGTGGTCAGGCTGGTCCGTTCAAAAGGGGTAGGGATTTACTTTGTAACCCAGAACCCGATTGATATCCCGGAGACGGTACTTGGCCAGCTCGGAAACCGGGTGCAGCATGCCTTACGTGCTTTTACTCCAAGAGATCAGAAAGCCGTTAATTCGGCCGCTGAAACATTCAGGACCAATCCAAAATTCAAGGTTGAAGAGGTTATTACTGAACTGGGTGTGGGTGAAGCCCTTGTTTCCTTCCTGGATGAAAAAGGAATTCCCAGTATAGTGGAAAGAGCTAAAATTGTTCCCCCGCAGTCACAGATCGGCCCCATACTTCCTGAAGAAAGAAACCAGCTGATCCGTTCATCGGTCATATATGGTGTATATGAAAAGCAAATCGACCGTGAATCGGCATTTGAAATACTGCAAAAGAAATTTGCGCAGGAGGATGCTGACGAAAAAGCTGCTGCAGATCAGAAGGAAATTCTGAAGCAGCAGCAACAGCAAAAACCTGCCCCGGGAAGTGCAGGAGGTATCTTTGGCGACCTTGCAAAGGTTGCCGGCCGCACACTAACCCGTCAGGTAAGCAATGAACTTGGCCGCACCCTGGTCAGGGGCGTGCTGGGCTCTATCCTTGCAGGGGCGTTCGGATCTTCGAGGAGGAGATAGATAGGGAATTTACGATTTACGATTTACGATTTAGACTGGATTGAAAAGACCTGCAGGCATTAAAAAATCTTCACCAGGTGGTCTCTTCCGGTAATTTTTAATTCTCCCCCAATCATAAGATCTTTTCCGGTTCCTTATCATCCACCAGCACCTTTTTGAACTTCTTACATCTATTATTATAGTCCAGTCTTCACGGGTTTGTTTGATATGATATTCCCGGTGATCAGTTTCTTTATGAATAGCCAGGGTGAATGAATTATCGCCAATTCGCACATTTTCGAGTGAAACATCATTCCATGTTGAGGGAAGCTTGTGGAGAAACGTATATTGTTTTTTCATAAGCCCTGGGCCGGATGCCAAAGAAATGTCCCGTGATGGTTACGGCAACCCCATAAATATTCCAGGCCTGGGTAATCATTCCAAAGTCGGGCGACACCTCATACATCGATCCCGGCAGGGCATAACCAAATGATCGATGAAGCATCTCCAGGTAACGCAAAGCATCATCGGCCGTTCCGTAATTGGCTGCCGCAACAGCCTGCACACCCGTGGGAATTGTCATTACCGCACCAAGATAGGAAAATGTTTTCTTCCTTGATTTCAATATGATGCTGTCCGGTTCATCTGTTTTGTCTATTCCGGTAACATACACGCCAAAAGGA
The DNA here is from genome assembly GCA_963790105.1 of uncultured Bacteroidales bacterium. GTDB lineage: Bacteria > Bacteroidota > Bacteroidia > Bacteroidales > UBA10428 > UBA5072. Next base: position 79,912 of record CAWBNI010000023.1, on the reverse strand, counting down.
TTTTCATATTTTCTGGCGGTTTGAAGCGCAGCCATACCCTTTTCAACATCTGCAATTCCTGTTTCAAGGGGTGTGTTCACCACCCAGTTATGATAGATCACAAAAGGATACCTCTGGCCAGGGATGAGATTTTTCAGCTGCTTTTCAGTATTTTTCAATTCCACAAGGGCTTCCTGTTTCTTTAATGTGTCAGCCCTTGTCATTGCATTCTTCAGGAGAGGGATGGCCTGCGATACCGTTCCCCTGAAATCCCCGTACGACTGGCTTAATTCGTTCCACCAGTCCTTATTGATCCTGATCCTCAATTGCTCTGCCATTTTGTTGTACTCCACGGCATTTTCATTTTCTCCGAGAACAAGGGCCATTTTTGAGGCTGATGAGAGCGCCTGTTGCGTGTATACTGCAACATCTATCATTTCCGTATTCAGCCCGGGTATTTCCATCATTCCGTTCCCGTCAGGATATCCGTTCCTGTCAGGATCCTGCTCCTTCAGAAGCCATTCGATTCCCTTTTTGACATCCGGAAAAAGTTGATTGATAAGTTCTTTATCACCAGTCCAGGAAAAATATGTCATTCAGAAGACTGATGAATTGCGCTGTTTCATTTACATTGCCGGGATTATATACTGATCCATTGGTTGAAACTTCATGAATGATCCGCCCATTGCCATTTTCCCGCTGCGATATCTTATGAAGCAACAGAATTGTACTTTTTGCCAGTTCATGATCACCGGTGGCCAATACCCCTTGCAAGGCATAACTGGCGTCTGCGCCGAACCACCATGGATAATCCGGTAATCCTGCTGAAAGACCCCTGCCCTGCTCCGGTACATTCCGGATAAGCCAGTCGGTATTATATTTTAACCATTCGAACATCTGCTCCATGCCCTTATCGGGAATTGCAAGATGGGAAACATTGTTAATCCGCCTATACCGTTCAGCCTTGCGAGATATATTGGCCAGCCCGTCCGACTTCAAAAGACTGTAGTTTTTCCCCGGCGGATTCCCTGGAATGATATGAACCCGCAATGTAAAACGGTATGATTTTTTCTTCCTGCGGTTTCAGAGTAAATGAAAATGTAAGAGTGGCCTGCGTACCCTGTCCTTTTCTTTTTACCGACTGACAGCCGGTAGCCATCTCTGAATAATATCCTGGCTTTAAAGAGGACCCGAATACAACAAACCAGGGATTGTTTTTGTCATTTGCAACAGCAGCAGATAATTTATTGTCAAATGAGATTTCATCTTCTGCATCTACCATGTTTGTGCGTTCTCCAAGCCAGGTAGGCCTCAGGTTGGTATATCCGGTAAACAAAAAGTCAATCTGTTTTTCTTCCTTCCCTTCATTGATGATCCTGTATTCAACGATGGCCCCTTCCATGGTATCCGGAACGAACTGGTAACGCTGTATTGCCAGATTTTCTTTATTCCAGGTAAAATGATGACAATTGGCCATCGGGTAGTTGATAAACTCGTCCGCCTTGTCAAGGCAAAGTGAATCGTTGCTGTTCCTAATACTCAGGCTGGCACTGAATCCATCCATTAGCTTTACAGGGTGATCCCATATTCCGCCCATTTCTCCGGAAATATGCCAGCCAAGCTCCGGAAAAGAGCCATCCTGGAAGCCAATTATATAAACGCGATCACCTGCTGTGACAAATGGAGAGGCAAGGTACTGTGGCTTACCTTTTAAGGAAGGAAGGTCAGCAAGAAGCTGAAAAAAATGGCTGCCGCTGCTTTTCTCAGATGGAGAACAACCACCTGCCAGTAAAAGGAAGAAAAAGGATATCCGGGTAATTTTCAGGTGCATATTGTCGGGTCTCATATATTTTGAAACGGACCAATTATTTTGCTCTTACATACATTTCAATATTCATGCGGTCGACACCGGCCTCTTTAACTTTTTCAATACCCCTTTGAATGAGAGTATCATTCTTCACTGTAACAACAAATGAAAAATCATTCCCTTCCCATGCCCTGTCACTGCAATATTCAAGGTGTTCGGTATAAATGCTGTCGGCAAGTGTATAACGTCCGCCGCCGGCCACAAAAACGGCGGATGAATCCTTGCCCTGGCTCAGGTCATGCTGCAAAAAAGCAAAATGTGTATCGTTGATGATCTTAATAAACGACACATTTTGGGTATACTTTGTGACGGTGGTATCTCCGTTTTCAATGAGAGTTCCTGAAATAAGTTTCCACGTTCCCAAAATAGGGACGTTGTTTTTTGATTCAGAACTGGTAGCTTTTTTTCCGCATGAGGCGAGAAGTATTGTTAACGACAAGAGGTAAAGCAGATTTTTCATAATGGTTTTTTTTGAAAATGAAGTTTTGAGGTGGTAAGTTAAGACTTTAAAATTTAACCACAAAGAGCGCTTTTTTTCAACCCTCAACCGGCTTCAACGGCGTTGATAAAATCAGCTGGTAAAATTCAAGATCCAGCCACCTGGAGAATTTATATCCCGCATGTTTTATGATACCGCAGTATTCAAATCCCAGGGATTTATGCAAAGCAATGCTTACCTGGTTTGTGGAATCAATACCTGCAATGAGGTTATGATAATCCTGATTTTGTGCCTGTGCAATTATTTCCGACAGAATCAACCTACCAAATCCATTCCCCCTGAAATCCTTATGAACATATAACGAGTGCTCAACGGTGTATTTATATGCCGGCCATGCCCTGAATGCTCCATAACTTCCAAAACCGGTGAGAGTGCCCTCATCATTAAAGAGACCGATTACCGGATAGGACCCCTTTTCTTTATTTTCGAACCACTGCTCCATGTTCTGAATTGTTCTTGGCTTGTAATCATACAAGGCCGTAGTATTCAGAATAGCCTCGTTAAGGATCTCCAGTATCTGAAAGGCATGTTCGCGGGTACATTTTACTAATTGCATAGGAAGGTGTTTGATGATTACAAAATTAATAATAACTGAATGCATTACCGAACATCGACCACCGAATACTGAATACCAACTTACCGACCACCGACTACCGAATACCGATTTTCAGTAACCGTTTACCGATACCCGAACATAAATTTACCAGATTAAAATATAGCTGAATCGACTATCTGTAAAGGATTTCGGAAGTATATGCCATTAACTTGTCAACCTCTTGTACGAAACCGAACACCAAAATAATTGATAATGATACAACCGAACATCGCCGAATAAAGTCATGCATTTGATGTATATATCTGTATTTCATTATATTACAAAGTTTGGCACGGTATGTGTATATCTTCTTTATCAAACGTGAAACTTAAAAACCAAAATAAAATGAAAACAAAAATCAACATCAGCAACCTGAAAAAAATGGTGGTAACAATTGCCGCCGCAATGGTTTTGACAACCGGAACTTTTGCCAGTACAACACCGGCTAACAACGAAGAAATGGTCTCTGCAAAAAGGCTGGAAGCCCTGATGACTGCAACCGAGCAATCCATCAGATTTGTCGCTCCCGCTGTTGAAGAATCACAGGATGTATTTTATGCCATGGAAGAATTGAACGCACTGGCTGAAACGACTGAAGCATCTGTAAAATATGTTGCTCCTTCAGCCGAAGAAGAAACAGTGGCTCCCGAAATTGAAAGTTTAAATGCCCTGGCAGAAATAATTGAAGCTAACATTAAATATGTAGCTCCTGCTAATGAAGAATCCGAGGAAGTTGCAACCGCCATTGAAGGACTTGACAGGCTGGCCGCTGCTACTGAAGCTGCAGTTGCCTTCAAGGCACCCCGGGCAGACGATTCAATAGTAAGCGATACTACTGAAAATCAAATGACAAACTTAATGCTGGCCGATGAAACCAAATAAACTTCAAGTTATGAGTACTCAAAATCTAATTCAGGTTTAAACCTGCTGTCGGCAAAGTGCTACAGCAGGTTTTTTATTTGTTGCTTCGCCCGCCGAAGCTTTAGCGAAGTCGTATTTTTCGAATTTTCAAATTTGCATTTGCCCTCCGAAGATTTTAGCAAAGGACGAAGTATTGTTTCTGATGCTGTATATTAATCAGAATGGTCCTTCGTATTTTCAAACTCTTTTAGACTCAATTTTCAAATTAATAAGTGCCAACCCTTATTCCCTCCACAAATTTCATAATTGCCTCATCCAGATTCTGAGCCGATCCCAGCATGTTCACAAAAGCACTTCCTATAATTGCTCCCTTAGCATATTCACAGGCCCTGGTGAAGCTTGCATGATCTGAGATCCCAAAACCAATCAGGCGGGGATTTCTCAGTTTCATATCGCGTATTCTTTCAAAATAAGCCTGCTGAACAGGATCAAAGCCACTCTTTACCCCGGTGGTGGAAGAGGAGGAAACCATATACAAAAATCCGTTGCTGATAAGGTCAATTTCATGGATACGTTTTGTATTAGTCTGGGGCGAAATGAGAAATACAGCATGAAGATTGTGTTTTGCAAAGAGATCCTTCAGGGATCCTTGTGCCTGGCTGCCCAAGACTTTTCCGGAATCTTCAACGAAAACTTCCAGTGGCAGATCAGGCAGGATAACACCGTCGATTCCGGTATTTTCACATTCAGCACAAAATTTTTCTATGCCATAATGCATAACCGGATTGAGGTATCCCATCAGCAACAGCGGAATATCTGTCTCCTTGCGGATATTTTTAAGCTGGCTGAATAGCAGGTTCATGTTCATACCCTGCTTAAGGGCAATATCGCTGCTCTTCTGAATAACCGGCCCGTCGGCCATGGGATCGGAAAATGGCATGCCAATCTCAATCATATCAGCCCCGGCCTTTGTAAGGGCTTTTATAATATCCACCGTGGAATGCAGAGTGGGATATCCGGCAGTAAAAAAAACCGAAAGAATTTGACCAGGCCTGGTTTGAAAAAGACTATTGATGCGATTCATGAGAAATTTATTTAATAATTGCGTCCGGTTCGGGTTTATAGGTATCCATATAGCGCATGTAAGTAGACATGTCCTTGTCTCCCCGCCCGGAAACATTGACCACCACAACATCTGTCATATTAAACCTTCTTTTTTTCAAAACGGCCAGGGCATGAGCCGACTCGAGAGCCGGAACTATGCCTTCAAGCCTGGTTAAACGGAATGCCGCTTCTATAGCCTCATCATCCGTTATGTGTTCAAACAGGGCCCTTTTGGTTTTATGCAGAAAGGCATGCATCGGACCAATGCCCGGGTAGTCAAGTCCTGCTGAAATTGAATAGGGTTCCGTGATCTGTCCGTCCTCATTCTGCATGAGCATGGTCTTGCTTCCGTGGATGATTCCCGGATGTCCCAGTACCATGGTCGCTGCCGATTCACCACTGTCAATTCCCTTGCCACTTGCTTCAGCAGCTATGAGCTGAACGGCAGGGTTGTCAAGGTAGTGATAAAAGGCCCCGGCGGCATTACTTCCACCGCCCACGCAGGCTATAATATAATCCGGATCGGGACTGCCTGTTTGTTCCCTGAGCTGCCAACGCAACTCTTCGCTGATCACTGATTGTAACCGGGCAACCAGATCGGGATAGGGATGCGGTCCCACAACCGAACCGATAATATAATGTGTGTCAGAAGGATTATTGATCCAATCACGGATTGCCTCATTGGTTGCATCCTTCAGCGTCATATTCCCGCTTACGACAGGGATAACTTCGGCCCCAAGCATTTTCATGCGCAGTACATTGGGCTCCTGCCGCTCGATATCGAGCTTTCCCATATAAACCAGGCACTTCAGTCCCATTAAGGCACAGACCGTAGCAGTAGCCACACCATGCTGACCTGCACCTGTTTCAGCTATTATCCTGGTTTTGCCCAGTCGCTTGGCGATGAGGATCTGGCCAATGGTGTTATTTATCTTATGAGCCCCTGTATGATTCAGATCTTCACGTTTAAGGTAAACCCGTGTTCCATGAAAAACCGATAGCCTTTTTGCGAAATACAACGGGGAGGGACGGCCGGCATAGTTTTCAAGCAGGTAATGAAATTCAGATTGAAACGACTTATCTTCCAGAATCTTAATATAATTCTCCCGAAGCTCTTCAATGTTAGGATACATCATTTCGGGAATAAAGGCTCCTCCAAACTCGCCGTAATATCCTTTTTGATCCACGTTATACTTCATGTCAAATATGTTTGAAATGCTGAATAAAAGTTTTCACAACTTCAATGTTTTTTAGACCGGGTGCGGTTTCGAACCGGCTGTTTATATCGGCTGCAAAGAAACCGGGATGACGGATTCTCCGAACTTTCTGTACATCCAGGGGACCGATGCCGCCGCCCAGAAAAAACGGTATATTGAGTTTATATTCTTCCAGCCTTTCCCATCGGAATTTAATTCCACTGCCTCCGTATAATGTCGTTTGTGTGTCAAACAGAAAAAAATCACAGGTGTCTTTGTAATCTGTCAACCGGTTGAAATCAAATTCCTCGCCGATGCCAAAAGCTTTCATTACCAATATGCCACTTAATTTCAGGTCATTGCAAAAATCAGGATGTTCCTCTCCATGCAGCTGCACCAGGTGGAGCTGATACTTCCTCACAATTTCAATTATCCTTTCTTTCTTCTCATTCACAAAAACACCCACTTTCTTTACCTGGGCAGGTATATTCATGAATAAGTCAGCATTCGGAGTTTCTCCTACAAACCGCTTTGACCGGGGATAAAAAATGAAACCTGCAAAGTCAGCACCCGCGTCAGCTACCAGTCTTGCATTTCCGGCATCTGTCAACCCGCAAACCTTCACCCTACTCATAATCAAACATTATAAGTTTAACAAAATCGGAGAATGCCAATACCGGATCGGGTGCACGCATAAAATTCTCACCGATCAGAAATCCCTGAAATCCGGCACTTCTGAGTTTTTTTACTACCAGGGGGGAAGTGATCCCGCTTTCAGAAATCCGCACGAAATCAGATGGTATTTCTCCTGCCAGTTCCAGTGACACTTCCATATCCACTTCAAATGTGTTCAAATCGCGGTTGTTTACTCCAACCATGTCTACAAATTCACACATCCTGTCGAGTTCTGACCTGCCATGCAACTCAAGCAGTACCTGCATTTCAAGCGACCGGGCAAAACGTGCCAGATGCAATACCTGGCTTGCTGAAAGAACGGCCGCAATAAGCAGGATGGCATCTGCTCCCATAGCCCTGGCTTCAATGATCTGATATTCATCGAGAATAAAATCCTTCCGAAGGATGGGAATTGAATTGAGTTCCCGGGCCCGGGTAAGATCAGATTCACTGCCACCGAAATATGTTTTGTCAGTTAAAATTGAAAGCGCCGATGCACCCGACCGGAAATAACCGGTGGTTACCTCTTCAATTGTCACATCGGCATTGATGACTCCCCTTGATGGAGATTTCCGCTTAAATTCCGCAATAATCCCGGTCTTGTCAGGATCGACAATAAAGCTGGTCATGGGAAGTGGCCTGCGCCTGAACAACTTCCGTTTCTCAAGATCGCGGATGGTAGTGCGTTCAATTGCGAGGGCCAGTTCTTTTCTTTTATTGGCGATTATTTCATCCAGGATTGTCATGACTGCAAATCGATTAATTTTTTAAACCGGGCATAAGCTTTGCCGCTAAACAGGGATTCGGATGCTAATTGACGACATTCAGCGACCGGCATGTGTGGATAATAACAACGCAGGGCAAGTTCTGTGTTCGCCAGGACCACATTATTCTGGGCAGAAGTCCCTTCCCCTTCCAGTATACCGGAAAAAATGGAGGCTGCCTCAGGTATGGATTTGCCTCCGGCCAGATCTGCAGGCTGAAGCTTTTCAAATCCAAATAAACCTGGCGTTCCTATCTGCTCCACCCCGTTCAGGATAAATTTAAAATCAGAGGTGAGCGAAATCTCATCATAACCATCCAGGCTGTGCACGATTGCATAATGTATATCCGATTGCTGGTAAAGGTAATTATATAAACGGGCAAGTTCAAGACTGTAAACCCCTACAAGCTGTTTCTTCGGAAAGGATGGATTTACCATTGGACCCAGCATATTGAAAAAAGTTTTGATTTTCAGTGCTCTGCGAACAGGAGCAACATTTTTCATGGCCGGATTGAACAATGGGGCATGAATAAAACAAACCCCTGTTTGTTCCATTTCTTTTCTGAGCTTATCCTGGTCGGTTGAAAAACGGTAACCGAAATGCTCAAGGATATTGGAGGAACCGCAGGATGAAGATACCCCGTAGTTGCCATGTTTTGCCACATATGCCCCCGCACCGGCCAGCACGAATGTACTCAGCGTGGATATATTGAACGTGTCTTTCCCATCCCCGCCGGTTCCGCAAACATCAATGGTGTCAAACCCGGACAGGTCCACCCTTGTGCAAAGATTAAGCAGGGCATCCCTGAAACCCGACAACTCCTCTACTGTAATGCAGCGCATCAGGTAAACTGTAACAAATGCGGCAATTTCTGATTCCGTATATGCCCCGGTGGCAATGTTTGTAAGCACTTCCTCGGCTTCCTGCCGCTTCAGCGTTTTGCTTTCAAAGAGTTCATTCAGTATCTTTCTCATTGGATTAGTTGTTAGTTGTATAGTTGAGTTTAGCTAGTTAGGCTTACCAGGCTGTTAGGCTGATCAGGCTGAATACTGCAAAACTGCAGAACTGCAGAACTGCAGAACTTTCCTCACATTTCCACCCAGTTCCGAACAATATCAAACCCGTGCTCGGTGAGCACTGATTCCGGGTGGAACTGCAGCCCGCGCACATCATAGGTCCGGTGACTGAGTCCCATGATCAGCCCGTTATCATCGAGAGCCGTTATAGCCAGGCTGGCAGGAAGGTCATGCCTGTCCACCACCCAGGAGTGATAACGGCCTCCTTTAATAGTAGCCGGTAAGTCCCTTAAAAAGCGGCTCATCCTTCTCTGTAAATAAAATGGGCGTAGCGATGCCATGGTAAACCCGGCTCAGGTTAATGAGCCTGCCGCCAAATGCCTCGCCAATGGCCTGCACGCCGAGGCAGATTCCAAGAATGCTTTTCACGGGACCGTATTGCCGGATAAGATCAAGGCAGATACCTGCTTCCACGGGTATGCCGGGTCCGGGAGAGAGCAGTATCTTATCATACCTGCCCACTTCCTCCAGGGTGATCTCATCATTGCGGAAAACATCAGGTGCAACCCCGGTAATCTGGCCAATATAATGCACCAGGTTATAAGTAAACGAATCGTAATTATCGATAACAAGTATCTTTTTCATAATTTTTTGCATCACGGTTTAAACAATATCCTTTGCCATCACAATGGCCTTTTTAAGGGCCCCCAGCTTGTTATTCACTTCCTGCAGTTCGCTTTCTTCATCTGAAATGGCCACAATCCCCGCTCCTGCCTGGTAAAACAGGGTATTGCCCTTGCTCAGAAAGGTTCGTATCATGATGGCATGGTTGAACCTGCCTTCAAAATCAAGGAATCCGATGGCACCTCCATAATAACCCCGGTTCTGGTTTTCATACAGATCGATCAGCTGCATGGCTTTGAATTTGGGAGCTCCCGACAGGGTACCTGCCGGAAAGGTAGCCGTCATCATATCCGTAATATTCGAATCCTTGTTCAACTCGCCTGAAACAGATGATACAAGATGTATCACATGCGAATAAAACTGCACTTCCCGGTAACTTTCCACCTTAACGCTCTGCGCATGTCGGCTGAGGTCATTCCGGGCCAGGTCAACAAGCATTACATGCTCTGCATTTTCTTTCAGATCGGTTGAAAGCTGCTGTGCCAGCAGTTTGTCCTTTTCATCATCCCCCGTCCTTTTAAAAGTCCCTGCAATCGGGTTGATATAGGCTTTCCGCTTGTTAATTTTCAGCTGGGCCTCGGGCGATGATCCGAAAATCTTGTAATTGCCATAATCAAAATAAAACAGGTAGGGAGAAGGGTTAATGGAACGCAAAGCCCTGTATACGTTGAATTCATCTCCGTTGAATTGCTGCGAGAACTGTCGTGACAGTACAATTTGAAAGACATCGCCGCGGTAACAGTGTTCCTTGCCATGGGTAACCATCTGTTTGTATTGTTCATCCGTGATGTTGGATCTTTCATCACCCACCGGCTTAAACGGGTAAATCGCCAGGTTACGGCTGTTCAACAGGGATTCAATTTTTTCAAGCTCGCTTGTTTCCCCGTTCACCTGGTTTTCAATAATGTGCAGGATATTCTGAAAATGGTTAATGGCAATGATATAGCTGAAAAAATGATACCGCATTTCTGGTATTTTATGGGCCTCAACCACTCTGGCAGCTGAATTTCAGCTTTTCAAAATATTGTACGGCATCGTAGGATGTATACCCGAATAACCCGTTTACCGGAACCTCATCATTTCCGTCTGCCTGTTCGAATGAATTCAGAAATCCGGAAAAGCGGCTTCTGAAAACAGGTGGAGCCGATAATGGAGTGATAACAATATTCCCGTCCGGATAGGTCTCTGTGGCCACACCATCGTCAATTTCAAAACTGGCAATGGATTTTACACAAATAAACGAATAACTGTTTTCGTTTCCATGGTAATCCGAACTCTCCAGCAACAGGGAATTTGGATAAATATCCCGTATCCGCAGATAAATACTCACCGGGGTAATCGTGTCGGCAAGTAATTTTTTGGTCCTGGTTCTGATCTGATATTTTTTCATCGATGTATTTTTTGGTACCTGTTAAAAACAAAACGGCCTATCGTGAGAACGATAGGCCGTTGATATATTATTGCTTTATACAATAGGTTGACGGTCTCACGGAGTTATGAGATAATTATTGTGCCACCACCACCAATTTGTATATATTCTTGTCATTTCTGTATTAATATGTATGCAAATATAAGATACGTTTCTATAAAAACAAAATATCAGGCTGCTTTCAAACGCTGCAGATTGATCTTTTCTACTTTTGACCGTGGCATATTCACTCGTGATTGTAAGTTCACTTTCTTCTGTGGAAGGAAGCTCAAACATCACTTCCATCATGATGGCTTCGCAAATTGACCTGAGGCCGCGGGCACCCAGTTTGAATTCAACTGCCTTGTCAACAATAAAATCGAGTGCATCATCATCAAAACGAAGGGTGATATTGTCGATTTCGAACAGTTTAACATACTGCTTGATTATCGAATTCTTCGGTTCTGTAAGAATACTGCGCAAAGCCTTTCTGTCGAGCGGGTGAAGGAATGTAAGAATAGGAAGCCTTCCGATGATCTCAGGGATCATACCGTACGCACGAAGATCCTGAGGGGCAATATACTGCATAAGGTTTTCCCGTTCAACCCGGTCGGAATTCCTTGCTGAATTATATCCGACAACCTTTGTGTTTAGCCGTTGGGCAATCTTACGCTCGATGCCTTCAAATGCGCCTCCGCAAATGAAACAGGATATTGCGTGTATCCACGGGGATCATTTTCTGATCAGGATGCTTGCGTCCACCCTGCGGGGGAACATTTACAACCGATCCTTCAAGCAGTTTCAGCAGTCCCTGCTGAACACCTTCTCCTGAAACATCCCTTGTAATGGACGGATTGTCACCTTTCCGGGCGATCTTATCAATTTCATCAATAAAGACGATGCCTTTTTCAGCTGCTTCGGTATTATAATCAGCCACCTGCAGCAAGCGGGTGAGTATACTTTCAATGTCTTCACCAACATAACCAGCCTCGGTAAGAACAGTAGCATCCACAATCGTAAAGGGAACATGCAGCAGTTTGGCAATTGTACGGGCCAGAAGCGTCTTTCCGGTACCGGTTTCCCCAACCAGGATGATATTCGACTTTTCAATTTCAACATCATCGGATGTATCATGCCGGCTGGTTTGCATCAGCCTTTTATAATGATTGTAAACAGATACCGAAATTGTTTTTTTGGCGTCTTCCTGTCCGATTACATATAAATCAAGAAATTTCTTAATTTCCTTTGGCTTGAGGAGCTTAATGGTATTAATGTCAAACTGCGAGCTTTTCTTCGTTTCTTCCTTTACGATTTCATAAGCCTGTTCCACGCAATTATCGCAAATATGCCCGGAAATTCCGGCTATCAGGAGGTTGGTATCCCGCTTATCGCGACCACAAAAGGAACATTTATCCATGAGACAACTTTAAAATATAACGGAAATATCCGTGACAAATTTACAAAAAATAAGATTACCCTGATTATTTTTTTCTTGCCCTCTCAAGTACGTCATCAATCATGCCATATGCAAGGGCCTCTTTTGATGTCATCCAGTAATCGCGATCGGAGTCCTTTTCCACTTTTTCAAGGGGATTGCCTGTATGTTCAGCGATGATGGCGTACAATTCAGCCCTTAATTTCAGAATTTCACGTGCAGTGATCTCAATATCAGTAGCCTGTCCCTGGGCACCCCCCATCGGCTGATGGATCATGACGCGGGAATGTTTTAATGCCGAGCGTTTGCCTTTGGCACCGGCACAGAGCAATACAGCTGCCATAGATGCAGCCATGCCCGTGCAAATGGTGGCAATGTCACAGTTGATAAACTGCATGGTGTCATAAATTCCCAGACCGGCATGAACTGCTCCTCCAGGGGAATTGAAATATATCTGGATATCTTTCCCGGGATCCGCAGAATCGAGATACAGCAATTGTGCCTGGATAACATTGGCCACAAAATCGTCAATCGGAAGCCCCAGGAATATGATCCTGTCCATCATCAGCCGTGAAAAAACGTCCATCTGGGCGACGTTCAGCTGGCGTTCCTCAATAATTGTGGGTGATATATAACTGTTATTTATAACAGACGCGAACCGGTGCATATCAAGGCTGCTGATGCCCAGATGATGCGTGGCGTATTTGTTAAAATCCTTGATTAAATCCATATTCTTAATAATTGATGATAACCTGTTCTTACTTTTCAAACATCTTGTTAAATTCCTGCAAAGTTACCTCTTTGGTGTCAAGTTTTACAGTTTTTTGCATGAATTCAAATACTTTATTTTCCATCAGGCTCTCCATATAACGGTTTCTTTCTTCCTCACGTCCCAGGCTTTCTTTGGCATATTTTTCAAGTGTATCATCAGGGACCTCTGCGATTCCGTAATACTGGATGAATTGTTGCCTGAATATATCTTTTGTATGGGCGATCAGTTCTTCTTCTTTTATCTTCATTTCATTTTCCCGTGCAACCTTGCCCTTGATCAGCTGCCATTTCAGGTCGGTAACAAAAGCATCGAAATCCTTTTCGATCTGCTCCATTGTCATTTTGCCCTGGTTCGTATATACAAGCCAGCGTTTCAAAAAAGCAGCCGGTAAATCCTGGTTGAATTTGCCGAGATAATAATCTTTTGCGTCTATCCTGAACTTGTAATCGCTGTTGCGCTCAAAGGCAGCTTTTAATTCTTCCGTAATTTTGGCATTGAATTCCTCAAATGATTTCACCTGGTCGGGACCATATACCTTGTCGAAAAGTTCCTGGTTAATCTCAGCCTTTTCAAACCGGGATACCGATTTGATGGTAACCCTGAAGTTATTTCCCGTTTCAGCGAGCTTTTCCTTGGTGATCTTAAGCAGGGCAGCCAGGTCGGTCTCATTTACAAAGGCTTTCTTTACATCGAGGTCCAAAACATCTCCTGCTTTCAGTCCCATGAATTTATTCTTGCTCTCTTCATCTTTTACAAATTCGAGCGAAATCGTGGCTTCTTCAACATGTATTCCTTCAACCGGTTCATTGTTTGGTCCCAGTTCTGCCAGGTCAGCCTTGAGCATTTCATTGTCTGAGATCACATCGGTCTCTTTGAATGAGCCATACCGTGAACTTATGCGGTCACGCTGTTTGCTGATTTCTTCCTCATCCGTTTTGATAAGGTAATAATCTATTTTATCATTTTCAGAAACGGTAAAATCCATTTCTGGTGACAGACCAATGTCAAAGGAAAACTCAAACTGCTCGTCTGCATCCCAGTCGATTTGAACCGGTTTATCAAGGCTTGGCAGGGGCTCGCCAAGAATGTTCAGTTTTTCATCTGCCAGGTATTTACCCAGCGATTCTCCCAGTATTTTATTTATTTCTTCAACCAGCACCGGTTTACGGTACATTTTATTGATAAGACCCTGTGGAACTTTACCCGGCCTGAAACCGTCGATCCGTGCTTTTTTGCGGTAATCTTTCAGCACCTGATCCACTCTTTCTTCATAATCAGACTTTTCAACGGTAATAGTTAACACTGCATTTAACTCGTCAAGGCTGTCTTTTTTAATGTTCATCAGATTTGTTTTTAATAATTCATTCAATACTAAAATCCCGCCTGATTGGCAGTTACCTGCCATACACCAGGTGGGATACCCACATTAATCCGGTCATTCCCGGATCTTTCTAACCGTGCGGATGAAGGGACTCGAACCCCCACGCCTTTCGGCACAAGATCCTAAGTCTTGCGCGGCTACCAATTACGCCACACCCGCGTTTTAAAATGTGGCGCAAAGATACCACTTTTTAATTTCCGCGAAAATAATTGATTGTATTTTCCTTATTGCGATAAACAGATAGATGACCAGCTGGCATCAGACCCTGTATCAGCTCATACTTCCGGGTACCAAGGCCAATTTCTTCGGCATGTTCAAGGCCGGCTTCCCAATGTGCATTGGGATGGGCAAGGTGAAATTTATCCTTTCCCTGGTGATGATCCTGAGAATTCTTATCCCCGATTCTGCTATTGGAAAGTGATGGCGCCGCTTTTACCAGGTCAACACATGCCTGATCCAGTGCTACCGGATCAAAGGAGGCAGCTATGCCGATGTCGGGAACCAGCGGGTAATCATTAAAGTTCCAGCAGTCACAGTCAGGTGAGACATTCATTATAAAACTTACATGAAATGCAGGCTTATCCTTTAAGTACAGCAAGAGTATATTCGGCAATTTTGCGGTTTACCAGTTCCGATGCGCCTTCCCACACTACCTGTGCTGAATCGTACTGGCATACGGCAACACACTGACCGCAACCAACGCAGGTTTCATAATTTATATGGGCAATTTTATCCGTGCCAACCAGGATGGCATCATGGGCACAATATTTTTCACAAACACGGCAGCCGGTGCAATTTTCAGCTACTATCTGCGGGGATGAGGTGGAATGGAGTTCGAGTTTTCCGCCCACTGCGGCACATCCCATACCAATATTTTTAAGCGTCCCTCCAAACCCGGTCATTTCATGCCCCTTGAAATGGGTCATTGAGATGATGATATCCGCATCATTGATGGCTTTTCCGATTTTGGCCGTCTTGCAATGAGCAAGATTCAGCGGTATTTCTGCGTAATCTGCCCCGCGGAGTCCGTCAGCAATGATTACCGGACAATCAGTAACCAGGGGATTAAAACCGTTTTCATAGGCCGATTTAATATGGTCAATGGCATTGGACCGATGGCCCGAATAAAGCGTATTGGAGTCTGTAAGAAATGGCCTGGCTCCCTGCTTCTTCAGGTATTTTACAAGGGTAGCCGCAAAGTTGGGCCGGATATAGGCCAGGTTACCCGGTTCGCCAAAATGGATCTTCAGGGCTGTAATTTTCCTGTCAAAATCAATCCGGTCAATCCCGGCTTTTCTGATCAGGTTTTCAAATTTTTTCAGCAGGTTAAGGGAAGGATTTGCCCGGAGATCGGTGAGGTATACGGATGACATGGTGATAGTTGATTAGGTTGTTAGGTTATTAGGTTGTTAGGCTGTTAGGCTGTTAGGCTTCGTGACTAAGTGTTCCCCGCTGGCGGGGGTAGGGGGTGGACTCATGCAATCCTCCCCATGCCCCCTCCAAAGAGCGATATCGTCCGATAAATGCATAACTGCAGAACTGCAAAACTGCAGAACTGCATAACTTTTCTTCATCTTAATTCAAAGTTCTTCCCCAGATAAACCCGTCGTACCTGTTCGTCATCCGCCAGTTCCTTTGCAGTTCCGGCTTTCAGGATCTCCCCTTCAAAAAGCAGATAGGCCCGGTCGGTAATGGACAGGGTTTCATGCACATTATGGTCTGTGATCAGGATGCCGATGTTTTTATCTTTAAGCTTGGCCACAATTTCCTGGATGTCTTCGATGGCGATCGGATCCACTCCTGCAAAAGGTTCATCCAGCAGGATAAAATTGGGCTTCAGGGCCAGGGCCCGGGCAATTTCAGTCCTTCTGCGTTCTCCCCCGGATAACTGAATTCCAAGACTCTTCCGGATTTTCTGCAATCCAAATTCATTCAGCAGCGATTCAACCCTGAACCGTTGCTCCTCTTTTGTAAGTGAGGTCATTTCAAGCACTGCACGAAGGTTATCTTCCACACTGAGCCTGCGGAATACCGATGCCTCCTGGGCGAGGTAACCGATTCCCATCTTTGCCCGGCTGTAAACAGGTTCATGGGTAATTTCTTTGTCATCGAGAAATATCTTTCCTGCATTGGGCTGAATAAGACCTACAATCATATAAAATGAAGTGGTCTTACCGGCTCCGTTCGGACCCAATAATCCGGCAATCTCACCCTGTTCGACTTCAAAAGATACATCTTTGACAACCGTACGGGTGCGATATCGTTTAACCAGATTTTCGGTCCTCAGTTTCATTTTAGTGTGATTTATTGATTTGTTGATTATGAGTGATTTAGGTGATTAGGTTAACCAGCCAGATTTGAGCTCTCTCTTTTCTTTTCAACACGTTTCGAAATCACAATACTTACTTCATACAAGAGAAAAAGGGGAAGAGAAACCATGATCTGGCTGAAAATATCAGGAGGTGTTATAATTCCGGCGACCAGCAGGATCACAATCACAGCATGTTTCCGGTATCGTTTCAGAAAATGAGGCCGTAACCAACCCAATCCTGCTTAAAAAATAAACCAGTACCGGCAGCTCAAATAACAGTCCGCTTGCCAGTACAATGGATGTAATCAAGGAAACATAGGACCCCAGTGTGGGAACATTTTTAACCACATCACTGATATGATAGTTATACAGGAAATTAATGGACAAAGGGGTAATCAGAAAATAACCGAATACCACCCCCAGGAGAAACAAAAAACTAATGTAAAAAATCGCTCCGGTTGTATGTTGCTTTTCATTCTGATACAATGCAGGCCTGATAAACCGCCAGAATTCATAAAAAATGAAAGGAAAAGACAGCACAAGTCCGGCAATAAGACTGATTTTTATATGTGCCATGAACATGCCCGAAACCTGGATATTCTGCAATACAAGGGGTGTACGGTTAATACAAAGAGCTGGGCGCATTCACGCGCTGACCCAGTTCGCACAACATGCGGTTTGTCCAGAAATTCTGATTGCTGGGAGCCATCAATACCGTATCAAAAAGTAATGTTTTACAGATAAATGCTACGATGCTGAAAACTACAATCGCCAATACCGCCCTGATAATATGCCACCTTAAGTTCTTCCAGATGTTGCAAAAATGTCATTTCTCCCTTTTCTTCCATTGTAATATATTTTAGCGGTAAATTTTAAATGTTAATTAAACTTAAAATGCCTCCGGGCCATAGCGAAATAAGAAAAAAAATATTAATTTAGTTTACAAATGTATTTAATATTTTGAGATTGGCATCAGACAGGCGTCTGGTGTTAAACCTTTTTAAAAATGAGTGTTGGTGTGGAGATTTCATTGAGTGACGTTTTAAAGAAGCATTTTGGTTTCACCAGTTTTAAAGGAAATCAGGAACTTATCATCAGAAATGTACTGGCAAAGAAAGATACCTTTGTTTTAATGCCTACGGGTGGCGGGAAATCGCTTTGTTATCAGCTTCCGGCCCTGATATTGCCGGGCACTGCCATAATCATTTCACCCCTTATAGCCCTGATGAAAAATCAGGTAGATGCCATGCGAAGCTTCAGCGAGGAAGATGGCGTTGCCCATTTTATGAATTCTTCCCTGAACAAGGCCTCCATTGCCAAAGTGAAGCATGATATCATGGAGGGCAAGACCAAACTGCTATATGTTGCCCCCGAATCACTTACAAAAGAAGAAAATATTCAGTTTCTTAAAAAACTGGATATTTCATTCTATGCGATTGATGAGGCACATTGTATTTCGGAATGGGGCCATGATTTCCGACCGGAATACCGTCGGATACGCCCTATCATTAACGAAATTGGCAATGCACCCATAATGGCCCTCACTGCTACAGCCACTCCAAAGGTTCAGCACGACATTCAGAAAAACCTGGGCATGCTGGATGCTACAATTTTCAAATCATCGTTTCGCCGGCATAACCTGTATTACGAAATCAGGCCCAAAAAGAATGTTACCAAGGAGATCATCAAGTATATCCGGAATAACCTGGGAAAATCAGGTATTATATATTGTCTGAGCCGCAAAAAAGTGGAAGAACTGGCCGAAATGCTGCAGGTAAATGGCATAAAGGCACTTCCATATCACGCGGGACTTGATTCGGCAACCCGGTCACAAAACCAGGACAAGTTCCTGATGGAAGAAATTGATGTGATCGTGGCAACCATTGCCTTTGGCATGGGAATCGACAAACCTGATGTTCGGTTTGTAATTCATTACGACATTCCAAAAAGCCTGGAGGGATATTACCAGGAAACAGGCCGTGCAGGCCGTGATGGCGGTGAAGGCAAATGCATCACTTTCTATAGCTACAAGGATATCCAGAAACTTGAAAAATTCATGCAGGGCAAGCCAATTGCTGAACAGGAAATTGGCAAACAACTGCTTCTTGAAACCGTAGCCTATGCCGAATCATCTGTATGCAGGCCCCGGCAGCTGCTGAATTACTTTGGCGAGGAAATGCCTGGCCAATGCGATAACTGTGATAACTGCCTGCACCCGAAAGCACAGTTCGAAGGACAGAACGACGTGATCCTTGTGCTTAAAACCATTCTTGAGGTTAAGGAGAAATTCAAGGTGGACCATATTGCCAGTATCCTTGCAGGAATTAAGACCAGTGCCATCAAATCATACAATCATCAGATGCTGGAAAATTTCGGCGCCGGCAAACACAAGGACTTTAATTTCTGGAGCATGGTGGTAAGGCAGGCACTGATTGCCCGCCTGATTCAAAAAGACATTGAAAATTACGGCCTGTTAAAAATGGATGACAAGGGCCTTGATTTTTTGAACAACCCATATCCGTTTCCGCTCTCTGAAGATCATGATTATTCCGATACAGATGAGGAGGAAGATAACATGATCGGTCCTGACCGGCCCGGTACCGTGGACGAGGAATTGTTCAACATACTGAAAAGCCTGCGGAAAAAAATGTCAAAGCAGCTTACACTGCCTCCCTTTGTGTTATTCCAGGATCCCTCCCTTGAGGACATGGCCATACAATATCCCATCACCCTTGAAGAGCTTCAGAACATTATGGGTGTCGGAGCCGGTAAAGCCAAACGGTATGGCGGTGAATTCATCAAGATAATTAAAAGTTACGTTGAAGAAAAAGAAATCATCCGTCCCCAGGATATGGTGGTTAAATCAGTGATTAATAAATCGAACCTGAAAGTATTTATTATTCAAAGCATTGACCGCCAAATGGATTTTGAAGATATTGCTGCTGCAAAGAACCTCGACCTGTCCGCCCTTCTCGATGAAATTGAGGCCATTGTCAATTCAGGCACCAAGATCAATGTGGATTATTATATCAATAGTGTGATGGACAAGGACCATCAACAGGATATATATGACTATTTTATGGAAGAAGCTGAAAACGAGTCGGTTGAAGCTGCCTTAAAGGAATTGGGCGAAGAAAACTATTCTGAAGAAGAAGTTCGCCTCATGCGAATAAAGTTTATTTCTGAGCTGGGAAATTAAATCCCTTTCCCTGCGTATCTTCTTTCTTTCCAGGTATACCGGTTAAAGAGCCCCCTTGCTGCCGATATAAGTAATGTATACCGGGTAGACGGTTTCGAACAATACGAAAAGCGCCGGTTGGATTCTTTTTGCATAGAAACGCAAAAAATCACGGAGAAAGAAATAATCAATGAGGCTTTTTGAAATGAACAGGACAGGCAACAGCCATGGATTTTGCCCCAGGACCAGCATCAATAAGGAAAGTAACATTGCCGCTGAAATACCCAGGACAAGTCCCGCCGTATAAAGTATATCCCAATCGGTATAATACCTGCCTTTGGATGCCCAGCGGCTGCGCTGGTTTAAGAATTCCCGGATATTCACAGCTCCGTTTGTGGTCACAAGGCTGTCCACTGATTTCAGCAGGACGATCCGGGCAGTGGGGTCCTGCTTAACCCGAAGCATAAAAAGAGTGTCATCCCCTGAAGGAACATCCATGTGCAACGGATCAGTGATAGAAAGAAAAAGATCCTTCCGGAAGGCCAGGTTGGCTGCATTACAGTATATTGGCCTGCCACCGGCAGCGGCAGCAGCACCCGAGGCAACCAGGCTGAGAAATTCAATCTCCTGAAAACGATTGAATAAACCGGACTTCACCTCCATATCAACCAGCCCGATTATAATGGCTGCATTCTGCTGGCTGTATACTGATGCAACAGAAGAAAGCCAGTTATCTCCCATCGTGCAATCTGCATCAGTAAAAACAACAAGGTCAAATGTGGCATGCTTAACACCTTTTAATACAGCAGCCTTTTTTCCGGTTTCATCTTTCGCGTTTGACAAACAATGAAAACCGGGATGTGTCACGGGCAAAATCTTCGGCAATCTTCAGGGAGCTGTCATCTGAATGATCGTTGACCAGGATGACTTCCCTCATTGCCAGAGGGTATACCTGTTTATGGATTGAATCCAGCAGCCGGGGTAATGCGTTTTCCTCATTTCTGAAAGCCACTACCACGCTCAATCCCACAGCTGGCGACTCTTCTGTCCTATCAAATGCGGGGAACTTTTTCCAGTAATAGCGGTACATGCCAATTTTAAGCATGTATAATAAGGTTACCGCTACACAGATTACAACCAGGAATATCATGTTCAGCTATCAAACCGGCAGTTTGGAGGATCCAACTGACAGCCATTTATCGATCTTCGCATAGAGCTCGGTGATATTGACCGGTTTGGTTATAAAATCGTCACAACCGGCCTGAATGCAACGTTGCCTTTCTTCACTGATAGCATTGGCAGTTTGCGCAATGATCGGAATATCACGGTTGAATTTTTTAATTTCCTCTGTCGCAACCAGTCCATTCATCTCGGGCATCTGAATATCCATGAGCACCAGATCAATGTTCTTATTATTCCTGCACATTTCCACAGCCTCCCTTCCGTCTGCAGCCCGGATCACCTCGGCCCGTGTTTGCTTCAGAAATCCTTCAAGGAATTTATAGCTGAATTTGTCATCTTCAGCAATCAGGAAAAGCTTTCCTTCCCAATGATAATTGGCACGGGGATGCTTGTTTTCAATTCTTTCCTCCATTTTCCGGATGACCGGATGAAATGGTATAGTGAAATAAAACGTAGAACCCTCATTTAGCGTGGACTCAGCCCACATCTTCCCACCCAGTAATTCAACCAGCCCGCGCGATATGGCCAGTCCAAGTCCCGATCCTCCATATTTCCGTGAAGGTGAACTGTCGGCCTGCATAAAGCGCTCGAACACGAGCTGCAGCTTTTCCTTTTCAATACCGATGCCGGTATCTTTTACATAAAACAACAGGTACTTGCTGCTTTCCAGGTTATACCCGAATTCAATCAATCCTTTATGCGTAAACTTAATGGCATTCCCCACCAGGTTGGTCAGTATCTGCCTGAGCCTGATGGGATCTGTCCGGATATAGGATTTCTCATCGGGAAATGATTTTTTAGTGATGATCCGCATTCTTGATTTATCACGCTTTAGCCGGCTTGTAAGAAAAGTGGATTCAACCTGGTTAAGCAGGTTGTTCAATGAAAAATCATCCTGTACAATATTTACCTGGTCGGATTCTATCTTGGCGAAATCAATAATATCATCAATGAGGTTGATCAGCATCTTGCCATTGCTGTTGATGATCTCAAGATATTTTTTGCGGTTTGCCGAACTGAGTGTATTGTCATTCAGCATTTCGGCAAAACCCAGGATACCGTTCATCGGGGTCCGGATCTCATGCGACATATTGGCAAGGAATGCAGTTTTTAATTTGTCCGATTCTTCTGCCTTGTCCTTGGCCTTGATCAGTTCATATTCCAGCTGGCTCCTGTGCAGGGCCACAGATACCTGGTGCACAAAGGTCTCTATAATGTGCTTGAACTTGATAATGCTTTTGTTCAGTGTAAGAATCGTAATATTACCCAGCTGCATTTCATCCCGGGCGAGAATTATGTTATAAATCTTGTGTACGTTCAGCAGTTCCTTAATCTGTTCGATCTGACTGAAATTCAGTCCTCCCATTCCCGCCTCGAGCATCTCATCCTTCATAGTCATCACCATTCCCGCGTGTTCCATAATATCCTGCATGGAATACATGGGAAACGAAAGCTTTTTGAGGGGTCTGCCGATAATTTTCTCTACCTGCTGCTCATACTGTTCCAGTCCCGAAATGCTTTCCACCATAATCCTTTTTTCATCATGATTGTAGGATGTAACAATAACAACGGAATTTTCGAGAAACGCTCCAAGCTTTTCAGGAATATACTTGTAAATCTGATCTTTTGATGAAAGACTTAACAATTCCAGTGCTGAATTACTCAGAAAGATAAGATTGTCGTGGTAAACCCTTTCCTTGAGCTCTGCCATTTTACGATCGGAAACATCACGCGAGTTTAACGATAACACCCTTTATGGCAGGATTATTCAGCTGGTTGGAGAAAATGCTCTCCACATAGATCCATCTTTTGTTCTTGTGAAGGCTCCTGTATTCCTTTTTAATTTGTCGTCCCGGATTGGCAAGCGCTTCCCTGAATATCATTTTGATGGTGGCAACATCATCGGGATGCACAGTATCGAAAATGGGTTTCTTCAACAATTCATCCTTGCTGAAATCCAGTATTTTATTTTTTTCAGAACTTTCAAAAGTGATCTTCCCGTTTTTATCAATGATGCTGATGGCATCGGAAGAATTCTGAAGCAGGGCACTGAACTGTTCTTCGCGATCGCGCAGGGTATTTTCCATCCAGGTGCTTTCCGACACATCCCTGGATATGCCGCTAATCCCTATGATGTTCCCCTCACTGTCGCGAACCGGAGTTTTATAAGTTTCAAATAAGGTAGGCCCCTTGGCAAGCTCTTCGTATCTGTTCAACAAACTGCCTTTCGCCCAACCGCTTTATTTCTTCATCATTGCGTTGAAATTCAAGGGCTTTATCATATGAACAGAGGTCAAAATCGGTTTTACCGATAATATCTTCCGGATGAAGATGATAGGCATTGGCAAAGGCCTTATTCACCCTGACATATTTTCCCTCGTTATCCTTGAGCCAGGCAAGAAAAGGGATATTATCCAATATTATCCTTTCAAAATCGCTATTATTTTTTTTACTCATGGCTGTCTAAACGTGAATGTGATACGTCGATCCAAAACTCCTTATTCCTTCTTCCTCCTGTTTATTTCATCGCGTATCAGCGAAGCCTTTTCATAGTTTTCATCCTTAACTGCTTCATCAAGTAAATCCTTCAGTTCCTGAAGATTACTTTTTCTGATCTCTTCCATGAAAGAGCTATCCAAAACCTGAATATTCCTGGGTGAGGCAACCGGTTCAGCACCTGGTTGCACTGCCGCTTCCTTTTCAAAATCCAGAATTATTCCAGCTTTTTTAAGTATGTCTTCCGTGGTATATATGGGACATTTAAAGCGCAAAGCCAAAGCAATAGCATCAGAAGTCCTTGCATCAATTTCAATAATGCGTTGCCCGTTATCACAGGTTAGTTTGGAATAAAATACCCCTTCTTCGAGCTTATAAACGGTCACTTCCAATAAATCGATATTGAATGTATGTGAGAAATTCAGAAAAAGATCGTGGGTCAGTGGTCTGGGTGGTTTCAGACCCTCGAGTTGGATTGCAATTGCCTGTGCTTCAAATCCTCCGACAATAATGGGTATCCTTCTTCTTCCATTTTCCTCAGCCAGTACAAGAGCATATGCACCCGTTTGTGTCTGACTATAAGATATACCCAATACGTTGAGCTTGACTTTTTCCATTATGCCCTACCGGTATTATTTTACAATAGTACACAAATATAATGAATTCATTCTTTCCACTTCATACCTCTGTATAGATTCTATACAACCTTAATCAGGCCTAAATGATTTATTTTATTATTATTTAGGTGATTTTATTTGTTCTTAAAGCAAACTTTTATATTTTTGCAGACCCAAAATAAAACTGTAATTTAAAATTCGATGTACGCAATAGTAAGTATAGCCGGACAACAATTCAAGGTTGAAAAAGGTAAAAAAGTGTTTGTTCACCGGCTTCCGGGTGACATTGGCGACGAAGTCAGCTTCGACCAGGTGTTACTCATCAGCCAGGATGATAAAACCAACGTAGGTGCCCCCTATCTTCCTGATGCTGTAGTTCTTGCACAAATTCTTTCGCACAATCGTGGTGACAAAGTACTTGTTTTCAAGAAAAAAAGAAGAAAAGGATACCAGAAGCTGAATGGTCACAGGCAGGATTTCACCCAGATATTAATTGAAGATATTTCAGAATCAGGTGCTCCCAAGAAGACTGAAAAGAAGAAAGCAGCTCCCCAAACAGGAAGCAGTTGTTGCTGAATCTGCAGCCGTAGTAGCTGAAGAAGCAGCCGTTGTCAAGGCTCCTGCTAAAGAAGCCGGCAGCAAAAGCTAAAACAGAAGAAAAGCCAAAGAAAGCCGCTGCAAAGAAAGCAGATGAACCCGAAAGCCAAACCGGCCGCAAAGAAAGCACCGGCAAAAGACAAGGGCGAAACCAAGGCAAAATAAAGATCAATCATCAATTAAAAGAATATAATCCATGGCACATAAAAAAGGAGCCGGTAGTTCAAGAAACGGACGTGAATCCCATAGCCAGCGGCTCGGCATAAAAATTTTCGGAGGCGAACATGTAAAGGCCGGCAATATTCTTGTACGTCAGCGCGGCACTGTTCATCATCCCGGCTTACACGTGGGAATGGGCAAGGACCATACCCTGTATGCCCTGAGTGAGGGAGAAGTTAAGTATCAGCGTAAAAAAGACGATCGCTCTTACGTTTCCATTATTCCTGCAAGCGAACCGGTCAGCGAATAAGCCTGGTCTCAAAAAAATACTGATCTCCTGCACATAAACCGCATTTCGGCTTATTGTTCAGGGGATTTTTCTATTTTTGTACAAACCACTTTTCCGCATGCTTACACTTAACCTGATCCGTGAAAACACCGACGAGGTCATCCGCCGGTTACAAGTTAAAAATTTCGATGCCGCCAAAATCGTTGAAGAAATAATATTATTGGATAAAAGCCGCCGGTCTGTACAAAACAATATGGATGGCAAGCAGGCTGAGCTCAATACCACTTCAAAGACAATCGGTGAACTGATCCGGACTAACCGGAAAGAAGAAGCGGAAGCTGCCAGGAATAAGACCTTCCTGTTAAAGGATGAAATTAAGGAACTCGGAATCCAGTTAAGTGATACTGAGTCGCGTCTTGACAAAATTCTTGTTGTGCTACCCAACCTGCCCCATTCTTCAGTCCCTGCGGGCAATTCAGCGGAAGATAATTTAGAGATCCGCAAAGGTGGCGTGATTCCCGGTTTACCGGAAGATGCAGTGCCGCATTGGGACCTGGCAAAGAAATACGATATTATCGATTTTGAATTGGGAAATAAACTCACCGGTGCCGGGTTTCCCGTGTATAAAGGACAGGGTGCCAGATTACAACGTGCGTTGATCAATTTCTTCCTCGAGGAAAATGTCAGGGCAGGCTACCTTGAAATAATGCCTCCGCTCATGGTAAATGAGGATTCAGGTTTTGGAACCGGTCAATTGCCGGATAAAGACAGCCAGATGTATTTTGTGGGCCTCGATAATTTCTATCTTATACCTACCGCCGAAGTACCTGTTACCAATATTTACCGCGATGTGATACTGGAAGCTTCAGAACTGCCCATAAAGAATACAGCTTATACCCCCTGTTTCAGGCGTGAAGCCGGATCCTATGGCAAGGATGTACGCGGACTGAACCGCCTGCACCAGTTTGACAAAGTGGAGATCGTACAGATCCAGCATCCCGATAAATCATATCAAACACTTGAAGAAATGGTGAGCCATGTGGAAAGCCTTGTAAAAAAGCTTGAACTCCCCTACCGCATTATCAAATTATGCGGAGGCGACATGAGCTTTACTTCGGCACTCACCTATGATTTTGAGGTATATGCCGCTGCTCAGAAACGCTGGCTTGAAGTGAGTTCTGTATCCAACTTTGAATCTTTCCAGGCTAACCGCCTCAAACTCCGGTTCAGGGAAGAAGGCGGCAAGAAACCCGTGCTTGCCCATACGCTGAATGGCAGTTCACTGGCGCTTCCCGCGTATTGTGGCTGCTTTGCTTGAAAATAACCAGTCTGCTTCAGGCATCCGCATTCCCGCTGTCCTGCAGGCATACACTGGTTTTGATCTGATTGACGGACGCCGGTAAATGAGCAGGACAAACCAGTCAAAGGCCTACCTGTTTGCCCTGCTGACCGTTCTTTCATGGTCAACCGTTGCCACGGCCTTTAAGATCGCCTTACGGGAACTGAATTACATTCAGGTACTGGTAATTGCCAATGCGATAGCCCTGGGCGTTTATGGACTTATTCTTGTGTTTCGCCGTGAACGCGTGAAAATTTTGCCGCTATCGGGCTCCAGATCTCGGATTCTCAGTTGCGCAGGCCTTGCTAAATCCTTTTGGTTACTACCTTATCCTTTTCAAGGTGTATAGTATTTTACCTGCCCAGATTGCACAACCCGTAAATTTTATCTGGCCCGTGGTACTGATGATTCTTTCAGCTCCGCTTTTAAAACAGCCTATCCGATTGACAGGTCTCATTGCGCTTCTGATCAGCTTTGCCGGGGTAGTTGTCTTATCAAGCCAGGGAAACCTGGTTCATTTCAGGATAAAAGAGCCTGTGGGCATAGCGTTGGCTCTTTCATCCTCCGTTGTGTGGTCTTTGTTCTGGATCATCAATATAAAAGATAAAAGGGATGATGTGCTCAAATTGTTCCTGAGCGCCATGATCTCCCTTGCATTTGTTCTTGTCCTGGCTGCCGCCACCGGCAACCTGTCCTTTATTTTTACAAAACCCCTGCTGCCGGCCGTATATATCGGTCTTTTTGAAATGGGCATCCCATTTGTTCTGTGGTTAAAGGCCCTTCAGCTATCGGAATCAACAGGCAAGATCTCAAATCTCATTTATCTCACCCCCTTCCTTTCGCTCATCTTCATCCACACCATCCTGAAAGAGAGATTGTACTACACTTCGTTTATCGGACTGGGACTCATCGTAGCAGGCATTCTCATACAGCGTATTAAAAAACAGCCTTCATAAATTATTTTCACGTTTTTCTCGTTTACTTTGTGTCGGAAGATTGGATAATTACAAATCTTTAACTTAGAAAAAATTCGTTATGAAAAACCTGAATAAAATATTTCTTCTTTTCCTGCTGGTCATAATCACAATCACCTCCTGCAAAAAGGATGATTCTGTTGATCCTGTTATAAAAGCAGTTAATCAGGGAATATATGATCTGATGAAAGAAGTATACTTATGGAATGATCATTTGCCGGCCTCGGTTGATCCATCCGCATACGCCACTCCGAACGAACTGATGGATGCACTGAGGTATAAGGTATATGACCGGTGGAGCACGGTACTTACAAGAGATGAATATAACCAGTATTTTGTCCAGGGAGAAATGATCGGCCATGGTTTTATGCTTGGACTGGATGCGAACAACAAAATACGGATTGCCTTTGTATACCGGAACAACCAGGCTTATGACCTGGGCGTGAGGAGAGGATGGATCATTACAAAGATCAATGGCACTGACGCCACGCCTTCCAATGCATTCGACCTGCTAGGACCTTTGACATCCGGCCGCCTCAATACAATCACATTTATAAAAAACGACGGCACCACGGCGGACCTCACCCTTACCAAATCAGTGATCGCCATAACACCGGTTGTTCATTACGAGGTAATCAACCAGGGTAATTCACGCATCGGCTACATGGTTTTCCAGGATTTTATTGACACGGCAAAAGTTGAACTGGATGAGGCATTTAATAGTTTTATTTCTGCGGGTATCAATGAAATGATCGTGGACTTACGGTATAATGGAGGTGGCAGTGTTGGTGTTGCTGAATACCTGGCAGGATGGCTGATCGGAAAAGGCCATGGTAACCAGCCATTTGTAAATTTCAGGCATAATGCAAACCTGCAAAACATGGATACAACCCTTAATGTCCCGGGCAATGCAAATGGATTGGCCTTGGACCGGATATTTTTCATCGGAACCCGGTATACGGCCTCTGCCAGTGAATTGCTTATCAATGGAGTGAAGCCATATATCACCTCCGATATCATTGCAGGTGACACAACACATGGCAAACCGGTGGGCATGTATGCCTTCCCCTTTACCAACTATGATTATGTGGTTCTTCCTGTTTCCTTTAAATATACCAATGCCAATGACGAAGGCGATTTTTATGAGGGGATTCCCCCCAGCCTGCTGGCCGTGGATGATCTAACAAGGGATTTTGGTGATCCGCAGGAAGAGAGCCTGAAAACCATACTCGATTATATTAATACCGGCTCCGTACAACTTAAATCTACGCGGCAAGGTATGGAAAAGATAAGGATCATCGGACCCGACAAGGGAGTAAGACAATATCTGAAAGCCTATTAAGTGAAGGAAAATACAGTTATTCTGGGCATCGATCCGGGCAGCACCATCATGGGATATGCCTTAATTACAATCAGTGCAAATACACCGAAGCTTGTTGTGCTGGGGTCGCTTGACCAGCGGAAGGTTAAGGATCACTTTGAGAAAATCGCCAGGATCTTTGATCGCACACTGAGCCTGATTGATGAATATAAACCTGCAGCTTTGGCCATTGAATCCCCGTTTTATGGGAATAATGTTCAATCGATGCTTAAGCTGGGACGAGCACAGGGTGCTGCTATTTCCGCTGCCTTGTACCGGGGTGTACCGGTTTATGAATATGCACCCAGGAAGATCAAACAATCCATTACCGGATACGGCAATGCTTCGAAAGAGCAGATTGCCAATTTCCTGCAGCAAATCCTGCGAATTGACCTGAAACCTGAAACACTGGATGCTACAGATGGCCTGGCAGCTGCTATGTGCCATTTTTACCAGGAAAACAATCCGGTTGCAAAATCAGTTGCAGGCAAAGGATGGGGTGACTTCATCAAAAACAATCCGGACCGGGTGAGCTGATCTCGCCGATCACGCAGATTATTATTCCCCTTAAGCCGCGATTTTTTTCTCGCTGATCTCGCCGATCTCGCAGATAATACAATATCATCCCTGAAATGGATAAATCGAATGCAATGAGATTTCTTTGCGACCTGTTATCTTAGCGCACTTTGCGATAAAACTCAGCGTGCTTTGCGTTAAAATTTTGACTTACCCACCCTGTAAAAGAATTCGCAGTTATCTGTTACAGGGCCTCAATAATCTTTTTAGCCACCGCCTTAAATTCCTCCTCAGTAAACTTCAGCTTCGGTTTTCCGAAATTGATATCTCCCAGGTCATTGATCGGAATCAGGTGAATATGGGCATGCGGAACTTCAAGTCCAAGCACGGCAACACCCACTTTTTTGCACGGTACAGCCTTTCCGATCGCTTTTGCTATTTTTTTCGAAAATACAACCATTCCGGCGAGGAGCTCATCCCCGAGGTCGAAGATATAATCTGTCTCCTTTTTAGGTACCACCAAAACATGTCCAAGAGCCAGCGGATTGATATCCAGGAAGGCATAATAATCCTTATCCTCCGCAATTTTATAGGATGGAATTTCACCTTGAATAATGCGGGTAAAAATTGTAGCCATGACTATACGGATGTTAGATTGAAATCTCTATAATTTCAAAAGGAATAACCCCTGATGGCACCTTTATTTCAACCAGGTCGCCAACCCGTTTGCCCAGCAAACCTTTGGCTATGGGGGTACTGACAGCAATCTTGCCCTGCTTCAGATCCGCTTCATTATCAGAAACAATCATGTATTCCATGGTTGAATTGTTCTTTGTATTCCGGATCTTAATCCTGTTCATGATCTGGATGGTTTCGGTGTCAATTTTTGAACCGTCCATTATCCTGGAACTGGCAATCAGATCCTGCAGTTTGGATATTTTCATCTCCAACATTCCCTGGGCTTCCTTGGCAGCTTCATATTCGGCATTTTCCGATAGATCGCCTTTATCGCGCGCTTCTGCTATCTGTTTGGAAATTGAAGGTCTCTCGACACTGACTAAATGGTCGAGCTCATGTTTAAGTTTATGGAAACCTTCTTCCGTAATATAAGAAACCTTTATCATAACTACCTCCACGATTGATATAGCGATAAAAAAAAGAATTCCGACAATTTCGGAACTCTTTAATATCCTGATTTAAAAATATTTAACTACTAATTTGCCTTACTGTACCCTATTTTATTCCTTCGGAAAAATAAGTAGACTAAATTAGTGATAATTATATTCTTTTCAAAATAAAAAATTGATTAAGAAATTTAGATTTATGATATATCCTAATCTGTCTCTGTAATGGAAATCGTGGAGACAAGGCAATGCCTTGTCTCTACAATATTTTCTCCTTACCGGTTACCATATCGATTACCGATCACCGTACGACATCGAATACCGACCACCGATTACCGAATACCGATCACCGCCTCGGTTTCTTCCTCTTAAATATATCCTGGTACCACTTCCTATGATTCCGATTGTTATAGGCCTCTGCACGCTTATCTGCCTCATCCATCCGCTTGCGTGTTTCCTTTGTCTGGATTTCCCTGCGGTGCTTGATCGTTTTCTTCCTCGCTTTTTCGTAAGCCTTCTTGTTTTCCTCCTTTATCTGCTCATTCTTCTTTGTGGCTGCTGCTGACTTGCTTTGCTGGGGAAAAACCTGCACGGATAGCATCAAACAGGCTGTTAAAATAAAAATATATTTACTGAATTTAGTCATTTTAAATGCTTCCAAATAACGTATAACAGATTATTAAACAGCGTATTATGCATATTGATCGAATGACTGCTTAATATAGTGAATTTAATAATCATTACAAAAATAACGTTGAATAATATAAAATAGTCTTATCTTCGCCGCGGTTAATTGAAATTTTTATTGACTTTCAATTAATTATATTTATTTATCAATTTAAAATTTTGGTCCAGAGCAAAATCTTCTTTCCGGCGGATTTTAATCCGGATCACTGGAAATGGAGAAAAAAATGGATACATTCCTTGAAATGGGACTTGCTCCCGAATTGTTACGTGCAGTTGAAGAATTAGGTTTTACCACCCCCACACCTGTTCAGTTAAAAACGATCCCGATCATTCTGAATTCGGCCAATGACCTCGTGGTCCTGGCACAGACAGGTACAGGGAAAACAGCAGCTTTCGGCTTGCCCGTGCTGCAGCTCAGTGATATGAAATCACAGCAGTTACAAACGCTTGTGCTCTGCCCCACCAGGGAACTCTGCATGCAAATAACAGCTGATTTTGTAAAATATTCAAAATTTATTCCCGGATTCCGGGTTGTACCGGTTTATGGCGGTACGAATATTCTCACACAGATCCGTGCAGTAAAGGACAATCCCCAGGTAATCATTGGAACACCTGGCAGGGTTATGGACCTTATCCGCCGCAAAATCCTGAAGCTGTCCGGCATCCGCTGGGTGGTTCTCGATGAGGCAGATGAAATGCTCAATATGGGTTTTTCTGAAGACCTGGATGCCATCCTGGCTGAAACGCCGAAAGAAAGGCAAACCCTTCTTTTTTCGGCTACCATGCCGAAGGGAATTGCAGAAATTGCAGGGAAATATATGAATTCCCCCGAGGAAGTTTCTCTTGGAAAGCGTAATGCAGGCGCAGAAAATGTAAAGCATGAATATTACATGGTACATGCAAAGGACAGGTACCTGGCCCTAAAGCGCGTAGTGGACATGAATCCCTCAATTTACGGAATTGTTTTCTGCCGCACCCGGATTGAGACCAAAGAAGTGGCAGATAAACTGATGCAGGATGGATATAATGCCGATGCATTGCATGGCGATTTATCCCAGGTTCAGCGCGACTATGTAATGAACAAATTCAGGATTAAAAACCTGCAGTTGCTTGTTGCCACTGATGTTGCTGCAAGAGGACTTGATGTTCAGGAACTGACCCACATTATCAACTATAATCTTCCCGATGATCCTGAAATATATGTTCATCGAAGTGGCAGAACCGGCCGTGCCGGAAACAGCGGAGTATCCGTCTCCATTATTCATACACGCGAACTGAACCGGATCAAGGACCTGGAACGAATGGCCAGGAAGACTTTTGAAAGAAAAATGGTTCCGGGAGGAAAGGAAATTTGCGAAAAGCAGCTGTTTAAACTGGTTGACACGGTAGAAAATACCGTGGTTGACAATGAAATTGAAAAATATCTTCCCGTAATCTACAAGAAGCTCGAATGGCTGAGCCGCGAGGAACTGATCAAGCATTTCATATCGGTAGAATTTAACCGCTTTCTTGAATACTATAAGGATGCCCCTGACCTGAACTCTTACAGGAGCGAGAAGTCGGAAAGACCGGACAGATCAGAAAGATCTGACAGATCCGACAGATCGGAAAGATTTGAAAGATCAAGGCAATCCGATCCTGCAGCTTTTACACGACTGCACATCAATATTGGCAACAAGCATGAGTTGAATGCTGGTTCCCTCATTGCATGGGTTAACCGTCACAGTCGCGGAAAACGGATTGGCATTGGGAGAATTGAGATCCTGCGGAATTTTTCATTCTTTGAAGTGGACAGCGAATCGGCTACCCAGGTAGTAAAAGATCTGGAGGGTACCTCTTTTGATGGCAACCCGGTTTCAATTGAAACATCCAGTCCGTCAGCCGCAGCCCCTGAATACCGGCGGAATGATTCATCTTCCCGCACTTCTGATTACAGGCGCAATGATTCATCAGCCCGTGCTCCTGAATACAGGCGTCATGAATCATCCCTATACACCCGTTCATCAAAGAGAAAAAGGAATTAACGCTTTACTGAAGCGTTTCTATTGCCTTTTCTAACGTATTGTCAATTTCCTGGATAATCGGAAAGAATCCGTCATTGTCCAGGAAATTTCTGGCAATATAGGCATCCAGTTGTATCTTCAATATTTTACCGGATACACGGATGTCTTTTGGTTTTTCCTTTACACCCTGCTTTTCTGCAAAAGCAATAAACTTCCGCAAAACATTCTGATTTTCAAGATATTTCACAAACTCATCGGGTGTTTTAAGCGTTGACAGCACCTTGCGGTTATCATCGGCATAATTCAGTGAAAACCTGTATAACAGCCCCTGGTTCCGCACATCGTAGATAATAGTCGGAAACGCCGAGCGTGTCAATGGGAACAAAGATATCCGGCATAATACCACCCCCTCCGTAAACAATCTTGCCTCCCGGGGTAACGAATTTCAGGGAATCCGAAAACTTATTGCTATCGGCATTCTGCAATTCACCATGGATATATCTCGCATTGATGTCACCATAATAATCGTTGAGATTCTTGCTGTATGGCTTTTGTATGCTGCGGCCGGTGGGCGTGTAATACCTGGCAATTGTAAGGCGCAGGGCCGAGCCGTCGGACAGCGGTTTTTGTTCCTGTACAAGTCCTTTTCCGAACGAACGGCGTCCAACAATTGTACCCCTGTCATTATCCTGTATGGCACCTGCAAGAATTTCACTGGCTGAAGCAGAATTTTCGTCGATGATTATGGTGAGTTTGAGATCTGTGCAAAGGCCTCCGGGTGTACTCTTATAATCCACTCTTTGCCTTGCCTTTCCTTTGGTATATACTATAAGCTCATTGCCGTTCAGAAACTGGTCGGCTATAAAAATGGCTGCATTCATATATCCTCCGCCATTTTCACGTAAGTCGAGAATGAGTTTTTTCATTCCCTTATCCCTGAGTTTGGATACGGCTTCTATAAATTCTTCCTGGGTGGTGGCCGAAAACTTGTTTAATTTTATGAAACCGATTCCGTCTTTGATCATGTAGGCTACATCCACACTGTAAAGCGGAATATTGTCACGTACAATATCAAATCCCAGCTGCTTGTCAACATTCCGACGCAGAACATCCACATGCACTTCAGAGCCCTTGGGTCCCCTCAGTCGACCTACAATGGAATCACTTGGCATTTTTTTGCCAGCCACAAGCTCACCGTCTACTTTTATGATCCTGTCACCTGCCAGAATGCCAACTTTTTGTGACGGTCCGTTGGGTATGGTCTGGATGACTACCAGGGTATCATTTAAAATATTAAATTGAATGCCGATCCCGCTAAAATTTCCTTCGAGCGGCTCGTTCACCTTTTCCAGTTCAGCAGCCGGAATATACTGTGAATGCGGGTCAAGTTCCTCCAGTATTTTTGGAATAGTCTTTTCTATCAGGTCATTCTTGGATACCTCATCTACATATTCATTTTCAATGTAGTTGATAACATTATCAAGTTTATTGGCTTTGGGAATTATGATGAATTTATTTTCAGCATTTGACCCGTTGTAATAACGCCCTACCAATATTCCCAGAATCACCGCAACGGCCATAATTATCGGAATGTAAACGGCAAGACCCTTATTTTTAATTTCCATTTCTGATTATTTAAATTTCGATGTATTCTACTTCTATTCCAGCTTTTTTTAACAATTCAATTCCATCCAGCTTATGATACTTGTCGCAAAAAACCACCCTCCGTATTCCGCTTTGAATTATCAGTTTTGCACATTCCATGCAGGGTGATGTGGTGATATACAAGGTTGATCCATCACTGCTGTTGTTTGACTTGGCTACCTTGGTAATTGCATTGGCCTCGGCATGAAGTACATAAGGTTTCGTTTTGTAATCCTCATCCTCACATATATTCTCAAACCCTACCGGGGTACCATTGTATCCATCCGAGATAATCATTTTTTCCTTGACGATCAGTGCTCCAACCTGCCTGCGTTTGCAATATGAGTTTTGAGACCAGATTCGTGCCATTTCAAGATACCGGCGATCAAACTGAACTTGCTTATCGCCATATGGCTTTACAGATTCCTCTTTTATCATTACTGGAATGCAAAAAAAATTAGGCAGTTGCGTTGTTGAATCAGGGGCTACAAAGATAGTATTTATTTGATTTGGCAGAAAGCACTTACCCGTATTTCTATTTTCCATGCAGCAGCAATATTTTTTATTCGTCCTTATGCTGAATATAAAACCAAAATTTTATGAAAACCCGGAAAATGAATACTATGTCCTTCCTTACACTGCTTCTTGGATGCAGTTTATGGTTATCCTGTGCAACAGATGTACTGACTGGACAAACTGTAAAAGAAACCAGGAATCTGCCTGCATTCAATGCCCTTAAATTAACCATGTCCGCCGATGTATATCTTAGCCAGGGCGACCATCAGTCGGTTCAGGTGGAAGCCGATAAGGGATCCCTGGAATATATCGAAACGGAAACAAACGGAAATACACTCGTTGTGAGAAACCGGGAAGGCCATTGGCAAAACCTGGGTCATATCAAAATTTACATTACAATGCCTGATATCAGCGAAATAGAACTAAGTGGTTCAGGAAGCGTGGAGAGTCAGACGCCGATCAAGGCACAGCTGAATTGAAAATCGAACTTAGCGGCAGCGGCAATGTAAAAATAAGCTCCCTGCAGGCACCTAAATTATCGGCCACCATAACCGGTTCAGGAGATATTTACCTGTCGGGCGAAAATGACCAGGCAGAAATGGATGCAACCATTACCGGCTCAGGCAGTATTAAGGCAGATGAAATGCAGGTGGCCAATGCCACGGTCCAGATAACAGGCTCCGGCTCAGCCAGGGTAAACGTGCTGAAGGCAGCTGGAAACGAACATAACCGGCAGCGGCAGTGTACAATACAAGGGAAATCCCATGATTAATGCCCACTCCACCGGATCGGGAAGAACAACCGCTCTGTAGGCTGTTAGGCTGTCAGAAGTCTTCGAAATTCGGTGTTCCTTGTTCGGTGTTATTTGATGTAAATAACATCGAACATCGAACACCGAATGCTGAATATCGAAGATCACCCGCTGACTGCAGACTGCACGACTGCACGACTTCTCTTGCTACAATACCTTATGCACTCCGTGCAATTCATAATTCATAGTTCATCATTCATAACTTTTGCTTTTCTACTGCCATTCCTCCCTTATCACAGTTCCTTCCAGCGACACCACCATCAACTTCACCGGAATTTTTCGCTGTGCCGCTGAAACCGCCTTGTTTACAATCTGCAGCAGTCCTCCGCAGCAGGGAACCTGCATGATCATCACTGTAATTGTATTGATATTGGCATAATCGATCATGGCCGTGATCTTGTTCAGGTATACATCGGTGTTGGCATCGAGCTTCGGACAGGCAATGGCAAGGCTTTTACCCTTCAGGTAATGCTGGTGAAAATCACCCATGGCATAAGCTACACAATCGGCAGCAATAAGCACATCTGCATTCCGGTAATAAGGAGCCTGCGGATTAATCAAATGCATCTGAACCGGCCATTGACGCAATTCGGATGAAGCACTGACGGAGTCTTCTGCAACAGCCACTCCTGCCACTGATTTTGCAGGTCTTTCAATTGTCATGGCCTTGCTGCCCGGACATCCGCCGCCATGCTCGTGATGATGGCCCATAGCAGCCGGCCTGATATTTCCATGAACTGCATCGATCACTTCCTGCAAGGAAAATCCAAGCTCTTCCTCATGAGCCCTCAGATAGGTAACCCCTTCCTTTAAATAGATCATTTCCTGGTGCTCTTTCAGATGTTTCAAATGCGCAATCATTGTATTCTTACCCTTGGGTATCATCATGGCTACCACACTGGCCTCATCATACGCACCGGCTTCCCTTTTTTCAATGGTTATGGCTCCCTGGGGACAATGGCCTATGCAGGCTCCCAGACCATCACACATCAGGTCGCTGATCAGCCTTGCTTTTCCGTCAATGATCTGAAGAGCTCCCTCATGGCAGCCCGGAACACATAATCCGCAACCATTGCAGAGCGCTTCATCTATTTTTACCATCTCACGTACCATATTCTCTTTTTTAAATTTTTGCTTCGTAATTTTGATATAAAAATAGGCTAACCTTGTCCGGTTTTGTGTATCATATGTTACAATGCGAATAATTATGGAAGAATTATTGACAGAATTATGTAAAACGCAACTATTCCACGGAATGGGAGTCAAAGAACTGAAGATCCTTTTTGAAAACAAACCCTACCGTTTGAAAGAATTTGAACGCGACTCCTATGTGGCACACAGCCAGGATGTATGCCATGATTTATTCATTGTTGTCAGCGGATCTGTACGCGGTGAAATGTCGGATTTCTCAGGCAAAAAATTAAAAATCGAAGATATTATCGCTCCCCGTCCGCTTGCTGCTGCATTTGTCTTTGGACGGGAAAACCGTTTTCCGGTCGACATCATCGCCAATGAGCAGGCCACAGTCATGATCATCCCCCGTGACGTGCTGATTTTTTTACTGCAAAACAGCGAAGTCATTCTGAAAAATTATCTCAATACGATATCCAGCCGGGCACAATTCCTTTCAGGCAAAATCCGTTTTTTGTCTTTTAAGACAATCCGTGAAAAAATAGCCAATTACATTCTCATGCATTCCTCAAATGATGATCATACCTTAACACTGGATCAATCACAGACGGAACTGGCGGATTTTTTTGGCGTCACCCGGCCATCCCTTGCCAGAACACTGGCCAGAATGGAAGAGGAAGGGATGATCCGCACAAAAAGAAGGCAAATCACCATTCTCAATCGCGAAAAATTGAATAACTTGCTTCATAATTCATAATTCACAATTCATACCATTCATCATTCATAATTCATAATTCATAATTCATAATTCCTAATTCCATGCAAAACCTGATCTTATCCACCACTCCTACCCTTGAAAACAAAAAAATCACTTCCTACCTGGGTATTGTTACCGGAGAAGCCATCATTGGTGCCAACCTGTTCAAGGATATATTTGCCGGTATCCGCGACATCGTGGGAGGCCGCTCCGGTACGTACGAGCAGGTACTGCGCGAGGCAAAGGATAATGCACTTATCGAGATGGAAGAAAACGCCAGGCGGCTGGGTGCCAATGCAGTGGTAGGTGTAGACCTTGATTATGAAACCGTGGGTACCAACGGAAGTATGCTGATGGTGACAGCCAGCGGAACTGCAGTAATTACTGAATAATATAATCTGTATGGACAGGGAGATTGCGGTGAAGGACGGGAAATCCAGGTGCCATTGGGCAGAAACGCATCCGTTGCTTGCTTCCTATCACGACCAGGAATGGGGAACTCCCCTTTATGATGATAACCGGCTTTTCGAAATGCTGTCGCTCGACTGTTTCCAGGCCGGGCTGAGCTGGCTGACAATCCTGAAAAAAAGAGAAGCCTTCCTGGAAGCCTTTCATCATTTCAATATCAGGGAAGTAGCGGCATTTCCTGATAATAAAACGGATGAACTGATGCTAAATGCCGGCATTGTGCGCAACAGGCTTAAAATTCCGGCTGTCATCGAAAATGCCCGGCTGATCCTGAAAATGCAGGAACAGAACACCTTTTCTTCCTATATCTGGCAATTTTCTGATGGAAAAGTAATCTGTAATCATTGGAAGTCCTGGAAAGAAATTCCGGCTACGTCGCCGGTTTCCGATGCCATGAGCAAGGACATGAAAAAAAGGGGATTTCGGTTTACCGGATCCACAATCTGCTATGCCTTTATGCAATCCATCGGCATGGTCAATGACCACGTGGTGGATTGTTTCAGGTATCAGTCCGTTTCAACCGTCTAGAAAAGTTTTGCAGTTTTCAGTTTTGCAGTTTTGCTATCCCGCCAGGGATAGTCTGTCGGTAGAAAAATGCAATCCCGCTAACTCTCCCTATCTGGTTAGGGGAATTATTTCACTGACTTTTTGCATTCCGCAATCATATGCAGGTTTTCCGGCTCTCCCCACACGGGGTAAAATGGCATTAACGGTTTGAAAGTGCGGAATTTGTCACGTGCTTTTTCGAATAGTGGCAAAGCCTTTTCGGGGCCTCCGCCAAAAAGAGCAGGTGTAAAATATAAATTATAGCCTAAAAGAGACCATGCCCGGGGATTCTTATCATCCGCCTCAGTTGCCTTTTTAAGGCTTGCCTCCGCCTTTGAGGAATAAGTCATTCCCCTGAACTGGGGGTTTACCTGTATGCGGGACTGGTACAAAAATGCCTGCAGGACCATAATTTCCGCTTCCTTCGGATTTTTTTTAACGGCTTTGTCAATTAAGGGTTGCGCCTTATCGAGCATGCCATCGCGTTCCTTGTCTTCTTCCACCTTATGGGAAGCCTGGATGTAACACAAGGCGGCATAATACGGGCTCAGCCAATGGGCGGGATTATGTGCCGACAAGATCTTCAAAATAGGTGGCAGCCTGTTTAAAATCATTTGCTGTTTTTGCATTCCGGATCATTATAATCCCGGCATTATACGATGCAGAATCAGCCAATTGCTGCGCCTGGATGGAAATGATCATTCCATTCAATATCAGGAAGAGAAAAAACAACTTTTTGCAGGGCATAAGGGATAAAATAAAAGGATGGATTATCGCAGAATATGTTTTTCTGCATTGTAGGAAGAACGGACAAGCGGACTGCTTTCCACGATGGCAAAACCCTTTTTGATCCCCACATCATGGTAAAGTTCAAACTTGTTCGGGCCGTATATACTCATAAACGGGCATATGACCGGCTGTCGGACTCAGATACTGGCCGATCGTCATCACCCGTACACCGGCTGCCAGCAGATCGTCCATGGTTTGATAGATCTCGTCTTCCGTTTCACCTAATCCAAGCATGATACCCGATTTTGGTGTAATGCCGGAACCGGAAATATAGCGCAGCACTTCCAGGCTGATATGATACCTGGCCTTGCTCCGGATTTGGCGGCTCAGCCTTTCCACGGTTTCCACATTGTGGGAAATTACTTCGGGACTTTCATCAATGATCAGCTGCACAAGTTCTCGCCTTCCCTGGAAATCCGGGATCAGAACTTCCATGGTGGTTTCCGGATTGATTTCCTTTACCTTCCTTATGGCCGCAGCCCAAAGGCTGGTTCCCAGATCATCCAGGTCATCCCGGTCAACCGAGGTGATTACACAATGTTTTACTCCCATCACCCTCACCGATTCAGCAAGTCTTGCCGGTTCAAGCCAGTCTACAGGCAAAGGAATGCCGGTGGGAACAGAACAGAATTTGCAGCGCCGTGTACAAATATTTCCCAGTATCATGAAGGTAGCGGTACCCCGGCTC
Organism: uncultured Bacteroidales bacterium; assembly: GCA_963790105.1. GTDB lineage: Bacteria > Bacteroidota > Bacteroidia > Bacteroidales > UBA10428 > UBA5072. The sequence continues at coordinate 39,494 of CAWBNI010000023.1, read as the reverse complement.
CAGCATTCGCCAATATTCGGGCAGTTGCCGCTGGTACAGATCGTATGCAGGTTCTGCTTTACCACGAGGTTTTTGACCATGGAATAGCTTTCTCCATGGGCACGCTTCATTTTCATCCAGTGCGGTAACCGCTGCCGGGTTTTCAGATCATTCTCCACTTTTCAGAATTTGTACAAAGATAGTAAGGTAAAATTTACGATTTACGATTTACGATTTACGATTTACGATTTATGATTGATTGCCGCGGAATGAGTGATGAGATTTGCGAGGAGCTCGTAAGGTATATGGCGGTACTTGAACAAACAGCCAGATACCCATTTGTTAAGTAGTTTTAATCAGGCATGCTGAGGTGATTGAAAATAACCTGGAACAAATTCATATTTTGAATGTTGTAGCCCCTAATGAATTATATAATTCATTGGTGGAGCCAAGAAACCACTGAAAAAAACAGGGCGTTTCTGAAAAGCCTGATGAGTAAGAAAAAATCTAAATCCATTCAACAATGAAATTAAAAAATTTAAAAACCAGCCTGTCTGTAGTCTCAATTTGCCTCCTCCTTTTTGTATTTTCCGGAAGCTTTGCGCAGACTCAAAAAGAAAATCCGTCTGCAACCAGAAATTTAGAGATTGCATCTCCCGAGTATGCAGAATTAGCATCAAAAGCGCTCACTTACCTGACAAAATTGGATATCGATAAATGGGCATCCATGCTGGCAGATGATGTTGAATATAATTTTCCGGATGGCGATGAAGGAACACGGACAAAATTAACCGGTAAAGCAGCTGTACAGGGATGGTGGAGCAATTGGGTAAAAACGTCCGGAGTCAAGTCAATGACAATGGACAGAGCGGTTTTTATTCCAGTGAACAGCCTTGAAAAAAATCCATCTACCGGATTAACCGGTGTGTCTGTTATTTCTTATTACTCAAATACCATGGATATTAACGGAACTCCTTTGAAACTGCGAATGAATTTTACTGTCCATTTCAATAAGAACAAGTTAATCGATCGCTATTACACTTACTATGACAGGACCCAGATAGTAGCCATTATGGGGAAAGATTTGCTGAAAAATAAGAAATAACAGAAGACACAGGTAAAACTTTAAATCATATAGCCTCTCAATAGGAAATTATTGAGAGGCTTTTTCTTTACCCGGGGCAAACGCTATTGTATCCTAGTTACCGGTTTTCTTTTCTGAAGCCATCATGGCCAGGACTACCAGTGTCCAGGCCGGAAATAATTCGATTGCCGGAATCACTTCAAAGGCAAGGGCAATCAGCAAAGGCCAGCGGAATCCCAGAACCATCAGCAAGGCTATTGCCGTGATTGCATCCAGCAACCATTGCAACAGAGGAAACAGAACCACACCGAAACCGAGGGCGTCGGATAAAAGGGCTATCAGAAGGGCCCATCTCATGCGGGGTGAACTAAAGCCTTCCACAGATTCTAAAATTCTATTGAGTTATCCACATTAACAATCCGAAGGATATCCCTGTTCAGGGGATTGAAAATAAGCAATCCGTTTTCAAAGTATTTGATAGTAGCCAAAGGAAACTCCTTTGTCAGCATCACCAACGATTTTTTCAATTGAATGGCTCTTTGTTTTACTGATCTTTCTTCTCATATGGATTTTCAGCCATTTCAAGATCTTTGTGGAATTATGTGCCGAAGGCATCCCTTCAGGAAAATGATGAATTATAACCCAACCTTACTTCTCCGGATTTAGCGGAGAAGTATTGTTTTCCCTGGATTGCATGATATGTAATTGCTTCTGAAGGGTGATCGCGGGTTTTTGATTCAGTTTTGCCAGCCCTATTTCAGGGCGGTCCAGCGAAATGATCAGAAACATCATCAATGCGAAAATAAAAGCAAGAACAAGATTTATCTTTAAGCTTCCGTTTCCTGAGATCCCGAAGTGATATCCCTGGGAGAACATGGAAAAGAATGCTACAATAATCAAAATCAACAGAATAAAGGAAGGAATCCGGTACTCAAGAGTCACTGTTATCCGTTGATTAAAGTTATCCACCAGATCATTTATCGTGGTGGTAAATAAAGAATACACCTCCGAGCTACGGTCCATTTCAGCCAATGTTTCTGTATAACTCCACAACGTGTCAAGTATTTCCTGCGAACGTGCGATGGTATGGGTCAGCTTCGCTGTATCCCTGCCTATTTCAACACGCAGATCCGCGTATTCAACCAGGAGTTTCCTCGTGTCGGAACGAATAGGTTCCTGCAGTAATCCCGCCCTAAGGTAGGCTGTGCGAATGTTGGTTACCTCGGTTAAAAGCAATTCTTTCCGGTCAATATACCGGCTTGCTGTAATCTGAAAGATGAAAGCAAGAAAGAAGGCCAGGGTTCCAAAGGCTGCCGTTACCACCGTACCAACCGGGGCATTCTCAAGATCCGAGGAAAGACTTCTGTGATATAAACCATAACGCTGACCAAGCAACACGGGTATTATAACGATAAGGAAAAGGAAAAGGAACATTCCGGTTATCTTAAAAATATAGATAGTTTCCATGAAAATAAAAAATTTAAAACGATATAACCATTTCGGGTTTCAACAGGTATGATCTGTTTTTCCCGATTAAATGTACTAAAAAAATCAAAAAACGAATGTACTCTTGAATCTGCTTAAAAGTGGTAAAATAATAAGGACAATGCCTCCGGTTTTACCCAGGATGGGCAAAGGAATGACTTATTTTCTGATTATCCTATCCAATTTGTACGAGGTGTTCTTCTTTTACAAAATCTATTGCTAAAAAAGGGACGGCAAATCAAGTTCATTGTCATTTGCCGTCCTTCTTGTTTAGCTTGTTCTCAGCTTAATTACGAATATTCTTCGTTTTCTTTCTGTCAGCCAATTCGGCCACCTGATGCAAGTGAACCGGCTGCTGCAGGAAGTTTTGAGGCAGTCCGCTTTTTCCATTCGGCTTCAAGCAATTCCCTGGATGCCTGTTCAAGGATATCCGGAGCTGCCCATTCATGTACATCAAAGTCGTTCTTGATGTAACCATGTTTCAGCATAAAATCCTTGCCAATTTCAACCGATACCAGGTTTTGAAGCGACAGGTTGGGAACCAGGTCAATTGGTTTGATCCCTTCAAACGTATCCTCTACATCCAAATAGAATGTTTGCCTGTCGAGAATACCTGCAGCCGCGTGTTTGTTTTCGTTGCTCCAGCGTCCGACCCTGATCATACCTTTCATAAATGCAACAGCCAGTTCGCGGTGTTCATTGTACATCACATCGGAACAGGTAATGGCAGCAGGTATGTTTGCCACTTGCAGTGTCCAGTCGGGATACAACGACAAGTCTTCAATAGCCTTGAATTTGCCGGTAGCTTCCTGAAGATGCTGGAAAGGTTTGCTTTGAGTATAGCAGGCATCGATTATCCCTTTTTCCAGCGCGGTCTCCAGCGGCCGGAATGCAAGGTCGTGTTTGTGATCGCGTTGTAACCACAGGTCAGATGGGTTATACATGGGTTCCAGCATCTTTGGATCGTTATACCAGTCATCGGCATAAGGGAATTCAACGAGTTCAATATCTTTCATTGTCATTCCGTTCATCCGGAGCATCAGCTCAATACCCTGATGTTCCTGGATGCGCCACCAGTCGTTTTTAACCTGGTTCATACTTTTTGAAATCCCGATTTTTTTGCCTTTGAGCTCAACCATCCTGTAGATATCGTCCCTGGAGCGAACCATCATACAGCCCCCTTCTTTTGGCGCATGGGTTACCCCCAGAAGCTTTGTCCTGCGTATGTCGGCATGAACGTGAATGGGTGGAAACAAACCGCCAAAGCGAATGAGGTTGTCCATGTTGTGGATGTAATGAGGATACCAGTCTGTCTCACGCCTGTAGCGAAAATAGTCATATTGTACTCCAAGTTTTTTGTATTCTTCCCTTGTCCAGCCAAGTTCCTGATCCACATTGCTTGCCGATATAAGCGGGCAATTGGTATAGTATACCTCTTTCCAATTCAATGGAACGACATTTAATTTGGTGTTTTCGAAAGTTGTCACTTTTATTGCTTCTTTTGCCATAATGATATGTTTTTAGTGTTTATATTTAGTACGTTGAATAGTGTATAGCAGTGTTGAACTTATTTATAGCATATTAAAAGTACGCTATATCAACAAGTTATTCAATACTCACCAATGAGTATTTAGTTGTTTTGATCATACTCATTAATGAGTATTTTTTTAATTTAGCGGACGAGTTAATGCGAACCCTACTTCTTTTGATATGCTGATATCTCCTTCACCTGATTATAAAAGCTTTTTCAGATTTGTTGAAAAATTTGCCTCAAAAGGATATGAAGGGATTGATCCCAATGACCCTTTGCTGCTTGAACTTGAGAATCTGACTGAGCGCAACAAACAGTTTTTCTATGTTGGCGATATTCTCCAAATGAAATTTCACTTCGTGAGCAAAAGATCACTGCAAATGCTTGGTATTGAGTCGGATGAACTCACTCCATATCATTTTTTTGAAGGTACCCACCCGGATGATATGCAGAGGCATACCCTTGGAAGGGCTAAACTGTTTAAAATGGCACATGATCTGTACACAGCCGAGCAGGGGTTCACTATATTCTCAACCAATTTTAAAATACGAAATTCGGAAGGGGGATATTCCAATTTGCTTTTTCAGTTATACCTGTTTTATGCCACTGCTCCCTACAAGTCAGTTTTCCTTCTGAAAATTCATACGAATATAGATTGGTTTAAAAAGAGGAAATACGGATATCACCACTATGTGGGAAAAGACATTTCCAAATTCAGGTTTCCTGACGAAGAACTGTTGATGATGGGCAATCCGCTATCAAATCGTGAAACTGAAATTATCAAACTGATTGAGATGGGATTGAGCAGTGAGCAGATTGCTGAAAAAATATTCCTGAGTGTGCATACGGTGAATACTCATAGAAGAAATATCCTGGAGAAAACTGGCAAAATGCATATCTCAGATGTGATATATGATTTTTCGGAACGGGGATTGATGTAAAATTGATCCGCGATTTGCCATTTACGAATTATTGATTTTGAAAAACCAGGTTATAAAAGGCTGTCCTTTTCGGGCAGCCTTTTATATTTAGTGAAATTGTATTTTAAATATTACAGGGCTGATTATCGTCTTCTACCGCCTCCACCGCGAGATGATCCCATTGAACCTGATCTGGATGCGGATGACGAAGATCTGTTTGAGGTTGATGGTGAGGCAGAAGAACCTCTTGACTGGCTGGTAGAAGGTGATGCAGATGATCCCCTTGACTGGCTGGTTGAAGGCGAGGCAGAAGTTCCTTTGGACTGACTTGTAGAGGGAGATGCGGATGATCCCCGGGACTGGCTGGTTGACGGCGAGGCAGAAGTTCCTTTTGACTGATTGGTAGAGGGAGATGCGGATGATCCCCTTGACTGATTGGTTGATGGCTGTGTCGCAGGGCGTGTGGATGAAGAGGTTCCTTTGGACTGGTTTGTTGTTGCCCTGTTTGTATTGTAATTACCATTCGCATTGTTATGGTTCACTGTATTGGAACTATTCCTGGAATTATTGTAATTATTATAATTATTTGTATTGTGAACCACTACGGTTGTATTACCATGTCCACCATAATAACCCCCGTGGTGATAATAATTATTATGATGGTAAACGCTGACTGCCACTACCGTAAATGCTGCGAAATAAGGAGGATAAACAGCGTAATGATAGGGAGGATAATAGGGTACATAAACAGGTGAATACACATATTGAACAATAGGTGCCTGTTCGACTACCACAACGGTGGTTGTTGCCGGAGCTGCAGTGGTTGTCGCCGGAGCTGCGGCAGTGGCCGTTGCCGGTGCTGCAGCCGGTGAAGTGGCTGTTGCCGGTTCGGCACCGGTATATCCCGGATTGGGAGTGGCTGCCGGAGCCGGGGCTTTCGGCTCAATGACGTAATCTTTACCATACAAATCCTTATCGCCAACAATCTGCAGGGTAACTTTTTTATTCTTATCCCTGGAAACCAGAATAACGGCAACATCCTGTATTTCTTTTTCAGTGACATCAACCTGGAGTATAAATGTAAAATCCTCCCCTTCCTGCTTTGTCACAACCTTGATGAAATCAACTTTATTATCAAGATTTAAATCCAGATTATTGATTCCTGTTTTTTCTCCATTTAAGGATTTCTCAAAGTCTTCAATGGTCTTTGACTTCTGAAAAAGATCCAGTACAGCATAAAGATCCAGGTTATCTCCCGGCAAGCCCAATAATGTCGTATCCTTCGATGCCTGATTTTCTGTTTGTGAAAAAGACCGGAAAGCTAAACAAGCTCATTGCCAGTACTAAAAATAGTAGAAAAATGTTTTTCATGATATTCCAGATATTATTTTAAATGACCTCGCGCTTTATGCGGACCGTATTTCGTGATCTAAAAGTACAAATTAAATCAAAGAACGTAATTTATTTGATCTCTTATGCGTATCAAAAATTAAATCCCAGCCGGATGACCGGGCCAAATGTATCCATATTATATATAAACCGTTCTTTGTCAGCGCCTTTGTCGTAATCAACCGAAAGTATCCGGTAGCCGGCAGTTAACTGAAACAGCCTGGAAAACCGGTAACCGGCATACGCCTGCAATTGCCAGGTAAAATCCGATCCGACACCAAATCCGCCGAGGTCTCCCCGAAACTGGAACAGCCATTTTTCATGTATATCAGCTGTAAGCCTTGTAATCAATATGGGATCAAACCAGGTCTTGGAATGATTTCCGGTAAGCTCTTCAGTACCTGCCGGAAAAACATTACGACGTACATCTGTTTCAGTCTGAATATTATTCAACCGTCCGCCTGCACCGATTTCAAGAAAAGAAAAAATCCGGTAAAACCCGGCAGGTTCCCAGATTATTTCTTTTGCTGAAACCGAACCGGAATTTAATACTTTGCTAGGTGTAACCTCCTGGTTCAGACTCATATATACAAAATCGGATGCGAAAGCCCACTTTTCATTGTGAACTTCAACATAAAACATGGCAGCCATCTTAAGTTTGTTGAATATGTCACCCGGGCTGGCGTCAACAGGCGCCATAATTTTGTCGTTCACACCTGTTTCCCCATTCATATAAGGAGCCATCAGGTAAATATCTGTCAATACATGCCATTTTTTCACAGAATCGGGGACCTGTGCTGAAACCTGGTTCATGGAATTACAGAACCACAAAAGCATGCATGATGCGGAAATGAGTATAAATCGGGATTTCAAGTTCATCTTTCTGGTATTATTTGTAGCTTGTTAAAATACTTAATTATAATTACAATTTTCTTGTCCCCGGCCTTCGCACCAGAAACCATCGAAGTTGCCAATTACAAACCGAATGTCCGTTCTTATCAGATGTAAGTTTCAGGTTACTACTTCTTCAATTTCACCCGGACTCCATCCCTGATTAAAAAAGGACTCCGGCGCATTATAGATACGCAGCACGATATGCCATTCTTTACCAGGAATAGTCTGCAGCCAGTTAACTGTTTTTCCCTGCGAAGCGTGGGGACCAAACAGTATATCCACCGAACCGTCCGGATTAACATTAAGATTCCTGCTGTTCCTATGCACAGATGGCCATAACTGGTCATTCTGGATAATCAATTTAGTCAGATTGTCGTACACAATTACTGACCAGAAACTGCCTAGAAAAATATCGGGAAGCAGATTCAACCGGTAACTTTTGCCACCGTCCAATGGCCGACCCATGGAATCTGTGCTTGAGACATACTGGTAATCTTCTTCCATGCTTTTCTTCTTTATTGAAATTTCATGCAGCAATCACTTTTCTGCAATCACCACTTTAAATGATCTCTAAACTGGCTGCAAAAGAACGCTTGAATAGGGAGGCAACCAGGAAAGCTCATCTCCTTCCAGATCATCCAGGGTACATCCCATTTGTATTTTCAATGCCAATGCGTCTATTAGCCCGGCTCACTCCCTCCTCCCCTAAAATCTGGGCTCCAAGCAAATGTCTGTCGGACTTCCGGTAAATAACCTTAACAGATAACATCCTCACTCCCGGATTATAACCTGTATTTGAGCCTTGATAGATGTAAATCTCTTCGAAATCATTACTGCCCGCTTGGGACAGGACCTTTTCACTGATCCCTGTCTTTGCAACTGTTACCTCAAATATTTTGAATATTGCTATTCCCTGTATACCCCGGTAAACCGAATTGCAGCCTGCAATCACATCCGCTGCAATACGTCCTTGTCTGTTTGCATGTCCGTCCGGCGGGAGAAGCATCCATTGCCCGGTGACGAAATCCTTGACTTCAATGCCGTCCCCAACGGCAAAAATATCAGGGTTTGAAGTACGCAAATGCTCATCTACCCGCATACCCCCGTGCATGCCGATCTCAATTCCGGCCATTTTTGCCAGGCGGGTTTCGGGTTTTACCCCGATAGCCAGGATCACAATGTCTGCCGGATGTTTTTTGCACGAACTGGTGATAACCTCCAGGGACCCATTTGTGGATTTTTCAAATCCGCCAACCCCGTCATCGAGTACAAGTCTTACACCATGTTTAACCATGTATTTTTCCAAAAGCCGGGCCATTTCAGGATCGAAAGTTGGCATTAGCTGGCTGGATTTTTCAATCAGGGTCACCTCAAATCCAAGCTGAACAAAATTCTCAACCATCTTCATCCCTATGAATCCTCCTCCAACAACAACAGCACGTTCATGTTTCATTCCCGTTTGGAATCCTGTAAATGAATTCAGTCTAGCATTTTCCATCAGGACCAGGTTAAGCCACTTACGAATATTGGCGTCATCAGGAACGGTTCTTAACGAAAAAATTCCCGGGAGATCCATCCCTGGAAAAGGATGTAGGCCAGGTTCAGCTCCGGGTGACAATACCAGCTTGTCATATGTCTCTACAGATATTGCATCTGTTTTAAGATTTTGAATTTGAACTGTTTTATTTTTTGCAGAAATTCCGATCACCTCGCAATTTGTCCTGCAATCGATCCGATAAATCGCCTTGAAGGTCAGTTCTGCTTTTAGGAAAAGGGAGTATTCCTTTTCATATATACCGCTAACATGATAAGGAAGACCGCAGTTGTCATATGAAACGAATGGCCCACGCTCCAATAGCAGTATTTCGCAATCTTCATCAAGCCTCCGAAGTCTTGCTGCACAAGAGGCACCTCCTGCCGTTCCTCCAACAATAATAACCTTCATTGAATGAATTGAATTTGCGTGTCCATCCTACATTTTCGGCAGTATAAAAATACTTTTCCTTGCACCCCGGGACAATACTTACCAGTCAGTATTTTTTATGCTAACCTGCATAATGAAAGCATTGGTGTAAGAGAACTTGCGCATAAAGTTCAAATAAACAAATCTGAAGATGCCTTCAGAGTTTTCTGGGAGTCCTGCAATAAGGACACGATGGAACATCATGAAGTATAGATAAGCTGACATGACGGAAATTGTGATTGGAACAAATTCATAATTTGGATGTTGTACTGCGGATGAATTGCAAAATTCATTTGTGGAGTCAAGAAACCACTGAATAAAAACAGGGCGTTTTCTGAAAAGCCAGATGAGTAAGAAAAATCTAAATCCATTCAAAAATGAAATTAAAAAATTTATAATCCCGGACTGTCCTGTAATTACAATTTGCCTTCTCCTTTTTGCATTTACAGGAAGTTTTGCGCAGACTCAAAAAGAAAATCCGTCTGCAAGTAAAAAATTAGAGATTGCACCTCCCGAGTATGCCGAATTGGCTTCAAAAGCGCTCACATACCTGACAAATTTGGAGATCGATAAATGGGCATCCATGCTGTCAGATGATGTTGAATACAATTTTCCGGACGGAGATGAAAGAACCCGGACAAAATTAACCGGTAAAGCAGCCGTACAGGGATGGTGGAGCAACTGGGTAAAAACGTCCGGGGTCAAGTCAATGACAATGGATAAAGCTGTTTTTATTCCGTTGAATTCCTTTGAGAAAAATCCCTCTACCGGATTAACCGGTGTGAGTGTTATTTCGTATTTTTCAAATACCTTGAATATTAACGGAACTCCGGTGAAAGTTCGGATGAATTTTTCCGTCCATTTCAACAAGGATAAACTGATCGATCGCTATTACACCTACTATGACAGGACGCAGATTGTAGCCGTCATGGGAAAAAACGTACTGGAAAATAAGAAATAACCGGGTTAAGTAATATAAGCCACAACATTAAAACAGAAAGCCTCTCAAAAAACTTTTGAGAGGCTTTTTCTGTACCCGGAGCCGGAATCGAACCGGCAAGGGAAAAATCCCACTGGTTTTTGAGACCAGCGCGTCTACCTATTCCGCCATCCGGGCGTCATATCAAAAGAACAGGATTGCGAAGATAAATAAATGTTTTTATCAAGCCAAACTATAGTGACTTTTAATGTCACAAATCATCATCCGCTTGATTTCACGTTTCTTAACAACGCATCACCCTCACTTTCACTATCGAAATGATACAGTTTGGCAATTGTGATCCGTTTTGCAAGCAGACTGCATGCAAGACTTGCCAGTAAGGCTCCTGCCAGCGGACCAATCCAATAGATCCACCAGCCTGCCCATTGACCGGATATAACTGCCGGACCAAGACTGCGTGCAGGATTGGTGCTGATGCCTGAGATATCTGCCTCCAGGGGGACCATGATGGCATAGAGGACAGGAAACATATAAGGGGTAAACTGACGGATTCGCCTGAATCCGATGAATATAACAAGAAGTGAGACCATGGTAAAGGTGGTGATAACTTCGCCCAGCAAAGCAGTCTGCGTGGAGTAACCTTCGCCCGGGAGACGTTCCGCCAAAATTAATGCTCCGGCCCATCTTGACCCCAGAATAAAGGGCAGGCAGCCAATAATTGCACCGGTCAATTGTGCCAGTATATATGTAATGGCAAGACGTCCTTCAATCTTGCGAAACAACCAGAATACCATTGTAACAGCCGGATTGATATGTGCTCCGCTTACTTTTCCGATGGGGGATAATGCAATTGATGCACCTATTGATCCAAACAGGAAACCGGTGATTACCTGTCGTACCTTCACAGCCGGAATAAGCTGTGCCATCGGGCTGCCGGATCCAAACATAAAAATGACAACCGACAGACCTACACATCAATAAAAGAGCTGTACCAAAGAATTCAGAAATAAAAAATTTTGAGCGGTATTTCAGATACCTTGCATTATTCACATCATGTCACGTCATGTCATGACTTTAAAATTTTAAATTTACTATGGTGGTTAATCAAGAATCGAAGTCAGTCAGATCATTTGTATTGCAAGAGCTATCGGACGATCGGCCCTGAGTCGTGCGCATGAAGGGCACAGTTCACGATCCATAGGGGCAGCCATATGATCCGGAAGACGATGTCTGACGAACTCCCTGTGCGCAGGTGTCTGTGTTGGTTCACCACAATCGCTGCATGTCAGCAGCGGCTGTTCGCACACTACTGTTCCTGTGATGACCGTTCGACGCATCCCATCCTGATCATCGAAGTGTATCGCACCTGTCGGGCAGACCTGTGTACAGGCGCCACAACCAATGCATAGCTCAGCAGGTCGTTTGAAATCTAAATGGGCAAGCCGGCCGGCATTTGTGTCGGCCATTCTGAATGCCTCAACTCCCATTTCGCTGCAGGCAGCCATGCAAAGGCCGCAACCAATGCAGATGTCGCAACGCAGGCAGCGCCGGGCTTCATTTTTTGCCATTGAATCGGTCAGTCCTTCTTCAATCCTGACATAGTTGCCTTCCCCAACGGTTTCCTCAACAGTTCTCTCAGGCATCATGGCACGGCGCAAATGACTTCTGTCATCAGCATTTACAGTCAGGGGAGTTACATCGGCCCGTTTTACCGGCTTACCTGTTTCGTTGTCCATAGTTGCTCCGCGAAGCCATGCATCAATGGAGGCTGCTGCAATCTTTCCGGACCGGATAGCTTCCACAGCTGTCCGTGGCCCATGCTGTCCGTCACCACCGGCGAAAACACCGGGCACATTTGTCATCTTTGTCTTTGGATCAGCGACTATGAACCCGCGATTGTTCTCCACAGCACTGCCCTCGAGAACTGCCAGGTCAGTGCCCTGGCCGACGGCGAGGATCACCTGATCAGCTTCAAGAGTCAGAAGACGGTTAGTGTCGAATATCGGATCGAATTTGCCGGTCGCATCCTTTACCCGTTCGCAGTACTGTAAAATGAATCTGCCATCCTCCTCGATGCGTACAGGTCCCCAGCCTGCATGTATCTGAACACCCTCGGCAACAGCAAGCTCTATCTCGTGCGGGCTGGCTGGCATATCACGGCGTTTTTCAAGTGAAGTAAGGTCGACGTGCCGGGCACCCTGTCTCAGTGCTGTCAGAGCAACGTCGATGGATACATTTCCACCGCCTACAACCACAACACGTGGCCCGACGCGAACCTGTTCACCGCTTCGCACAGCACGCAGGAAGTCAATACCTCCCATAACAAATGGCAGTTCGACACCTTCAATTGTGAGAAGACGTGTGCGTTGTGTCCCGAGACCCAGAAAGACAGCGTCGTAATCCTTACGGAATGCCTCGAGGTTTGCAACCGGAGAGCTGGTGTGTATCCTCACACCAACTGCCCGGATCTGGTCAAGCTCCTTCTCAAGCAGTTCGGGAGGGTTGCGGTAGGCTGGAATACCATAACGAAGCATTCCTCCTGCAAATTCCTGAGCTTCAAAAACATCTGTTTCATGTCCAAGGATTCGCAGATAATAAGCAGCTGTGATCCCTGCAGGACCGGCTCCGATGATCCCTATCTTTTTCCCTGTATCGGGAGCAATGGCCGGTTTCGGGTAACCTCCCTCAGCAAGGCAGAGTTCTGCTGCCCTTGCTTTCATCGGCCTTATAAAAACAGCACCATTACCTGCCCTGCGGACACATGCCGATTCACATGGAGCCGGACATACCAGTCCGCAGGTCAGAGGAAAGGGATTATCCTGTCTGTATAACCTCTATTGTGGAATGATGATCGCCCTTGCCAAGCAGGGCCATAAAAGAGGGTATGTCTATGTTGGCAGGGCATGTGCCATGACAGGGTGCGGCATTCCGGACAAGGCATAGATTTTCAGGGCAGGTTTCATTGCGGGCATGACTTTCCCATTGCTGCCGGAAGTAGCGGAGTGAACTGCCCAGCGGCCATGAAGCTGCAAGTCCCTGGGTTGTAAGTTCTGCTGACACTTCTTCAAGAGCTGCCAGATGACTCATACTGCCGATGCCGAGGGTGATCTCGGTTACAAGGCGTGCAGCCCGTGCCAGTAATGCACGGACATGTGTTTCTTTGCCCTCTGCAAGCAGCCAATGACGATACATTGCTCTCCTTGTTTGCTTAACGATACATGTTCCATCGGCTATCACCATCAGGCTTGAGGGTGAAGGTACAATTCCGGAGGAGAGCAGTGAGAGCGGATCGCATAACACATCTGCCCTGGTTAACGGGAGGAAACCACCCATGCCGTCGTCGAATACAAGAACAGGATCCTTACCGTTAATCTCCGGCCCGCCCCGCCATTCTTCAATCTGGTTGCGAAGATTTGCTGACCTTGCAAGTTCGGCCAGGCCACGTTCACTGAATCCCTGACGTAAAGTAAGCAGGGAGCCATTAAGGTCTGGTGTGCCGGCGAACAGGAGTGCGATACGGCACCAGGTCTCAGGAGTATGGACCAGTCGCTCCCGGTCCGGGGAATGACCCTCGCACCAGAAACCTGGCTTGCTGTTGCGCACCACTTCAATCTGACGTCCGGGAGTGGAGATATCGGCCAGCGAGCGAATGGCGTCCACTGCATTTAAAAACGGCGCTTCATGTCCGTTCAGTACTGACGGCAGAAGCAACTCGATCTTCTGGCTGTTGCGCAGGCCGATAGCGATCAGCACACCCTCGGCCAGCAGCCAGGGAGCTTTATCAAGAATGGCAGCAGTGCCCAGGCTGTGCTGATCCTGTATTGTTGCATCAATAACCAGCACAGAGTTGCCATGTCCGCGCAGAAACCGGCGCCATGCAAGATGGACAGGTTCTCCGGAATAGCCGCACTCGGTAATTCCCGCTTCCTGTATCAGCTGCAGCCTTTGCAAGGGTGTCAGTGAAATAGCCCTGGTGAAGGCAGGAAGAGAGTCTGCAAAAGTATCAGCAGGTGGTATGGCACCTGCCAGCGTGGCAGCTTCCTGATCAAGCCATGACGGCAGATGCAGGAGATCGTTCATGATTCCCTCCTTCCGCTCTCCGGAGGCTCTGCAACGATCATGCGGGCATACCGCTCGCGCCTCGGATCTGCCACTTCAGTGGTAATTTCGAATGAGAGGCAACCGGTTACGCATTTTGTTACACAGGCAGGCTGTAATCCGTCATCAAGACGATCTTTACAGTAGTCGCATTTAACAACCTTGTGTGTGGCCGGATCCCACTGAGGGGTACCCCATGGACAGGCTGCAACACAGCTTTTACAGCCGACGCAGAGACTTGACTGGACAAAGACGATACCATCTTTCTCCCGCCGCTGCATCGCCCCGGTCGGACAGGCTTTGATGCACCAGGCATCTTCGCAATGAAAACAGGGCATATAGACGAAACGTGTGCGCGGTCGTCCTTCTATATTTATCGGACCGATCGTAATTATTTTACATGGAGCAGGTCCTGCTCCGAGATTCTTGTTTGTTTTGCAGTGTACTTCGCAGGCTTTGCAGCCGATGCAACTGGCATCGTCGTGGCTTAGAGTGTACTTGCTCATTTTATACCTCCTTTCGATGCAACTGGTTTGATCTGTACAATAGTTTCTGTCATGGCACAACCGCCACCGGCAGGGTCAAATTCATAGAGCTTACCATGCTGAAGCCGCTGGTCGGCTACACCCAAACCGTTTGCTCGTCTGGCCAATGGCACAGTTGCGCCGAAGCCATGGAGCATGAATGCAGCCTCGGGATGGATCCATGGAGTCACCATAGCCTTCATCCGGCCGGTATAACTGCCTCCTCCGGTGATCTCTACCTCATCACCGTCAGAAATGCCCAGTGGTTTGGCACGGTCAGGGTGAATCCAAAGCACCTGTTTCGGAGAGATTTCATTAAGTATCGGATTATTAAGAGACTGACCATGTGCCAGAGTAGCTGTTCGTCCGAACAGCATGTAGAAACGGTCACCCCCGGGTGCTTCTTTTGGAATGTATGGCGGAAGACTGGGTAACCCTGCCTGCTTAAGGATCCCGCTTTCAATCTCAATCTTTCCCGACGGGGTTGGAAACTTAAGCTCTTCACGGGGTATCAGCTTCGGTGAGTCGGACAGAGTGACAAATCCCTCCTCACGCATCTCAGCAACAGTCACCCCTGTGCCATCAAGCTGATAGTTCCATAACTCCTCGATCGTTTCAAAGTCCAGAACATCCTTGATGCCCATACGGTGAAGGATCTCGCGGAATATCCACCAGGCCGGACGGCTGTCGAAACGAGGGGCTATAGCCTGGTCGCGCATGGCGAAAACAGGCACCGGACCATTCATCTGGGCAAGGATATTGGCACGCTCAAGGTAGGTCGACTCGGGAAGGATGACATCGGAAAACCAGCCAGTCTCAGAATAACGTACATCAATTGACACAAGCAGTTTAAGCTTGTCAAGTGCACGTTTTGTCGCCTCCGGATCAGGCATTCCTGTAAGAGGATCATGACGATATGCAAAATATGCGCCGATCCCGTATGGTTGTGCTGTTTCCATAGCTGCAAAACCCTGGTGCAACATACCGATCTTTGGATCCCATTGTGGCCGTGTGGTACCTGCACCATCCACACGCGGATCTGTTGGCTTCGGTGCACGTGAGGAAAGCTGATTCAGGCTTTTGCGGCCGTACTGTTCAGGCGACTTGCCAAGTATAATTCCGCCCGGAATCTCGATATTTCCCATAAGGGCATTCAGTATCAGCGCCGTACGGCTGACATGGAACGATTGTTTGTGACGTGCCGTCATCCAGCCGGGATGGAATATCACCTGGGGAGCATCGGCGGCTATCTCTTTTACGAACTCACGAATCTGTTCTGCAGGTAGTCCTGTGTGGCTCTCCTGCCATTCCGGAGTAGTATCCCTGACCATCTCTTTCAGATAGTCCATGCCTGAAACGAAGCGGTCGACAAACTTTTTGTCGTATGCTTCCTGTTTCAGTACCTCGTGGATGATAGCGAGGTTAAGTGCATAGTCGCTGTTTGGACGTACCTGCCAGAACCGGGTTGCCTTACAGGCGGTAATGCTGGCCCGCGGATCGATATATGTACAACTCATACCTCTTGCCAGTGCTGCCATGAAAGCCTTAGACTCCTTTACCATTAAGCGATTCAACAATGTTCCGGCCATAGAGGACCAGATGCTTTGTGTTCTTGAAGTCATAGTTGATCCCGCCGGGGCCGATACCATAAATGGAAAGTGCAGCATTGTGAACATTGCCGGCACAGCCTGCATCATGGTTGAAATAATTGGGCGAGCCCAAAGCATTCAGAAAGGTACGGGTAAGGTCAGTGAATAAGCCACCACGATCGGATAGCATGATGCCTTTTCCTCCAAAGGTATCTATGGTATCATGCAGCTTGTCGGCGATATAATCAAGGGCTTCATCCCAGGATGTACGTCTCCACTTGCCACCACCGCGCGGGCCTGTACGGATCAGCGGTGTCTGAGGACGCTCATCGTCAAACTCAAATGCCAGTCCGGCAGATCCCTTGGCGCATAAACTTGCTCCGATGGCTTTATCGTGATGATTTCCCTGCAGCCAGACTATCCGTCCGTCTTCAACCGTCACTTCGATAGGGCAGCGCACAGCGCACATGCCGCACATACTGTAAACCGTTCGCCGGCCAGGGGTGCCCACACCGGACACGTTTGGTGCCATTACTGAATTCATTAAAGTCTCCTTTCTCTTAATTTTTTGTAAACTATATGCTTCAATAAGGTCATCCCCTACTTTGCAAAACAGAGCTAGGTCCCGAAGCATCGGGAAATGCCAGGTGAGTTCATGTCTTTGCTTTATACCTCCGAGAACTGAATTACAACCTTAATATCATCAGGATTTCTCTCGAGAGCTTTCATGAAATTCTCAGGTTTTTCCCGACGGGTGATAAGTTTTGCCAGCCAGGTGCGGTCAGCTTTGGCCAGAGTCAGTCCGGCCCTGTACCATTGACGTTTATTGGCATTGACACTGCCAACGATAACATTGTTCCTTAATACTGCAGCGGCTGCCACATCGGCTAATACTCCGGCGCCAATGGCGCCTCCCTGCCCGACACCGGTGAGACATAAGATCCCGCTTGCCCCTATTTTATGAATACAATCGGCGATTACCTGGCCGACACCGGTGCATTCAATTATAGCATCAGGTTCGAATTCCAGATCAGCAACTCTTCCTGAATGGTATGTGGCACCAAGCTCACGTACCAGATCAGGCTTGGATCCTGATTCCATCCTGTCAAGGACATGGACTTCCGATATTCCCCACATCTTCAGGCTCAGGGCAGCCAGCAGTCCTATCGGTCCTGCTCCTGTAACCAGAATGGTTTTCGGTTCCCAATATGACCGCCGGCCAATCATTCCTATCTGCTCCATCGCTTTGGTTACCACTGTGGTAGGCTCGAGGAGAACACCAAGTATGCCAAGAGAAGGATCAACTTTTACAGCATATTCAGGCTCGATCCTCCACCGCTCCGACATATACCCGTGTATCTCCTTGATACCGCGTTCGGTGTAAAGTCCGTTACGGCACATGTCCCATTCACCCACTGCACAGTTTGGGCAGGGAACAGGATCAGGACGTCTTACAATACCAACAACCAGATCGCCTTTTTTGAATCCGGTCGAAGTACCCGGATCAATCACACGGCCCAGTGATTCGTGACCCAGAATTAAGATGTGACTGTCCCGGGAGGGGCCCAGCCGTATTTTCCTTCCATAATTTCAACATCGGTACCGCATACCCCTACGGCAATGGCTTCAACAAGTATCGATCCGTCACGCATATCCGGTTCAGGCATATCCATGAATCTTGCCGTTCCCGGCTTTTTTGGTTCAACTGTAATTGCTTTCATATTGGTTATTTATTTGTTTGTTATATTATAGTCCGAAGTCAGAAGTCCGAAGTCGGAAGTCAGTTTGAGGTTTGCGGCAATGCTGCATGAGTTCGCAGTTTGATTAATCAATCCGAATACTGAATACCGAATACTGAATACTCATACTCTTACTACTTACTCCCGACTTCCTACTCGTTCTCTTTTCTCCGCCTGAACCGGCTCCCTGGTTGTCCTGAGAGCTTTGCCTTGCTGAATTTAAGGGCATCGTCCATCGATATTTGCGCAAACATGTGCATCGTCCTGGCAATTGTCCCTGTCCATCCGGTCTGGTGGCTTGCACCGATACCGGCCCCGGTATCTCCATGGAAATACTCATGGAAGAGGATGTAATCCTTCCAGTGCGGATCTTCCTGAAATTTCTGAATATTTCCATACACCGGCCTGTGACCTGATTTATCTTTCAGGAAAATGGATGAAAGCCGGTTGGATATCTCTTCGGCAACCTGGTAAAGATTCATCATATTTCCGGAACCTGTAGGGCATTCGATCAGGAAATCATTTCCATAATACTGGTAATAATTAAACAGTGCCCTTACGATGATCATATTGACCGGCATCCATATCGGACCGCGCCAGTTGGAATTCCCCCCGAACATCCCATTATCGGAATCGCCCGGTAAATAAGAAACAGTAAATTCATTATCACCGACATGGATTTTGTAAGGATGTCTCCCCGTGGATCCGTGAAAGAGCCCTGATACCATATGGACTCAGAAATTCTTTCTCGTCAAGCATCACTGTCAAAACCCTTCGCAAATTTGTCTCATTCAGCACCGAGGCCAGTAACCTGCCATTCTGACCCGGTTTGCCAGGATTATGGATAAAGGCTGTTAACTCCGGTTTTGCTGACAGGAATTTTGATATCATCTGCTGAACCTGCGGATATTTTTCTGCCATTTCCCTGTTATAAACTGTGACTGCACATAATGGGAGCAGTCCAACCATGGAACGCACCTTGAGCCTCTGGTTCCCTCCATCGGGCAGACAAAGAACATCATAAAAGAAACCGTCATTCTCATCCCACATCCCTCCATCCTCATCTGCACGTATCATGGACGATGAGATCCATAAAAAATGTTCAAATAATTTCATTGAGATATCGACATATGCAGGATTGACCAATGCCAGCTGTACGCTGATCTCCATCATGTTCTGGCAGAAAAGAGCCATCCAGGCTGTACCATCTGCCTGTTCAAGATATCCTCCGGTAGGCAGGGCGGAGCTCCGGTCGAATACTCCTATATTATCCAAGCCCAGGAAACCACCTTCAAAAGCATTATTGCCTGCCCGGTCCTTCCTGTTCACCCACCAGCTGAAATTAAGCAGCAGTTTATGGAAAGAGCGTTCAAGCCATTCCATATCCGCCTTTGCCGGTATTTGCCTTTTCAAGGAAAAAGCTGAATATTGTTGACCAGGCATGTACCGGTGGATTAACATCACCAAAATTCCATTCGTAAGCCGGTATCTGACCGTTTGGATGCTGATATTCTGCACTCAGCATCAGTTCCAGTTGTCCTTTTCCGAAGTCCTCATCAACCAGTGTAAGGGCAATAACATGAAAGGCCAGGTCCCATGCTGCATACCAGGGATATTCCCATTTGTCGGGCATGGAAATAATGTCTGAGTTGTTCATGTGGTGCCAGCGATCATTGCGGATATTCCGCTGCCTCGATTTGGAAGGGTTAACACCATGCTCCTTTAGCCATTTGCCGACATCATAGTTGAAAAACTGTTTTGACCATAACATACCTGCCAGTGCCTGGCGCATCACATTGGCTTCATCGGCTCCCAGTGAAGAAGGAATAACTGTAGCATAGAACTCATCAGCTTCCTTAATGACGTGATTTGAAAATGTTTTCAAAATCGGTTCCAAATGCTGCTGTCAGACTCTTTCTTAGCTGGTTTCTTTATCTGCTAGAGCCGTTTTTGTAAGACGCAGATTAAGAGTTGACTGATTTTCCGCCTTTAATATCAAGAATATAATGAGCTGCGGCTTTTGTTCCGGTCTTATCAGGATTCACAGCATCTTTCTGGCCCATAACGATATAATTATTTATACCGTCCTTGACATAAGGGGGTATAGTTTGGAACACCCCAAGACGTTCAGTATTTGTTTCATTGTTTGTAAAAAGAAGATCTTTTGCTCCCATGGCACTGAACAGCCATTTTCCCATATCCTTATGAGAGGCTTCAATAACACCTGATGTTCTTATCGAGACTGACCTGTTTCAGTACTGGGATCTCATCATCCGCATTGTTCATGCCATGTATTGCGGAACCAGAGTGTTGGCAAAACATGTAAAGAGGCAGTCTCAGGTCCCCGGTTAAAAACTGTTATGCGGATAAGAATATCTTCAGGTGATTCCTTGGCATATTCCACAAATACATCAAAATAGCGATTGTCATTAAAAATGCCTGTATCCAGTAGCTCATATTCAGGTTCATACCTGCTGCGATGCCGGTTAGTACTAACAATGTCATCATAAGGATAGGCCTTCTGAGGGTACTTGTACAGGTATTTCATATAAGAGTGAGTGGGAGTGGAGTCGAGATAGAAATAATACTCTTTCACATCCTCTCCATGGTTCCCTTCACTGTTGTTTAAGCCGAACAGCCGTTCTTTAAGGATCGGGTCATTCCCGTTCCACAAGGCCAGGGCAAAACAGAGCAGCTGTTTATCATCCGAAATACCTGCAATACCATCTTCGCCCCAGCGGTATGCCCGCGAACGGGCATGATCATGCGTAAAATAATTCCAGGCATCACCATTTTCGCTGTAATCCTCACGGACAGTTCCCCACTGACGTTCACTTAGATAAGGTCCCCATTTTTTCCAGGGAATTTTATTCTCTTTAGCTTCTTTTAATCTTGTCTTTTCCATTATTTTGATTGATTTTAGAATTTTGTAATCTGATTAAAAGCAAAATCTTCTATCTTATTTGATTCCTTGTGTTCACTTGCTGGTGATGCTAACACTTAGGACGTCTAACCTTCAAAGACCTGCTTTGCAATCTCTTCCCTGATAGCCGAAACCGCATCAAACTGAGTCAGATATATTTTCCCGGTGAGGTTATGTAGGCAGATGTGTATCTGTTCAGACGATCCATTACCGGACCTTTTACCTCCGAAAGATGCAGTTTAATGCCCGAATCCTTTAGTCTCAGATTAATAGCCTCAAGGCTCTCGAGTGCCTGAGAAGTCAATTGTATTCACCGCCGGGCATTCAAGAA
Organism: uncultured Bacteroidales bacterium; assembly: GCA_963790105.1. Lineage (GTDB taxonomy): Bacteria > Bacteroidota > Bacteroidia > Bacteroidales > UBA10428 > UBA5072. The sequence continues at coordinate 18,105 of CAWBNI010000023.1, read as the reverse complement.
TGACATACTTGACATCAGGATTTGCCGCAACTGAATCATTGATCAGTGTCTTCCAGGAATCTTGCATTCGGGAAATAAAGGCTTTCATCAACCCTCAGTGAGAGTATCTCAGGATCAGTTACCACTTCATGGCGATTGACATTTCTGAAATGTGTCAGTTCCGGGAATCTGTCCGACAATTGCCACATGAGGTCTTGAAGTGCTGTAGAGGTGCAGGATTATTGCAAGTGACAACCCCTGCAATAAGTCCCAGCTTCAACTCCTTTCGGCACAGTGTTACAAGTATAGTGGCAAGCATTGCTGCAAAATCGGTTTTTGAGATAAGACCAGGTTTGTTTCAGGCCTTTGAAATTAACAAGTCGACATAACTGCAACAATTATTGTTGCTGCAAGAGTTGCCTTTGGAAGAAAGAAGAGCAGCGGTGTAAGGAAAAGTGTTGCCAGGGCAATGCCGACAGCTGTAAAAGCTCCGGCAGCAGGTGTTTCAGCTCCTGCTTCAAAATTGACAACTGAACGTGCAAATCCTCCTGTTACCGGGAATCCGCCCGAAATGGCAGATCCGATATTTGAAGCACCAAGGGCAATAAGCTCCTGGTCGGGATCGACCCGCTGACGCTTTTTGGCTGCAAGTGTAAGGGCAACCGAAATAGATTCGACATAACCTACAATTGAAATAAGAAGTGCCGGGACAAGTATCTTCATCCACAAGTGCAAAATCAAGGGGCGGCATGGCAACCTTTGGCAATCCTCCCGGAACTTTTCCGACAATTTTAACACCTTTATCGGCAAGTCCTAAAGCGGCAACAATAATAATTGTTGCAATAATTGCAATTACCGGACCTATCTTTACAAGGATATCGGCCACTTTCCTCCGCAGTCTTCAACACGAAGCAGAAGGGTTTCAGTCCTTTTCTGACCCAGAAGAGAAAGATCAGTGAACCGATACCTATTGCAGCAGTTGCAAGATGAGTATCCGCTGATTGTGTGCCAAAGTGAAATCACAATATCGAAGAAAGCTCTCTCCTTCTGCATGAATTCCAAGAACCGGTCCAAGCTGGCCTGCTGCAATCTGAATACCTGATGCAGTGATAAATCCGGCAATAACCGGGTGGCTGAGGAAATTTGCCAGAAAGCCGAGTTTCAGAAATCCCATTGCCATAAGAAGCAAACCCGAGACCATTGCAAGAGCAACTGCAGCTCCAAGGTATTCAGGTGTTCCCTGTGAGGCCAGTTGCCCGGCAGCAGCGGCTGTCATAAGGCTGGCTACTGCAACAGGTCCGACTGCAAGGGCCCGTGAAGAGCCGAAGATGGCATACAGAATAAGCGGAGCCATTGATGCATAAAGACCGACCTCGGCAGGCAGACCTGCAAGTATGGCATATGCCAGCGACTGAGGGATGAGCATCATCGTCACTATCAAAGCAACGATCATGTCGTTTGAAAAGGTCTTGCCAGTATATTTTGAGCCCCAGTCAAGGATCGGCAGATATGATTTCAATACTTTCGATGCGCGTTTGGTAAAGCTTATTTGTTCCATAAATCTTTAATTTGTGTACATTCTAAACTGAGGCCATGGCCAGTCCGATAAAAAAGTCATGAGTATTCAAAAATTTCCCATTAAAAAAATTACATGAATACCCGTTCTCCGTCAGGTTCTTTCTTTGCACCTTTTGGACCATGGTATTTTGCCACCATCAGCGAAGCAAATATCATGATAAACATACACGCCACAACCATAATCGAAATTTTCGGGTCGATATCAGGGATGGCTACACAGGGTGCAATAGCAGCTCCGACATTTCTGGAGGTCGTTCCGATCACCAGGACTATTTTCTCTCCCCGTTTCAGCCCGAAAGCCAGCCAGAAAGGCAAAGTGGCTGTAAGAAGGGAGAAGATCACCAGCGACAATATTCCAAAGCTGCCTGCAGAACTTATCATACCCGGTCCGAATAAAATCAGCAGATCTATAGCCAGCACAAGGGTAGCTACACCTGTGACTTTTTTAAGGACAGGCAGTATCCTGGCTGCGATGGTTTTTGAAAAATAAAGGATGATCATACCTGTGACCAATGGGATAAACATGGTTATCAACAACGGCTTGAATAAGGCCCAGATAGTTACTGTCAGACCTGGAATGAACAGAGGTAATTCAATGGGTAAAAGGAAGATGGTCAAGGTGATGGACACGAGCATGAAAGCAGCGGTAAGGCCGAGATCTCCTTTTGCCCTGTCGACCATGACGGCCAAAAAGGGTGCGCAGGGGGTTAAACCAACCAGGATCAGCCCGTACCTGTAACTCTCCTCCATGGGCAGAATATGGGCAATGGCAAAAGCCATTGCAGGAGTCAGGATAAATCCCCAAAGCAGGGTGTAGGTCATAAATCGAACATTCTTCATCCCGCTAATGGCGGCTTTAATATCAAGCCGGAGGCCCATGTCGATCAGGTTGCCTGCCAGAAAGACGAACACAAGCGGCTTAAACAACATCTGTGCTATTTCAGTCATATTTCGGTTATTTAAAGGTTATGATAATTATGCGATTAATTTTCAGCCCGGTGTGAGCGTGCAAGCATACTGCCTGAAATATTTCTTACCTTGAATCCGTTTTGCATCAAAATGCGGGTGGCATAATACGAGCGTTGAGCCGAACGGCAAAAGACAAGAATTTCTTTGTCTTTTGGGAGTTCTGCCATACGGGCACGCATTTGGCCAACGGGGATATTGATTGCTCCGGGAACAGATTCTACTTCAACTTCCTGCGGATTTCTTACATCAACAACAAGGACATCTTTTTTATTATTTTCGACATAGTCCCAATGGCAAACCGGCATATCGCCCCTTAGAATATTGGCTGCAATCATTCCGGCAAAGTTCACAGGGTCTTTTCCTGTTCCAAAAGGTGGTGCATAGCAAAGTTCAGATTCTTCCAAATCGTAAATGGTACATCCCATCTGAATGGCCATGGCAAATGAATCAATTCGTTTTGGCACACCATCTTCGCCCATAACCTGCGCTCCAAGAACCAGTCCGTTCGATTTTCGGAATATGAGTTTTACGGGCAGTGTTTTTGCTCCGGGATAATAACCGGCATGTGAATTCGGGATAGAGATAGATTTTTTCGTAATCATTATCTCCAAGTGCAATCAATTGTTTTTCGCTTACACCTGTTTGGGCGATTGCAGCATCGAATAGTTTGCAGATTGAAGTTCCCTGTGTGCCGCGGAACCTGGAATTACGACCTGCAATTACATCGGCTACAATACGGCCTTGTCTGTTTGCTGGTCCTGCCAGTGGAATAAGTGCCCATTGCCTGGTAACGAAATTTTTAACTTCAACAGCATCGCCAACTGCAAAAATATCGGGATCGGATGTACGCATCTGATCATCAACACGCATACCACCAAGTTTACCAATCTCAATTCCGGCCATTTTTGCCAGCGACAGTTCCGGTTTCACGCCAATAGCCATGATTACAATGTCTGCAGGATGTACTTTACCTGATTCTGTAAGAACTTCGAGAGCACCTTTTCCTGACTTCCTGAATCCGGCTACACCATCGCTAAGCTCAATTTTTACACCATGTTTCATTAAGTAGCGCTCTACCAGACGCGCCATTTCCGTATCGAGAGGAGGCATTACCTGGTTTAGTTTTTCAATAAGTGTTACTTCAAGTCCGCGTTCAATCAGATTTTCAACCATTTCAAGGCCAATGAATCCTCCACCAATTACCACAGCATGTTTTGGTTTCGAAATGGTATCGACACCGGTGAAAGAGATGCTACCGGTACGGTCAATATCGCGATCGAGCCATTCACGGATATGCCTTGCATCAGGCACTGTGCGTAACAGAGAAAATTCCCGGAAGATCAATTCCCGGAAGTGGTGGACGAATAGGCGCTGAACCTGGTGAAAGAACGAGTTTATCATACTTTTCAGTGGTTACTTCACCGGTTACATGGTTCTTTAGATTCTACCGTTTTTGCTTTTGAATTGATGCCAATTACCTCGCAATTTATACTGCAATCGACATTGAATAATCCACGGAACATTTGTTCTGTTGCAACCAGCAGATTTGCTTCTTTTTCGATTGAGCCTCCAACGTGGTAAGGCAATCCGCAGTTTGCATAAGAAACATAAGGTCCGCGTTCCACCATCAGAATTTCAATTTTTTCATCCAGCCTGCGGAGCCGTGCTGCACATGATGCACCACCGGCTACTCCACCAACGATAATTACTTTCATAGTTTTATATTAAAAATTATTCAGGTTAATATTATGGGTATCATTTTTTTTGTAACCTCTTTGGTTTCAATGGAATATTATGATTTGCTAAATTTAATAAATTTACTGTCTTTCAAAGGATTGCGGAATACTCACTAATGAGTATTTTGTTTCGGCCTTCGAAATGAACTATCTAGTCAAACCATCCCTTTCGGTGAAAATAGAAATACATGCCTCCCGAAATGATTACCATTATTATGAGAGCATATATATAACCATTCTCGGAAGACAACAACGGCATCGACTGGAAATTCATACCCCATATTCCTGCAAGGAAAGTGACAGGCATAAAAACCATCGACAAAACTGTCAGCCTGCCGAGCCGCCGGTTTGTTCTTTCCTGGGCATGCATGTCAATCAGTGAACGCATTACTTCTATGCGGCGTTCCAGCCATTCAAGTTTCCTGTCAGCTGATTTAAGATTAGCAGCTGCCCATCGGAGATACTCGAGTGTGCTTTCCGGATTTTTTGTAGGCCTGTCTGAGGAAATGACCGTCTCAATAATTGGCAGCTGCCCCTGTACGATTGATTCAAGTGTCAGCAAATCAGATCGTTTACCGGATATTTCTTCTATATCTACCGAATCACGGTCACGTTCCATTTGTGTTTCAAGAGTCAGTATTATGTCACTTAACCTGGCAGTTTTACGCAGGCAGTCGAGTGACAAGCCCATCATCAGGGCAGATATAACTCCTGCAATGGTGTCATCCGGGAGCAGGTCAAATGAATCCTCTGCAGAGATACTCTTTCGAAACCGGGCCATTTTACTGCTTCGGATCGAAACAAGAAAGTCCTCGCAGTAAATAATTGCCAGATACTCCATAATATTTGAGGCCTGCACCTCCATCTGAACAGGTATTACCATCAGAGCCAGCGGTTTGAAAGGATAGTAACCCGGATGATCCCGCGAATCAAGACATAAATTCCTGATTAATCCATGGACATTGAGCTCATCCAGTTTCTCTTCAATTTCGCTGGTATCTGCATCAAGGAGGTCGATCCAGACCCTTGCCTTTTTCTGATTTATAGCTTCGGTTGCAAAGCTATATTCACAAGGTCTCAGCGTTGGTCCCTCAGAAATCCGGAAACAGTTTATTTTCATGGTCGGATTCAATTTATAAATTGTGACTTTTCCTTAAATATAGTCTGATTCTCGTTTCCATCTCACATTATGTTTAATTCCCTGTTTTTGCTTTTTTTCGAAGATCCTTTCCCCACCTGTATTGCCATATAAGCCCCGCTACATCATAGTCGCTTCCTGTTCGCGTAGAAACCCCTGTGCTGAGATTTATTTTTATTGACTGGTGAATCCCCAGGGGAACTGCCACTGTCAATCCCAACCGTGTATTCTTCTGCAGGTCTTTCCCCTCCACGCCATCCACGGTAGTATGTCCGCCCCAGTAGTATGTTCCGTCAAGTGCTGCCCATATCCCCTTTTTGAAGTTGTAATTGATATGTCCCTGCACTGAACCGATAGGAGCCTGCGATCTGGTCTTTCCCGTGGTAAAAATCATAGTTTACAGTAAAGAACTGAACTCCGCCGGTGAGCTCAAACTGCATTGGTCCGAAAGTCTTGGAAGCCCCCAGTTCAGGCTTAATGGAATACCTGTTTGTTCCCAGATTGACCAGCCTGAGTGGATCGTACTGACCGAGAGGCAGGAATACCTGCAGACTGGCACCCATTACAAAGTTCTGTTTGTAATCTTTGAATCCGGATAAAGGCAGCGACGGCGCACCGATAAAATTAACACTCATCCTTATCCTGGGATCTGCCAGTCCTGAAACTTCTCTTGTGACCGTTTGTCCATCGAATTCTGCAGATCCGGAAAGCCAGCCATAGGGAAGTATCACATCGACCTTGCCCGACATGGGTCCCACTTTAATTGATCTTGCCCAGGCAAATACAGTTCCGTGAATATGTATGTCAGCATTCTTGAGGGGGATTGTAGGGTCAAAAACCACACCCCCCTGGGAATAGCTGTAACCTGTCAGTACAAAATTCAATCCCCGCGGTATATTTGTATATGCACGTGGTTCAAGATCCTGGGTGAATGCCGGAGAAAACTTCCAGATTAAAAGAATACAGGAAATCAAAAAAAGCCGCTGATTACCACAATTTTTATGCATCTGCTGAATTTTCCTTTTTTTTGTTCTTTAATGTAATCATAAAAACTTGTAGCAACTTATTCATTAATTCCTTTGCTTTCCTCACATCAGTAAATTGACAGTTTTTGCCTGGCTTCCCTTTTTACCCAGGTAGCGTGCAGTAAAATCTCTGAGAATCCATAGTTCGGAAGTTCAGGATTAATTATTTTTTCGGAAAAACAAAAATCACTGCCGCCCTTACACCAAAAGGAGATTTGCTGCCTTCCGGGGCAGCAACCTGTATACGCGGCCCTACCTGAAGCTGAACAAGCTGATTTCCCAATTTTGTAAGGCCACCCGCCATTATATTAATATATGCATTGGTGGTATTTGCTTCCCAGTTCAATGTTGTTTCTGAATTTACAGTCAGTCCTGCTCCGCTTTTCCAGTTATAAGTTAAAAAGGGTTGCAGGTACATCTGGTTTACATCGGCTCTGTCCGCATCGCCGGCCACCGACCAGATCTGATTCATCAAAGCACCGTAAGTCCAGCCGTTCTTTTGTTGCAGGACAATTATTGTTGGGCCAACGCCAAATTTTTTGGTTCCTAAAAAATCATCGGTGGCGGTAGGAATTAAAAATGCGGCTCCCACGCCCCATACAAAACCATTTTTTACAACGGCGTTTGAGAGCCATCCGCTTACCAGGGCATCCGAAAGTCCGACTTCCTGGGTCGCCCTCGCCGGTAATGTCGTATTGAGCGATTACGGGTACAATATACCGTGTAATCAGACTATATTTTGCACTGAGACTGAAAGGAACAATGGGTTGAAAGTTCAGTGTATTTTTCGAACCATTATAATCTCCTATGCCTATATCCGTATTATTCTGAAATGGCACGCTGATAAGCGCCCCAATGGGATTTGCCAGTTTTTTGGCAATCGCTGCAGCATCATCTGCTGCCGGTTTCGGTGCATCCTGTGCCATTAAATTCAATGAGCTACAGACAAATCAGGATTAAAAAGAATATAAGTGAGTATTTTGAGTGTTTCATATTCATTTACTATTTAGTTTCTATGATTGTTTCATTAGGTTTATAAGTGAAACTGTTTTACAAGCCAAGAAAAACCATTCCCAGCCCACATAGTAGAATAGTACTTCCAGCCATTACATGACTGTATTTTTCCATCATTTTCATGGGAAAAAACTTAATTCCGAAAGAGGCAATAAGTACAACTGAAAGCATGGTAAGAATTGTGATAATGCTGAAAACACCTGTTACAGCGACGAGTTCGGGCCAATTGTGTTTTGCTGCCGGAAACATGACAATCGGGATCAGCGGTTCGCACGGGCCGAAAACAAAGATGGTAAACAGAATCCAGGGAGTGATGCCGGCTTTTGCTTTTTCTTCGTGGATGTGCATGTGTTCCGAATGGTGATTGTGTTCGTGAACATGCATGTTTTCGATTTTATGATAATGAATGTGCGTATGCTTCTTGCCCCTTGAGTACCCGGTAAATTGCCCACACCAGGTAAACCAGGCCAAAAGCGGTAAATAACCAGGCCGTCAGACTACCTCTTACACTTTCGAACAGCTCAAGTTTAACTAGGGTAAAACTAAAAGCAATGCCGATAAAACCCAGCATAATGCTGCTGCCAACATGCCCCAGCCCGCATAAAACTGTAAACCAAGATGTTTTTGCCAGCGACCATTTCCGGGCTTTTGATATCATGATGAAAGGCAGATAATGGTCAGGCCCCGAAAGCGTGTGGATGAACGCAACCGAAATTGCAGTTAGCAGAAGAAGTGTGAATTCGCTTGTCATCTGGTTTTATCAGCAGTTAATTAAGGATTTTTTTGATTTCAGAATTTCTTCCTACTGCCCCATTCCCATATTCTTAAGACGTGTTTCTTCCCATTCCTGGAAGCTGGAACAGACAGGGACCCACTCCTCTTCCGAAACCGGCTCCAGGTGCAGCGCGCCCGATTGACATCCCAAACCGCAGGAGCCACAGCCCACGCATAAATCCCTGTTATAAACAGACTTCCTGCCATCTGCAGTTTTTTCCCATTTATGCGCAAAAAACTGGCAGCGCCTGATGCACTCGCCGCAGTTGGTGCATTTGTCATAATCCTTCACGGCGCGGTAGTTCGAGCGCTCGACGCTTTCTTTCAGCGTACCCAGACGTTGCGAATTCAACATGACGCAGCAACAACCGCAGCAGTGACAGCCACCGACAAACTGAGGGGCCTCGGCCCCCATGGTGAATCCATAAAACCCCTCGACAACATGCGTGCCCATGGCATCCAGCTCATCCCATAGCTTTATCGCCTCCTCGCGGGGGAGGACGTTTTCCGAGAGAGGGACCGCGGGCGGCATGCCCACGAAGCCGCAACGCTTGATGGGCATATCGCAACTGTGGCCGTGAGCGGCAACCTGGTCTTTCTTGCAGACACAGTCAAGCACCAGGAAGCGATCATATCTCTGGAAATGAGCATCGACATCATTGTGCGGTTCCCGCTTGAGCCACTCGGGCTTGAGCGAGCCACGGTACGGGATGACACCCTGCGGGCCGGGTCGCGGTGCGAAGATCCGTTCGCCCCCGCCCTCGATGACATATTGCTCGTAAAGCTTGGCAAATTTCTCACTTTCCGGCTGGGGGTTATTCAGGTAGGATTCGAACCAGCCGACAATAAACGGGGAGAGCCGATATTTCTCTACCTTGGGCTGCTTGCTGGGACTTGCCTCAACTTTTGCAACTCCTTTGATGCCGCTTTCAAGCGCCAGTGAGTCCTTGCGAACCTTGCGCGGCGGGACCATGCTTTCGAGGAGCACGGTCACCTTCTCCTCGTCGAGACCGACCCGCTGCGCGATCTCGGCGGCGGTCTCGGGCGTGATGGTGAGTTGACCGGCAAGCCAGGCTTCCTCGTAGGTAAACACTATCTTAATGAGTTCGTTTTCGATTTTGCCGGGCGTTCTGGTGTAGCCTGAGGGGAGTGCCTCCAGTGCATCCGCCAGCTTTTCATATACATCTTCGGATATTTTTGTATTTTTCATTGCATTCTGTTTTTAAAGATTTATAACCGGTTACCAAGGTAAATTCCAAGCGACTGTGCAATCCTCATAAACTCGCTTTCAGTAGGCACAGTTCTTACTTTGTCGACAGCATCGGTCAGTGGCACAAACCTGATATCGGGTGGCATAAAAGATACCATCACCCCGTTCTGTCCTGCTTTCAGCACCTGGATAGATCCGGCACCATAAGCCATTCCCAGCTGATGGTCGGTTGCGGTGGGATTTCCGCCCCGGGCCCAGGCGCCAATTACAAGCGGATAGGTTTCCGCAGTGATCAGTTTCTGAAGCCTGGTTGCAACAGTGCCGGCCACCTGGCCTGCAGGAATAGATTCCGGGGATGACTTAGCATCCTTTTTAACCTTGTAATCAACTAACTTTGCCCCCTCGGCAACAACCACAAGCCCGTAAGGCCTCCTGGCTGATATTTTATCTTTTAACCGCTTTGCCAGGTTCTTCAGATCGCATGGAATCTCAGGCATCAGCACAGCATCGGCACGGACGGCAATACCTGCCTGAAGTGCGATCCACCCTGCATGTTCACCGGGAACCTCAACAACAGCAATCTTGCTGGCCGATCTGGCCGCCTGGTAAGCCTTGTTCAGCATTTCGATGGTGACGCTGAGGGCGCTGTTGAATCCAAACGATACTGCAGTATTGGCAATATCGTTCTCGATCGATCGCGGAATGCAAACAGTATGGAGCCCTTTGAGATGGAGCTTTTGCAGAATTCCCAGACCCTGTCCGCTCACGATGGAAATCAAGGCATCGATATCTTCCTCCTTTATCCTTTTTAATATCTGATCGGAAAGATCTTTTTTACCTCCCTTAACTGAGGAAGCATGAAACGGATCAACCTTTGGCGCCTGGCCAAGGATACCTCCCGGTAGCAGGATCGAGGTTTTCAATCAGTTCCGGGCTGAGGTTTATTATATCCGCCACCGGAGAAACGTTCAGGGAACAGAAGTCCCTCGAAGCCGTTGCGGATCCCGACCATCTCCCATCCCAGTTTACCACCCGCAATGGCTGCACCCATAACAACTGCATTTGTGCCGGGAACAAATCCCGACCCTACATTGATTGCGACACGCCTGTGCGTGCCTGCATGACCCAGTGATTTAATCATAACTGTTCTTTTTATATTATCAGCTATTTTCCAATTTAAACTTATTCAGCAACCTCTGAATCCGTGTTCTAACAGTTTCGGTCGCCACCATTTCAAGTGCATTATTGGGACAGACCGGAATACACTCGCCACAGCCGGTGCATTTTACAGGATCAATCTCCGGCTTTGCCGGGCAGCATTTCAGTGCTTTGTACACATATTCGTGGGCAGACGTTCCGGCCCCCGGGTGATGGCATTTTCAGGACAGGCTGTTATACATTCGTAACTGCTTTTGCAATCTGTAAAATTTCAATTGTGCTATGAAGCCGGAGCCCTTAGAATATTTTCATTATTACTCATTTTATCGGTTTCGGATTTTGATTTCGGATTCTGAATTGGGATTCGATTATTTCTGACTTGCAATCTACAATCCGCAATTCCTTTATTTCTCCTGAGTCTCTCTTCCAAAAGCCTTATCAATCATAGCCTGAAAGCGCTGAACCACTTCATCCGAAGGTGTTTTGTAATCGTCGAGTTCGTAAACCACACCAAGCGATTCATACTTGCCAAGTCCAAAACGGTGATAGGGCAGCAGTTCATAATCAATTACATTCTTGTGTGGCTTAATAAATTCCAGCACACCAAGGATATGTTCATCATCGCATTAACTCCCGGAATCAGTGGCGTGCGGGCAATAAAATCGATTTTTGGGAAAAGTTTCATAGGCCTTTTTAAAGTTTGCCAGAATCCGTTCATTACCGACTCCTGTCCACTTCTTATGCCTTTCCGAATTCATTAACTTAAGGTCGTGAAGCATGGTATCAACATGAGGCAAGTACTTTCTCGAGATTAGCCCAGGGTGCATTGCACGCGGTTTCGATAGCAGTATTGATGCCTCTGTTGTGGGCTTCCTGCAGCAAAGCTGCGGTAAAGTCGGGTTGCAGCATCACTTCGCCACCGCTCATTGACAAGCCTCCGCCGGTACTGCGATAGATGGAGGAGTCTTTCTCCACTTCATCCATTACTTCACCAACTGTCATTGTTTTGCCAAACATTTCGAGTGCACCGGTGGGGCAAAGCGCGACCATCTCCTGCAGTAGTGTCTGCGGCCAGCTGCCAGTTCACTTTTACCTTTGTATCGTCTCCATCCACAAAATAAAAACCACCTTCGGGGAAGGGTGCTTTCAGGCAAATGCTGCACTTTTTCCCTTCACATTTTTTTGGATCGTACGAAACTTCCGGCTTCAACCTGATACTTTCAGGATTGCCGCACCATTTACAGCGAAGGGAACAACCTTTTATGAAAACATTTGTGCGGATACCGGGACCATCGTGGCTGCAATACCGCTGGATATTCAGAACTCTGCCTGTAATATCCAATATATTATTTGTCTGATTTATCATGATTCTTCCCTCCTTATTTTCCAACGTAAATACCAAGTGAGTCCGCTACCTGAAAAAACATGCTTTCAGCGGGTACCGTTCTTACCTTGTTGATAGCCTCTGCAAGCGGAACGAACTTTATATCCGGAGGGACAAACGACACCATTACACCGTTTTTGCCGGCTTCGAGCGCCTGAATAGCTCCTGCACCGTAAGCCACACCCAGCTGGCGGTCGACTGCCGATGGTGCACCACCCCTTACCCATGGGCCGATTACCATTGGAAAAGTCTCTTCTGCTATCCGCAGTTGTAAGCCTGTTGCCACAGCCTGTGCAGCCTGTCCTGAACTGTGAATTACAAATTCACTGTTGGAATCGCTGGTTGCCAGTGGCGACAACGAAGCTTTAAGTGAGGATACGGGTTCTTCATTTTTAGGCTGATTGATAATTTTTGCACCCTGAGCCACAACTACCAGTCCCCACGATTTTTTACCTGACATTTTATCTTTCAGGTGTGCTGCCACATTTTTCAGATCAACCGGGATCTCAGGAATCAGTACGGCATCTGCAGCAACTGCAATACCGGCCTGCAGGGCGATCCATCCGGCTTCCTCTCCCTGTACCTCGACCACTGCAATTTTATGGGCAGCCTTGGCAGCCAGACGCGCACGGTCGAGCATATCTATTGTAAAAGTAAGCGCAGTGTTAAATCCGAATGATACCGAAGTTGAAGCAATTTCATTTTCGATTGAGCGTGGGACACATACTGCATTAAGCCCTTTCCGGTGAAGCTGGTAAAGAATAGTAAGACCTTTTCCTCCTACGATCGAAATAACTGCATCGATCTTTTCTGCCTTCAATTTTTTAAGCAGCTCATCCGACATGTCCACCTCTTCCACCATTTCGTCCTTGTTGATGGTGCGGACATTAAACGGATCGATCCGGGCCGACTGGCCAAGCACACTGCCTGTATTCGGATCTAAATTCAATACCCGGGGATTGATCTGCAACCAATCCGCCATCGGGGTATTTTTCGGGATGAAGAATACCTTCAAATCCATCGAGAATGCCCACCAGCTCCCAGCCCAGTTTGCCGGCGGCAAGAGAGGCCCCTGCAACCACGGCATTTATCCCGGGAATGTATCCGGCGCCCACCATTATGGCAATGCGTTTACGTCCTGTATCTTTACTCATAATTATTTTTATTATTGTATTATTTTTATCTTGTTACCCCTACCATTCCCCCACGAGGGACTTATTAAATCCAGAATCTTTACTCCCCTTGGGGGATTCGGGAAAGTGTCAATATGATTAATAAATTAAGGCATGGCAATCTGCCATGCCCTATTTTACTGCTTCTTAATTCTATATCTATTCGCAGCGCTGCATTGTCCTTTCGATGATCTCGTTCTGCACGCCCACATGGAGCTTGGTGAAGAAGGCGCTGAAACCAGCCACCCTGACCACGAGGTCGCGGTATTTTTCCGGGTGTTTCTGTGCATCCCTGAGGATCTCGGTGTTCAGCACATTGAACTGAATGTGATAGCCACCGTTATCGAACAGGGTCTTGACCAGACGCAGCACATTATCCCTGCCTTTGCGGGTTTCGAGCTGATCAGGCGGAAGCTTCATGTTCATGTGCGTTGCGCAATATGCAACTGCATCAATACCTTTTGCTGCAGACATCACCAGCGCAGTCGGTCCGTTGACATCAGTGCCCGGCATGGCTGAGATACTTCCGTCGGTGAGCGCCACTCCGGCCTTCTTGCCGTTCGGCAGCGCCCCGCACACCATACCAAAGGGGTTGTGGCCACTCTTGGTATAGGCATCGAGTGAGGTCTTGATGTCCTTGCTGATGTAGTTGCCACCGCCATCAACATTACTAAACGCTTGCAAGATGGTGTTGTAAACCCGGCGGACGAACCTGTTCACTTCGGGGATGTCGTTGCCGTGCTTGGGTGCTTCAAAGCACATCTTCCCGACTTTTGCGTATTCTCCCTCGAAGTTGGCAGCCAGGGCTTTTTTCAGCTCGGCCATAGTCACTTTCTTGTCATCGTACACCAGTTTCTTCACTGCCATCAGCGAGTTGGCTGCATCCACTCCGCCTATGGAGATCTGGGCAACCGTGTAGTAGTTGGCCCCGCCGTCCCAGGTCTCGGTACCGGTTTCGATACATCCGCCGGTCAGAACGGAGCGCCAGGCGCAGGGGAGGAAATCCGCCTGCAGGATGTTTGAAATCCAGGCTGAATGGCGAAGCGTGTCCTCGCAGAACTGAAGCTGCTTCTCGAAAGCCGCATACAATTCTTCGAAGTTTTTGAAGCTCTCGGGATCCCCGCTCTTGGGTCCGATCTGCTTCTTCGTGCGGGGATCGAAGCCGTTGTTCATGGTCAACTCGATTACCTTGCCGAGGTTGGGCTGGCCCTCCACCGGGTGACCGGTCTCATACGGGATGTAGCTTCCCACACAGGCCCCGATACAGGTGCGCCGGGCTTTCTCCAATGGGAGATAACCGTTCCTTTCGGTCCAGCCCCAGAGGTTCAGGGCCCGCTTGAACATCACTTCGGCGTTCACGAACTGAGGCATGCCGCACACCGGTGCCTATAACATCGAGTACCTTTTCCAGGAATTTGCCGCTCATCTGTTCCGTGTAGGCGCACGACAGCGGAGGTTGCGGCAGAGCGAGATAGGCTGCTGAATCCAGAATCACGTAGTCCATTTCCGCGGTGGCATCTTCACCATTCTCGGTATAGCCCCCGAGGGTGATGCTCTGTCCCAGATCGGCGGAGTTCTGCTTAGCGATTCTCTCGCCATAGTAGTAGCCAATCTCATTCAACTTGATGGTGAGGTTCTCGAACATGAAGACGGCGTCGTCATAAGTAACAAGCCCTGCGGCCTTGTCGGCCTGATAGAAAGGCTCCAGATTCTGTCCCAGATAGGCTTCAGAGTACCCGCAGCCGATCTGCTCGAGTTCTGCCACGAGGTGACAGAAGAAGTGACTCTGGATCGCTTCTCTCAGATTCCGGGCGGGATGCTCGGGAACCCATTCGCAGGTTTCGGCAATAGCGATCAGCTCTGCTTTCCGGGTTTCATTCTTCTCTTTAGCAGCCATCTCCCGGGCCAACTCGGCATAACGATGGGCAAACCGGATCGCTGCTCTCATCACGATGAGGGCTCCCTCATAGAAGTAGAACTTGGAAACATTCGGCAAACGCATCTCGAGAGCCATCTGCCGCTCCTCTACCTCCTTGATCATGCTGGCAAGACCCTCCCGGTAAACCCGTGGGTAGTTAAGATTGCCACCGCCGGCCGGCCAGTCAGAGAACGATCCAAAAAGGCCGGCGTCGGTAGCCAGATTTGGGCTGTATCCAAATCGCTTCTGAAAGATCTCTTCGACCCTGGGTTTCATCGCACGTTTGCCCCAGTATTCGAGCGCCCACTGGTTGGCCTTCTTATCTTCCGGAGTCGGCGATTTTTCGACCGTCTTCTCTTCTAACATCCAATCCACCTGCCATTCGGGATAGGGGTACATGGCATTGGTCTTGCCTGCCATGGCTCCGACAAAGAGGTTGTCGTCGATATACAGTTTCTTACGGTCCAGGACGGCTGCCAGGAATTTGGCACGTCTGAGTTGCTGATGTTCACCAGCGGTTTCCTCATAGACATCATACATGATCCTAACCCGCTCAAAGTCGAGTTCTGGCTCTGTGCTCCTGAGTTGTTCTTTCAGCCGGTCAATACGCTTCTTATCGGTGTTGACCTTTGCTGTTGTAGGATTTAATGTTTCTGTTTTCATTTTTTTCTCCATTTACACTTATTGTTTAACTTGTTTTGGATATTTCACATTTAATATTAATATGGTATTGTTTTCTTTCTTTATAGTCATAAGCAATTCTGAAAAACTTATAGCTGTTTCAGCCTGTTTTTCAAGCAGTGCATTAAGCTCTTTTGCCGTTCTGATACGAGTGGCAACAATTTCGAGAATCCCTTTCCTGAAACTTTGCAGGGTGTACCTGAAACTGTCGTTATCCAATATTTCGCACATGACAATATGATCAGTCGGATCATCGCATCTCCTGTTTGCATTCATGGCAGAAACCGTAAAGAACGTTTATCCCGTTTACGACCTCCTGCGATGTCCATTGAATCTCCCCGTATCCTCCGAATTCATTGTGCCATACATGGCTCCA
The DNA here is from genome assembly GCA_963790105.1 of uncultured Bacteroidales bacterium. Classification (GTDB taxonomy): domain Bacteria; phylum Bacteroidota; class Bacteroidia; order Bacteroidales; family UBA10428; genus UBA5072. Next base: position 1,993 of record CAWBNI010000023.1, on the reverse strand, counting down.
TCTCCTTATATCATGTCGCCAGCCTGAAACGGAAACCTGCCTGGTATCATCGAGAACGCCTGCCCCCTGGGGTACAATTAATCCCGGTTCAGTCCCAAGGCAGGAGTTGTTGCTGCTTAATTCGGGCCAGTTGAATACCACCTCACGCTGAAATTCACCGTTTCTGGTAACCTTCGCTGACCAGCTCCCTCCAAAAAAATCACGGAATAATTTTGCTGTTAATTCTGCCATTATTGCTATTCTTAAATGGAGGAAATCAATATATTTCCGGATTCTTACCTAATTGCATGTTTCCTGATAAATCAAAATTCCGGCTATTACAGACTGAAAGCAATACTGATATATCGGTATTTTTTTTACTTTTGACACAGTAATAATTCTTCGTTTAAAAAATATGGGCCAACCTTACAGTTATAGTATCTTTTTTGATTTTATTGAATCTTATCTGCCTTCAGGATTTCTTAACATTAAAGATGATCATCCCATTATTCAGAGGCTTGACCAGGTGATGGAGGATAATGTTCAGTTTATAACTGTTTCTGATCTTTCCCAGATTAAATTTATTTACGTCAGTAAGAAAATACGCGAGATGATCGGCGTAGATCCGGAACAGCTTAATCCCGGACATTTTGTAGAAGTTGTACACCCCGATGATTTAAGCAGGCTGGGGCTTCTGAGGGCTCTGACATTCAGCCTTGAAAAACAGGTACTGGAAACACAGAAAGGAAGCGCTCTGGCATCCTTCACCATACGGCTCCGCAATCCTTCCGGTGTCTATTTTAATACTCTTTGTCAGGCCTATTTTTTCTCCTCCACCATCCCTCAGAAGAAAATCTATCTGATACAGGTTATCACCAATGTTGACTGGCATGATATAAAGAAAGACCGTTTTCATCATTATGTCGGACAAGATCTTTCCCTGTTTAAATTTCCTGACCATAAATTGCTGGAAATTGGACCTGATCTGTCATACCGTGAATTTGAGATCATCAGACTGATTGAGGCTGGTCTGAGCAGTAAAGAGATAGCTGACAAATTATTCCTGAGCATACACACCGTAAATACCCATCGCTCCAATATCCTGGAAAAGTCAGGTAAATCGCAGATCTCTGATCTTGATTTATGAGTTCAAGGAGAAGGGGTTGCTGTAAAAAATCTCCTCCGCCCGGATTAAAAATAAAGGTGATTTAAGCCTGCTTCAATACTGACATGTCAGGATTTTTACTATTTTAGCACACATATATGTTGTATATCATGCTCATATTCAGTGCATAATGCCAAATCCTTACAGTTATAGCATCTTTTTTGATTTTATCGAATCATATCTGCCATCGGGGTTTCTGAACATAAATCCTGATGATCCCATTATGTTAAAACTCGAGGAGGTGATGGATGAGAATGACCAGTACTTTCAGGTTTTCGATGTCGGACAAATGAAGTTTCTGTATACAAGTAAAAATATCTCTCAAATGATAGGTATTACACCTGATGAGATTAATCCCGGACATTATACACAGCTTGTACACCCTGATGATGAAGAGAGGCTTGGGCAGGCCAGAGCACGGGTTTACAAGATGGAGAAGGAGATATTCCAGGCACAAAAAGGGTAGTGTCATTAACATCATACAACCTTCGGATGCGCAATGCTGCCGGTGTTATACTCCAACTTATTTGTTCAGGACTATATGTTTTACAGTCCAATCCCATACAAGGCAGTATTTCTGATACAGGTTGTCACAAATATTGACTGGTATAAAATGAAGAAAGACCGTTTTCATCATTATGCCGGAAATGATCTTTCGCTGTTTAGATTTCCTGACCGTGAATTGCTGGAAATTGGTCCTGATCTGTCATACCGTGAATTTGAGATCATCAGACTGATTGAGTCGGGTTTGAGCAGTAAAGAAATAGCTGATAAACTATTCCTGAGTATACACACTGTCAATACCCATCGCTCCAATATCCTGGAAAAGACGGGTAAGTCACAGATCTC
>CAWBNI010000022.1:0-206066 GCA_963790105.1 uncultured Bacteroidales bacterium | reverse complement strand
ATAATTCCGCGTTTCGGTGAGGTTTGAATTCCCCCTTATATATTGTTGCAAATCAATAGATCTGACTATCGATTGCTTACTTAGTTCATTTTTCATTCTTTCGCGTATTTAAAATCAGTTCTTTTAATAAGTGTGAAAAGCTTACAGACGCGCAGGCTATCCTCTCATCAGCGGCACCGTAGTATATATACAGCCTGTCACCAAATAAACTGGTTCCGGTAGGAAAAACTACATTATTGACTTCCCCGAAACATTCCCAGTCAAATTCGGGCGAAAACAACGGATAAGGCAGGCGGGCAATTTCCTTTAACGGATTATTCAGATCCAGCAATGCGCACAGGCAGAATAGACCTTGCCTATCTTTTTTTCATCTACTCCATGATAAATAAACAACCATCCATGTTCGGTTTCTATGGGCGGACACCCGCCGCCAATGTAAGCTGATTCGTGCTTGTAAACAGGATCCATTACAATATGATCCTGCATGTTAAGAAAATATTCATCCCAAAAACCGGGAGTCAAATCTTCCAAGTTGTCGATAGAAACCATCTGAATGCCAGGCCTGATCCGGTGAAAAAAGACCAGCTTTCCGTCAATTTTTTTCGGAAAGAAAATTACATTCTTGTCCCAGAGCAATATTTTTTTCTCCGGGTCAAGTTTCTGGTAGTAGAATTTATGATTCCGGTAATAATTTTCATTGATCTTTCCTGCCGGTTCAGCCAGGAAAATAAACTCGGCATATGTGATGGGCGGCACAACCATCCCCTTTTTTGTAAAATGAATGAGGTCATTTGAAGTAGCCACAGCACCCCGGGCACTTATCCCGTCATAACCGGTATAGGACATATAAAAGGTATCCTCTAATTTTACGATGCGCGGATCCTCCACTCCCTGGGATTCAAAATCCAATTCAGGAACCAGGAGCGGTTTATGCCATCGTTCCACAACGGTGAGCGGACCATTCAACCTGCAATACCCGATGGTCGAATGATTCCCGTTCCGGACAGCCCTGTAGTACAGATGAACTGTGTCACCTTCCTGGTAAACCGCAGGATTTAAAACACCTTCATTTTCAAATTCAAGATGGGTTTTTTCCAATAATATACCTTCTTTTTTTACTTCTAACATGCTTTAAATCTAAACTGTAGCTGACTGTTTCTTCGATTTTGAGACTTCTGATCTTTTTTCCATTTGTTCCTTTGGAGAATGTATATGAGCACGCAGGAACCAGGCCATTTTTTCATGGTTTTCCATTAAACCGGTAATAAAATCAGCTGATCCTGCATCATGGAACTTTTCAGCAAACTTTTGAATTTTCTCCCGCAAATTCATAATGATCGTTTCGTGATCCTCCAGCAATTCATGAATAAATCCCTGGCTGTCATTCTTTTCACGATTCATTTCCGAAAGCCGGGTAAGGCCTAAAAATGAACTCAATGTACCCGGGGCATAATGTCCCAATACCCGGATACGTTCCGCTACACTGTCAATTATTTCATCCAGTTGCGCATACTGGGCTTCGAACAATTTATGTTTCTCATAAAAGTCCTTGCTTTCCACATTCCAATGTGCATTTTTAGTTTTTGCACTCAGAACATATTCATCTGCCAGAATTTTTGATAATTCATCTGCAACTGACTGTTTGTGTTGTTCGGTTATTCCAATATTTGCTTTCATTTTTTCAGAATTTTAAATAGTAATTGTTCATTCTTTTTTAGGAATACTGCGGCTTAATTAAATTCTGGCCAATATGTAAAGGTCTTTCCCTTAGGGTTAAAATGTATTACACAACTTTTAATATATGTTGTATTATTCACACATTCCAGGTTGGCCGGGCACTTTTTTAAAAGTGGTTTTTAGCAAACCCGGCAGACTTCGGGAAAAATTCTTTTTCATGGTCAATGAATAATTCGGGATATATCTTTTCACCGGGGATTCATCTTTTAAGCCATTCATATCCTCGTATGCCTGTAGTAGCTTTTTAGGTAGTTCACCCTCGTAATTTATTTTATAATAGGAAAATCCATCAAAAGGTACTGCCACTTCACCCCGATCAATTTTGATGCGTTGTTCAATTCCATTTTCATTAAAATAGGAACGAAATTTGATTTCCCTGTTTTTCTGGAGCATGGCATACTTTGCATCTACAATTTTTGTGGCATGCCTGAGAATCTGAATACTGTCCAATCCCTGTTTCCGTCCGACAAAGGCCTCGCATTTCTCCTGAACTGTGAATATTGAAGTAGTATCAACCTGCTTGTTCAGATAACGTAAAAAATGCGATTCCTTTACCGACATCTTATCAACCTCAATTGAATCCTCTTTGCTATATGTCGAAGCATCCTTTTTTTGTGTTGTTAAGAAATATTTCTTTTTGGCTTCGTAGAAAAGAATGTATTCTTTTTCCTTGTTGTCGTAATTTAAGGGAGTGATTGAAATGGCAGCATCCGGATTATCCTTCAGGAAAATCTTAATTTTATTCAGAAAATCTTCCTGTTGTTCACTTAAGGATGTCTGGCGAGGCATCCATTTTAAGGTCAGGTATTTTTCGATTTCATTGTTCACATGGTCTACCTTAACAATATAGGGGATCGAGACTGGTTTGATAAAAATGTTGGACAAAACCTCTGTTACCACATTCCAAAAATTAAATTTAGGATCCTTCAAATCTCCATGGATTGGAATGCTATAGTCTACCAGGTTATCCCGCTCACGGACAAAGGACAGGATAAGGGGAAGGGGTAACTTTTTCCCTCTCGCCTGGTCATATTTCGGGTCACATGGGGATCATTCATCACGACGTGATTTTCACTGTTAATTTTTCCGCCCCTCACCTTCCATTTGCCATTGAATTCCAGGGTTCCCCTGTCCAGTGGAAATGAAGTGTAGGTGATCACATAGGGATTAAACATGGTAAGCGGCAGTTTACTGACCCGGTAACTCAGATCGAAAGCATCAGTGTCTCGAGGGTTTACGGATATAGCCAATGATACATTGCCAAATGGTTTTAATTCGGTTTGAAGATGTATATCTACAAGCTTTTTGTTCTTATCGATGGAGTCGGCGATGAAAGTGAACGGACTTGCGGCAAGCGAGAATTTCTCATTTAATGAATAATCATTATATTCCAGATTCCCATCATAAATGCCCACTTTGTTAATCGTGTAATTACTTCTGAAGAAATTGTGAGACAGTAGCTTAACATAATTGGCCATTTCAATTATCAGATTGAATTTCTCATTCTGTTCATTGGCAGCTTTCTTTACACCAGCTCCTTTTTCACCAAACATTCTTTGAATATTATCAAGGTAGTCATATCGTTCGTAGTTCAAATAGGGTTTCACAAGAATCACGGAGTCAAAATCATAGATCAGGCCTTTTGGACTAAGTTTCTTAATGCTGACAATCATTTTGGTGAAGGATGCATAATCTTTATCCTTCGATTTTCCAAAGTGAAAGTCATTCAGTGTAATTAACCCGTTTGCGTTTATATCCTGCCTGTCATTCATATTTCCGGTCACTTTCATATCAGCATCCAGGCTCGCTCTGAAGGTGCCGTAATTGGACATATCACGCATATATTGCTGGATAAACCGGAGGTCATATTTTTTTATTGCAATATTTAAGCGGTAAGCAAGTTCCTTAAGTTTTATAGTGCAGTTGCCTTTCACATCGCCGTCTGCCGGACCGGAAAGGAACGAAAATCTGGCATTGACGCTGTCGGCATCCCATTTCATGCCTTTGCTTTCAATATTTACCTGGCGGATAAAATACGTAACGGGGATGGACTGTTCCCAATAATGCAACTCCCCGTCTGTAATTCGGATATTCAGAATATTTAAATGTACGGGACTTTTTGAAACAGAATCAAGTGTATCCTTTGCAAATCTTTTAATGAGGTCATCAAAATTGGTTTTCTTTTTATCCATGATCACCCAGGCCACAGGTGAATTCAGGGATACATGGGAGAACTCATAGGTTTTACTGAATAATTTCAGCACATTCACATTACGCAGATAAATCTTTAACTGAGAAAAAGATACGACTGCCTTCTTTTTCATAGATCTTCAGATTTTTTAGGTGCACCTTGCCTGATAAGGGATTCACATAAACAAATCCTACTTTTACCTGGCGACCCAAAAGCTTCTCATCATTTTTTTGAATCACGTGTCTGGCAATCGGCGAAATAAACAGGATCACCAAAATAACAAATCCGAACAGGGCTATCAGCGTAATCAAAATGCCCTTTTTTATCTTCTTTTTCACCATGCCTAACCAATCTTACAGGCAAAGGTGGCATGCATTCATTACTAAACCATTACACAATACTGGCAAAAAGTTGTATCATTCACACTGTGACTGATAGGTCTTATCCCTAATTGGCTGGTTTATCTTTCCCGTCCTTTGCTTTCTCTTCTTTTTCTTTTTCCTTCTTTTTAAAATAGCCTCTCAGCAGAAAATTACTTTTTGCGGCTTCCATATTCTCATTTAGTCCCTTACTTCCTTTCTTCAGATTGATTATCATCTGGTTGAGATATTTTCAGAAATCGACGAATCCTCTATCAGGCGGGCCAGAGTTCCGTTTCCGTTATTTATCTTAATCATTATCTCAGCAACCTGTCCGGATATTACCTGGAGATTCTCCGCAGTCACAGAGAGGCTTGACAGGATGGCATCGGTCTCAATTGGTTCACTAGAGTTGAGTATACTCCCGTTTTTTACATAACGGGCTTCCGAACTTCCCTGGGTGATGATAAGGATACGGGCACCAATGATCCCCTCAGAACCTATGGTTGCCTTGGAGTCGGTTTTGATAAATGGCTGTGCACTTTTTTTAACGATCATATCTACCCGGATTGTAGTATCGTTTAAGATGTTAATATTGTCAACAGTTCCTACATTGATACCCGAAAACCGTATATTATCCCCTACCTGTAATCCGCTCACATTCTTAAAATTGGCCCTGAGTACAATTACAGGATCAAAAAGATGCTTCTGTCTGCCGATAAGAAAGATCGCCAGTACAAAGAGTACGAAGCCCGCTGTAATAAACAGCCCTAATCGTACCATGAATCGTGGTGAATGAGTATCCATTTCGTTTATTTTTTTACCTGAAGAAGGAATTAATCAGGGGATCATTTGATTTTTCAAATTCTTCCGGTCGTCCTTGCTTTGCCAGTAACATTTTCTTCTCATGCACTCTTTTTCTTTTTTATTGTAAACCTGATCATACCGATAGTGGGAATGTCATCGCCGAGTAAAAAGCCCCAGGGTTTTAACTGGTCAATATGATCGAAAATAAGTTTAATAATGGCCGTAAGAGGAATGGAAAGGAACATGCCCGGGATTCCCCATAAGGCGCCAAATGCAAGCACTGTAATAATTGAGACTAAAGCATTGATCTTTACCCTGTGAGGCTACGATCATTGGTACAATAAAATTGTTGTCGATTAACTGTATGAAATAATAAATTGCGAGAACGTACAAGGGATACCAGGGGGAAGGCTTGGTAATCAGGGCAATGATCATGGGTATTGCTACTCCTAAAATTCCTCCGAGGTAGGGAATAACATTCAGCAGGGCACCGATTATCCCTATCAATATGGCATATTCAATACCGAGAGCAAGTAAACCGATTGAATGCAGAATGGATATCAATACAGCTTCAATTATAAGCCCGAGAAGGTACCGCTGAATGAGGGTCTTTATCTGATGAACGATTTCGCTCATTTGCGAATGGTTTTTTGTGCCAAATACCCTGAATAGGAATTCAAGCAACAGGGGCTGATAAAAAAGAAGCATAAAAATATATACAGGGACCAGGATCAGCAGGAACAAAATGCTGCCAACACTGATAAGGGTCTGACCAATAGCCGGAATATTTATGAGACTGTTTTTGGCTTGTGAGATCCACAAATCAATTTTCCGCGGACTGATATCAAAATATCCGGAAGCCCAGGATGTGAGGTTATTAAGAAGATCTGTGAATTTGTCCACCATTCTGGGCCAGGCTTCACCAAACTTACTCGCCTGGGAAATAAAATATATCCCAACAACTGCAATCGCAGCAAAGGCAAGTATTAACGTAATAATAATAGCAAGAACCCTGTTGACCTTTAGCTTCTGAAAGAAAAGCACAACCGGATGAAGCAGAATGGCGATGATCGCTGAAAAAATAAGCGGAATAACAATGGATTGTGTCAAATACAAGATCCAGGTAAGAACAAACAGACCAATTATAATGATAGTAACCTTTACATAAAAGGGTGGTTTGAGTTCCTTGTCAGTTCCGTTGGTGGATAGTAGGCTCGTACGAATTCTTTTTTGTGAAAACTCGTTTTACAATAGTCTGGCCAATGGTCTGCAGTATACCTGGTTTTCCGGCAACTACGGCACTAATTCCCAGCTGCAGGGCACTACCCACAATATTTCTAATGATGCTGCCTGATTTTCCGACAACCAGTTTTCTTGAAAAATAGGCAGCCCCTAATCCAACCATCGCTCCCAGCAGGTTTAATCTCAACCTGGGCGAGGTTGCCACTTCATCGATTGTATTCCTGATAATATTAGCGGGTTTTAATTTTTCCTTTATTTCGTAGAATTGTTCTTTTATAGTGCGACCCTGCTTTTTTTTCCTCATCTCCAGTTCAAAAATGGCTTCTTTAAGCATTACGGCAGAATTGATCGTATTCATATAATTGTTATTTAAGTGTTTGATTAATGATCATGTCTGCAAAGAATCTTTTAAGTCCTTTGTGTATAACGAAATAAACTATTAATCCCAACAGACCATAAAATGCAGCTACGACAAAAAAGCCATACCAGACTTCTACCCAATAACGGCTCCCAGCCAGAATGCAGCGCCAATACTTGCCATTAACAAAAACAGTAATATAAGCGAATATTGCCGCTATCCGTGATATAGCCGTGGATGCTATATCAGAAGCTTTGTCAAGCCTCTTTCAGTTTGAATCAGTTCAAAGCTTGTTTTACTGTATTCCTCAACACTATCAAGAAGTGATGTCAGAACGTTTTCTTTTTCGTCCATATCCTGCATTTTATAATCCGGGCCCATAGCTAAAAAGTAAAAGTTATATTGTTTAAGGAAAATCTGCCATTTCGCTGACCCTGAATTGTATTTTCAGAGGTCAGCAGGAATGCAGATTCTTCAAGGGAGTCAAACTGGTATTTTGTCTTTTCATTAAGCTTCAGCAATTCGCCTTTACCAAGGATGACCGATTCATTTCGGATATGGAATTTTAATTTCCCTTCCAGTACCTGATAAGTAATGGTGTCATTTAATTGTACTGATCTTATCTCGATTCCCGCCGGTAATAAAGTAAGTACGATATTTTTAACCGGACTTTTTAAAAGAACCATGGTGCTGAGTTCTTTTTTTGACCAGGAGGGATCCTGTTTCAATGTTTCAATCAAAGAGGGAATATCAAAATTCATATTTTAATGGATTTGACATAGCCAGTTGACATAAAAACAATGCAAACGGCTAAAAAGTTTTCTATTTCACTTTATTCGCCGCATTGCCCATCTTTTCTTCAGCGAATTCTGTAGCTTCTTCTTTCACTTTTTCAATCCGTTCACTTACGCTTTCAAGAAAATCCTGAAATTTCATTTTCAGATCGTCTACATAATCTTCGCTTTTCTTTGCGATATTTCTGCGTGTTACTGAACCCTTTTCAGGTGCAAACAATACACCCAATAAAGCTCCTGCGGCAACGCCAGCCAGCAGACCTAAAAAAACTCTTCCTGAACTCATAATGCATTATTGTTAATTAGTAAATAAAAAAAGTACTTAAAAATCAGGCAGGAAAATCAGGTTTCCTGATTACCTGCCCTTTGTTTCAGATTCTTCTTCCGCTTATAACTCTGAACAGTACAGCAATGATTGCTATAACCAGAAGCACGTGGATTATTCCTCCGGCATGGAATCCAACGAATCCTATCAGCCATGCTATGACCAATATTACCGCAATGACATAAAGTAAATTACCCATTTAAATAAGTTTTAATAGTTAAAAAACTCAATAAATCAGAATATAGTCAAGTTTTGAATGTTAATCAATATTGTCTTTGGTCATATCCTGCAGAGAATTTCCTATTTCATCCATGTCGTGGTTAAATTCACGCTTAAAAGAAGCCCACTGCTCACCATTCTCATCATTGAATTCATCCAGCCGTTTCTGGAGATCTTTATTCTTCCGTTCCAGATCGCTGATTTTGGTTTCATATTTTTCTCTTACAGATTTCTTCCCGTTCGCGATTTTTGCCTGAATTCATCTATCTTCCGGTTGTTCTCAGTGATCATTGTCTGAGCATCCATTTTGAACTGGCGGACAGAATCCTCTCAAAGCCTGATTTAAATCCTGCTTGGCTTCAACAACATCTTCTTTTCCTTTAACAATTTATCCTCCTTTTTGTCAATTTTTTTTGACGAGGATTGATGACAGGATCTAAACACACTGGCTGCATAAATCCTGTCAGGGCCAGCATTAAAATTGGTTTGTTCATTTTCTTATGTTTAAATTGATTATACAAAGTTGATTATCTTCCATTTGGTAAGTGTTACACAATAATGAAATTGTGTTGTATGATTCACACTTTTTGTTAAATAACCCGGTTTAAAATAAGAAGGTTAATCTCAAATAAGCAGCATTGTTTTTTCGTTTGGCATCCACCATAACATTGTAGGTGTCACTGCTTGTTTTATCTGCATTCATTGTTACAAACCCGTAAAAACCGCGGTATCCAAGATCAAGACGTACACTATGTGCCTGGTTAAGGGCAAATTCAAGACCGGCTCCGAAAGCGGCTCCAACATCTCCTTTTTTAAGCAGCTATTTCCGCTGTTGTTGTACCGTTCGAACCTGATGAACTGATGTTCGATCCAACATTGATTCCGAACTGGGGTCCTACAACTGCATTCAGGTTGACCCGGGCTGTTTTGTTCGTGTTTAGCGAAAGAAGCACCGGAATATCGATGTATTTAATGTCTACATTCTGATCTACATCTAAGTCCTTATAGCTTTGGGAAGCCTTGTAATAATCAATTTCACCCTGAAAGCCGATATGCTGACTTAAATTGAAGGCCATCATGGCACCAAAACCATGGCTCAGTGACACCGACCCTTTAACAATTCCTCCGTCAGAAGTTCTGAAATCCATGGTGTAAAATGTAGGCATATAATGAAATCCCAGTTCAAATATTCGTAAATCGGGATTGCCTGCACTGCTAAGTGACATACCGGTGATTAGCCGGTTTTTTCTGATGATCATTATCCGATGCTTTCACGGCGGATAAAAATACAGTTGTTGAAAGTATAACAACTGCTATGCTGATGATGTTTTTCATTTTTCTCATTTTTTAAAATTTTACAGTTTTATTAATATAGGAAAGTGATCTTCTTCGCCTGATTAACTGAGCCAGAGTTGACACGATGGCAATACCCAGAAAGATATGGATACCTACTCCGGCCTTGAAGGCGAAATAACCAGCCAGCCAAAGGATGGAGGTTATAATAGAAATTGCAAATAACAGATCATTCATGGTTTTGTGTTTCGTTAATTTTATTCTGTAAAGGTCGATGACATCCCATGCGAATGCATTACACAATAATTAGAGAGTGTTGTATGATTCACACTTTTTAAAAGCGTGTTATTCGAAGGAGTTCTGCAGACCATTGTTTAGAACAGCGAGGTTGAAACTTATCACCCTGGCAAAAACGGATAAACTTCGCAGGGCGATGGTTAATAAATATCGAGATTTGATCGAAAAAAGTTTTAAATTGTAAGTAAAATGCAAATTTGTATTGCAGTTAGTACAAAAAAGTGCATTAAAAATAAAATCTTTGAATAATTTGTTTTAATTTTGTTCTGTAGAAAAATGAGGATTTATTGATTACTTAACAAGGGAAATGATATGTGTGGAATAATTGGGGTTTTTGATCTGAAGACAGGCACCCGTGAGCTTAGGCCTAAACTGCTTGAAATGTCGAAAAAGATCCGTCACAGAGGTCCCGACTGGTCAGGTATTTATTGCGGTGATAAGGCTATCATTACCCATGAACGACTTATCGATTGTGGATCCTGCTTCCGGCGGACAGCCTTTGTACAGCAAGGACAGAAAACTGATTCTGGGGGTGAACGGGGAAATATATAATCACCAATCCATCAGGGAGATATATAAGGATTCCTATGAATTTCAAACCATGTCCGATTGTGAAGTTATTCTGGCTCTCTACCGGGATAAGGGCAAGGATTTTCTTGAAGATCTCAATGGCATTTTTGCCTTTGTGCTGTATGATGAAGAAACCAACAGTTACCTTGTTGCCCGTGATCACATCGGGATAATTCCATTATATATGGGCTGGGATGCCTTTGGCAATTATTATTTTGCTTCTGAGCTGAAAGCCCTGGAAGGTACCTGCAATAAAATTGAAGTATTTCCTCCGGGCCATTATTTCTAGCAGCCAGGAAGGAGAACTGAAAAAATGGTATACCCGCGACTGGATGACCTATGATGCAGTAAAAGACAACAAGTCAGATATGAATGAACTGCGCACTGCACTTGAAAGTGCTGTTCACCGGCAGCTGATGTCCGATGTTCCCTACGGGGTATTGTTATCGGGCGGACTGGATAGTTCCATTATTTCTGCCATTGCCCGGAAATATGCTGCACACCGCATTGAAACGAATGATGAAAAGGATGCCTGGTGGCCCACCTTGCATTCCTTTGCCGTGGGACTGGTCGGGTCGCCTGACCTGACTGCAGCCAAAAAGGTAGCAGAACACATTGGCACCGTGCATCATGAGATTCATTTTACGGTTCAGGAAGGCCTGGATGCACTTCGTGATGTCATTTATTTTCTTGAAACCTATGATGTGACAACTGTAAGGGCTTCCACGCCCATGTATCTTATGGCCCGGGTGATTAAATCGATGGGAGTAAAAATGGTTCTGTCGGGTGAGGGAGCAGATGAGATATTCGGAGGCTATCTTTATTTTCATAAAGCCCCGAATGCAAAGGAATTTCATGAGGAAACAATCCGCAAACTGAATAAACTTTACCTGTACGATTGCCTCAGGGCCAATAAATCACTGGCTGCCTGGGGTGTTGAAGGACGTGTGCCCTTCCTGGACAAAGAATTTATGGATGTGGCCATGCGCCTGAATCCCGAAGATAAAATGGCCAAAAACGGGAAAATGGAAAAATGGATCCTTCGGAAAACATTTGAGGATTATTTACCTGAAAGTGTTGCCTGGCGTCAGAAAGAACAATTTTCAGATGGGGTAGGGTATGGCTGGATCGACATGCTGAAAAAGATTACCTCGGCTGCTGTTACCGATGATATGCTGAATACTGCCCGGTTCCGTTTTCCGGTCAATACGCCGCGAAACAAGGAAGAGTATTATTATCGTTCCATTTTCAGCGAGCATTTTCCATCTGAATCTGCTGCCGCCTGCGTACCATCGGTTCCATCAGTGGCTTGCAGCACTGCAGAAGCGCTTGCCTGGGATGAATCGTTCCGGAACCAGAATGATCCGTCGGGCCGTGCCGTGAAAAGCGTTCATGAACAGGCTTATAAAGAATAAATGGATATAGTCGGTTTAGTCCCGGCTGCAGGAATAGCCAGCCGGTTGGGTAAACTGCCATACAGCAAGGAGATCATGCCCATCCCGGGCATGAAAGATAAATCTTCTGTCCTGTCCGAAAACCTGGTCCGCTATTTCAGGCTGGCGGGAATTCATAATTTGTATTTTATTATCCGGAAGGGGAAATGGGATATTCCTGAATATTTTGGGGATGGCAGTTCCTTTGGTGTCAACATCGGATACCTTATGATGAACCTGCCCATTTGGTACACCCTTTACAATCAGCCAGGCCTTTCCGTTCATCAGTGACAAAATTGTCGCACTTGGTTTTCCGGATATCCTTTTTGAACCCGAAGATGCTTTTGAAAAGCTGAAAACCCGGTTTCTTGGAACCGACTCCGATATTATCCTGGGCATTGTTCCTTCAGAACATTATCTCCGGTCGGACATGATTGAACTGGATGCACAGGGAAAAATCACGGATATTGTGATCAAACAAAACAGGCCCGATCTGAAGCATAGCTGGTTCATCGCCCTATGGAGGCCTGCATTTTCCGTTTTCATGAAAGATCAGCTTAGCCGCGTGCTTTCCCAAAATAAAGAGGGTAAGATTTTAATGCCCGACGGAACATCCAGGGAATTGTATATGGGCGATATTATCCGGGAAGCAATTGTCAGCGGCCTGAAGACTGATTATCTGCTCTTCGGGGACGGATATTACAGGGACATGGGCACCTGGGAAGAATTGCGCAAATATCCCGATAAATTCGTATTTTCACGGCTTGCTTTAAACCTGTTGATGAATAATTTATGCAAGCAGTAATTCTTGCCGGAGGCAGGGGCACCCGGCTCGGGGATATGACACTGTGAAATCCCTAAACCCATGTTACTCCTGGGGAATAAACCCTTGTTGCATCACCAGGTTGACCTGCTGATCAAATACGGGGTGAAGGATATCATCATCCTGGTCAATTACCTGAAGGATCCCATCATGAATTACTTTGGTGATGGTTCCCGGTTCGGATGCCAGAATAAGATATTTTGAAGAAACCACACCCCTGGGAACGGTCGGGGGAATAAAAGAAATTGAAGAATGGCTCACCGGTGACTTCCTCGTTTTATATGGAGATGTGATGATCAATATGGATCTTGCCAGGCTGATTGCTTTTCACCAGTTGAAATACAGCCAGTGCACACTGGTCTTGCATCCGAACGATCATCCCTATGACAGCGACCTTGTTGAAATAAATACAACAGGAAGGATTGTTGCATTTCATTCCAAGCCGCATGATCCCCGGCAATCCTATCATAACCTTGTGAACGCAGGAGCCTATGTGCTTTCGCCAAAAATATTTCCCTTTCTTGAAAAGGGAATAAAAGCTGATTTCGGACGCGATATTTTTCCCGCGGATTTTCAGCCGGCTGCCCATGTTCGGATACAGAACCACCGAATACCTGAAAGATATGGGTACGCCGGAGCGTCTTGAAAAAGTGAGAAAGGATCTTGAATCCGGCCGAATCAGGAACAGCAGCTATGAATATCCGCAGAAGGCCATATTCCTCGACCGGGATGGCGTTCTGAATGTGGAAAAAAGCTATATAAGCAAACCTGAAGAACTTGAATTATTTGATTTCACACCCGGCAGCTGTCCGCAAAATCAACCAGAGCGGTTACCTGTCCATTGTTGTCACCAACCAGAGTGCCATTGCCCGTAACCTTTGCACGGAAGAGGATGTCCGGGCCATTCATCGCAGCATGGAAACCACTCTGGGTCAAAACAAAGCCTGGCTGGACGGGATCTATTATTGTCCGCACCATCCCGATAAAGGTTTCCCGGAGGAAAATCCAAAATATAAAATCGACTGTGATTGCCGGAAGCCACGGACAGGTATGTTCAGAAAGGCGGCAGAAGACTTCAATATAAGTACGGGGGATTCCTATATGATCGGGGATTCGGAACGCGATATCCAGGCTGGAATCAATGCAGGCTGCGTTACACTGGGAGTGAGAACCGGATATGGAATTAAGAAAACCAGGGTGCTTCCCGATTATATGTTCAACAACCTGGCCGAAGCTGTGGATTTTATTGTTGATGATCCTTTGCGTCCCAGTTTCGACAGGATATTCGCCAGATACAAAGAATTCAGAGAAAGCCGCCCCTGGGTGATTCTGATCGGCGGGAATACAAGGACCGGGAAAAGTACACTGGCATCGTATCTCCGGCTGGCTTTTGAAAAGAAGGGGCAAACGACATTAACCGTTTCTCTCGATAACTGGCTTTTATCAGAATCCGAGCGGAAACAGGACATGGATGTATATGCGCGTTTTCAGCTTCCGCAGATTGAAAGCCGATCTGAAAAAACTGATCGAAGGGGATACTTTGTATAAAACAACCTATGTAAACCATCCCGAACGAAATGCCATGCCGCTGATCCTGAATCCGCAGGGAGTCCGCATTATCCTTGTGGAAGGCGTTGTGGCGCTAAGTTCACCTGCTATTGCGTGAACTGGCGGATCTCAGGCTATTCACTACACTTACCCCGGAGGTATTCATGAAGCGAATGGAGGAATATTATACCTGGCGTGGCAAATCATTGGCGGATACGGCCCTTCTTGTTGAAAAAAGAAAAACCGATGAATATCAATTGATAGAAAAAGAAAGTAAATTCGCTGACATGATCATAAATGCTTACAGCTCATGATAATCACCCGTACACCCTTCCGGATCAGTTTTGTGGGCGGTGGCTCAGACATGGAAACCTTTTACTCCCGGTCTCCCGGTGCTGTATTAAGTACGAGCATCAACAAATACATGTACATTTCCTCGCATAAGTTCTTTTTTCCCGGGCAGATCAGGGTGAAATATTCCGAAACAGAAACCGTAAATCATCTGGATGAGCTTAAACATCCCCTTCTGCGCGAATCCATGCGGAAAACAGGTGTGACCAGCGGCATTGAGATCAGTTCTATAGCGGATATCCCTTCCGGTACAGGAATGGGATCTTCTTCTTCTTTTACTGTCGGCCTGCTTCATTGCCTGTATGCAGTTAAAAGACAATATGTGACACATGAACAGCTGGCCCGCGAAGCCAGCGAGATAGAAATCGACATCCTGGGTGAGCCCATTGGCAAGCAGGATCAGTATGCAGGGGCCTTTGGCGGATTGAACATAATCCATTTTAACCCTGACGGGACCGTACTTGTGGAGCCGATGTATATCAGGAATGAAATTTACCAGGCCTTGCAGAACAACCTGCTGATGTTTTACATCGGCAACCAGCGAAAGGCTTCGGATATCTTGTCGGAACAAAAAAGAAATGCATCCCAGGATGAAAAATTCGGCATTCTTAAATCCATGGTGTCGCTTGTTTTTAGCTTAAGGGATTGCCTTTTTAGTGAAAATCTGGAGGATTTTGGTCCGATACTCCATGAAAACTGGATATTAAAGCAAAAACTTGCTTCGCAGATCAGCAATTCGGGGATAAATGATATTTATGATGCCGGTATTAAGGCCGGGGCAACCGGGGGTAAGCTACTGGGCGCCGGAGGCGGTGGATTCATGCTGTTTTATTGTGAAAAAGAAAAGCAGGCACGCCTGATTGAGAGTCTGAGGCCCCTTGAACAATTTCCATTTGCGTTTGAACGCGAAGGTTCGAAACTTATATATTTTGCGGATGAAGAATTCTGAATTCAGTGATTATTTTAAACGCCTCTCGGAAACCCTTGATAAGGTGAATACGGATGCCATTGAACAGCTGGCTGAGATGCTCATGAAAGCCCGTGAACAGGGGAACACTATCTTTATTTTCGGAAACGGCGGAAGCGGGGCAACAGCCTCCCATGTAACCGGCGATTTCCTGAAGGGAATATCATACCAGCTGGATAAGCGTTTCAGGGTGCAATGCCTGAATGACAATGATTCCGGGATGATGGCTATTT
This sequence comes from uncultured Bacteroidales bacterium, assembly GCA_963790105.1. Classification (GTDB taxonomy): domain Bacteria; phylum Bacteroidota; class Bacteroidia; order Bacteroidales; family UBA10428; genus UBA5072. Next base: position 190,519 of record CAWBNI010000022.1, on the reverse strand, counting down.
CAAATGACCTTTCGTATGAGGAGATCTTCATTGAACAGTTAAAGGCGTTTCTCAGGAAGGATGATATTGTGATCGGCATTTCAGGAAGCGGCAATTCCGCCAATGTGGTAAAGGCCATGCAATATGCCAGAGCAGAGGGCGCCAAAACAGTGGCTTTTTGCGGCTATAAGGGAGGTAAAGATCAGGGAACTGGCTGATCTTGTAATTCATGCCCCTGTGCAGGATATGGAAATCACTGAAGATGTACATATCATCATCTTTCATGCCCTGAAGCAATCGCTGATGCGTCGCCTGAAAGGAGATGACTTTTCCATGGGCAAGACTTACGATGAAAGGGTGAAGTAGGGACGAGGGACGAGGGTGAGAGGGAGATGGAGAGATGAGCGGGGAGAGGTGACGAAGGTGAGTACGGAGTAAGGAGAAATCCCTTTAGGGATTAGATGTTGGTAGAAAAAAGCAGTTCTGCAGTTGGGAATCCCGATAGGGATTGACTGTCGGTAGAAAGAAGTCGTGCATTCAAGACGGTTCTGCTGTTCTCGATCAGACAGCCCAGTAAGCCTAAAGCCTAAGTCCCTTTCGTAATTTCCGGTTTTTCGCTCTCCTTTGTACTTTTGAGAACGAATCTCATAAAAATTGCCTTTAACATTCCGAGCCCGTATCCTGTAAGCATAACCAGCGCAGCATACACACTCATCAACCCAATAATCAGATTTCGATATTGAATGGAGGCATCAAACAGAATAGCAATTACATAAGCTATTAATGAAACAGCCCACAACATAAAAATCAATTTTGAAAAAAAACTGATTATTATTCCTCCTGCAATATATAAAACAAACAGGGAAGGCAGAAGATGTACCGGTTTTAACGCATCTCCATGTTTTTTCTGCAGGTCAATTCTTCCGCTGCCAAATGAAAACACCTGCCTGAAAAATTTATAAAATGTTGACCGGCGTTTATGAAAGACATAGGCATTTTCAATTAGTCCGGATTGAAATCCGTTTTTCTTCAATCTGATACTCAGATCAATATCTTCTGATACCTTTAAACCGCTGAATCCTTTTAATTCATTAAATACCTGTCTTTTTATGCCCATGTTAAAACTACGGGGCTGATATTGTCCCACATGGCTTTTTCTGCCCCTGATACCGCCTGTGGTGAAAAAAGAGGTCATGGCATAACTGATCGCCTTTTGTTTAAAGTTAAAGTTTTCACTTGCTTTGTCAGGTCCTCCGTATGCATCCAGCGGATTAGCCGCAAGAAATTTTTTTACTTCAGCAAAATATTGAGGAGGAATTACACAGTCTGAGTCAAAGAAAACCACAAAATCGCCTTTGGCATTTTCAACACCCCAGTTTCTGGATTCACTAATTCCTAAGGCTTTTTTATAGAGATAAATTAGCTGCAGCCTGTCTTTAAATTTCTGAATTACTTTACCGACCGAATCATCCAGGCTTCCATCAGCAATTATCACTTCGAAATTTTTATCCTGCTGTTCCACCAGGCTGGTTAACAACTCGTATACCTCATCGGTACGTGAAAATGTTGGAACAACAACGGAGAAGTACATTTCTATATTTGCCTGTTATTCTGTTTTTCTTGAATACTGTGCTTGTTCTAACGATAGCAATCGCTAAAGTCCCTCGTAAATCGTGCAAATCGTAAATCGTAAATTCTCTTTCTACCGACAGTCAATCCCTAAAGGGATTTTCTGCTTGTCCCTCGTCCCTTGTCCCTAGTCCCTAAATTTCCTTTTCAATATGATACACATTCCTGTCCGCCGAGGTACGGGAAACGAGTTCTCCGAGGAATCCCGCCATAAAGAGCTGCGTGCCGATGATCATGGCTGTTAGTCCGATATAGAAAAAAGGGCTTTGGGTAACCAGTTTTGCGGGAATATGCCTGGCTACTGCGATCAGCTTGTCAATACCCAGGAAGGCCGCCATTCCAAAACCTACCAGGAACATCGCGGTACCCATGGTTCCGAAAAAATGCATCGGCCGTCTGCCGAAACGCGAAATAAATGAAATTGTAAGGAGATCGAGGTATCCGTTGATAAAACGCTCCAGTCCGAACTTTGTAACTCCGTACTGCCGTTTCCTGTGCTGGACAATTTTTTCACCAATGGCTTTGAATCCGGCCTTTTTGGCAATGAACGGAATATAGCGGTGCATTTCTCCATACACCTCGATAGATTTTACCACATCGCGCCGGTATGCTTTTAAGCCGCAATTGAAGTCGTGAATATTTATACCGCTGAAGCGGCGGGCAGTCCAATTATATAACCTGCTTGGCAGATTCTTTGTGAGGGTATTATCATATCTTTTTTTCTTCCATCCCGATATCAGATCATACCCTTCCCCGATCATCTGGTACAGACCCGGAATTTCATCCGGACTATCCTGCAGATCTGCATCCATAGTTATGACAACGTCACCCTGGGAGGCCTGAAAAGCACAATGCAGGGCTGCTGATTTTCCATAATTGCGCCTGAATTTGATTCCTCTGACAGCAGGATTTTCCCTGGCGATTTCTTCAATAACCTGCCACGATCCGTCATTGCTGCCATCATCCACCAGGATCACTTCATAAGAAAACCGGTTGTCGTCCATTACCTGTTTGATCCACTTCAGCAATTCAGGAAGGGATTCGGCTTCATTATACAGGGGTACAACTACGGAAATATTGGGCGCTGTCATGGATAGTATCTGACTCTTAGGAAAACGGATTTGGATCTTTTTTCAGAAAAGCTGATGTGACAAGGGAAAAGATAAACCCAAATAATGAAAATACAAACACACCAACAGGCAGTGACCAGATGGCAGTCATTGATTCGCGAGAACGTTCAAGCATTTCATCCATCTGGTCGGCTTGTATAAACCGGCTGTTTTGAAAGGTTTCCTCCATAATTGCCATATACTTATCGATCAGCCCCGGATCGATATACCGTAACATGATGAAATTAAAGAAAACGGTGATGATCCCTACGAATACTGAAATAATCAGTCCAAAAACCAGGGCCTTGCCGAATTTGATATAACCTCCGAGGACTTTGTCACGGTATGATTTGGTTCCGAGGTATAACCCGACAAAAAGAATGATGTATTGAAAATAGCCCGACGCTTTATTAAAGGTAAGGCCTGTCAGATATAATAATACACTGTATACAACCAGGACGAGCCCGATAATTGCACCATAGGTCATGGCATATTTTGACTGGCTGGAACTTTTATCTTCCATTTTGGTGGGATTTTGAATGAATATAGACAAATATAGGTTTTTTCATGGCTCAATATACAAAAAAAACCGGGCAAGCTTATCATATCGCACCGCTACAACCGCCTACCCTTGCTTCCTTCCGGACCTGGGGGGATTCAGCAGGAGCTGGCCGTATGAGACTTACCCGGCGTTGCAAAACTATTAACTTTTATGGGATTTACAAAGGAAATAATGGATAACCGCAATCTCCGCGCAATGCAAATCGGTAATCAGTATTCGGTAATCGGTAATCGGTAATCGGTAATCGGTAATCAGTATTGGTAATCGTAATCGTATTCGGTAATCCGTATCGTCAATCGTACAATCGTAATCGTAATCGTAAATCGTAAATCGTAAATCGTAAATCGTAAATCGTATATTCCTTATCCCTAGTCCCTCGTCCCTTTCTTCACCTCCTCCGGTGCCTGTACCAGTTCAACCAGGACTCCTTCACTGCATAAAGGAAATTCTTCATTGCCTTTTGGATGGATAAAGCAGACATCATACCCTGATGCGCCCTTGCGAATTCCGCCCGGTGTAAATCTTACGCCCTGTGCGGTCAGCCATTCCACTGCCTTTGGCAGGTCATCGATCCACAACCCGATGTGATTCAATTTTGGATCATGTACCCGGGGCGATTTTTCCGCATTCACAGGCTGCATAATATCTATTTCAACGGCGTGAGGGCCGCTGCCGATGCGAAGAATATCCTCATCCACATTCTCACGTTCACTGGTGAATGTTCCTGTTTTTTCAAGCCCCATAATTTCAATCCAGAATTTCTGAAGCCTTTCTTTTGATTCATTGCCAATGGCAATCTGCTGAATTCCTAATACCTTAAATGGTCTCATGATTATAGATTTTTTCGGGCACGAAAATAGCTATAAAAATTCTTACATTTGGCAGCCATTTTTAGCATATGAAAAAAATTATTCCGCTCTTCATAAACCTTATCCCACGGCCCTGGCTGATAAGGATCAGCATGGTTTTTATGCGGTTTGCGGCTGTTTTTTACCGGGGTAACCAGGTAGAATGTCCGGTTTGCGGGGGAAGATTCCGGAAGTTTTTGCCCTATGGCTATAACCAGGTTCGCAAGAACGTGCTTTGTCCAAAATGTCTTTCACTTGAACGGCACCGCCTGCTTTGGCTTTATCTTAAAAACAGGACGGATCTTTTTAATAAACCATTGAAAGTATTGCATGTAGCGCCAGAACAGTGTTTTTATAAGATCTTCCGGAAAATGACTCAACTCAGCTATATCACAGCAGATCTCGAGTCCCCCCTGGCGGATGTAAAACTCGATATACAAAATATGCCATTTCGTGATGGTGAATTTGACATGATCATTTGCAACCATGTACTTGAACATGTACCGGACGACCGAAAGGCAATCCGGGAAATATTCAGGATTCTAAAAACGGGCGGATCAGCGATACTCCAGGTTCCTACAAGTTATTCAATGGAACATACTTATGAAGATCCTTCTATTACAAGTCCTGCTGAGCGCGAAAAGCACTTCAGGCAGAAAGATCATTACAGGCTATATGGGAAGGATTATTTGCAGCGATTGATGGAAGCCGGTTTTCGTGTTCCCGAAAAAAATTACCTGGATGAATTGACTCTCGCTGAAAAAGAGCGATACAGGTTGCCGGTAATGGAATATATGTATGGATACATCAAACTATAATTATGAATTATGAATTATGAATTATGTCCGGGTCTTCATAGAATTCATATAATCAGAGGGATGTAGACTTTTTTCAATATAAGCTATCGACTTCTGACAAATACATTTCACATTCATAATTTATCATTCATAATTCATAATTTCTCATTTTTAATTTTTTTTCTTTTTTATTATTCACTTTATTATTTATATTTGCCCTGAATTAAAAAACATGAGAAATATCATAATTAGCGTGAACCTTTTTATTCTTGTATTGGTGCTTAGCCAAACAAGTTGAGAATGGTTTACTCTATACCCAAGATACTGAGCCATTCTTTTGTAAGAGTGGCTTTTTTAATTTAATGTGTATTTAACTGGTTTTATGGCTTATAAAATATGAAGATAAAATTAAGGAGTGCCGCTACCACGGAAGGTCGCCGGATGGCAGGAGCCCGCAGCTTATGGCGTGCCGCCGGTATGAAAGAAGAACAGATGGGAAAGCCCATTATTGCCGTGGTAAATTCATTTACGCAGTTTGTTCCGGGTCATACACATCTTCATGAAATAGGCCAGGAAGTAAAGGCGATCATTGAAAAAGAAGGCTGCTATGCCGCTGAGTTCAATACAATTGCCATTGATGATGGAATTGCCATGGGTCATGACGGGATGCTCTATTCCCTGCCATCCCGGGACCTGATTGCCGATAGTGTGGAATATATGATCAATGCCCACAAGGTAGATGGTATGATCTGCATCAGCAATTGTGACAAGATCACGCCGGGTATGCTTCTGGCAGCCATGCGACTGAATATTCCCACTATTTTTGTTTCAGGAGGTCCTATGGAAGCCGGCACAGTTGGCACTAAAAAATATGACCTGGTGGATACCATGGTAATGGCTGCCGATGATAATGTTTCTGAAGAGGAATTGTCGGTAATTGAAAGGGAATCCTGTCCAACCTGCGGATCATGCTCCGGTATGTTTACAGCCAATTCAATGAACTGTCTGAATGAGGCCATTGGCCTTGCCCTTCCCGGAAACGGAACCATTGTGGCGACACACAAAAACCGCAAGGCCTTGTTTGAAAAAGCAGCCCGCCAGATTGTTACCCTTACCAAAAAATATTATGAAGAAGGAGATGCTTCTGTCCTCCCCCGGTCCATTGCCACAAGAACTGCATTCATGAATGCCATGGCACTTGATATTGCCATGGGCGGATCGACCAATACCGTTCTGCATCTCCTGGCAATTGCCCGTGAAGCTGAGGTTGATTTTAAAATGAAAGATATTGATCAGCTGTCGCGTAAAATTCCTGTACTGTGCAAGGTGGCTCCAAGTTCGCATTACCATGTTGAAGATGTGAACAGGGCAGGAGGAATCCTTGCCATTATGGGGGAACTCGAAAAAGGCGGATTGGTGGACAAGTCAGCCCGCCGGGTGGATTTGCTGACTCTGGGAGAAGCCATTAAAGCGTATGATCTTACAGGCAACTCCGTAAATCCTGAAGCCAAAAGCATTTATGCCAGTGCACCTGCCGGAATTAAAAACCTGAAAATGGGCAGCCAGGGTGTAATGTTTAAAGAACCTGATCTGGACCGTGAGCATGGCTGCATACGCGACATTGCGCATGCCTATTTCAAAGACGGTGGTCTGGCCATATTGTATGGCAACATTGCCCGTGACGGATCTGTTGTGAAAACAGCCGGTGTTGATCCGTCCATATTCAAATTCAAGGGAACTGCCCGTGTTTTCGAATCACAGGATGATGCCTGTGATGGCATCCTGGAAGGAAAAGTAAAAGCAGGGGATGTGGTAGTGATCCGGTATGAAGGTCCCAAAGGCGGACCCGGCATGCAGGAAATGCTATATCCTACTTCCTATATCAAATCAAAAGGATTGGGTAAGGATTGCGCCTTGTTTACCGATGGCCGTTTTTCAGGAGGTACATCCGGACTGTCCATTGGTCATGTTTCTCCTGAAGCAGCTGCCGGTGGAGAAATTGCACTTCTGATGGATGGAGATGTAATTGAAATCGATATTCCCGCCCGGAGTGTCAATGTGGTGCTCCCCCAGGGGGAGCTTGAAAAACGGAAACAGAAAAAGGCAAAGGACAGGTTATAAACCTGCCAGCCGTAACCGACAAATATCGAAAGCCTTACAGGCATATGCCAGCATGGTAACATCCGCTGACACCGGTGCTGTAAGGGAACTTAAATAGATCCGGTTTGTTACAGACTACTTTATATTGAAAATGTTTAAACGGTATTAATTTTCTTGTATGAAAGCGACAAAAGAAAATGCAGAAATTCTGGATATTCCCAAAAAAATACGTGTAACAGGGGCAGAAGCCATCATGCTGAGCCTTATCAATGAAGGAGTTACTACTATTTTCGGATATCCCGGCGGGGCTATTATGCCAGCCTATGATGCCCTGATGAATTATCCCGACCAGTTAAGACATATACTTACCCGCCATGAACAGGGAGCCATTCATGCTGCCCAGGGTTATGCAAGGGTAACCGGACAGGTAGGAGTGTGCATGGCAACCTCGGGACCGGGTGCCACCAATCTGATCACCGGAATTGCCGATGCACAGATTGATTCTACACCGGTGGTTTGCATTACGGGCCAGGTGTCAGCCGGACTTTTGGGAACAGATGCATTCCAGGAAACTGATGTTATCGGTATTTCAATGCCGGTAACCAAATGGAATTATCTGGTAACCAAAGCAGAAGAAATTCCTTCCATCATGGCCCAGGCATTTTATATTGCCCGGACAGGCCGGCCAGGTCCTGTTCTGATTGATATCACAAAGAATGCACAGTTTGGTGAACTTGATTTTGAATACCATAAATGCACCAAGATCAGGAGCTATGTTCCCAAACCGAAAATTGATATGGATCCTATTAAGGAAGCCGCCGCAACTGATCAATAAGGCAAAGAAGCCATATGTACTTGTTGGACAGGGTGTTATTCTGGGTGAGGCAGAAAAGGAATTCCTTACTTTTATCGAAAAAGCAGGTATTCCGACTGCCTGGACCATCCTGGGAGCCTGTGCATTACCCAAGGAACATCCGCTGAATGTAGGTATGCTTGGCATGCACGGTAATTATTCCACCAACCGCAAAACAAATGAATGTGATCTGCTGATCGGCATCGGCATGCGTTTCGATGACCGGGTTACCGGTGATGTTAAAACCTATGCAAAACAGGCAAAGATTATTCACCTGGAAATTGACAAGGCTGAAATTAACAAGGTGATCAAGGCAGATGTTGCCATTCATGGTGATGTAAAAGAAACCCTTCCCTTGCTGACTGAACTGATCAACAAAGGGAGCCATGACGACTGGATTAATGAATTCCATGAAACGGATAAGATTGAATATGAAAAGGTAATCAGCAAGGACCTGTTCCCTGAAAAGCCGGGATTAACCATGGGTGAGGTTATTCAGATCATCAATGAAAAAACAAAAGGCGATGCCATTGCTGTTACCGATGTAGGTCAGCACCAGATGGTAGCCTCACGGTATTTTAATTTTAAGAATAAACGCAGCTTTGTTACATCAGGCGGACTGGGAACCATGGGTTTTGGTCTGCCTGCTGCCCATGGTGCAAAAATAGGTGCGCCGGATAAACAGGTTATTCTGTTTGTGGGTGATGGCGGATTGCAGATGACAATCCAGGAACTGGGAACCATTAATCAAACCCAGGCTGCTGTAAAAATTGTATTGCTGAATAACAAGTATCTTGGAATGGTACGTCAATGGCAGCAAATGTTTTTTGAAAAAAGATATTCTGAAACCTACCTGTTGAATCCTGATTTCATCAAGGTTGCAGAAGGATTTGGCATAAAGGGACAAAAAGTCCTTGAACGGCCTCAGCTGGCATCAGCCATACAGGAAATGCTGGATTACCAGGGTCCCTACATTCTTGAAGTATCCATTGAAAAAGAAGATAATGTATTCCCGATGGTGCCGACAGGTGCATCGGTATCAGAAGTAATTCTTGAACCTAAACAGTAATTGCTATGTCAGACGGAAAAAAGCTGAACGGAAGTAACGGAGATGGAAAACAAACGTTTACCATATCCGCCTTTTCAGAAAACCATATTGGATTATTAAACCGGATCACCATTATTTTTACACGGAGGCAGGTTAATATCGAAAGTCTGACTGTTTCCGGCTCCGCTTTGCCCGGTATTCATAAATTTACCATTGTGGTACATGACACGCCCGAAAAAGTGGAAAAGGTGGTACGCCAGATTGAAAAGCTGGTGGAAGTGCTGAAAGCTTTTAGTCACACCGAAGATGAGGTGATCCACCAGGAAATCGCCCTTTATAAGGTGCCTACAAAGGCCCTTGTTGATGGAAATAAGATTGAGGAAACCATCCGGGAACATCATGCCCGGATCCTGGAAGTAAGACCGGAATATACGGTTATCGAACTCACCGGTCATAAAGAAGAAACCCAGGCTCTTTTTGATGTTTTGAACAATTACGGCCTTCTGCAGTTTACAAGATCAGGACGGATTGCAGTGACCAAATCAAGTAAAGAACTGTTTACCAGTTATTTACAAGAAGCCGGTGATAACACGATTGAATATGCTTAATCATTTAATCAATTAATATTTATTACATTATGGCAAAAATTAATTTTGGAGGTGTAGTTGAGGATGTTATTACACGGGAAGAATTTCCGCTGAAAAAAGCACAGGAAATTCTGAAAAACGAAATTGTAGCGGTTATCGGATACGGTGTTCAGGGACCTGCACAGGCCATGAACATGAAAGAAAACGGCATCAACGTGATCATCGGTCAGGCTCCTGAGTTCAAATCCGATTGGGACAAGGCAGTAAAAGATGGTTGGGTACCCGGTAAAACATTGTTTCCTATTGAGGAAGCAGCTACAAAAGGCACCATTATTCAATACCTGGTGTCGGATGCTGCTCAGCGCACAATCTGGCCAATTCTTAAACCCTGTCTGAAAAAGGGTGATGCCCTTTATTTCTCCCATGGATTTTCAATTACCTATAAGGAACAAACCGGCGTAATACCTCCTGCCGACGTTGATGTTATTCTTGTAGCTCCCAAAGGCTCAGGAACCAGTGTAAGGCGCAATTTCCTTGCCGGTGCAGGAATCAATTCAAGCTTTGCTGTTTTCCAGGATGCAACAGGTCGTGCACATGAACGCACAGTTGCCATTGGTATTGCCATTGGTTCAGGTTATCTTTTCCCCACTACCTTTGAAAGTGAAGTATACAGCGACCTTACCGGCGAAAGGGGAGTGCTGATGGGTGCCCTGGCAGGTATAATGGATGCCCAGTACCAGGTACTCCGCAAACATGGACACAGTCCCAGCGAAGCCTTCAACGAAACAGTGGAAGAACTTACCCAAAGCCTGATCCGCCTTGTGGATGAAAACGGAATGGACTGGATGTATTCCAATTGCAGTGCTACAGCACAACGTGGTGCACTCGACTGGAGGCCGAAATTCAAGGAGGCCACCCTTCCGGTTTTCAATGAATCTATATGACAGAGTAAAAACCGGCGCAGAAACAAAACGTGTTCTTGAATCAACCGGCAAGTGCCAATTATAAGGAATTACTTGAAATTGAACTCAAGGAACTCCGCGAATCGGAAATGTGGCAGGCCGGGCAACAGGTGCGGAATCTGCGCCCAAAACTGAAGTAATCGGACAATCGGATTAGTAAGGGAAAACATTAGTCAGAGACAAGGCATTGCCTTGTCTCTACGATTACCGATCACCATACCGATCACCGAATACCGATCACCGAATACCGAATACCTATTCACTTGCCAAAAGAACCCGACATTGAATACAAAAGGTTCATCCTGAGCCTCGTACCTCCGGCCATCATTCTGTTTTTCATCTGGCTTGTATTTGTATACCAGGTTGCTGATGGCCTTGATCTTTATTATTTTGGAATCTTTCCCCGCCGGTTTAGCGGCCTGATTGGCATCATCACCTGTCCCTTTATTCATGCCAATTTCAATCACCTGATCAACAATACCGTTCCCTTCTTTTTCCTGCTCACCGCAATTTTTTATTTTTATCAGAACGTCGCCTGGCGTGTAATTTTGTATTCATGGCTGGTTACCGGTATCCTTGTATGGCTGCTTGCACGTCCATCCTATCATGTAGGAGTCAGTGGCCAGATTTATTGTTTTGCATCTTTTCTTTTCTTCAGTGGAATAGTCCGCAAAAACATCAATTTACTGGCTATTTCACTCCTTGTAATCTTTGTATATGGAAGCATGGTCTGGGGTATTTTCCCGTACCGGCCCGATATGTCATTTGAATCTCATCTGATGGGACTAATTGTGGGTGCTGTGCTGGCTGTAAATTACCGGCACGAAGGTCCTCAGCCTACGGTATTTATGAAGGACATGGAGGAGGAGGAAGAAGAAGAAGGACAGAAGAAAGGACAAGGTGAAAACAGTGAGAAAGCAGTGACAAATGAGACCAATGCAGATCAAATCAAACTCACTCAAACCACACTCTTCCTAACGTATTATTATCTGGAATTGTGCCTTTTTTGATTCCCGTGATTTTCTCCTTTTGCCTTATCAGATATTAATTACAGAATAAAAGATACATATATCTTTTATTTAGATTTAATTTAAATAGCAAGAAGGGATTTTATAGTTATAATTTATTGAACTTCACATTTTTAAATCCAACTAAATTTTAAACTATATGAAGAGAGTATTGACTATCTGTATCATTTTCCTGGCTGTAATGGCCGTGGAAGCACAAACTGTAGCGGTTGTTGATTACATGAAAGTACCTGCAAATGGCGGCGATGCTTATGTTGCAGTTGAAAAACAATGGAAAACACTGCATCAGAACAGGGTAGATGCAGGAGAAATTATTGGCTGGGAACTGTATTTTGTAAGAAATACAGGGACCAATTCACCGTATAATTTTGCGACCGTAACAATTTATGAAAACTTCTCAAAAACTGAAAATTGGGCTTCTGAAGCTGAAATGAAAAAAGCTTTTGGAGAGAAAATGGATGATTTTTTGAAAAAAACCGATATCTCCAGAAACCTTGTAAATACAGAATCTTATTTTCTGCAGGTAGGAATTCCTTCTGATGTTCCGGATAAATACATTGTTGTAAATACAATTCAAACCGACAACGTTGACAATTATATAAACATGGAGAAAGTGGGTTATATGCCCATTCATCAGGAAGCCAAAAAACTGGGACAGAGAAATTCATGGGGAATCTGGACCCGTTGGCCAAATGCTGATAACAGCTTTCAGGCAGTAGCGGTGGATGGCTACAGCAAATTTGAAGATATTGGCGGAGGTGACTATGGGAAAGCTCTTGATAATTTACTGCCAACCAAAAAATCAGGCGAAATTATTCGATATGATGACTCAGATTAATAAGACTGACCAGATACGCAAAATTGTGAAATCGGAAATCTGGGACCTTCTTGATAGTACCACCCCAAAGAAAAAATAGTTAAACTATATTTTTATAAGTTCAGGCCCCACCCTTGGTGGGGCTTTTTTTTACTATTTCAAATCCAGGGAAGTATGACCTTAAAAAACAAAGGCCCTTCTGTTTCCGGAAGGGCCTCGTCCTGCATTATATTGATAATTAATTACAATTGAATCCTCACTGTAGTTACCTACGCAACAAGCAGCAAGGCAACATTCAAAAAATTAAAAAATATGAAGAAGGCTTTATTCATTAATGACAATTGTATAAGTTGCAAATATAGGTCAAGTAAGTCAGTGAAGCGACTTCAAATGCTATTTTGAGATTGTTTTGATAAATACTATTAAGTAGTTTGCATCAAATAATTTAGCTGTTTGGTTTATCTTGATTGAAAATGGACGAAGCTGACCCGGTTATTTGTTCATCCTTTACACACCTGACACTTACCCCATCATTCTTCTCTGTAGTATGATCTCCGACAATACCCGTTTCGTTTTCAAACCTTTTGCTTTCGGCGTAGGTATCACTCAGGGATGTGCGGGTCCAATAAAAGCCATAATAACCCATAGATGGAGAACCTCCTATTCCATTTCCTCCTGCATGTGATCTATAGCCTCCGGGAAGCGCTGTAAATCCAGTTTCATTGGTGGCATCCGTGTTTGGACTAATCCAATGATCAAATCCCTCCTCCTTGAGTTTTCCTCCTGCAATAGTATTTCCACCGATAGAATCAATCAATTCATTAAATTCAGACGATTCAGGTACATGCCATCCGGTGGGGCAAACATTTCTTGAATCTGCTATGGCATAATAGGTATATAATCTTCCGTAGGGGATTAAATTTGTACTATCACCACCATATACCCATTGATATTTAGGGTTTATTTCATCGATTATGTTTTTATTTACAGGGTTAGTAGTTCCTATAATATCGCCATTGGAATATTTCGTTGTTTTCAAATTCTCAGACATCCATATTTGTTTACCTATCTTGACAGTTTGGTAAACATTCCCATCAATGTCAGTAACAGTTTGAGGTTTTTCATTATCCTTATTACAACTTACCATAAAAAGGAGTGAAAAGCATAATAGAATAATTAGGCTGATCTGTTTGGTTATATATTTCATTTTACTATTGTTAAAAATTTATTTATAATACTTAAAAGCCTGGAGGAAAATATTTTAGTTTAATTAGCTCGCTCTAAAATCATACTACAATAAATACTCAAATGATTTCAATCATCATGCATTATCATTTGAGAAATCTTTCCACCCATCGGAAGGCAAATGAAATTATACGTTTTTTCGGACCAGCAGTTATTTTTTTTGAAGCACAATAAGAAGCCTGGTGCTAAAAATACGGGGAAAGTGATCCAGTATTTTTTCAAGTGATTTTATCTTGCTGAAGCTTTTTGAAGAAAACATCTGAGGTTTGCTGTATCCGCCGGATAATATATAGGTTAAAGCAGAATATCTTTGTTTTTCAATTATATTCCATTCATAAAAGTTAGTCAGGAATTTCTTTCCAAAAAATATTCGCTGGGCATTGCCTTGTGCAGCATAATAGGGAGCAGTCCACGGATCAAAAGGATTATCCGCTTTCCACCGGATCTTCTTTAGTAATTGCCACAGGTTCATGATGCAGAAGACCATAGATAAAATAACCAAACAGGCTTATGGATGGATCGAAAATAATGACTCTGCCGTTCGGTTTGAGCACACGGTTAAATTCTGATAAGGCATTACCCGGGTATTCAAAGTGATGAAACACATCAAACAGAATAAGATTCGATACAGAATTATCTTCAAAACTTAATTGATAAGCATTTTCTACCTGGTCAATCCATGGATTTTCAAAAAGATCGGTACTTATGGCTTCCGGAATTTCAATTTTGATATTTCCAATGCCGGAGCCAAGTTCAACAATCTTGCCACCTACCGAATAGTCAATATAGGTCGTGGATTTTTTTATAAAACTCCTTATAGATATCTCTTAAAAGAGGTTTATTTTCCCAGGATTTCAGATTTTTTTGTATTTCGATATTATGCTGATCAATGCTTTGTCTTTCCATTCCGGTTTGTTTAAATACTTTATTTATTATCTGAATTTTATCTTAAAGGCTGCAAAAAAGCTCATCCTAATCAGGAGCAATCCATGCCTGAACCTGTTTATCTGGGTTGAACCATAAATTCGTTCTTTATATCGCACAATTATTTCTGTTATTTTCAGGTTTAATTTGGCTGCCCCAAAAATCAAATCAAAATCACCGAAGGGATCAAAATCCCCAAAATAGGCCCTGTTTTTCTTGATTTTTTCATAATCCGATTTGTATAATACCTTGGTTCCACATAAGGTATCTTTTAGTCGTTGACCCAACAGATAGGAAAAGAACAAACTAAAAAACTTATTTCCAAGTAAATTCAGAAAACGCATGGCATCCTTTTCCATGGGATACACCAGACGGCATCCGTTAATAAAATCACCTTTTCCTTCTGCAATTGCGTTGTAGAATTTTGGCAAATCCTCGGGCGGTGTGGTGAGATCAGCATCGAGGATCATTAATACATCACCCGAAGCCTTATCAAATCCTTCCCTCACGGCATTTCCCTTGCCTTTTTCAGATTGTTTTAACAGGTGAATATCCTTACCCGGATTATCATTCTTTAACTCTGACAATTTCCTCATACGTGCCGTCCGAAGAATGTCCTTCCACGAATATCAGTTCCTGCGATTTTCCAAATGAAGGTATTCTTTCTATTGCACTTTGAATATTCCCTTTTTCATTTCGGGCTGGTATAATAATGGATACCGACAGATCAGATGCTTTTATATATACTGGTTTGGCTGTAATAATATTAACCAGGCCCAGATTGTTTAACAAAGGCAGATTAACAATAAACTTGTTGAAAATGAAATTTAAAACAGGGAAATAGAATGGAAGCAATATCTTTTGAACATCAGTGATAACCTGAAAGCCTTCAAGTTCAAGTACATTTACTATGTCATTATAAGATAGCCAGTTCGAATTGGGAGATTTTTCCTTTAATCCCAGTTTTTCAACTGTTTTGAGTAATGGCTCCCATAAAAAATTGTAGTTTGAAATCACAATACGGGTGCCTGTATGACAGAATTTTTTAAGATTATAAATTACCTTTTGTACATCCCAGAGAACATGCAGTAAATCAGACAAAATAATATAATCGAATTTTTGGGTATTGAGATACACCTCAATTTCATTACTTATTTCTTCAACATCTGAATTTATGAAGACCAAATTGGAATAATTTGAAGCTGCAATAGACAATAACTCTTTCGAAAAATCAATACCCACCCCGATATTTGGTCTGACGGAAGCCAGAAGATCGCCGGTCCCACATCCCAATTCCAGTACGCAAGATCCCTCCGGGATTATAAACGAAAAATATTGTTCAAGTGATTGATGATAAAACCGATTGCGTTTATTCCATTTCAACCGTTTATGTGCAGTTTGATCAAAATATTCCCTGATTGCAGTCTTGGATGTCATCTAATCGCAGGTATTTGTTCTTGAAACTTTAATCTCATTTGCTATATTTGTGCTTTACAGCGGATAGCAACAAACATACAAACTTTTCATAAATTCAGGTCATTATTAATTCTACAATATGGGATCGCCTGGTAAAAACAATTCAAAGAAAAAACAAATCAGTAAGGTTCAGCAAAGTCAAAAAGCAAATACAGAAACCAACAGTAAAAAACCAAAGCAGCCGATACAGGAATCGAACCTGGTAAAGCTGGACCGGTGGATGGAACAACGACTGAATCTTGTTTTTTACATTTCCTTGTTTTTAACCATCTTCTTTGGTGCGTTCTTGTTTGAGATGAAAATAAGTACCGGAGGTGATGATTCTCATTACATCGAAATGGCCAATGATTTTATAAAAGGCCGTTCGTTTCCCACCTGGCATGGACCGTTATATCCAATTTTTCTGAGCCTGCCCATGTTGATTTTAGGGGTAAAGGTTTTTGCCTTAAAAATTTTCTCTTTTGTTTTTATTCTTGCACACCTTGTGTTCTTTTATCTTACGTTTAAGCGGCACGTGTCTCCTCTGATATTAGCGCTGGTAATGCTTATTATTTCAGTTAATTCATCTATTCTTTATTTCTCAAGTCAAACATACAGCGAGGCAATGTACATGTTCCTGCAATCGCTGGTTATATTTCTTTTTGTTAAAACTTATATTGCATTTAAAACCGAGGTAGAATTTAATTTTAAAACCCAGGCATTTCATTGGTTTGTGCTTGGCTTTTTCGTTTTTCTGATGAGTATTACCCGGGATATAGGAATTATGGTTTTGGCCGCCATAGTTTTTGTACTCCTTACTGAAAAGAAATGGCGGGCATCCCTCGTCGTGATTGCGTCCTATATTATCTTTCTGATTCCATTCAAGTTATACAAATCGCTTGTCTGGCATTCAGGCTCACAAAGGCCATTTTCTGAAATATTACTTAAGAATTTTTATAGTCCTTCTGACGGATATGAAGATTTTAATGGCATGGTGGTCCGTATTTTCGAAAATGCCAGGCTTTACTTCTCCAAACACTTTATGATTGCACTGGGTTTACATGATCCCTTTTCGATTGAAAAAAGCTGGATGGTAACCGCGATAGTCATCGTATTATTTATTATTGCGCTCTATTTTGCTTTTAGAAAGAGTAAAATAATGTTATTTGTCGCAATCTATCTCCTGGCTGCTATTTCTGCTACTTTTTTTGCTCTCCAGCAGTCCTGGGATCAGATGCGTATGATCATAATTTATATTCCCATGTTGCTGCTTTTGCTTGCATGGGGTGTTCAGCAATTTTCTGAAAGAAAGGGATTTGCCTTTTTGGCCGTTCTGTTACCTTTCTTCCTTGTTTTTGTCTTTTTTAAGACCTTGGGAAATTCGGTAGAAAAGATGAAGGTAAATCAGAAGGTACTTGCGAAAAATCATGTCCGGAAACCTCTATTACGGATTTACTCCCGACTGGCAGAATTATCTGCTGATGAGCAAGTGGGTTGGGGAACATATTCCGGATACTGCTGTGGTTGCTTCACGCAAGCCATCTATGTCATTCATTTACAGCAATGGCAGGGATTTCTATGGCATGTACCGGTTTCCCTCCTATGAACCGCTGCAATTTGTAAATGGAATAAAAACAAAGGTCGGTGACATGCTTGTAATTCCCAATTCTGAATTTGATAAGAGTTTTCCTCCGGCTGTAAGAATGTCATTTAAGCAGGCTGCTGTGGCCTATGTTGCAGAAGGTAACACGGTTTACGGACTTTATGATTTGAAGGAACCCATGGGCTCGGCATTGAAAAAAGCATCCGTTGATTTCAAGGTTTCTTCCTTTACGACCGATTCCCTGTTGAACAGGGTCAAGGTGTCACAGCAAAACTGCTTTGCCGTTTCACCTGATTCGCTGGTAAATACACTGAAGAAAAACCGGGTCAGCTATGTCATCGTCGCCAGTTTGCGCGCTAATCCGAATATGAATACCGGCAATATTATCAACAATATTCAGCGCTACCTTTATTTTGTGGAGCAAAAATATCCCGGGATACTCACGCTGGTTCACCAGATTGGGGATAATGCCGGAGAGCCTGCCTGGTTATACAAACTGGATTATAATACATACCATTTGTGAAAAGTGCGTTTCCATGGAGAATCACACTGGTCGGTGCCGGGAACGTTGCATGGCACATGGGGAAAGCTTTATCGCAAAAGGGATATGTGATCAAACAGGTTCTTGACCGTACAGCATCCTCTTCAGAACAACTGGCTGAAGAACTGAAAGCTGAATCATCCGGCACACCGGAAGATGGGATTGCCGGTGCAGATGCCTGCCTGATTTGTGTTTCAGATGATGCAATTGCATCTGTAATTGAGCAACTAAAACCGGGTAATTGCCTTCTGATGCATACAGCCGGCAGTGTGCCACTGGAAGTATTCAGCAATAAGGCCGTCAATTACGGGGTTTTATATCCCCTGCAAACATTTACAAAGGGCCGCCCGCTTGATTACAGCCAGATTCCCTTTCTTATTGAGGCAAATACGCCTGAAAACCTGAGCCTTATCAACAGATTGCTTCATCTGTTTCTCACCGGGTAATTGAGGCCGATTCAACCCAGCGGTTATTTATTCACCTGGCTGCAATCTTTGCGTCCAATTTTTCAAATCACATGTATACCCTGGCTGAAAAACTGGCTGTGGAACATAATATGTCATTCGACCTGCTAAAACCACTGATTACAGGAAACCACGGCAAAGGCAATGGACATGTCACCGCAAAAGGCACAAACCGGGCCTGCCGTAAGAGGCAATGTGAAAGTAATTGAAAAGCATCTTGAATTGCTGAAAGATAATCCCCGGTTGCAGGAATTGTACAGGATGATTTCGAAGATATTATGGGGGATTAGGTTTAGGGGTTGAGGCTGTAGATGTCTTCGGTGTTCGATGTTAGGGTTCCTTGTTCAGTGTTATTTTACGTAAAAAACTACCGAACAAGGAACACCGAATCTGAATTCCGAAGATACTGAACTGCAAAACTGCAGAACTGCAGAACTTTCTTCACGTTGCCCTGCATGCCACTATCCTTTCAAAGCTGATGTTCACGCTGACGCCTTTGCCCGGACGGGAATGAAAATCAATGTTTCCACCCAGTGCCTGGATCCTGCTGTGAATGTTGTAAAGTCCCATACCCTTCTGTTTTCCCAGAGCTTCCTGGAGATTGAATCCCACTCCATTATCCTTATATTTGAGTGAAACTTTCCTGGGTGAATCGGATAAAGTAATGCTAATAATTCCCGACGATGCATATTTCACAGAGTTTATAATAAGCTCTGCAAGCACCCTGTACAACGCTATTTCTACATTTTCAACAAATGGATAATGATCAGGAACCAATATTTCAAATTTAATAGCCCCGTCGGGATTCACTTTTTCAATATAACTTTGCAATGCAGCCCTGAGTCCAAGGGTCCGCAATACATGCGATCCGAGATTTCCGGAAATTTCGCGGATCGAGCTGATAGAAAGATTCATCAGTTCGGATAGTTCCTTCTTAATTTGAACTGACCTTGGGTCCATATCTGAAAATTCCATTGACTGAACATATAACCTGGCGGCAGACAAATACGGTCCTACGCTATCATGCAGGTCACGTGCAATTCTCATCCGTTCTTCCTCTTCACTGCTTATCACCGCATTCATTATTTTGATTTCATTCTCCCTGGCATTGGTCATGTTCTTTAAATGTGCGATGTACATTATTTCCGGTTCGGTCTGAAAGGGAAGAAGTTTTATTTCCACCGGAATTGTGACGTTCTTTTCCGAAGTTCTCACCTGGTGCTCGTTGTTATTAAATAAGGATGACTGCGATGGCTTCTTATCCAATACATCCTGAAGTCTGGTCGTGTCAGAAAACAATGTTTCAAACGGACGATCAAAAAGGTTTTCTTTGGAGAATCCGGTCATTTTCACCATGCCATCATTGATGTCGATCATGGTATAATTTTGATTAAGCAAAATGATCCCGTCTGAAATCATATTAAAAACATTCCTGAACTTAATTTCGCTTTGTATTAGTTGGTGCTCGGTAAGTTCCCTGTCCTCAATTTCTTTAGCCAGTTGAATGTTTGATTTATTCAGCGTTTCAGTCTGAAGTGTAAGTTCATTCACATAATGTACAAGGTATTTTTCAAGCCGGCCATAGATATAAACTGCAAGTGAAGTAAAAAAAGCAGCCATGAAAATAAATGCAAGCCAGGTAGTTGGTGAATGAAAATAGGTTACAATGTCAAATGTGTAATTGAGCCAGTCCATTGAAATTGACCATGCGATCAACCCTGATGTAAGGATGGTGATGATCATAATAATAATGCCTGTCCTGATATTGATCAGCATGGAGGACAGAATAACAATGTTAACATAATACAGCAAACCGTCACTGAGAAGTCCTTCGTTGATTAATCCGGCAGTTCCGATGAAATATCCGAATGAGATCAGCATCCAGGCTTTGACAAGGAAAGGAATTTTATTCCGGAAAATCGCTGAAAAAAGCATGATAACAAGCCCTGCAGCGCTTATATAAGGGAAATGGCCTTCCAGATGCGTATTGAAAATAACTATGGCCAGGTTTGGTATTCCAAGGATCAAAATAATAATTATCAACGAATCAAGCATTGAATTCTTGATCTCCAGGAGTTTTGCAGGAGAGTTCATTGTCATCCTATTTTTTTTCAAGTAATACAAGAGTTTCAAGGTGATGAGTCTGGGGAAGCATATCAAATGGCTGGATCAGGCTTATACTATAAATTTCACACAGTTGTTTCAGATCAAATGCCAGGGAAACGGGATTACAGCTTAGATAAATTACATTTTTTGCTCCGGAGGAATTGATTGTTTTTTTGATCTCGATCAGTGTGCCTGATCTGGGCGGATCAAGTACGATCAGATCGGGTTTGCCGTGCCTGTTCAGGAAAGGTGACTTGAACGTTTCGAGTATATCTCCGCAAATGAATTCGGTATTATGTATATCATTCAGAATGGCATTTTCGGTGGCATCAGCAATGGCCAGGGGAGAGCCTTCAATACCTGTTACATGGCCCGACTGGCCTGAAAGAAACAAGCGCGAGCGTACCAACACCCGTATAGAGGTCATAGACTTTTTCATGCCCCTTCAGATCTGCCCATTCCCTTGCCGTAACAAAAATATTTTCAGCCTGTCGTCACATTGGGCTGAAAAAATGAAGAAGCGTGAATGCGGAATCTTATTCCGTCCATTGTCTCATCAAAGGTAAGGAGCAGTGTCGCCAAAGGGAATAATATCTCCCTGCAGCTGGCTGTGCTCTGATGAAAGGTGAATGGTGTAATTCAGGGAAACAATCTGCGGAAATGCATCCCTCATCCTCGAAAACAGAATATTTCTCTGTTCCGGATTATCATGCGCCATGCCTAACACTACCAATACTTCTCCGCTTGAATTTATCCGAAGGGAAAGACTCCGGAGAAATCCTGACTTGCTTTCATGGTCATAAAAATCCAATCCTTCTTCCAGTGCAACCTTTTCAGTAAAATTGCAGATGTCGCGGCATGGATCTGCCTGAAGATAGCACGTGCGAATGGCATTCACTTTTCCGGGTTCACCTGCCGGATGAAAGCCAAGACCGGGTTTTCTTGGCCCGTTATAATTGATTTCGCGGAAGGCAGAGGAACTGAAACTATACTCCATCCTGTGCCTGTAATACATGGTTTGGGGAGAGGCAATTACCGGTGGCAGGGTCGGGTAGGGAATGCCATATTTGTCCAGCGCATTTTTCAGGATCTGTTGTTTCAGCTCCAGCTGATGGGAATATTCAATATGTTGCCAGGCACAACCACCACAGGTGGAATAATGCTCGCAAAAAGGAATCGTCCGGTTAGGAGATGCTTCCAGTATGGTTTCTGTCTTACCGGCCAGGAATCCCTTCTTTCTTCTTTCCAATGTATACGTAATTGTTTCGCCGGGTATTCCGCAATCGAGATAGATATTCTTGGTACCCGCAATTCCCACACTGCGCCCGGACGAATGAATGCCGGTGAGTGTCAGCGGACCGCGAATCATTTTATGCTGTTCCATTAATGGCTTAAAATTATATCAAATATAGCAAGCCTTTTTTTGGGTGGGAAGGAAGGTCTCCTCAATATACCATATATAACCGATAAATGTTTGAATTAATTGCATTTTAATTATATTTAAAACCATATTTAGCTGCCCTTCAAACCTTCTGAGTCATGAAAAAATTTCTCAAATTGCTGAAAAACGCTCTTCTGTTTATACTTGCATTGGTGGTTTTATTGGTTGTATTTCTTTATATATATTATGAATTAAGGGCTGGCGATATTAAAAAGCGGGAACTGATGTCTCAGACAAATGCTGCCCAAAGGTCATCACTCATTATGTCTCCGGAAATATCTTCAAATCCCGCCTCCTTAAACCTGTTGCCGGTACCGAAAACAGTTGAAATGCATCCCGGCATGTTTCACATACCGGCTGTACTAACATTTCAAATTGAACCAAACCTGGAACCGGCGGCACAGAAATTCATAAATAAATGGCTTGCTTCGAGGGCTGAAAACAGGCAGTCTGGCGCATTCCTGAATTGCGTTCGGGATACATCCCTTGCTGATCAGGAATATCGCCTTACCATGAATCCCGGCAAAGTGGTACTTCAGTATAACTCTGAAGCAGGATTGCATTATGCACTGGTAACTCTTAAAGTTTTAAAGACCAATTACGGGAACAACATTCCATGTGCAGATATTCAGGATTCACCTGATATGCCCGTGAGAGGTCTTATGCTGGATATTAGCCGCAATAAGGTTCCGACGCTGCAAACCCTGGTTGGCATTGTAGAACTGTTGGGCGATTTGAAATACAATCACTTTGAATTATATATCGAAGGGTTTTCCTTTGCTTATCCGTCATTTCAAAAATTCTGGGAAGGAAGCCTGACACCATTGACTGGCGCCGAGATCCAAAAACTGGATTCAATATGCCGGGAAAACTATATTGATCTTGTACCCAACCAGAATTCACTGGGTCACATGGATGACTGGCTCGCAACCAACGAGTATAAGGACCTGGCCGAATGCCCGGATGGATATAAGCTGATGGGACTGATCACCAAGAAAAGCACGCTCGATCCGTATGATGAACGGAGTCTGAAACTGGTGGAACGCATGACCGATGACCTGCTGCCTAATTTCACTTCTTCCACGTTTAATGTAAATCTTGATGAGCCCTTTGAACTGGGAGAAGGAAAAAGCAAAAGAATCAGCAAAAAGAAAGGAGTGGAGAATGTGTATCTCGATTATGTTCTAAAGATACATGATATGGCCACAGCAAGGAATAAGAAAATGCTGATGTGGGGCGACATCGGACTCAGGCATCCGGATATGTTGGGCCGGCTGCCCAAGGATATTACGCTGCTTGACTGGGGTTATGAATCGCTGTATCCCTTTGAGAAAAATGGTCACAGGCTTGATTCAGCCGGAGTTTCATTTTACGTTTGTCCGGGAACCAGTAGTTGGACTTCCATTACCGGACGCACCGTTAACATGATGGATGATATTGAAAATGCCGTTGTTAACGGAAAGAAATACGGAGCCAAAGGAATGCTTGTGACGGATTGGGGTGATATGGGCCATTGGCAGTATCTTCCTGTAAGCTATGCCGGCTATGCAACCGGAGGTGCCCTGGGTTGGAACAGCGGCAGCCGCAGTGTGATGCCGCTTCAGCGATTCCTCGACACCTATGTCTTCAGGGATTCTGCATCAAAAATGGCGGGCTTTGCACTCAACATGGGACGGTATAATCATTTTGAGGAGTTTATGATGTTCAACATGACAACCACAATGATGTCATTTCAGCTTGGAATACAGGATAAAGTGATGGTGGACGCTGTGTTTGAAAAGATAATGAATGGGATTACCGGGATGATGAAAGACCTTGCCCCCGAACTGATTGATACAGTGTTGAACCGTTATAACGGCCGGATAAACTATGATTATGCCGGGCTCAATGCCTACCTTGATCAGCAATTGGCTGTTCTTGACAAAGTTAAAATGGAAGTGCAGGACAGCAGCCTGATAAAGGATGAATACCGGAATGCCATTAGCTTAATCAGACTGGGAGCGGAACTTAAACTTTATATTCAGAAAAAGAATGATATGACGGTTGCGTCCCGGGTGGAACAGCTTGATAAAATGAACCGGTTGTGCTCAGGGTATCTCGGTGAAAATAAGCGGCTGTGGATGATCCGCAACAAACCCGGCGGGTATGATACAAGCGTTGCCTTGTTGACAGGACTTCAGAAAGGCATCGCAAAGCAAATGGAGCTTCTGAAGAAACCTGCCTTCACAAGGAGCCTGGACCGGTTCCTTGAAAAGCTTTCTTCAGCAGGTATTGCCGTTTATATGAAGATGATTGCTTAGTTAACCTATGTTAATTCAGCATCTTCAGGCCATCTTTTACGTATATTAAATACTTTTTATTGATTTTTCATGCGCTTATTCTCCCGGACAATGGTTCGTTTCTTTCGGATAATGGTTTTTCTTCTTTGCTGGTTTCCGCGACTATCTGCCCAGCAGGTTGTGATCAACGAAGTAATGACCGCAAATGCTTCGGCTGTACTTGACCAGTACTTATTATAATTATTCTGAATGGATTGAGTTGTACAATCCAGGAAGCCAGGCTGTTTTTGTTTCCGGTTACCAGCTTTCAAATGATCCGGCAAATCTGAGTTTATGGAAGTTCCCTTCCGGTTCCTATATTCCTGCCAAGGGATTTCTGGTGATCTGGATGGATAAACTTAATACAGGATTTCATACGAATTTCAGAACAAGATCAGACAATGAACTCATTTTCCTGAGCAACACGAACGGGGTATTAATTGATACTGTACATATTCAGAAGATGTTCCGTAACGTGTCCTATGGCCGCAATCCCGATGGGGCTGCATGGACTGGGATTTATTTCTGACGCCGACACCCGGTGCAAAAAATTCTGGCGATACTATCAGCGACCGTTCCCCGGAACCGGGTTTCAGTATACCCGGCGGCCGTTACAGCGCTTCCCAGACTCTTACGTTAACTAATCCCGGAACCACCGGGAAAGATATATTACACAACGGATGGAAGTGAACCGGGTTTGAATTCTTCCTTATTCAGCGGTCCCATTACAATCAGCAAAACTCAAACAGTTAAAGCCAGGATCATTGAGACAGGAAAGGCATATAGTCGAACTGTTACAAATACATTTTTTATCAGGGAACATAATTTCACCCTTCCGGTAGTTTCGGTTTCAACTGATCCGGATAACCTCTGGGATGACGATCAAAGGAATTTACGTAGATGGCACAAACGGGGTGGAAGGATATTGCTATGGTAAAACAAACTGGAACCAGGAATGGGAAAGGCAGGCTACTTTTGAATATTTTCACCCCGGACGGAGTAAAAAAGATCAGCACCGATGCAGGAATTAAAATTAACGGTGGCTGCAGCCGGACAAATCCACAGAAGTCACTGGGAGTTTATTTCCGTGATAAGTATGGTCCGGATGAAATAAGATATCCTTTGTTCAACAGCAAGAATGTAGATCGTTTTAAGTCGATCATGCTCCGGAATTCAGGAAATGATTTCAACCGGACCCAGATGCAGGATGCGATGATGCAGACACTTATCATTGGTCAGATGGATATCGACTATATGGCCTATACCCCTGCAGCTTTATACCTGAATGGAGTTTACTGGGGAGTTCAGAATATCCGTGAGAAATCATCAGGCGATTACCTGTACACAAATTATGGACTTGATGAGGATAGCATTGATCTGCTGGAATCATTTAATACCGTGATTGAAGGAGACAATTCGGATTATACCGCAATTATCAGCTTTCTGAATTCCAATAATCTGACCAGCACACAAAATTATAACTATGTGACAAGCCGGATTGATCTGGAATCCTACATAGATTATCAGATTGCTGAGATCTATTTTGCCAATCTCGACTGGCCGGGAAATAATATTAAATACTGGAAGTCAGAAAAGACCGGGTTCAAAGTGGAGATGGTTGCTATATGATACAGATTTTGGTTTTGGATTATATACTAATCCTGATCACAATACCCTTACTTTTGCAACAGAAGCCCAGGGTCCGGAATGGCCTAATCCGCCCTGGTCAACCCTGCTTTTCCGCAAGCTTCTTGGGAAATGCAGATTTCAGAAAAAGATTTGTTGACAAATTCAATGTGTATATTTATTCCACCTTCAATCCGGTAAGGGTGAATGCAGTAATTGATTCGCTGCGTGATAATATTGCAGCGGAAATGCCCTATCATTTCCTCAGATGGGGTGGCTCCATGAGCGCATGGGAATATAACCTGGATGTTGACCGGGATTTCGGAAACAGGAGACCTGACTTATATGATGCAGTATCTGGCAGATTATTTTGGATTATCGTCTCCGGTATCCCTGACTGTGAGTTCCAATATCAAGGAAAATGACCGTTTTTCTATAAATGATATAATCATTCATGATACAGCATTCGCGGGACCCTATTTCGGAAACCGTGATGTAAAACTGAAGGCTCTGTCGGGTTATGCAAGCAGGTTTAATCACTGGGAAATCACTTCCTATTATTGCATCAAGGGAAGAATTGGTTGCCACCTCCTCACAATGGAAATACTATGATCTGGGTACCAACCTCCTTTGAATTGGACCTCACCTCTTTTTGATGATTCAGCATGGAAAACCGGTAATGCCCGGTTTGGCTATGGCAACGGGAATGAGGTTACAACCCTTGACTATGGTCCCGATGCAAATAACAAATATATCACCAGCTACTTCAGAAAAAAGTTTACAGTTAATGATACTACCGGTTGTGATTCTTTGATTGTGTATGTATCTGGTTGATGATGGAGCCATATTATATCTCAATGGGTCATGAACTTGTAAGAATTAATATGCCGGATGGAACAGTCACCAGTTCCACCCTGGCCAACGTGCATACCCGGTGAATGAAAATACATTTCTCACCTTTAATGTGGACAAAAAGTTGCTTAAACCGGGTGAAAATATGCTTGCCGCGGAGGTTCACCAGATATCTGCCAGCAGCAGTGATGTGAGTTTTGATGCAAAACTGACCCTGACCAGCAAAAAGGATCTGCAAATCGAAATGTATACAAACCCGGAGATCGTACTGAATTTGACATCCTCTGCCAATTGCAGGGCATTTTTTGACAAAGTGCCCGTATTGCATCATTTGTACATCAATGAATTTTGTGCAAAAAATTCAATGATTCCTGATGAGATGGGTGAATTTGATGACTGGATTGAATTATACAATGCCGGACAGGATACTGTAAATCTCAGCGGATTGTATATGACGAATTCGCTTCTTGAACCACTTGCTTTATAAAATACCTCCGGCACAGGGATTCAGAGACCTAGTTACCCCCGGGTGAATTTAAAATTTTATGGGCAGACGGTCAGCCGGAAGCAAGGTACCTTACACCTGGATTTCAATCTTGAAAAAAGCGGTGGCGAAATTGCCATTGTAGAGTTGGTGCAAGGTAAACCTGTAATACTTGATTCAGTAATATATAATCAGCAGTATACAAATTACTCTTACGGCAGATACGGGGATGGAACCTCCCGGTGGTTTGTTCTTTCAGGGATGACTCCGGGTGAGTCAAATTTATATACCTATCTGCCGGAGCTGCCCGGGAGGATGAAATAGAAATTTATCCCAATCCGGTGAGCGATTTTCTTGAAATTCGTTTATCTGAGCCGGATGTCAGTGATCTTGATATTTCAATCATTGACCAGCTGGGCAGGGAAAAGATTCACCAGTCAATTGACGGGCATGGCGGACAGTTAGATGTATCGGCCCTGCCTGCGGGCATCTATATATTGCGGGTTAAAGGTTCCGTGGGAGCTTTGTACATAAAATGGTAAAAGACTAGGCTAGGTTTAGGGCTGTAGGCTTAGGAAGCTTTGAATTCGACATTCGGTGTCTCCGATAGTCGGCGGTCCTTGTTCGATGTTGTTTGACGTAAAATAATATCGAACAAGGAACACCGAACGCCGAACTCCGAAGACTTCAGGACTGCACAACTGCAAAACTGCATAACTGCAAAACTGCATATCTGCAATACCGCATGCGCTCCGCGCAATCGCAGAATCGCATATCGTAAATCGTAAATTTCTACAGTATCGTATTCGCTCCGTGTAATTTACTTGTCACTCGTCACTCGTCACTTCATTCATAATTCATAATTCTTTTCTACATTTACGATTCATAAGAAATTTCCCATGCCCAAAAAAGTACTTGTAGTATACTATTCGCAAACAGGACAGTTGCGGGAGATAGTGAATTCCGTTATTGCGCCGTTGAAGGCCAGTAGTGAGGTTACCCTGACCTTTGAGGAGATCAGGCCCAAAACACCATTTCCCTATCCATGGACTTCCGACGAGTTTTTCCAGGCCATGCCGGAATCGGTAAGGGGCATAGCCTGTGAACTTCAGCCCTTGTCGCTGAACGGGCAGGAGAATTTTGACCTTATCATTGTTGCCTGGCAGCCCTGGTACCTGTCACCCTCAATCCCCATTCATGCCTTTTTTCAGCATGAAACTGCAAAAAAACTATTATCCGGAAAACCTGTCATTACGATAATTGGAAGCCGGAACATGTGGATCATGGCCCATGAAAGGATAAGGGAGTACCTGAAGTCAATGCAGGCAAAGCTTGTGGGAAATATTGTTTTGTATGATAAAGCGCCAAATCTTCTCAGTGTGATTTCAATAATCCGCTGGCTTTTTACAGGCAAGAAAGGAAAGGTATTTAAAAATAATACCGCCGGCAGGTGTTTCAGATGATGACATAAGAAATTCATCCAGATTCGGAGACATCATCCTGGATTCAATCCGGCGCAATGACCTGGAACATCTCAGGCCATCCCTGGTTAAAGCCGGTGCAGTTGATGTGCTTCCTTCACTTGTTATGCTTGAAAAAAGGGGCAAGATATTTTTCAGGTTATGGGCTGCATTTATTCTGAAAAAAGGGGACTATGGTGATCCGGCACGAATTACGCAGGGTAAGGCTCTTCAAATACTATCTTCTTTCGTTCTATATATCGTCTCTCCCTTTGCCAGCCTGTTGTATTTTATTCTTAAACCATTCAGGAAGAAAGCCTTAAACAGACAAATATCTTTATATCAATCGAATTAGGCTGATATTATTGTTTTTTTTAGTTTTGTACTTTTATTTTTTAGAGGTTCGGGCCGGAAAAATTTATATTTTTTATTTTTTTTATGTCCAACGAAGTTTTTATTACAGGAATCACCAGGTATTTACCAAATAATCCGGTTTCAAATGATGAAATGGAAGATTATCTGGGAATGATCAACAACAAGCCTTCCAAAGCACGAAGAATTGTGCTGCAGAAACAACGGGATCATTAACCGCTATTATGCCCTGGAAAAGGGAGGCAGGCCAACTCATACCAATGCCGAGCTTGCTGCTGAATCAGTAAAAATGCTTTTCCCTGACCACATAAAGAAAGAAGATGTTCAGCTGCTTGCCTGCGGAACTGCATCACCCGACCAGATTATGCCTTCGCATGCCTCCATGGTACATGGTTTGCTGGATATTCCATCCATTGAAATTGCCTCATTTGCCGGATCGTGCTGTGCAAGCATGCAGGCGTTAAAATTCGGTTACCTTTCCGTATTATCCGGTAACACTAAAAATGCCGTTTGTACCGGTTCTGAAATTCTCTCTCAATGGATGCTTGCCAAATACTTTGAAAAGGAAAATGAGAATGAAAGCAAATTGAAGGAAAATCCGCTTCTTGCTTTTGAAAAGGAATTTCTTCGCTGGATGCTTTCGGACGGAGCCGGAGCAGTACTTGCTCCAGCCTTCACCTGCCGGAAAATGCCCCATGAAGGTTGAATGGATCGAAATCAGATCCTATGCCAACAGGATGGAAACATGCATGTACTCAGGCGGCGATAAAAATGAAGAAGGTAAAGTTTCAGGGCTGGTGCCGGTTTGAAGCGGAAGACTGGCTGAACAAATCACTTTTTTCACTGAAACAGGATACCCGCATGCTGGGCAGCAACATTGTTCAACTGGGTGGTCAGTTTCTGAAAGATATTATTGCAGCAAAGAAACCTGGATATCAGTACGGTGGATTATTTTTTGCCACATCTTTCCTCTGAATATTTCAGGGAACATATATTTAATGAATTAAAAATATTGAATATTGACATTCCTAAGGAAAAATGGTTTACCAATCTTACCCAGGTTGGGAATGTGGCTTCCGTTTCCTTTATTTTAATGCTGGATGGACTTATCCAGGCTCACAAGCTTAAATCAGGTCAGAAAATACTGATCCAGGTACCTGAAAGTGCAAGATTTACCTATGCATATGCATTGTTAACCGTTTGTTGAAAGTACCGGTGTATGAAATTCGATGAAGTCCCCCAGGATGAAGCCTTTCTGCAGGAAGGCAAGATCCGCGATCTTTGTTATGTAGTAGACAAGGACGGACATTATACACAGTGTCCTGAGCAAGGGATGGACACCTAAAAATGATGCGATAAAACTGGCATGGAACCAGATATACGAACATGCCGAAGAAACACGCCTCAGGGTATTGGACGGAAAACTAAGTCCCATCGCATTGTATATGGAACTCAATATCATGGACCTGGCAATACTTGCCAATTACATGGAATTGCCAAAATGGAAGGTCAGGAGACATCTTAAAATGAAGGGATTTAAGAAACTCAGCACGGAAATGCTTTCAAAATATGCCGAAGCATTGAACATTACAGCCACGGATTTAGTTGATATAGAAAGAATAAGGGGGATTGTGATTGCACATGAAGATTGATTTTCAACATAACCAGGCTGCACATTGTGAAAATGGTGTCACATCCAACCTGCTTCAGTTTTATGGAATAACCCTCAGCGAGCCCATGATCTTTGGTATGGGATCGGGCTATTTCTTTTCGCATATGCCATTTATAAAGTTAAACGGCATGGCGGTTACCTCATTCAGGGTTTGGCCGGGATGGATCTTTAAACGGGTAACCCATCGCCTGGGCATTCAGGTTAAGCGAAAAAAATATCAGCAATCCCGACAAGGCCATGCAGGAATCTGGATGAGCTTCTTGGCACAGGGCAAGCCGGTGGGCATGCTGGTGGGCGTTTTTCATCTTCCCTATTTTCCCAAAGGAATACCGGTTTCATTTTAATGCACACAATATCACCGTATTTGGAAAGGAAGGCGACCGTTACCTGGTCAGTGATCCGGTAATGGAAAATATTGAAACGCTGTCCTATGAAGAATTAAAAAAAGTACGTTTCGCCCGGGGGACTTATCCTCCCAGCGGCAGAATGTATTATATCGATAAGGTTCCGGCTAAGCCTGATTTCCGGCCTGCCATAATCAAGGGTATCCGGAAAACAGCCAGTGATATGCTGACGATACCCCTGCCCATGTTTGGCATCGATGGTATCCGGTATCTGGCCAAAAACCTGCGCAAATGGCCGGCTAAAATGGGAGAAAAAAAGGCTGCACTCAATCTGGCCCAGGTGATCCGGATGCTCGAAGAGATCGGTACGGGAGGAGCCGGATTCAGGTTCATTTATGCTGCATTTTTGCAGGAATGTGCTGAAAAACTCAATCAGCCCCTTTTAAATGAAACTTCGGCTGAAATGACTGCAATCGGAGATGCATGGCGTAATTTTGCATGGCAGGCTGCCCGTTGTTTCAAAAACAGGGATAATGGCTCAATAACCTATGATGCACTGGCCGACCTGCTGATGGACATCGCCGGACAAGGAAGAAAAAGTTTTCAGCAAACTCAGGACCATGAAGCTATGACTCAGAAGACGCTAGCGATTGATATCCAAAATCTTACCAAGTATTACAGGGGAAATGAAAAGCCCGCTATTGACAGGGTGACTCTGGGTATTGCCGAAGGTCATATTTTTGGTCTGCTGGGTCCCAACGGTGCAGGAAAGACCACAATGATCCGTATTCTGTGCGGATTGCTGACACCCACGGAGGGTGAAATTACAATTGGCGGATACTCACTGAAAAATGATACTGGCCCGGATAAGGAAGATCATTGGCGTGGTTCCGCAGGAAATTGCCTTATACCAAAGCCTTACAGCACGTGAAAATCTTGCAGTTTACGGGGGTATATACGGACTGAGGGGAGACCAGCTTAAAAAAGAGGATCGATGAACAACTTCAGAAATTCGGTCTGGAAAAAAGCAGAAATACCCAGGTAGGAAGATTTTCAGGGGGAATGAAAAGAAGGCTTAACCTGATCGTAGGTTTAATGCACGATCCCCATATTTTGTTTCTGGATGAACCTACCGTAGGCGTCGATGTGCAATCGAAAAACGTGATCATCGAAAGCCTTTTGGATATTAACCAGGCCGGAACAACCATCATTTATACCTCCCATTATCTTGAGGAAGCTGAGAATCTCTGCTCATCCCTGGCCATTATTGATGAGGGCCGCATCATAACAAAGGGGAGTCTGAATGAGATCAGAAAAGAACATAACTCCCATGCAAAACTGGAAGATATTTTCCTCCAGCTGACGGGTAAAAGCTTGAGGGACTAACTATGCGCATCCTTTTCAGACTGGCATATAAAGATTACCTTGTGATTGTGAGGGACAGGGGCGGACTGGCCATGCTGTTTCTCATGCCCCTGGCACTGGTGCTTATTATGACCAGTCTGCAGGACACTACTTTCAGGGCCATCAACGAAAGCGGGATCAAAATGGTGATCCTGAATGGAGACAGGGATTCCCTGGGCATTGCCATTGAGCAGGAGATCATACGGTCAGA
This sequence comes from uncultured Bacteroidales bacterium, assembly GCA_963790105.1. Lineage (GTDB taxonomy): Bacteria > Bacteroidota > Bacteroidia > Bacteroidales > UBA10428 > UBA5072. The sequence goes on along the minus strand of CAWBNI010000022.1, from coordinate 157,678 downwards.
TTTCTTTACCATACAGCATGAAATTGATCATAAAACACCCACGGAACAATCAATACGTGAGGCTGTTGCGGCAGGAAAATTCCAGATTGGTATGATCATTCCGCCCGGTGCAACACAACATATCCGCGAACAGGTAAAAAACGGTGTTGCCGGTTTATTTTCCGGAGATTCGACAGAACTTCCGCCGGTGGATTCGCTTAATAATCAAAATGTATGTAGATCCCGCCACTAAAAATTCAATGCGGTCCACCCTGCAGGGTTCGATCCGGGAATATGCCGCCCGGGTAGAATCACGGATCATACTGAACGAACTTACCCGGGAGATCAACACCCACTATGATGGTGCCTGTGGCTAACCTGAACCGGATGAACAGGGAAACTGTATTTTACAAAGAGGAATATGTGGCACGGGGAAATAAAAATGTAATTCCCAATTCAGCACAGCATAACGTTCCTGCATGGACACTTTTTGCCATGTTCTTTCATCGTTATTCCCTTTGCCAGCGCGATGATCAAGGAAAAAGAGGATGGCAGCCTGTCGCGTCTGCTTACCATGCCAGGTTCCTATACAACGATCATGCTCAGCAAGATCCTTGTTTACCTGGTCGTTTGTTACCTTCAGTTTATTTCGATCATGCTGATGGGAGTATATCTTTTCCCTCTTTTCGGACTTACCTGCATTATACTATTACGGGTAAAATGACCAGCCTTACTGTGATGGCTTTCTGCAGCTGCCCTGGCTGCCATAGGATATGGCATAGCCATTGGAACAATTGCCCGTACACATCAGCAGGCCGCCATATTTGGCTCCATTTCAGTAGTAATCCTCGCCGCTGTAGGAGGTATCTGGGTACCTGTTTTCATGATGCCACCCTTTTTCAGGGTTTTTAGTGCTGCCTCACCCATGAATTGGGGACTCAATGGCTTTTATGATATCCTGGTCAGAAATGCAGGCCTCTCCGATGTGTTGCATTACGGCGTGTGGATGATCCTTTTTTCGCTATTTGTTGTGTTGTAGTAGCCTTATATTATCACAAGCTCAGAAAGGAATTTGCATAGAATACTATCATATTATAGATTGACATCTGATCTCCATTAAAATGAATGAGAAAATCAGGACAGCCCGATTGTCCATCATTTCAAACTGCAGCCTGATCATTATGAAACTGATGGCAGGAATTTTCAGCGGATCCGTCAGTATTATTTCCGAGGCGATCCATTCAGGCATGGATCTCCTGGCTTCCGTAATCGCCTTTCTATCTGTTAAAATGTCGGATTCCCCGCCCGACAGAGGAACACCCGTATGGTCATGGAAAAGTGGAAAATATCTCGGGCGTAATTGAAGCCATATTAATATTTATTGCCGCCGGATGGATTATTTATGAAGCCATCCATAAAATAATAAAACCTGCACCAATCGAAAATATAGAAGTGGGTGCCGCTGTAATGGCTGTTTCAGCCTTTATCAATTTCCTCGTATCCCGAAAACTGTATAAAGTGGCAAAAAAAACAGACTCAATTGCCCTTGAAGCAGATGCCCTGCATTTGAAAACGGATGTCTATACGTCGATGGGTGTTGCGGCTGGATTGCTGTTAATCTGGATAACAGGCTGGAAATTCCTCGATCCGATCGTGGCCATCAGTGTTGCCATGTTAATCCTGAAAGAATCCTATTCACTTGCTGAAAAATGCCTATTCTCCCTTGCTCGATACTTCCCTGTCAACCGAGGAAAATAATATAATTGGCGATGTGATCACTCAGAAAGGCTTTTCCTTTCCACAATCTGAGATCACGCAAATCAGGGCAATACAGGTTTGCCGATGTTCATCTTGAATTGCCTGAAAATATGGTGCTGAAAGATGTGCATAGAATATGCGATGAAATCGAAACTGAAATAAAGAGAAAAATCAACCACATAGAAATTCAAATACACGTTGAACCAAACCACTAGATTTTATAACTTGCGGAATCATTTTGACAGGTATTTTGAATATAAATATAAACCAACCGGTATAATTCTTGTTAAGGAGTATACGGGTATGTAAATAGATAATTATGGAAGAACTTATTGTGCAGCTTAAAAGTGATATCATTGAAGCACTTTCATTGGAAGATGTTGTTCCCGGTGATTTTGACGCAGATACCCCCTTGTTTGTCGAAGGACTTGGCCTGGATTCAATCGATGCGCTCGAACTGATCCTGCTGATGGAAAGAAAATACGGGGTAAAAATTGAGGATCCGAAAGAACGGAGAAATGTATTGCGCAATGTAAGAGCCATGGCAGAATGTATTACAGTACACCGAAATAACCTTAATTAATGAGTCAAAGGGTTTTTGTCACCGGAGTGGGCATCGTCTCGGCTATCGGGAACGGAACCGGAGAAACCCTTTCATCACTAAAAAACCTTACTTCAGGAATCGGGAAACTTTCCCTTTTCGAATCCATTCATGCACATATACCTGTTGCGGAAGTTAAACTTAACCACGAGCAATTGGCTAAACTGGCAGGAATTGATGACGATCACTTCCCTTATACCCGGAATTCACTGCTGGCCCTGATCGCTGCAAAAGAAGCGCTGGTTTCTGCCAACTGGGACAGGAGCAGGGATCTGACTTCCGGAGCAGTGATGGCTACTACGGTTGGGGGAATGGATTTGAATGAACAATATTACAGATCTCTTTTACAGGATGATTCGCACAAGGATATCATCATGCTTCTGGACAGCGCGGATTGTACCGAGAAAGTGGCCTTCATGGCGGGTATCCGGCAGAATGTGACTACCATATCCACAGCCTGCTCGTCATCCGCCAACTCAATTATGCTGGGTGCAAGACTTATAAAAAATAACCGGTTGCAGCGGGCATTGGTTGGGGGCACAGATGCACTTACCCGTTTTACATTAAATGGTTTTCTGGCCCTCGAAATTCTTTCCCTTACAGGTTGCCGGCCGTTCGACAGGAACCGGAACGGTCTCACCATTGGTGAAGGAGCCGCTGTCCTGATCCTTGAATCCGAAGAAGTGGCTGATCCGGCCAGGATTATTTGTGAGATCACAGGATATGCCAATGCAAATGAGGCCTTTCATGCAACTGCCTCATCCGCTGATGGCCTGGGTGCATACCTGGCCATGTCGGGCGCCCTTGAAACCGCCTCTCTCAAACCTCAGGATATCAGTTATATCAATGCGCACGGAACCGGGACCGAGATCAATGATTTATCAGAAGGACGTGCCATCCAAAAGATATTCGGATCAGCAATTCCACCGGTCAGTTCAACCAAAGGCTTTTACAGGACATACCCTGGGTGCCGCCGGCGCAGTGGAAGCCGTTTTTTCAATACTTGCCCTTCAGAATCAGATTGTACTTCCGGGTCTGAATTTTTCCAATCCCAATGGAAGAACTTCACTTTCAGCCTGTGACAAAGCCTATCTCCTGCAGCACTTGAAACACGTAATGTCCAATTCATTTGGTTTTGGAGGAAATAATACATCCCTTATTTTTTCAAAAGTGTAGTATGAAGGCCTACATTACCTCCACCGGTATTATTTCTCCGCAGGAAACCCATAAGGGGATGGAATTTTCCTGATTCTGTGAGGGAAGAGGTCAGTAACAGGCTTACCTGCATCGAACCTGATTACAAGGTACTGATCAATCCGGTGCAGCTCCGGCGCATGCCCCGGATACTGAAAATGGGACTGGCAGCAGCCCGCTTATGCATAAACCGCAGCGGTGGCATAAATCCTGATGGCATTATTGTTGGCACCGGTCTTGGATGCCTTGATAACCTGGAGAAATTTCTGCTGGAAGTTCTGAATAACAACGAACATATTACCAGCGTACTGCCCTTTATCAATTCCACTCATAACGCCGTGGCAGCACATATTGCCATGCTTTTGCAGAATCATGGTTATAATCTGACCTATTGCCACAGGGGATTATCGTTTGAGAGTGCTCTTGATGATGCCCTGATGAACCTCGAGGAAAAAAAGGCCAGCCATATACTTCTGGGAGGAATTGACGAAAATACGAATGATTTCATGCATCTTCATTCCTATCTGGGATACTGGAAAAAACCAGTCAGCAACCTCCTGCTGCTCGAGGATAAAACTCCCGGTTCAATTGCCGGGGAGGGTTCGGCTTTTTTCATGCTTTCCTCTGTTCCTTCGGATAACCATCATGTAATTGTTGATGGAGTGCATACATTCATCACACCCGATACGGCCAGGGAAGGTGACATCATTCCTGAAATTGATCTGTTTCTGAAAAATCATAATACCGATAAGAAGGATATCAGCCTTTTCCTCACCGGAATGAACGGTGATGTTAATTTTGACCCGGTATACAAACGACTCAGACAGAATTACTTTTCCGCGGCAAACCGGACTGGCCTGGTACAAGCACCTTTGCGGCGAATATTATACTTCTTCTTCTTTTGCCCTTGTGGCTTGCATCGGTAATTCTTGAAACAGCAGGCAATTCCAGAAATTACTGAACTTATCCCCCCGGAAAGAAGGGAAATTGAAAAAATTCTGATATACAATCATACACGTAACACCGAACATGCTCTCATCCTTGTCAGCCATGGGAAAATTTGATGTAATAATTATCGGTGCGGGTCTTGGCGGATTGCTGTGCGGACATATTCTCAGCAAGGAAGGCTTTAACGTTTGTATTATCGAGAAAAACCGCAAACCGGGCGGATCACTGCAAACATTCGGACGTAAGGGCTGCATTTTCAATACCGGACTGAATTATACCGAAAGCCTGGATGAGGGTCAGATTCTCAACCAGTATTTCAGGTATTTCGGACTGATGGATAAGGTTTCTTTCAGGAGACTGGATGCAGATGGCTTTGAAAGGATCAGTTTCAACGACGGACAATACCGTTTTGCCATGGGCCAGTCGGATTTTGTTGAAACCCTTGCTGCAGACTTTCCCGGAGAAAGGGCGGGACTTGGAGAAATATACCAGCAGAATCAGTGACATTTGCAGTGCAATCCCTTTGTATTCATTGCAGGAAGAGCAACTCAGCCTTATCGGAAATCATGATCTGAGCACCGGAGCAGCAGATTACATCAGTTCTGTCATTGAAAGTCCCAGGCTTCGGAATATCCTGGCAGGCAATAACCTGCTGTATGCCGGTCATGAGCAGAAAACCCCGCTCTTTATTCATGCACTGATCAATCATTCTTTTATTGAAAGTGCCTGGCGGGTAATGGATGGCAGCCATCAGATTGTCAATAAGCTGATTGACAATATAAAATCTGCCGGTGGTACTGTCATGCTGGGTTCAAAAGCGGTAAAACTTACAGGTGACAGGAATTCGATTGGCGGAGTTGAACTGCAAAATGGAGATTATATTGAAGGGAAACACTTTATTGCCGCCATACATCCTGATCAGATCCTTGATATGGTTGATCCGGGTATGATCCGGAAGGCATATTCTTCAAGGATCAGGGGATTGGACAGCACAATGGGCATGTTCACCGTTTACCTGGTCTTTAAGAAGGATTCATTTCCATACATGAATCATAATTTTTATCATTATAATCAGAATAATGTATGGATTGCCTCGGATTACACGAAAGGAAGAATGGCCCCAGAATTACCTGTTCATGAATACAGCCACCTCCGGTTCACAAACCTTTGCTGAAAGCGGTTCCATAATAACCTACATGGATTACACCGAACTGTCAGAATGGGAGCATACCTTCACCGGGGACCGCGGAGATGATTATACTGCATTTAAACAGGCCAGGGCAGAAAAATTGCTGGATGCTGTGGAAAAGCAATTTCCGGGTATCCGGAACAGCATCGCTGCCTGGTATACATCCACCCCGCTTACCTGGAGAGATTATACCGGTACCCGTGAAGGTTCAGCCTACGGAATACTGAAAGATCATAACCGCCCGCTGGAATCCATGGTGATGCCCAGAACAAAAATTCCAAATCTTTTTCTTACCGGACAAAACACCAATGTTCACGGGATATTGGGCGTGACAATCAGTTCAATTGTTACCTGCGCCGAACTTGTGGACATCCGGAACCTGGTTCGTAAGATCAGAATGGCTTAAATTTGTATAAAACTGAAACAAGCGGATGAAGTATGATGTAATAATAATAGGCAGCGGCCTGAGTGGCTTACAGAGTGCCTATATTCTTAGCAGAGAGGGTTTCAGTGTTTGCCTGGTTGAAAAACAAAGAATTCTGGGTGGTTGCCTGCAGACATTTTCACGATGCGGAACCGTATTTGATACCGGCATGCATTATATAGGCGGATTGGATGAAGGACAGGTATTGCACAAGTTTTTTGCCTATTTTGATCTGAACAGGCGATTGAAACTTAAACGGCTTGATGAAGACGGGTATGATGTTGTTCGTTTCAGGGGTGAAGAATACAAATTCGCCATGGGCTATGACCGGTTTACTGAAACCATGCTGAGCCATTTTCCGGGTGAGCGGAAAGCCCTTGAAAGTTATGTTTCCAAGTTGAAGGAAATCAACAAGTCGGTTGACATTTACAACGTACGCGATTTTAAAGACACCAATGCAGAATATTTCAAGTATTTCTCCATTGGAATCGATCCTTATCTCGATTCGATCACTTCAAACCCGGTATTGAAAAACGTGTTGGTTGGCATGGCACCGCTTTATGCCGGGATTAAAGAAAAGTCTCCCCTGTATATTCACATGATGATCCATTCTTCCTACATCGAAGGTGCTTACCGGTTTATTGACGGCGGATATCAGCTGAGCCATTTTCTGCGCGATTCGATACTGTCTTTCGGGGGCACGATCATGGCCAATGCAGAAGTAACACACATCAATACAACAAAGAACAGGATTACCGATCTGGTGATCAATGGTGAAGAACATCTGGAGGCAGAAAATTATATTTCAGCCATACATCCCAAGACACTGCTGAACCTGATGGATGAAAATGCATTCAAACCCGCCTATCGTAACCGCGTTTTTGACAATGAGGAAACCTATGGCATGTTTTCGATATACCTGGCCATGAAGGATAATTCATTCAAGTATATCAACCACAATTATTATAATTACAATACGGATGATATATGGGATGCCTATAACTATACCGAAGAATCATGGCCTGAAGGGTATATGATCCATTTTTCCCCGATTTCAAAAGATGAAACGCATACAAATGCCATCATTGTAAATGCCGTGATGAAATGGAGCGAAATGCTGCCCTGGGTAAATACCCGTGTTGAAAACAGGGGCGATGATTACAAGGAATTCAAACAAAGAAAAGGTGAGAAATTACTAGCTTTACTTGAGAAGGATTTCCCGGGTATCAGGGCAGCTACCAAATTCTGGTACAGTTCAACGCCGCTTACATACCGCGATTACACCGGAACCTGGGAAGGATCGGTATATGGTTTGCTGAAGGATTATCAAGAACCCGATGAAATCGATGCTGTTGCCCCGGACCAGGATTGAAAATCTTTTGCTGACCGGACAAAGCACAAGCATCCATGGAGTGGTGGGAGTTACCATCGGCGCATTTCTTACCTGTTCCGAACTGCTGGGAAAACAATATTTAATTGATAAGATTCGCAATGCAGGGTAAAAGCAAGAATCGCTTCAGAAGATTTATTATCAGGTTCATACTCGGATTCTTCCTTGTAATATTAATTCTTGTTGTATACTTTGTGATCATTGCCATTGATCATCCACCAAAGGTAGAGGATTTATCGAGCCTGAAGACACAAAGGCTTCATCCTTCAGAAAATACCTATATATACGGGCACAACTGGCTCAGGAAAAGTGAAAGCGGCCTGTGGGAGGCGTATATCGAAGGCAAACCCTTTGAGAGGGGAGTGGCTTTCGGAAAGCTTACAAAGGAGTTGCTCTATTACCAGGAAACTTCTTTTGTTGAACAGATCCGTGAACTGGTGCCCTCGGATGCATACCTGAAAGTATTGAAATATTTTATTGCCTTTTTTAACCGTAATCTGGATACAAGCATACCCGAAGAATACCGGTATGAAATATATGGCACCTCATTTTCATGCAGCCCGGAATACGATTTTATCGGATCGGGTTACCAGCGACAGCTTAATTACCATGCGGCTCATGATATCGGCCATGCCCTGCAGGGTCTGAATATGGTTGGCTGCACTTCATTTTCGGTATGGAATGGCAGCTCTGCCGATTCATCCCTTTTGGTGGCCCGTAATTTCGATTTTTATATGGGGAAAAAATTCGGAGAGAACAAAATAGTATGTTTTGTCAATCCCTCCTCCGGGCATAAGTTTATGATGATTACCTGGGCCGACCTGATCGGGGTAGTGTCGGGTATGAATGACCAGGGACTGACGGTCACCCTGAATGCCGCCAAATCAACCATACCGCACCAGGCAGCTACGCCTGTAACCCTGCTGGCCAGGGAAATTCTTCAATATGCCTCCGACATTGAAGAAGCATACGCTATTTCCAAAAAGCGAAAACTTTTTGTTTCTGAATCCATCATGATCGGATCAGCCCGTGATGGAAAAACAGCCATCATCGAAAAATCGCCTGACCGCAGTGACCTTGTCTATCCCGACAGCACCCGGATCATTTGTTCCAATCATTACCAGGGAAAGGTATTTGCCGCATGACGAAAAGAATCTGGAAAACATACATGGCAGCGACAGTTATTCCCGTTATATGCGGGTTAAGGAACTCTTATCAGCTCACAAAATGTTGAATGTAAGTGATATGGTTCAGATATTGCGCGATCAGCGGGGATTGGGCAATAAAGATGTTGGCATGGGAAATCAGTTGTCGATTAACCAGCTCATTGCCCACCATTCCGTGGTTTTTAAACCCGACAGCCTGCTTGTTTGGGTATCTGCCGGGCCATGGCAGGAAGGAAAATTCATTTGTTATGATCTGAAAAAGGTATTTAATCTTGACATCAGCCAGATAAAAGACAACCAGGAAATATATCTGGCTTCCCGTACAATTCCGGCCGATACCTTTATGAATTCAGAGAATTACAGGCTGTTCAGGGAATATCAAACCATGTCGGAACAACTGGCCCTTTTAAAAAAAACCAAACAACCACTTCCTGAGAATTTTGATCATGACATACCGGAAAACCAATCCATCGCTTTATCTTACCTATGTTCACCTGGGGAATATTACGAAGCTATTGGTATATTTGATAAGGCATTATCCTGTTACAATACTGCTCTTTCCTGCGCTTTGCCCGGATTGGACGAGGAGCAAAAGCTGAAGGAAAAAGCGGATGAATTGAACAAAAAAATCAGATCATGGCATATCCCGAAATTGAATTCAAAAGCAAAGCAGAAATTGAGCTTTTCCAGAATGAAGAATTGCATAAATTACTGGAATACCTCCAGGAAAAATCCGGGTTTTATGGCCAGCTATTTCAGAAATCATAATATAGATATTTCCCGGAATAAAAACCGTGCACGATCTTCGCCAGATACCTCCTACCACCAAGGAAGACCTGCAATTGCACGGTGAGGATTTCATCTGCGTGGAAAAGAACCGGATCATTGATTATATTACAACGTCAGGTACCCTGGGGGAACCGGTAACCTTTGCCATGACGGATCATGATCTGAACCGGCTGGCCTACAATGAATCCCAGGGATTTAAATGTGCCAATTGCACCCGGGATGAAGTGTTTCAGTTAATGACAACAATGGACAGGAGGTTTATGGCAGGCCTGGCCTATTTTCTGGGTTCACGTATGCTGCAGGCAGCTATGATCAGGGTGGGAAACGGAATACCTGAATTGCAGTGGGATTCCATAAGGCGGTTTTCACCGACTGCCCTGGTTGCGGTTCCTTCATTTTTGCTGAATATCATTGATTATGCTGAAAAACAAGGCATAAACCATCATGAATCGAGCGTGAAAAAAGTAATATGCATTGGCGATTCCATACGGAATACAGATTTTAGTGCCAATACCCTGGGTAAGAAAATATCCGAGCGCTGGCCTGAAATCAAGCTTTATTCTACATACGCTTCTACCGAGATGGCTACTTCATTTACTGAATGTGAATATGGCATCGGGGGTCACCATCATCCCGATCTGATCATTGTTGAATTTCTCGATGAAATGGATAATCCGGTTAATCCGGGAGAACCGGGTGAAGTTACCATCACCACGCTTGGGTGTGGAAGGAATGCCTTTGCTTCGTTTTAAGACAGGAGACATATGCATTGCACATGAAGAACCATGCCAGTGCGGAAGAAATTCAATCAGGCTGGGACCTGTCATTGGCCGCAAAAAACAAATGATCAAGTATAAGGGCACCACCTTATACCCGCCTGCCTTGTATGATATTCTGGATAACATTGAACAGATTAAAAATTATATTGTTGAAATCTATACAAATAACATTGGAACAGATGAAATCCTGATCAGGGTGGGAGCTGAAAATCATTCCGAAGCATTTGAAAAATCAATAAAAGACCATTTCAGGGCCAAGCTCAGGGTGGCACCTTCCATATCATTTGAAACAGTGGATTATATCAGCAGCATGCAGCTGCCCGCAATGAGCAGGAAGCCCATTAAATTAATCGACAGAAGGGAGAGCAACTGAAACTAACCAATACTTTAAACATATGAAAACAAAATCCTTATTTATCGTTGTATTGATCTTTTCTTTCTTTTCAGGGGCCATGCAGGCACAGGACAAGAAAAAGGCCGTTGCTGAGAAAAACATCACCTGGTTTGGGATAGATTTTACACTGGCCCGTTTTACGCTTGTCACGGAAGATCCTGCAGCCATTGTCAGCACATCTCTTAAGGCAATCAACAACCTTATCCTTGCTGAACCGGATAAATATAATCTGAAGAAATTCTTTTCAAAATCAGAAGTGACTCCGGATATTGAAATGGTAAACGAAAGGAACAGCAAAATTGATCCCACACTGCTGGTTGTGCCGGATAAATATACAATTACCCCCGAAGATGTGAAGAAGGTAATCAGCAGCTATGATACAAAGGGCAAAACAGGAACCGGACTTGTGTTTGTAGCCGAAAACCTGCATAAGGTTGAGGAGATAGGCAGTTATTATGTTGTATTTTTTGACATGGCCAGCAAAGAAATTATTGATTCGGAACGCAAGGTGGGAAAGGCTTCCGGAATTGGTTTCCGCAATTACTGGGCCGGTTCAGTATATAATGTCATGAAAGACTGGCTTAAATAAGCCGGTGATTCGTTTTTGAAATTAAGTTTGTCCCGGTTTCAGGGAATAACTATATTAGCTCCCCATTCATGCAACGGTTATGAATGGGGAGTATTTTATTTCATATTTCAGTCAATATCATGATTCAAAAAGAATTAAAGTGCCGTACAGAGATCAGGATAAGGTTTAGTGAGGTGGATTCAATGGGCGTTGTGTGGCATGGGAATTATATCCGCTATTTTGAAGATGGCCGGGAATCATTCGGCAACCAATTTGGAATTAATTACCTCGATTTCTATCGCGAAAATGTGGTGATACCCCTTGTAAAGGTGAACTGCGATTTTAAAAAACCTTTGTTCTACGGTGATACTGCCATTATTGAAACCCGCTTTGTAAATTGTGAGGCAGCAAAGCTGCAGTATGATTATACCATTTACCGGAACAATACAGATGAAATTGCTGCCACCGGTTCAACAATCCAGGTATTTCTCAATCCCGATATGGAACTGCTGCTTGATTTCCCCCCGTTTTTCCGGGAATGGAAGAAGAAGCACGGACTGATTAGTGACAAGTGACGATGACAGTGAAGAATAATCCGTTAGGGATTTCCTGCAGGTAGAATGAAGAATTGAGAGATGAGAGATGACTGATTTCATGATATTGGAAATTGTAGAGACAAGGCATTGCCTTGACTCTACAACGTTCTCTACCGAACACCGAATACCGAACACCGAACACTGAACACCGAATACTGAATACCGAATACCGAATACCGATTCGGAGACCATGAAAGAAGTTTTTATCCTATCCGATAATATCATTTCCTCCCTGGGTTTTTCTACCTCGGAGAACATGCAGCGCATGCTGGCAGGGGAGACCGGCATCCGGCAATGGGAAGACCAGTCCCTTTCACCGGTACCTTTCTGGGCTTCACGGGTGGATGATATCCGGTTGCGAAAAGATTTTTCAGCCTATGCCGATCCCAGATGATTTCAGCCGGTTTGAACAGATGGTGATATGTTCTGTAAAGGATGCCCTCAGCCATACTCCGCTGGATATATCGGACGAAAAAACACTGTTTATCCTGTCTACTACCAAGGGAAACATCGATCTGCTGAACAAAACGGATCAGGTTCAAAGATCCGGAAATCCGGTTTATTTGTGGCAGACGGCTTCAAAACTTCAGCATTTCCTGAACCTGGCAAATACACCCCTGATCATTTCAAATGCCTGTATTTCAGGATTAATGGCGGTCATTGTGGGTGCAAGGCTTATCCGGGCCGGGAAATATGAAAAAGTGATCGTTACGGGCGCTGACCTGGTTTCTGAATTTGTCCTCTCCGGTTTTAATTCATTTCTTTCGCTGAGTAACGGTCCATGCAAGCCCTTTGATAAAAACCGCCAGGGATTGTCGCTGGGGGAGGGTGCCGGAACAGTTATTCTCACATCCGATCTTCATGCAAGCAGATCGCACGCATCAGATTCGCGTCGGCTATGGTTTTTCAAGCAACGATGCCAATCATATTTCAGGTCCTTCACGAACCGGTGAGGGTTTATACCTGGCCATCCGGAAAACACTGGAGAAAAATAAATTCCACGTGGATTATATTTCAGCACATGGAACAGCCACTCCGTTTAACGATGAAATGGAATCGGTGGCCATTACCCGTGCCTGTTTGCAGGATATTCCGGTGAACAGCTTTAAAGGATACTGGGGACATACGCTGGGTGCTGCAGGGGTTATTGAATCAATTGCAGGCGCCCATTCACTCATCAGCAACCAGCTTATCCGCACAATGGGATTTTCAGAGCCGGGCACTACCCATCCGCTTGGCAGTTATTGATACCAACAGGAAAGCTATGCTAAATTCCTGCCTTAAAATTGCATCCGGATTTGGCGGTTGTAACGCCGCACTTATTACTGTATAAATGATGGAAGAAAAATACATCATCAGTGATTATTGCATTATCCGGAATAACCGGATTGTTCTGAACGGAGAGGTTGTTGTACACAGGAAATGCAGAGTTCCCCGGGTGAATTTTTCACAGCCGCTTACCGGTATTTTAATATCAGCTATGCCAAGTTTTTCAAAATGGATAATTTGTGCAAGCTGGGATTTCTTGCTTCGGAATTATTGTTTCAGGGGAAGAATATCAGCGAAATATACCGTGGTGATGAGGTAGGGCATCTTGCTTTCAAATGCAGGTTCCTCAATCGATACCGACCGGAATCATCAGAAATCCATTTCCAAAAGGGATGAGTATTTTCCCAGTCCGTCCGTATTTGTGTACACACTGGCAAATATTGTGATCGGTGAAATCTGTATACGGCATAAATTATTTGGGGAAAGTTTCTTTCTGATTGAAAAGGAATTCAATGCGAAGAGATTATATGAACAGGTAAAGCAATGGCTCGATGAAGAAATTGTTCGCTGCTGCCATCACAGGATGGGTTGAAATGGATGACGACAGATATGAGGCAGTTATGTATTTCATTCAAAAAACATCTGTCCTTCAGGAGGGAATTGCTATTTTTGGTCCTGAAAAATTAACTGACATTTATTTGCTGGGAAAATAACATATGGAAGCGCTCATAGCCAAATTAAAGAACGAAATCATCGATGTGCTGAATCTCACTGAAATGACCCCCGAAAGCATTGATGAAAATGAACCCCTGTTTGTGGAAGGTCTGGGGCTGGATTCCATTGATGCACTGGAGCTCATCGTTCTGCTGGAAAGAAATTACGGATTGAAACTTGCCACTGCCGAAGAAGGAAAGACAGTTCTTAAATCGGTAAGATCAATGGCCGAATTTATCAGGAAAAATAACAAAGGATAATCGTTCTCTATTTTGCCGAACCGGGTTTTTGTCACTGGAATTGGTATCATCTCTGCCATAGGGAATGATACCCGGGAGGTGCAGGATTCACTCATCAATCTGCGTTCAGGAATCGGCAATCTCACCGGTATTGAATCTGTTTATAAAAATGAGATCCCGGTTGCTGAAATAAAGATTATCAAACAACGACCTTCTGCCCCTGGCAAATCCTGCAAAAAACAGTCCGCAGACCCGTACTGCTCTTTTGGCGCTCATTGCTGCAAGGCAGGCTATCCGGCAATCCGGAATTGAATCACTGAACGACAGCAGAACCGGACTCATTTCCGGTACTACCGTAGGCGGAATGGACCTGAGTGAGAAATTTTACAAACGGTTTCTTACCGATCATTCCCATGGGAGATTGAGAAACATTTACGGCCATGATTGCGGGGATAGTACGGAAACCACTTGCCAGAACCCTTGGCATTGGCGGATTTATATCCACCATCAATACAGCCTGTTCATCCTCTGCCAATGCAATAATGGTTGGCAGCCAGGATGATCCGTCATGGATTGCTCGACAGGGCCGTAGCCGGGGGTACGGACGCCCTTACCCTTTTTACGCTGAATGGATTCAACAGCCTGATGATCCTTGATCGTGAACCATGCCGTCCGTTGGACGAAACCCGGAATGGATTGAACCTGGGTGAAGGATCCGCTTTCCTGGTCCTCGAATCGGAAGAAATGGTAAGGAAATCCGGGAAACCCGTCCTCGGAGAGGTCAGCGGATACGGCAATGCCTGTGATGCTCATCACCAGACGGCCTCGTCACCCGAAGGAAACGGGGCCTTTCTTTCCATGAAGCTGGCCCTCGAATCGGCAGGTCTTGCCCCGGCTGATATCGACTATATCAATGCCCATGGGACCGGCACCAAAAACAATGATCTTTCCGAAGGGATTGCTGTGGAACGGATCTTCGGTTCAAAGGTACCTGCCATCAGTTCCACAAAATCCTATACAGGTCATACACTCGGTGCTGCAGGAGCCATAGAGGCCGTCATCAGCATCCTGGCACTGACAACCGGAACTATTTATCCCAACCTGCGTTTTTCCCAACAGATGAGTGAGCTGAACTTTCTTCCGGTTACGGAATTAAAAACAGGGTGCCCCGATCCGGCATATCATGTCCAATTCCTTTGGCTTCGGAGGCAATAATTCAACGCTGATTTTTTCGCGCGCATGAAAGCCTATATTAACAATACCGCCATCGTGTCGCCGCAGAGGACATTCGACCAGGATTTTCCAGTGGAGGTTATCCGTTATCCGGATGCTGAATATCTTAAATGTATTGAACCGGCTTATAAGGATTTTCTTGATCCCATGGTTTCACGCCGCATGAGCCGGATCGTAAAAATGGGTGTGTGTGCTGCCCTGGGCTGTCTGCGCAAGGCCGGTGTGGAAATGCCGGATGCAGTCATTGCCGGCACCGGACTCGGATGCCTGGAGGATACAGAAAAATTCCTCGGATCAATATATACGCTTCAGGAACGCCTGCTGAATCCAACACCGTTTATAAACAGCACCCATAATACAATTGCCGGTGCCATTGCCCTGGCCATCAAATGTCATGGCTACAACGCCACCTTTACACACCGGGGATTTTCATTTGAAAGTGCCTTGCTTGATGCACTGATGCTGGCGGATGAAAATCCGGAAGCCGCTATTCTCGCCGGTGCATTTGATGAAATCACAGCCAATTCCTATGACATTACAAAACGGCTGGGTTTATGGGAAAGCACTATTCCGGGTGAGGGTGTGGCTTTCTTTATGCTTTCGGGCAAAAGGCAACCGCACAGCATGGCACAGCTAAGCGCTTTGCATACCCTGTTTAATCCTGAAAAGGAAGCTGACATTGAAAAGGAAATGCAGCATTTCATTCAGAATGCCGGTCTTTCAGCGCAGGATATTGACCTGGTTGTGATGGGAATGAACGGGGATCCGTTAACGGATGTTTATTATAAACACCTCCTGAAAGGCATGTTTGACAAAAAGCCTGTGGCGGGGTTTAAACATCTTTGCGGTGAATATGATACAGCTTCCTCCTTTGCGCTCTGGCTTGCTGCCCAGGTTATTCACAAACAGCAGATTCCGGATTGGGTCAGGGCAAATGAGTATAAACCCGGACAAACTAAAAAATATACTTATTTATAACCATCTGCGCGGAGTCAATCATTCTTTCTATCTTGCTATCTGCATGTTAAATTACCGAAATACAGTCATCCTGTTTCTGATTGTTCTTGCCGGGTTTATCCTGGCGGATGTTTTCTTGCCTGTTCATACCGGTATGGTATGTTGGCATGGGAATTGTATTTCTTTTATTGCTTATTGCCGGTTCGATTTATATCAGGATGGGATTTTATATTAAATCCTATTGTGCCGGTGATAGAAAGCAAAAAAGAGTGGCCTTTTCGTTTGATGACGGTCCCGATTCCGGTAATACACCCGTTATCCTCGACCTGCTTAAAGCAGCAGGGGATACAGGCAGCTTTTTTTGTGGTGGGAAACAAGCTGGAAAATAACAGGGAAATCATCCGGAGAATAGATCAGGAAGGGCATATCATGGGAGGGCATAGTTTTTCGCATCACTTTTTTTTCGATCTGTTCCCGGCCCGGCGAATGAAAATTGAACTGAAACAAACAGAAGAAATTGTAATGAAGATAACGGGTAAAAAAATGAAATTGTTCCGGCCGCCGTATGGTGTGACAAATCCGGTACTGGCCCGGGTAATCCGAAAACTGGGATACCAGGTGATCGGATGGAGCCTGAAATCAAAAGACACTGTTACCGGCGATAGCCAGGTGCTGCTTGACAGGCTGAAGAAAAAAGTAAAAAGCGGGGATCTCATTCTTTTTCATGATACAAAACCTGTTTTGTCACAGAGTTCTGCCTTCCTTTATTACTTTTCTGAAATCAGAAAAATATCAGATTGTACGACCCGATCAATTGCTCAATCTGGAGGCCTATGAATAAGTATATAAAATATTTGTCAGTTTTGTTTTCTTGTGATCCTTGCTATGTCAGTCATGGGCGCAGGTTCCCGCAACCCCGATGAAGGATGTCGCCGGTTTCAGGCAGAAACTGACCACCGTAACGGCAGGAATAAATACAATTGAAAGCGATTTCACCCAGGAAAAGAAACTGAGCATATTGTCCAATACCCTTGTGTCAAAGGGACATTTCTGTTTCAGAAGGGAAAACAACATCCGCTGGGAATACCTGCAGCCGTATAAATACCTGATCATCATCAGCCAGGATAAGATCTATATAAAGGAAGAAAAGGACCAGAAGCAGTATGATATTCAATCGAACAAGATGTTCCAGGAAATGAACAAGTTTATCAGCGGATGCATCCAGGGAGATATTCTGAAAAATGATAAGGATTATAAGATCGGGTATTTTGAAGATGGCCGCTATTTTTTTGTGACCCTTGTTCCTGTTGCTGAAAAAATGCGGCAGATGCTGAATGAAATACAGATATGGTTTGACCGCACTGACCTTACTGTAGCCCGCATCCGAATGATGGAATCGGGTGGGGATTATACAAAGATCGACTTTGTAAATAAAAAACTGAATACGGATATTCCTGTTGAAAAATTCAGCTTTAAATAATTCACCGGGCTGGAAAATGAAATTAGACCGGCACGGCAACTATGGCAGGCATGGCAAATCCATGGGATTGTCCTGCTGATCCTTTTATTTATGTTTAAACGGTTGTTCATTCGGATTGCTGGAAGGGTATCAGAAAACAGAACAGGTTTCCATTGACACCGGTCTCCTGGTTTAAAACGGATTCGGATCATCTGCTGATGAATACAACCATTGATGTGATGAAAAACCATTTCAGCGGATTGATGGTGATCAAATCCTTAACCGGATGGCGGATACAGGGTGGTTTTTATAACTGAGGTAGGACTGAAAATATTTGATATGGAATTTGTTCCGGGTAAGCCGGTGAAGGTGCATTATTTTATGGATGCCCTGAATAAAAAAATACTTGTCAAAACGCTTTCTGCTGACCTGAGGTTGCTGCTGATCCAGCCGCAGGAGGATGAAAAACCTGTTGTTTACGATAGTCCTTCCGGACAGAAGATGGTCAAGGTATAAGCATAAACGGAAGAGAGACTATTATGAGATTTCTGCTCTGACAGGTAAACCTGTTCAGGCTTATCAGGTGTCAGGCACTTCCAAAAAGGTAAGGATTGATTATTACAGCAGGGAAGGCGTGCAAATTGATTCGGTAAATATAGTTCATTATCATGTCAACCTCCGGATTGGCATGCACCTTATCAACGAAAATTCACAGGATGCTGTTAAATAAATTATATAGGATCAGGAGCCTGGATAGCGAATGCGGATGGATCCGGATTCATGGCAGAAATCGAACTCGATCCCGGATCATCCCCTTTTTGAGGGCCACTTTCCCGGCAACCCGATATTACCCGGAGTTTGTACAGTTCAAATCATCAGGGAGCTCTTGGAGCAGTCGATTCAGAAATCACTGCGGATGACAAAGGCAGGAAATATCAAATACCTGGGATTTGTAAATCCGGTCACCATGCCGGTACTGACATTTCAGCTGCAGGTAAAATCCGCAGAATGCAGCAAACATATCCTGTTCCGCCACCGTTTCCGCGACTGGGCAGTTTCAGTATGCAGTTTTAAGGGGGAGTTTGACCCATCACCGACGGGGTGGTACAGTGGGTGACCCCGCACGGAATGTCCTTTTCCCGGTGATCGATTGGATCACCCATTTTCCCGATTGGACGGCAGGTGGAATACCACCTCCGGGGAACATCCACTGGCCAACCATGTAAAACCCTTTTAACCCGGGAATTGTATTGGGAAGTGTTTTTTTAATCATATTGCCTGTGGGCAGAAATCCTTCATAGGCCCCTTTCCAGACTCCCGTATATTTTACAAGTGTTTTTGGGGTGGAAACATCAATCACCTCAATTTTATCCCGAACTCCGGGATAATGGCTTTCAAGGATCTCAATTCCTTTTTCCTGTATCAGCGCCGTAAGTTTGTTGTATTCATCATCGCTGATATGTTCCCAGTTTTCCCAGGCGCTGTCAAACCTGACCAGGATGGTGGTTTTTCCTTCAGGTGCCAGGGTAGGATCCGCGGCGGACTGATTCAGAACCGAATATCCATGTTTTACTTCCAGGTTACCGATCATGAATTTTTCTTTCAGGCAGGTGGTGACAACGGTTTCTGAAACCAGTTTATCATTCACACCAAAGGCAACCTGCACAAACGGAATATACAGATCCCATTTTGAATAGGCCTCAGTGAGCTTTGGCGTAAGGTACCGGCCGCCAAGCATATCATAAAGTGTACTGTGTCCGTCTGCCGCACTGATGATATAATCGGCCTTATAAACAGTTCCATCTGTCAATTCAATGCCAGTAGCACGGTTGTTTTCAACAAGAATTGTTTTCACCCGCTTTCTGAGCAACAGTTCACCGCCAAGCGATTTATACCTGTCAGCCATCCTGAGCGACATGGGAAGAGATCCCCCGATGAGGTAACCGGCATTTTTTGCATGAAACCAGCCCAGCATCATGATGATCACCAGCGCAGAAAAATTGGTTTCTCCATACAGCCGGTTTAAAAAATAGGTCAGACGTGGATTTTTAAGATCAAGACTTTTAAAATAATCTTTTGCTGATACCTTGCTGAGCCGGTTGAGAAGAAACAGCAGTTTTCTCATTTTAAGCAAGGCCCTGAAGTAATCGGTAAATTTTCTAAGGTCGGGTGTGATGGCAAAGGGTTCAAGTTTTGCCCCCATTTTCATCTGCCGGCACATTTTCCGGATTCCCTTCTCATCTTCAGGGGCCATGGCGATCAGGTATTCCTGCCACCTGTCCACATTGGTATACACAATGAAATCGCCCCATTTGTCATCCTTTACCAGGGTATGAATTTCACCGTCCACAATTTTCACCGTGTCATTGATCACATTGGTTTCCTTCCAGATATCATGAAACACAGAAGATCTTGTTCCGATCAGCCAATGAAGGCAATAATCGAACCGATATCCCTTTCGGTCCCATGCGGTGCACTGTCCGCCGGGAACTGAATGCATTTCGAAGATCTGTGGTATCAAAACCGTTCAGTTGCCCGTAGATTCCCGCAGATAATCCGGCTACACCGCCGCCGATAATGATAATCTTTTTATTTTCCAATTTCAGTTATTTTCCCAGTATACGCATCTCGCATTCGGCCAGTAACCGGTCTATCCTGGTATACGCGACCGGCAATTATCGTGTATCCCACAATTTCATTTTCAACCACAATTTCGGATTCAATGCGGCTGTTTACCTTCGGAAGTTCATAAATGACCAGGTTCTTGATAGCACCGATATAACCTTCGCTGACTTCCCTGTTTGTTGTCTTGTTTTTATAACCTGTATAGGCGGCAGCAGTCTGTGCAATGAATTCGATCAGGCCGGGTTCGGCAAGAACCCCGTTGTCACTGAAAAGATTGGATTCCAGGATATATAATTTTCCCCGGGCTGATTTTTCATCTGCGGCGATCAGCGCATCAATCATTGTCATGGGAGGCCGTTGCGGAATCAGATCAAGTATGTCAAATTCGGCAGGGATCATATCAATTTAATGCAGTTTTTTCATATGCAATTTACCAGATAGCAATGTATGGCATTTCTATGCCCAGAAATTATAATAATTAAACCATTGTTCCGGATATTGCCTGAGTTTTTGTTCCACCTGCGTTATATAATCCTGAATAATGTGTTCTGAGCATTTCATCCCGTCTTGCCATATTTCCCTGCTGTTGATAATGTTTTGGGAGGTGTGGCATAAAAATGATAGTGTGATTTTCCTTCTTTCATGGCAAAAACAAACGATACCGGAATGCCGTATTTCATGGCGAGATAAAAGGGACCGGTAGGAAACCTGGCTTTTTCACCCAGAAATTCAATTTCAAGAGTTTTGCTGCCCTCCAAAAACCTGTCACCATGTATGCAAAGAATTTCCTTATTTTCAAGTGCCGTGTTTATTTCAAACACATGGGCATTGTCCTCCCGGATGGCAATCACATGAAAGCTTTTTTGCGTAATGGAGGAAAGGTAATTCCTGATCCGCTGGTATTCAGCATCCAGCATGATAATATTCACCCTGGCATCGAGTCTTTCGAGCATATGGCCTGCCATCTCAAAATTGCCAAGGTGTGCGCTGATTAGCAGGCAACCGGTTTTTCCGGCTGCCATTTCGCGAAGGTATTGTTCCCCGTCGAAGTCGAATGTGAATTTGGACCGGAAACCGGCAAGGGTAGCGGTTTTATCAAGCAACACCTGGCCGAAGATGAAATAATTCCTGTAAACAAAAAGAACGGACCTGAAGAAGCCAAATTTTAACCGGCGCCGGTAAACACTGGTAAATATTGCGAAAAGAAGCAGGAGAAAAGAAAAAGAAATACAGGGCAACAAACCGCAGGAGAAAATATGCCGGTTTTAATCCGAAATTTTTCAGTAAGGCTACAAAAATTTTATAACCCAGAAGATTACCGCGTGATTGCCCTTTCCATGAAGCCACCTGAGGCTATTTCTTATTGATTGTGGTAAAAATATAATCGTATAAATCCCCAAGCGTTCTGATAGCCGTCATTTCCTCGCCTTTCAGAGTTATACCGAATTCCTTCTGAACAATAACGGCAATATCAACGAAATCGAGACTTTCAAGGCCCAGGTCGTCTTTCAGATGGGCATCGGGATTTATCTTGTTTTCGTTAATTTCAAATTCTTCGATCAGAAAATTATTAATGATCCGGGTTATGTCCTCTTTCGTCATAAGATTATGTTGCGATTATTTTGTAAATTTTTTGATGATCAGGCTTGAATTGGTTCCGCCAAATCCAAATGAATTGGAAAGAAAAGTATTTATTTCCAGGGGAATTGTTTTGTTCGTAATATTCAGTTTGGCAGAGTATTCATCCGGTTCTTCAAAATTGATATTGGGTGCAACAAATGAATTTTCCATCATGATCATGGAATAAACGATTTCGCTGGCTCCTGCCATCCACATTTCATGTCCTGTCATTGATTTTGTTGAAGTAACAACAGGTTTGTGTTCATTGAACAGAAAATCAAGTGCCCTTGCTTCATTCTGGTCCCCAATGGGTGTTGATGTGGCATGAGCATTAATATAATCAATATCGCCGGGGGTAATTCCGGCATTTTTCATTGCCATGGATATCGCCCTTATAGGTCCATCAACATCAGGAACGGAAATATGTTTTCCATCGGATGAAAATCCGTAGCCGATAACTTCTGCCAGAATAGGTGCTCCGCGTTTGAGGGCATGATCCAGGCTTTCGAGAATGACTGTTGCAGCGCCTCCGCTGGGTACCAGTCCGTCCCTGTTTTTATCAAATGGTTTCGAAGCAGTGGCAGGATTTTGTTCCATTTTGGAAAAAGCCCCGAGTGCATCAAAACTGCCCACACAGAACAGGTTAATTTCCTGTGATCCGCCGCAGATAATATGATCCTGGTAACCATGCGCCAATGAGCGTGTAACCCATGCCAATAGCATGAGAACCGCTTGCACAGGCACCGCTCAACGTGAAATTCACACCACGGAGATGAAAAATCACCGAAAGATTCATGGTGACCGAAGAATTCATCGACTGAAAAACGGAACCTGAGCCAACCAGGCTGGTATCCCTTTTTTCACGGATGATATCAGCACTCTGTATAACAGAAGGTGTGGAACTGTCATTTCCAAAAATGATCCCCACCTCGTTGTGATCGAAATATTCCGGATCCAATCCTGCCGTTTTGATCGCCTCGAGAGTGGAAATATATGCATATTCTGCATGGTCGGGCATACAAACCCGCGAACGTCGGTCGAGCATTCCTTTAAGCTGCGGACGTTCTACTTTTCCGGTAAGTCCTGACTGGTATCCATAGGCTTTTCTTTCAGGATCAAGAATGATCCCTGAGGTACCCTTAAACAGAGATTCCTTAACCTCTTCCAGGTTCCTGCCTATTGAAGAATAAATGCCAGCTCCGGTGATAACTACCCTGTTCATAGAAGTGCTGAGATACAATTATACATATTAAGTATATAATCCGCCATTTACTGAAATAACTTCACCAGTAATGTATGATGCCTGATCTGAAGCCAGAAAACACACGGCCGCTGCAACTTCTTCGGGCAGGCCAAAACGGTTTAATGGGATCATATTCTTCAGTTCATTCTCATTCAGGTCCTGCGTCATGTCAGTTTTGATAAATCCGGGTGCAACTGCATTAACAGTCACCTTTTTCTTTCCAATCTCCTGCGCCAATGCCTTGGTGGCCCCGATAATACCTGCCTTTGCCGCTGAATAATTTATCTGGCCCGGCAATCCCTTCAAACCTGAAAGAGACACTACATTCACAATACGGCCATATTTCTTAACCAGCATATCCTTCAGCAAAAAACGGGTTGTATAAAAAAATCCATTCAGATTGGTATCCATAACATCCTGCCATATTTGATTCTCCATCCATATCATCAGCGCATCTTTACGGATGCCTGCATTGTTCACCAGGACTTCAATATACGCGTCCGGGTTACTTTCCTTCCAGGCTCCGAGTTCCTTCTCAACAGATACAGAATCAGCCACATCAAAGGGAATTAAAGTGCTTTCACCACCGGCCTGACGGATCAATTCCTGTGTTGAAAGCGCCTCTTGTTTCTGCGGATTTGTAATTGATCAGCACATGATATCCCATGCCGGAAAGTCTGATGCAGACTGCCCTGCCTATTCCTCTTGATCCGCCTGTAACAAGTGCGTATTTCATTATAATACAAGCAATTGAAATATTCTAACCTATTTTAACAAATAGTTCGCAAAGGTACTCTTTAATTCTTTTAATTTCCACATATTTTATTGTGTCCTCCCTGAATTTCGGAACAATGCCACGCAACTCACGGAATGTATGAGCAGTAGCAGAGGACATCCGTTGTTCAATATTCAGGTAATCGATGGCCTGAATTATGGTAATCATTTCAATGGCCAGAACCTGGTATGTATTGTCGATTACCTTCCGTGCAAACTGGGCCGAATTGGTACCCATGCTCACAATATCCTGGTTATCGTTATTGTTTGAAATGCTGTGAAGGTAATTGGGAAATGACAGGGTTTGATTTTCTGCCACAGTGGAAGTGGCTGTGAACTGTGCTCCCTGCATACCAAAATTCACGCCCAGTTTACCCAGGTTGACAAACGGGGGCAATTTGCTGTTCAGTTTGTCATTCATCAGGTAGTTGATCTGCCGTTCGAGCAGCATGGATAATTTGGAAATGGCGATTTTCAGCTTATCCATTTCAAGGGATATGTAGTCGCCGTGAAAATTTCCACCGTGGAAAATATTGCCATGTACAAAATCGATGACGGGATTATCACTTGCAGAGTTGGCCTCGTTGATAAGTACTTTTTCAGCATATTCAATTGTGTCGAGAATCGGACCGAGGATCTGCGGCACGCATCGGATTGAATAATATTCCTGCACCTTATCGGCGATCACATATTTTTCCTTGTTCTTATCATTAAAGAAATGATCTTCCCTTTTGCGGATCAGTTTGCTGTCGTGCAGGATTTTTCTTACCAGTTCTGCAATCCTGTTTTGGCCGGGATGCAGTTTTACCTCGTTTAGTTCCTTGGAGAAATAGTCATCAAACGACCTGACAATCTCATTGATCATTGTGGCCGCCAGCAAAGACCAGTTTACAAGGTTTTTTGCATGAAGCAGGTTTACGATGCCGGTGCCGGTCATAAAACTGGTGCCGTTTATCAGTGACAATCCTTCCCGCAGGTGAACTGAAACCGGTTTAAGCCCGTTTTGCTCAAATACCTGTGCAGTGGGCAAAATATTGTCCTTCAAATATAACCTCTCCTTCACCTATGAGAACCAGTGCAATATGGGCAAGCTGCACGAGGTCACCGCTGGCACCAACACCGCCGTGTTCAGGAACTATCGGTACAATGTTTTTGTTAACGAGGTTTTTGATGAGTTCTACCACTTCGGGATGAATCCCTGAAGATCCCCGTGAAAAATTGCACAGCAGGGTGATCATCGCTGCACGAACATAGATCGGATTCACAGGATCGCCGCATCCTGCCGCATGACTGCGGATTGCGTTATACTGAAGTTTGATCCGGTCGGTATCGTCAATCTTATATTGGGCCATTGGCCCCAGGCCGGTATTTATTCCGTATATGATCTTATCCTGATGGAATGTTTCCAGAAATGCGAAACTTTTCCTTATTCTTTCCTGAGCCAGATCGTCAATTACTACAGTTTCTCCCTCAAATAGTATTTTTTTGTAATCCTCGGGTGTTATTTGCCATTCGCCTATTTTGAACATCTTAGCACAAATGAGTAGATATTAAATTAAATTTCCAATTGTAATGGAAACAAGTGATTTAGCATATTTCAAAAAGTGGCTGCAAAGTAATAAAAATTTTACTTATTCCTTCAACGAGTTTTTTCTGTTTAATAAATTATGTAAATTTCATACAAATCATTTTACTTCTTTTACCAAACCACCTACCATGAAACATCTCAAAAACTCATTCTTTCGTAACTTTTGCAGAATTTTTCTCATAAGTGTCGCTATTATGCTGTATTGTGGCTGCAACATTCTTATTGCGCAGGAATCAAATTCAGGCAGCATGAAAATCTATCCTTCCTTTGGAATTGCTGCCGGTTTCTTCTATCCCGGCGATGTGAATGATTATATCGCGGCATCACTGGCTGTTGCCGGGGTTACAAAACAATATGGAACCACGGACATGTTTATGAATTATGAGATTCATGGCGGAGTGACCTTTCGTTTGAAAAAGGTGGACTTTTCGGGTGAATTCGCCTTTGCCTTTGCTCCAAAATGGATACTGGTTGAAAATGGGGACAACATGAATTTCTATTTTAACCGCATTTCGCCAGGAATATCTGCAAATTACTATATACCCATGAAATCGGAAAAGATGGACTTCTTTGTGGGTGCCGGGGTTCAATATCATTTCATGAGTTTTGAGGATTTCAGGGCAGTAATCCGGGTTTTAGCCTCAGGATGGGAGTCAGCATGCAATTCGGAAAATTTAATATGCAACCGTATGTTTCCTTTCTTTATGCAAAAAGTGAGGACAATTACGCTGGCGATCTCATGCCCGGTTCGTTCGTTATGAACTATACCAGCGGGCAGATAGGGATAATCATGTCGTTCCATCCTCCGATTGACCGCAATTAAAATTATATTTGCATCAAAATACATTTTCAATAAAAATTAAGATCAGAAAGGGATATAGGTCAAAATGAACTGGTGTGTTGTGATTCCAACCTACAACAATGAAAAGACGCTGGAGAAGGTTGTGCAGGATGTATTGGGAATAACAGGTGATGTGATTGTTGTGAACGATGGATCTACTGACTCTACACCCCTGATCCTCGAAAAATTCAGGAATATCCGGGTGGTGAGCTATGCAAAGAACCAGGGGAAAGGGTATGCTTTGAAAAAGGGATTTGAACTGGCAATAAAGGAAGGATACCAGTATGCGATTACAATTGACTCAGATGGTCAGCATTTTGCAAAGGATATAGCCGCTTTTATAGAAAAATCGCAAGATGATCCCGATACCCTGATTGTTGGAAGCCGCCAGTTACCTAAGGAGAAGATGAGGCAGGGAAGTAGTTTCGCCAACCGTTTCTCCAATTTCTGGTTCAGGTTTATTGCCGGCATTACCCTTCCCGACACGCAAAGCGGATTCAGGCTTTACCCTCTGTCGAAACTTAAAAACATTCATTTTTACACCCGAAAATACGAATTTGAATTGGAAGTGCTGGTACGATCTGCCTGGAGAGGCATTCCTGTTACCAGTGTGCCAATCAGCGTATTCTATCCGTCACGCGAGGAAAGGATCAGCCATTACAGGCCTTTCAAGGATTTCGTGCGAATCAGCCTGTTATATACCGCTTGTTTTTTCATTGCCGTATTTTACATAAAACCGTTTTCCTTTTTGAAATACCTGAAGAAGGAAAATATAAAAGGATTTTTTAACCGGCATATACTTCATAGTGAAGACTCCACGGCAAAAATAACCCTGTCCGTTATGCTTGGTGTTTTTATGGGTATTGCACCAATATGGGGATACCAGCTGATCACGGCCATTTCACTTGCCTATCTTCTGAGGTTGAATAAATTTCTCGTAATTGTGGCAGCCAATATCAGTATTCCTCCCATGATTCCCGTTATTCTGTATTTGAGTTTTGTTACAGGAAGTCTCGTTATGGGCAGAGGTTTTCACCTGAACCTTGTTTCTCCCGTTACGTTTACCTTTGTGAAAAATAACCTGTTTCAGTATGTTATAGGCAGCATCATCCTGGCCGCAGTTGCATCCCTGTTTTTTGGGATGATCATGTATTTCTTCATGAAACTGATCCGCAAAAGCAGGTAAAACATACATTTACGAATGGAAGTCATTTTTATAACCCTTTACCGTTATTTCAGTTCAAGGCGATTTCTTTTCATAGTCCTTGTTTTGGGGTTTGTCCTGGTTGCCCTGTATTTTGCTTCCGGAGTAAAGCTGGAAGAGGATATCTCCAAATCAATGCCGGGTGAAAATGATCAGATCGCCCTTGTGATAAATAATTCCCGACTGACAAACAAACTTATAATCCCCGTTTTTCTTCGTGATACAACTGCCAAACCTGATCCCGATAAACTCGTTGCTTTTGCCAACCGGTTAACAGACTCGCTGAGAGGACCGGGCTTTTCTTCCTTCCTTTCCACCTCTGCCTTTTCCGTAAGTGACACTATGGTGGAGGATATGATGTCCCTATTTTATGAAAACATCCCCTTGTTTCTGACAGAGGAAGACTATGTAAAGCTTGACAGCCTGCTGTTGCCGGAAAGCATAGACCGAACGCTGCAGAAAAATATCAGGACCCTGACTTCACCAACAGGTTTTGCCCTTAAAAAATACATTCTGCAGGATCCTTTGGGCATGAGCGGACTGGCCTTATCCAAATTAAGGCAGTTTCAGATAGAAGAAGGGTATGACCTTCTCAACGGATATATTTTTACCCGCGACAGGAGATCACTGCTGATTATCACTGATCCGGCCAATCCGCCCAGTGAAACGCGCAAAAATGCAATTTTTTTCAGGAAGCTGGATAAGCTGCTAAGCGATCTTTCTACCGGTGAAAACAGCCAGGTGCGGGCTGAATACTACGGAGCCTCTGCGATTGCAGTCGGTAATGCCGACCGGATAAAGAAGGATATAACCCTCACCGTTACGGTATCCTTAATAATTATACTCCTGTTTGTTGGCTGGTTTTTCAGGAAGGCAAGCATTCCCTTTATCAGTTTCCTTCCGGCAGTATTTGGAGGGATCGGGGCAATGGCATTTATCTTCCTTCTCAAGGGAAGTATGTCTACAATTGCCCTGGGTATCGGTTCTGTTTTACTGGGTATCATTGTGGATTACGCACTTGTATTTTTACAGTCTGTACAGGGCCAAAGGTTCGGTTGAATCGGTCCTGAAGGATCTGACACTTTCAATATTCATGTGTTCGCTTACATCAGCCATAGCGTTCCTGAGTCTTTTGTTTGTAAAGTCAGAAGTATTAAGGGATCTGGGTTTATTCGCCGGATTGAGCATTCTTGGAAGCGCCCTGTTTTCCCTTGTCATTCTTCCGCAACTGGTGAAACTTAAGAAGAAGCAAGACGGGAAAGAAAGGGCCAATCCGGTGATCAGGATGGCATCCTATTCCTATGAATCCAACCGGATATTGATTGCGATCATATTAATTATCACTGTTTTCTTTTGTTTCAGCCGGAAAGCAGGATTTGAAACGGACATGTATTCGCTCAATTATCTTTCACCAGGGATGAAAGAGGTTGAAAAAGATCTGAATAAGTTCAATGATCTTTCATTGAAATCGGTGTATGTTGTTTCCACCGGAAAAAACCTTGATCTGGCACTGGCCGCAAATGCCAGAGTGAAGGAAAAGCTGGATTCACTAAAGGATTCCCGGATCGTCAGCCGATTTTCCAATGCGGGGACCATTCTTGTCAGCGATTCAATCCAGAGGGAAAGAATTGAACGATGGAAGAGATACTGGACACCTGAAAAGAGTTCATCAGTTGAGAGCTTGCTTGAGAAAACAGGTGCAAAATACGGATTCAACAAAGAGGCCTTCCTTCCGTTCCATGAATATATCACCTCAGATTTTCAGACCCTGGATATAAGCCGGTTTAATTCTGTGCGGAATCTGTTTCTGAACGACATGATCACTGAAATGCCGGGTTTAACAATGGTAATATCCATTGTGAAAATGAAAAATGAAAACCGGCATGAGGTTTATACAAGGTTTACAGGACAAAAAAATATCCTTGTTATAGACCGGCAGGAGATCACTTCCCAATTCGTTGATAATGTGCGACATGACTTCGACCTGCTTGTCAGGTTATGCCTCATCTTTGTCACACTTGTACTGATCCTGTCCTTTGGAAGGCTTGAAACCGGTCTGATTGCAGCTATTCCTATGTATCTGAGCTGGTTGTGGACTCTTGGTTTTATGGGTGTTTTTGATATCCGGTTCAACATTATAAATATCATCGTGTCCACCTTTATTTTTGGTTTAGGTGTGGATTACAGTATCCTGATGATGAGGGGACTCCTGCTTGAATACCGTTACGGACGCAGGGAATTGCCATCCTACCGTACATCGATCTTTCTTTCGGGCTTTACTACGATTGTCGGTGTGGGAGTTTTGATCCTGGCACGCCATCCCTCGCTTCATTCCATTGCACTCATTTCGGTAGTTGGATTGCTGTCAGTAATACTGATCGCTTATACAATTGATCCCTTGTTATTTAATTACCTTGTGACAAAGAAGAAGTCCCGGCGTGTTTTGCCTGTGACCCTCTTTGATATCCTGACCACCATCCTGGTATTTGGCATTTTTGTGAGTGGAAGCCTGGTTCTTAATGTAGTTCTTCTGCTGGTAATCATCATGCCCCTTCCTTCCGCAAAAAAGAAATATTTCATGCACCAGGCCATGGCCTTTAGCTGTAAATTACCGGTATATGCCATGGTGCATATCCGAAAGACGATCATAAATATTTCCGGAGAGGATTTTAAGAAGCCGGCTCTTATCATCAGCAATCACCAGTCGCATATTGACCTGCTGCTGCTGCTGATGCTGAATCCACGCATTATTGTGATCACAACGAAATGGGTCTGGAATAATCCGATCTATGCCCTGGTGATCCGGTATCTTGAATATTATCCGACCTTGAGCGGTTATGGGGAAATTACAGAAAAGCTCAGGCCAGGCGTGAAACAGGGATATTCTGTGCTAGTCTTTCCCGAAGGAAGTCGTTCCGCAGATTCAGGGATCAACAGGTTCCATAAAGGGGCTTTCATAATGGCGCAAAACCTCGGGCTCGACATATTACCGGTATTCATCCATGGGGCAGGGGATTGCATGACCAAGGGTGAAAACCATCTGAGGGGAGGTGCAGTCACGGTTAAGATCTATCCACGAATAACGCCGGATAATCCATTGTATGGAAAGGACTACCACGAGCAGACAAAGAACATGCTGACCTTTTACAGGCAGGAATGGAAAATAATAAGGCAGGAGCTCGAAACGCCCGATTATTTCAGGGGAAAGCTGATCAGGAATTATATTTATAAAGGTCCCCTGCTGGAATGGTATACCCGCATTAAGGTGAGGCTTGAGAACAATTATAACATTTATGATAAATATATACCGCGTAGGGCCAGGATCGTTGATATTGGCTGTGGCTATGGTTACCTGGTGTATTTGCTAAGCTTTATCTCGCGCGACAGGCAGATCCTGGGCCTTGATTATGATGCCGAAAAAATTGAGCTCGCAAACCATTGCATTTCCAAAAATGAAAGGGTGACTTTTGTGGCAGCAGACGTATCATCCTTCGCTTTTGAAAACAGTGATGTTTTTATTCTGAACGATGTTCTGCATTATATGCCGGAGGATAAGCAAAAGGATTTGCTGATGCGGTGCATTTCAGGATTGAATGATGGGGGACTTATTATGATCAGGGATGCGGATAAGGACCTTGAAAAAAGACATCTTGGTACTCGGTACACTGAATTCTTTTCAACCCATTCAGGCTTTAATAAAGCCAGGGATAACCGGCTTTATTTCTTCTCTGGAAACAGGATAAAGGAAATTGCCCGTGAAGCCGGACTTCAGCTTGAAATTGTGGATAATACAAAACTTACTTCAAATATTTTGTATGTGCTTCGGAAAGAAAAATTTCAGGTTGGTTGATAAAAATATCAAAAGTTGCCTTTCGAATTAGGTAAATTAGCGCCGTTATTTGTAAAACTAAATCTATCCCATTATGAAAAAAATTGTTTTGTTTTCTTTTGTGATGATCCTTTTTTCAGGTGCTTACCTGAATGCCCAGAAAATGGTCGTAAAAAGCGGTGCAATTGATTTTCTTAAGAACCAGAAAGCCCTGTTAGTAAAATATGATTACAGCAACATGGCGGTAGGAAAGTACGATAAGGAGGCAGATTATGTTGATTTTAAAGTAAAAGAAGGAAATGATGCTGAACCGGGAAAAGGCGACAAATGGAAGGAAGACTGGTTTGGCAAAAGAACCACAGCCTATGAACCGAGCTTTGAGGAATTATTTAATAAGGGCCTGGAAAAAAACGGACTTTCATGCAGCAAGACGGCCGCAGGTGCAGAGTATTCCATGACAATCCATACCACATTCACCGATGTTGGATATTTTATTGGCATCTCATCAAAACCGGCCTATATTAATGCCGAGATCACCTTTACAAAGATTGCGACCGGTGAGAACGTGGCAGTTATTACAGCGGAAAAAGTTCCTGGGGTTGGCGGTATCAAGGAATCCTATGCCAAATTAGGAAAATCACTGGCTGCTATGATTGCAAAGAAATTTTAGTGAGTTGCAGGGGGGGACCCCGTCGGGGTGGTAACCGACCACCCCGACGGGGTCCCCCCCCTGATGAAAGAAATATTAGTCAATAAACGTTATGTCATGGAATTCCTGAGCTCACCCTATTTTACCTACATCTTATTGCCACTCTCCATTTTTTGTCTTCGCATCTGTGACGTAACGCTGGATACGATGCGAATTATTTTCATGACCAAGGGATTTAAGAACCTGGCCCCGGTTATTGGCTTTTTTGAGATTCTGATATGGATAGTTGCCATCAGCCGCACAATGCAAAATCTGAACAACAACTGGCTCTGTTATATTGCTTATGCGGGGGGATTTGCTACCGGTAATTATGTAGGCATGCTGCTCGATGAAAAACTGGCGATCGGCCATGAGATCATCCGGATCATTGCCAAATTAAATTCGGGTGACATTGCCGGCACCCTCAGGGCTACGGGATATGGCGTAACTACAGTTAACGCAAAGGGAATGGAAGGGGATGTTGAGATACTTTATGTAGTTGTTAACCGGAAGAACCTGAAGAAAGCGATTGAGATAATTCAGAAACAAAATCCGGCAGCCTTTTTTACAATTGAAAATGTACATTTTGTAAACCGGCCGGTAGATAAAAATATTCTCACAGACGCAACCCGCGGGGTAAGGATTTTTCCTTTTGTAAGATGGTAGTAAATATTTCTCGCAGATCTCGCGGATCTCGCAGATTAATTTGTGTTTAACGGGGCTTTTTTGCTCGCAGATTCACGCAGATCACGCGGATTATTTGAAGAGGATATAAATTCCAAATGCGATCATGATTATACCCGACATGATTTTTATCCCACGCAATACCCGGGGATTCAGAATATGACTCAGCTTGTAGGCAAAATAAGCTTTGGTTATATCCAGGATCGCAACAACAGTCATTATGGTGGCAAAATAAACAAAAGCCTGCTTACCTGTTAATTTAAAATGGGTTAGCGCCACAGCCATACTTCCCAGCCAAAAAATGATTACGGCCGGATTGAGCAGATTTACGAAAAAGCCGTTGAGAATGAGTTTAATTGCCTTGCCGTTTTTCGCATCAAGATGATGTTCCTCTTTTCTCCTGGACAGAATGTAGTTTGCACCAAAGCCTATAAATGCAATGCCTCCGGCAATATTGAAATAAAAGGTATGGGCCAGGGCCCGGTTTATAGCAGCCGTAAAAAAATATACAGTTAAAATAATGAGCGAATCGCATGACAGCACACCAAGATCGAACCATAATGCAGCCCTGAAACCACGCGTCATACTGGTTTCAATCAACATAAAAAAAGTAGCCCCGACAAAAATGCTCAATAGCAGTCCTGTTATAAGTCCCTCCAGAATAATACCCATCCGCTATTTATATTGTTTTACGAATTCATCCCATTCGCAATAAGCACTTCCAATTACGCGGGGGAATTTATGTTGTCCTCCTTCTTTGCCTTTTAACTTCAGCCAGTCATAGAATGCCTTTGAAGGAAGAAGTCTCAACCAGTACATCCTTGAGGGCGGCTTTGCGTTCAACGGCATAATCGTCGTTTAGTTTCGACAAGGTTTCATCCAGCAAACGTTTAAGTTTCGGAACATCATCAACCTGCTGATCTGTGCCAATATACCATTTATGGGCGAAAAGTTTCAGGTGAGGTATTCCGGCTACCGTAAATTCCTTGATATCAATATTTAGTTTTTCGGAAATTTCACTGATGGCCCTGGTCATATTATCCACGCTGAGATGTTCCCCGCATAGGCTGAGAAAGTGCTTTGTACGGCCGGTAATTACTATTTCAAAGTCCTTTACAGAAGTAAACCTGATCGTATCACCGATCAGGTATCTCCAGGCTCCTGCACAGGTAGTGATAAGTATGGCATAATCTTCCTCTTCATTTACCTGGTCAAGCAACCGTACCTCCGGGTTTTCAATCATCCTGCCATCGGGTTTGAAATTGTCCGAATTAAAGGGAACAAATTCAAAAAAAATTCCACTGTCAAGCACCAGTTGCATCGGATGATCCTGTTTACGCTGATAGGCAAGGAATCCTTCTGAAGCCAGGTATGTTTCGAGATAGAACATTTCACGTCCCATCAGTTTTTCAAAGCTCTTTTTATAGGGAGCAAAATTAACGCCGCCATGTGTGTATACCCTGAAATTTGGCCACAGGTCATGGATTGTATTCAATCCGTAATATTCAATGATCCTTTCCAAAAGTATCTGTACCCAGGCCGGAACCCCTGATATGCCACCAATATCCCAGTCGCAGGCTTTTTTAACTATCTTATCGATTTTGGTATTCCAGTCCTTTTCCTTCGCTATGACCCCTGGTTTATAGAAACGGTTAAACCAGAATGGTAAACGGCTTGCCATGATCCCGCTAAGGTCACCTTCAAAGTATTTTTCCATTTTCACCAGGGTGGTGCTACCGCCGAGCATGAGCACGCTTTTCTCGAAATAGTAAGGAGGAAGGTCAAGTTCTGCCAGGGATAATAATTGTCTGATCCCCACCCGGCGTATTGACCGGATCATGTCTCGTGTCAGCGGAACCCTCTTGCTGGCATCATTGGAGGTACCTGAGGTGAGTCCGAAATACTTAACTTTACCAGGCCAGGTCACGTCTTCTTTGCCTTCCAGCAATTTATGCCAGTACTCACTGAATAATCTTTCATAATCATAAACGGGAACATTTTGTTGAAATTTCTTCAGGAAATCGGGCGAAGAAACAAGTTCAGCAAAATGATTTTGCATGCCGAATTCAGTATATTTTGCTTTATCAATGAGCTGTCGGAGAGTTAATTCCTGGACATCAAAGCTCATCTGTTTTTTTTCAAGATTGTCCTTTTTCTTCTTGATAACCTCTTGAAGAATAGTTCCTACAATAGCCATAGAATAAATGTGGATTTTGCAAAGTGGTAGCAAAAATAATTAATAATACGTATGGATATTCACCCCGATCAAAAAACTTAGGGTTTGGCGATGTTAATGACCCGGCCTCAGGTGAACTGCTTTTTCCCCCGCTTCAATCCTTACGGGCAGTATATTACTGCGATGCGGGAGCTGACAGGTGGCATATGGGGTAAATGCGCAGGGTGGATTATAGGCTTTGTTAAAATCGATGATAACCTTGTTGTGTTCGTCAGGCGCACTGATATCGAGAAAACGGCCTGCATCGTATGTTTCTTCTCCATTCGTCTGATCTCCAAATACGATTGACCATTCTCCGTCAGAGGCTGCCGGATATAGTTTATATTTTTTGCCGTTTAGCCTGAAGCTAAGAACGCCCGGAATGATGTTCTCCGCATCCGTTCCAATCACCGTATGTACCACCTGCTTTTCTGGCACATCGAATGGCTTATAATCTGCAACCACCCTGTACTGTTCATTTGTTTCAAAAATGGGGACGCTTTTCAGGGTGTCGCGAAGTGGACTCTCAAAATCCCGCAGCCTCACGCCGAAACGATCCCCTCTTTTAATTATATTCCAGGCATATCGGCCGAGTATCATCCGGGTGGGCTTGCCCGACATGTCATCAACCAGTTTCAGATGCGAGGCAGGGATACTGTCGATCAGCACCGGCTGCACTGTCTCCTGTAAATAAACGGTGCTGTCCTTTAATTCCAGTGTGCCGATAAACGGTGGTGCATACCTGGGAAAAACCAGCATGTTTGAAGTATCCGAACCGAATGTATTCAATCCTTCCTTTAACCAGAAGAGTCCGGCCAGGGCAAGCCATCCGTTTTTGTCTTTCAGCCGGCTAAGCCGGTCAGCATGCCACTGATCCATTTCTTTCACATAGGCATCATGATCAATGGAAGGCTGCTGTTTGCAGGAAGAGAGAACCATAAGCAGCATTAAAATAGCAAATACAAGTTTTTTCATTTCTTTACTTTTTAGAATATATTTTTACTCTGGAAATGTTCTCTTACCGTTGGCTTAAGCCAACGGCAATGTTCGACTATTGTTTGGCTCAAATAACACCGAACAGGAACACGACTTTTGAATAATGGACTTAAGCCAATGGCAGCAGATCTGCCTCCTATCCAGGTTTCCAATACCCTTGCCCCTGGAATAGAATCCTCGTTCACTTTCATAATATCCCTGTCAAGAACAACAAAATCCGCATTCTTTCCGGGTTCAAGACTTCCCCGGTTCTTTTCTCCGAAAGAGGCCTTTGCAGCCCAAATGGTCATTGCCTTCAGTGCCTGTTCCCGTGTAAGTGCCTGCTCCTTATGATATCCGCCTTCAGGCTTTCCCTGCAGATCTTTACGTACAACTGCAGCATAAAACCCATAAACCGGATTGATGGATTCCACCGGGAAATCGCTTCCATTGGGCATCCAGCCGTTTTGTTCCAGGAGTGACCTGTAAGCATATGCATATGGAATGCGGACTGGTCCGAGCCGGTCTTCCGCCCAGTACATATCGGATGTGGCATGTGTGGTTTGCACACTCGGAATCACTTCATATTTTCTGAACAATTCAAGATCCGCGGGATCCACTACCTGGGCATGTTCTATGCGCCACCGCCTGTCATTTTGTTCGGGAAGGATGGATGCATATATGTGAAGTACCAGACTAACAGCTGAATCACCGATACAATGAGTATTTACCTGGTATCCCTTATCGTACGCCAAACGGCAAATGTCCTTCAGGTATTTTGTTTCACTTACCTGTAGTCCCCGCGTGGACGGATCGTCGGTATAGGGTTTTTTAAGCAGTGCACCGCGTGACCCCAGCGCACCGTCTGCAAAAAGCTTAATTGACCTGACAGTTAACCTGTCAGTTTCATAAATTCCTTTATCAATATAAAATTCTATATTTTCTTTCGATGGGTTAAGCATTGCATTGATATGGATGCTCAGGGAATCAATTTTCTGCAATGAATCCATCAGTTGAACGATTTCTTTATCGATACCTGCATCGCTCACCGAAGTAAGGCCTACAGCAAAACAATTGCTTTGTGCCTTCAGCAGGGCCTGCATTTTTTCATCCCTTGTTACAGGCGGTATCAGTTTTTCTACCAGGGCCATGGCGTTATCAACGAGGATCCCGGTCGGCCCATGGAGATCATATATGATTTCCCCTCCTTCAATTCGTGTGTCTTTACTGATTCCGGCCATTGCAAGGGCCCTCGAATTTACCCAGGCTGCATGACCGTCAATTCTTACCAGGTAAACAGGCTTGTCAGGAAACAGGGAATCAAGCAATTCTTTGTCCGGAAATTTTTTAATTTGCCAGTCGTTTTGATCCCAACCTCGTCCCAATACCCAATTGCCCGGGTTCAATGTAACATGCTGAACAAGCCTGTCTGCAATTTCCTTCGTAGAGGTTGTACCCGACAGGTCCGCCTGTCGCAGGGTAAGTCCATAATTATAGAAATGACAGTGGGGATCAATGAATCCCGGAAATACGGATTTTCCTTTCAGGTCGATTTCCTGGACGGCCTTGTATTTTTCCCGAAGATCAGATCTTCCTTACCCGTGGCAATTACATGTCCATCAAGGATCACCATGGCACTGACAATGTCTGATTGATTATTCACAGTATATATGCTGCCGTTGAATAACAGCAGGTCAGCATCTTTCCGGCAGCCAACAGTCATAATGAGTGCAGTTAAACAAATACTACTGATCCATTTCATTTTACAATGCAAAATTAGTCTCCCTTAAATGTGCGCTTGAGTTCCATATTCGGATATATGAGAAATCAAATATAACGAATAAGACCATATGGTGAAATTTGGATATGGAGCAATATCATTTTTTACAGAGGATAATTGTTTTACCTTTTCTGCATATTGAAAACAGCAATTATGAGTAAACTGGCAGTAGTAGCCCTGGGAGGAAATGCTCTTCAAAGGGACAATCAAAGAGGAACCATTGAGGAACAGGAAAAAAATACTTTTAATACCCTTGAAAATCTGGTATTTCTTTTAGCGGATGGATATGATCTGGTAATTACGCATGGCAACGGACCGCAGGTAGGTGACGCATTACAGCGAAATGATGCCGGGGAATTAAATTACGGCATCCCGCAAATGCCACTCGATATTTGTGTGGCAGGTACACAGGGAGAAATCGGTTATATGATCGAAAGGATACTGCATAATGTGCTTCATAAGCACGGGATCCGGAAGAATGTGGTTAGCCTGATAAGCCAGGTAGTGGTGGATCGCAAAGGGAAGTCATTTCACAATATGGTGAAGCGGGTGGGAAGAATGTATCCGAAAGAAATGGCAGAAAAATTAGCCAGCGAGAAGGGTTGGATATTCAAGGAGGAAATTAAATCGGGGGGTGGATTCCGAAGGGTTGTAGCTTCTCCTGACCCGATTGATGTGGTGAACAGCAACATAATTAAGCAACTTGTTTCAGAAGGAAATATTGTAATTGCAGGGGGTGGTGGTGGCATTCCCGTGTACATCGACAGCAAGGGAAATTACAGGCCGGTAGAGGCAGTTATCGATAAAGACATGGCATCAGCCTTGCTGGCCGTGATAATCCAGGCCGATGAATTTTATATCCTTACCGATGTTCCCTATGTTTATCTGAATTACAAAAAACCCGAACAGGAAATTGCCGAATTCATCACCCGTGACCAGGCTCGCCGGTATATCGAAATGGGAATGTTTGGCGAAGGCAGTATGGCGCCGAAAATGGAAGCGGCACTTTATTTTATTGAACATGGCGGGGCAAAAAGTGTGATCACCGAAGCCACCAAACTCGAAAACAAAAAATACGGTTCAAGAATAACAATGGATTAAAACAATTGCCGTCAGGTTAAACTGACGGCAATTTATGAAGAAATAATTTACCTAACCTTACCAAACCCGGGAGCGGAAAAAGATGCACAAATTTGTCCGTTCCTGTATTTAAGACCCTTTTCTTCTCAGAAACCCTATACCGGAGATCTGAAAAAATGCAAAATCCGTGAGATTGTTGAAAACCTTCGGATTATAAACAACATCTGCATGTGCTCTGTCGTTACTTTTGCAGAATTTAAAGCCAATTATGAGACGATTGCTGTTATTGTTCCTGCTAAATATGGCGTTATGCGCATCCTGGTCCCAGTCAGGTGGAAAAATGACCCGCATGCAATATTTTGAAAAGTTTCACACAATGGCAGTTGAGGAAATGCAGCGCAGTGGCGTACCGGCAAGTATTACGCTGGCACAGGGAGCCCTGGAATCCGGCGATGGCAACAGCAGCCTGGCCCGTGAGGCCAACAATCATTTCGGGATTAAATGCCATGATGACTGGACAGGTAAAAAGGTTTACCAGGATGACGATTCAAGGGATGAATGTTTCAGAAAGTATCCATCGGTAGAGGATTCCTACCGTGATCATACGCGATTATCTTAAATCAAAATCGAGATACGCCTTCCTGTTTGAACTTAAACTCACTGATTACAAGGGATGGGCAAGGGGTCTGAAAAAGGCAGGTTATGCAACCAGTCCAACCTATGCCGACCGTCTTATCAAAATAATTGAAGATTATGATCTTTTCCGGTATGATGACATGGTTCATTCCGGAGAAAACAGAACACAGAAAATCAAGGCAAACGAAGGAAAAAGTGGCCATGCGGGATGTGATGGAAACAAACCGTGTTAAATTCATCAGGGCAATTCCGGGCGACACCTATGCCAGTATCACCGCGGAATTAGGCAAGCTCGACTGGGAAATCCCGGAATATAATGATGCTGCCGCGGGAGACTCCATTATTCCCGGCCAGGTTGTTTATATACAGCCAAAAAGAAACCGCGCCCAGCCGGGTGATAAGGAACATGTATTTAAAACGGGTGAAACGATGCGCATGGTTTCGCAATTATATGCCGTAAAGCTTGAAAGCCTGTATAAGATGAATCAACTTAAACCGGGCACGCAGCCTGAAACAGGTACAAAACTTCAATTGAGGAAGGCTCTTAAAAAAAGCGCAGTTAAGCAACCTGAATCACAAGAAAAAGTGCGGGGCGGCAATGAAGAGGAAGATATCAAAATTGATCTGAACCTGGAATAATCTTTGATTACTGAAATCTGCAATTGGCGGTTGAGAATCCATGCAGGAATTCGGCTGTATTTATCTGTTTTTTTCCTTCAAGCTGAAGCCGTTCAATAGCAATCATACCCTCACCGGTTGATACATGGAGAAAATTGCGGTTATCAGTAGACAGTGTACCGGGTTTTTCTGTATTTGGCAGGTTTACCGGCCGGGCAAAGAAAATTTTCACCTTAAGTACTTCACCCCCTCCCGTAAGCAGTTCGCTCCAGGCAGCAGGATAAGGACTCAAGCCGCGGATAAAATTATATAGTGAAATGGAATCACGGTTCCAGTCGATTTTACAGTCTTCTTTGAAAAGTTTTGGTGCAAGGCGAAGCGGCATCGTATTTTCAATTAAATGCTGGTCAATGGCAGTCACCTCTCCTGAGGCGATTCCTTCAATGGTCCTTACAACCAGGTCGGCCCCGATGATCATCAGCCTGTCGTGCACATCTCCTGCTGTTTCTTCCGGAGATATGTTTATTTCCTCCTGATAGATCACAGATCCTTTGTCGATCTCATGATTCAGAAAAAAGGTAGTTACACCTGTCTTTGTCTCCCCGTTCATAACAGCCCAGTTGATGGGAGCAGCTCCCCTGTATTGGGGCAGCAGGGAAGCATGGAGATTAAAAGTGCCAAGCGGGGGCATGCTCCAAACTTCCTCCGGAAGCATGCGAAAAGCCACGATTACCTGCAGATCGGCATGCCAGGTTATGCAAGGCCTCGGAGGAAATCCGGATCCTTTAGTTTCAAGGGCTGCAAAACAGGTATATTATTTTCCAGGGCAAAGATCTTCACGGGCGAAGAACGCAATTGAAGTCCCCTTCCGGAAGGTTTATCCTGGGAGGTAACCACACCCTTAACCGGGTAACCGGCCCTGATAATAGCCTTCAAAGATTCCACCGCAAATTCGGGTGTACCCATGAACACAATGCCCGGGCCTGACCGTGCCATATTTAATCTCCGTTAACGATTTTGAAGTCTTTATCCTCTAAAAGTTCTAAAAGATGACCCATCTTATTTTTCTTGGTCTTCAGATAGAATTCATTGTGTTCGTTGGGAGGAATATTGAGGGGTATGTTTTTTACAATGGTAATTCCATATCCTTCCAATCCTGCTCTTTTTACAGGGTTATTGGTGATCAGGTTAACCTTGCCCAGTCCCAGTTCATGAAGGATGCTGGCTCCCACGCCATAGTCGCGTTCATCCTCCTCGAAACCAAGGTCAAGATTTGCCTCTACAGTGTCACGTCCTTTTTCCTGGAGATTATACGCCTTGATCTTGTTAAACAATCCGATTCCCCTTCCTTCCTGGTTCAGGTATACGATGACCCCCTGACCGGCAGTTTCAATCATTTTCATAGCGGCATGAAGTTGTGAACCGCAGTCACACCGGTACGATCCGAAAATATCACCTGTCATGCAAGATGAATGCACTCTTA
The DNA here is from genome assembly GCA_963790105.1 of uncultured Bacteroidales bacterium. Classification (GTDB taxonomy): domain Bacteria; phylum Bacteroidota; class Bacteroidia; order Bacteroidales; family UBA10428; genus UBA5072. The sequence goes on along the minus strand of CAWBNI010000022.1, from coordinate 116,149 downwards.
CCATTACAGGTTCATCCCTGTTCCAGCTGCCCTTTATTAAAGCAAGATGCTCAAGCCGGTTTGATTTCTGAATAAAGGGAATAACAGTAAAAGTGCCGTATTTGGTAGGAAGCCTGGCTTTGTCACCCCGGATGACCAGGCTTTCCTGCTCGAGCATATAAGCGATGAGGCTTTTTATTGTAATGATCTTCAGCTTATGCTTTTTTGCCATCGTGATCAGTTCCGGCAGGCGGGCCATGGTTCCATCATCATTCATTATCTCCACCAGTGCACCTCCGGGTTTTAGTCCGGCCAGCCGGGCCAGGTCAACGGCTGCTTCGGTATGGCCAGGTCTGCGTAACACACCTTTTGTCTTGGCTTTGAGAGGGAATATATGTCCGGGCCGTCCGAGATCCTCGGGCCTTGTATTCGGATCAACAAGTGACCTGATTGTTTTTGCCCTGTCACTGGCAGAAATGCCAGTAGTACAACCCTGGCCTAACAAATCAACAGATACGGTGAACGGGGTGGCGTGGAAAGATGTATTGCTTCTCACCATTAATTCCAGTTCAAGTTGTTCACATCTTTTTTCAGGGATCGGCGCGCAAATGAGGCCGCGTCCATGCGTGGCCATGAAATTTACTATTTCCGGCGTGATCAGTTCAGCCGCACAAATAAAATCTCCTTCATTTTCCCGGTCTTCATCATCCACAACAATCACAACCTTTCCTTCCCTTATGTCTTTCAGGGCATCTTTGATTGTGTTTAATTCCATAAGGATGTTATTTTTTACTCTACCAGGCATAATCGTTATTTCTATATTTAAAACAGAAGGCAAAATTACAAATTGTAACCGGAAATGAGGCCGGATATCACGAATTAATCAATTTTAGCCAACATATGCAATGAAAATAATCAGCTTCTCCTGGCTTTCTGCCAGTTTACGGAATATTTGCCTGTTATGAAATGGCAAATTCCCACAACCACAGCGTAGTTCATTACAAGAAGGTAATATGGGGCAAAAATTGTTTTTACCCGCAGTCGTACATTATGTAGCACCGCTCCTGCAATTACCAGAAGGTAATAAATGCACTGGAGTACAAAGAAGACAGGATAAAAATCAGGACTGCCGGGTTGAAAAAGAATTGCAGCGTTCAGGATAAAGACCAGGGGAAAACAGAAAGGAACCAGGGTCCACCGGAGTACCTTGTGGGATATGTATTTAAATGACAGTAGTCCATGTCTGAAGGGATTCAGAAGGGTTGTCATCCTGAAAAGAGTTTGCATGCCGCCCGTGGCAATTCTCACTTTTCGCTTCATTTCTTCAGTCACAGAAATAGATGCTGTTTCCACTCCCCAGGCTTCCGGAGCATATTTAACCTGGTAACCCTTGCATGCAATCTGCAGCGAATATGGTGAAATCATCGAGGAGAGTATCTTCAGATACCGGTTCAAACAATTCACGACGGATGGCGAATAATTCCCCCACTGCTCCAACGGCTGAACCTGTCTCAGATTCCAGCATCTTAATGAGCGATTCATATTTCCAGTAAAGTCCTTCCCCTGCGCCCACAGCCTTATCCACATGCGCTTCACTGATTCTTTTTTCTCCCGCAACACATCCTACCCTGGCGTCTGAAAAAAACCGGACCATTTCCCGCAATGCACCGGGATTCATCATTGTATTGGCATCCGTAAATATCACATAGGGCGTGGTGGTATGCAATATTCCCCTGTTCATGGCATGGATCTTTCCACGCCTTTCTGGCTTCATGAAATACCGAAATATCGTCATAACGGGCCAGATATTCACGGCTTGCATCCGTTGATCCATCCGTGATCCAGATAACCTTCAGCTTATCCGGCGGATAATCCAGGTGCCCGGATATTTTGCATTTTCCGGTCAATAAAATCAACTTCGTTATAGGCCGGAATAAACAGGGTAACCTGTGGCTCAAAGTTCAATTCCCTGCCTGCTGCTTTTTTTGAAAACATGCGGTGAATGCCGGCAAGCAAAAACAGAACAAGTGTATATCCGAGGTATGTATATACCACAATGCCACAGAAAAATCCAAAACAATATGTACAGCATCATCACAGGTGATTTTTGTAAAATGTGGCAAGATTTGCTGTAATCTTCATATTGTCAAAATGTTGCCGGACAAATGACAGGGCGTTTGTTCCGATTTTCACGTAAAAATCAGGAAATTTCAGCAAACGGTCAATATGATCCACAAATTCTGCGGAAGAATGGCCGATCAGGATGTTTTTTCCGTGAACTGCACCCAGTCCTTCTGCCCCAATTGAGGTTGTAACTACAGGTTTTCCCTGCGTCATGGCTTCAATGATCTTAACCCGCATGCCTCCGCCTGAAAAGCAGGGAGAAACCAATATCCCATGTTCCTGCATAAATTGGGTGGCATCCGGAATCTCACCATGGAAAAAAACTCCATCCCCCTGTATTTTATCCTTAAGCCAGTCAGGTGCATTTCTGCCGGCAACATGAAATGTAATTTCCGGATCAAGTAATTTAACTTTCGGAAATACCTGGTTAATAAACCACAGCAATCCTTCCTGGTTTGGTTTCCAGTCGAGCGATCCAAGGAAAAACAGCGAATTGGAAGGCTTAACGGAATCAGGACTTACCAGGTCACAACCATCAAGTGTAGCCGGACAAACAAACGCCGGTTTAAGATTTCCCATCCGGTCAAATTCTTCCCTGTCACTTTGTGTAATCGGAACCAGCAGGTCATAACGGTTTATGGCAGCAAGTTCGAAACGCATGAGGCGACTGGCCAGCAAGTCTGAAATAGGTTCTTTTTACCGGATTGGTTTCGGTTTGGGAAATCCGTTTCCAGAATTCCTGTTCAATATTATGGGCGCGAAGTACAACTCTTTGCCGTGCTGTGACGGCGAATTGTTTCCACATAGGGCATCAGGTAAAGTCCTTCGAGCTGCACAATGTCAAATGGTGCCGACTGTAAGATACGTCCGAGTTCTTTTTCAAAAGCAGGGAAAAGAAATCTTTCCGCATTATAGGGTAAACGCGAAAAAACAAGGTTTCTCAGAAGCCTGCACGGTCCGTACCGCAGTGTCCACATTTACCGTATACAACTGCACCATGGAGGAAAGTATCTCCCTGTCGGCAACACTTAGATTATGCTTGGGTGTGCACATGGTAAGAAGGGTCACCTGATGTCCAAGCCGGCTGAAGGAACGCATCAGGCTGTAACTGGCAAGTGAACCCCCGTCATGCGCGGGGTAAGGCGATTTATTACAAACCTGAAGGATGTTCATCATGCATATTCAAATTCAGTCTTGATGGCCGAGCTGTTCAAAAGATTCACCATACCCATGGCCAGTTCATTTACAAGTTGAAGGCTTCTTTTCATGCGCTGAACTTTTATCCAGGTAATTACGAAGATAACTATCCAAACCGGAAAAAGTACAAGGGATCCCCATTTAACGAATGGTCTGTACAGGGTATTACTTGTAAGCCGGCCATTCAGAAAACGGGAATTCAGTAAGACGCTTATTGAAATAGGGTATCCTGAACCACTGACTGAGAATAATCCTGTCAATCAAGCTATTATAATGTACGCCAAATTCAATCAGGTTTGTAAAACCTTTATTGGATATGATTTTCCGGGCCAGGTTGAATGCGCTTATCTCTTTGCGCAGCTGAACCCCGCAACGAACGGCCTGCTTGCCTATTGAAGTAAATTCATCCTGTAATTCTTTCCGGGGGATATTGATTATCTCAAATTTACCGGTGAGGTGAGCTTTTCTGTCAAGAAGGACACTTTTTCGCAATCCCAGCTTATCGCGCAACCAGCTGATGTATGAATCGAAATTCAGAATTGCTGAATCATTCGTTGCCTCATAGGTAAGAAAGATGCCTGCAACGATCAGAATCCAGGAAGAAAGCCACATACCATTAAAAGCGCTGATAACACTTTCTCGTACGAATTTTTCGCCTGTAAGCGACATGATGTAATAAAGAATGAAAAGCAGGGTTGAGATGACAGTGGGCATTCCTAATCCACCTTTCCGGATGATCGCTCCGAGAGGGGCCCCGATAAACAGGAAAATGAGACAAGCCAGTGATAGGGTAAACTTCCTGTGCCATTCAATTTCATGCCGCCGGAGATACCTCATATCAAATTTAAGATTGGCAGCCACGCTAACCACCATATACTGGTTCATTGAAGTATAATTAAGCGCAGTTCTCACTATGTTGTGCTTTTGGGTCGTATTGTAGGAATTATACAGGCTGTCAAAATTATGTATCTTGATCAAGGGTGTCGCAGCCTTGACAGAATCAATATTAATTACACGGGGCTTCTTTATGGCAGCGGGAACCCTGCTGGGATCAATACGCCTGGCCGGATTAACCTGATTGCCCGGTAAACTCCGGTTACCCAATATTGCCGCATTTGTATTGATTGATGCAGCAGGCGGCGGCTGATCCTGGTTTAAATACACCGGCCTGTTAAAATTCATGTTGTTCCTTGAGTTCATCCTGAAGTAATTGTTCCGGATGATTGTATTGTAGAATTGTCTGCTGCGCAGATCCAGGCCGCTTTGTAATGAATCAACAGCCCTGTTAAGCTGGTTCAGATTGAGCATACTGTATGAATTCCTGAAAATACTTTCATCCGAACGCATAAGCTCAAATCCCGACATTTCAATAATGATACGTTGTTCACCAAACTTATCCATTTCATGGGGAAATCGCCGTTCCTTCTTTCGCTTCTTTTCATCGATTTCCTCGTACTTGTAACCGCTCCAAAGTGTAACGACAAGATTTCGCCTGTCGGCTGTCATCTTCATCCTTCCGGAATCGGCAATAATAACCACCACATTTCCTTTACGGGATGAATGGTCATATATTTTTATATCATACATCATGTCGGTATTCGGATCCTTCCGGTTGACGCGAATACTGTAATTAGCAATACCATTATAAAATACCCCTTCCGTAATCTGTACACCCGGCTGCTGGTTTCTTACATCATATAAAAGCGATTTCATCTTAAGATTGGTGACCGGAAGCACATTGTTTGCAAAAAAAAATGCACCCCCCGATATCAGGATGACAAGAATTATAAGAGGAAACATAATCCGTCGCAACGATATGCCGGATGACTTCATGGCGGTAAGCTCATAAAACTCACCCATGTTGCCAAATGTCATAAGCGATGACAGCAGAATAGCCAGGGGAAGTGCAAGAGGTACAAGGCTGGAAGCGGCATATAACATCAGTTCGCCGATTATCTTAAATTCCAGACCTTTTCCAACCAACTCATCAATATACCGCCACAGAAACTGCATCAGCAGAAGAAACAGCACGATGAAGAAGGTCATTACAAAAGGACCCAGAAAGGAGGCAATTACCAGCCGATGCAGTCGCTTCACAATAATTCGCAATAAATGGTCAATGGTAGAAACTACCGCACAAAGCTAAAATATTTTTAACACCTGAAAAAGTACTTTAAAGACCAATCACGTGCCTTAGTTTGGAGATCTGGGAATTCCACAATTCTACTGTACTGTCTTTTTCGTCATCTTCTACGAAATCGGTTATGATAAGGGCAGTATCACCGGTAATTTCATCTGTGTTTATACGGAACTCAAACCATTGTGAATCAGGATCATCTGCATCTATCCATTTGAACCGCACATATTTGTTTTCCTTTCTCTGAACGACTTCCGCACGTTGTTCTGTCTTTTCCCAGAAAAAAGAAAGAAAACTTCCATTGATGTTCACATTATCAGCAAACCATTCCGAAAGACCACCCGCCGTACTCAACCGCGGAAAAATCACTTTAGGAGACGAATTGAGCGTATACTCAAGCACTATCTTTTTCTTCATTTGAATATCTTGGGTCAGGTTAATTAGCAGGTATATTTTTTTATGAATTTTTGACTTTGTGCAATATACTAAAAACAAGGGAGGTGCATTGCAAAACTAATTTCCCCATATTCCGGAGGATCATTTCGAATTCCGCAACAGCCTGCTCCCAGCTCCGGGCCTGAAGGTAATACCGGGATGCGGCTGTACACAAAGCCGGATATTTTGCAGGGTCGTCAAAAAGCGAGCGGATCGCATCGGCCAGTTGTTCTTCGTTTCCCGGTTCGGTTAATAATCCCATCCCGTCAGGCACAGTATAAGGAATATTTCCTGCTGAGGTGGTTACTACCGGTATACCATGTGCAAGCGATTCAGTGAGTGCCATTCCGTATGATTCAAACAGGCTGGGCATCACAAACAGGTCAGCATCCAGGAAAAGTGTGGATATTTCATGCCGTTCAGCAATTCCATGCATTATAATCCGGGATTCCATCTTTAATTTCAGAATGAGCGATCTCAAAGCTTCGGTATATTTGGTGTCACGGTCCGTATCGCCATATAAATGCAATGTCCAGTTCCATGCATTAAGCCTGTAAAGCGCACGGATCAGCACATCCTGTGCTTTAAGGGCAGAATAATTCGCAATGCAGAGCAGTTTTGAAGGAACCGGCTCATATTTTCCCTTCCGGGGGAATTCACCGGTGCCCGGTTGAATAATCGTGATTTTCGACGGATTCAACCCTGCATTGCAAAGGAGATCAAAGGTAAACTGCCCTGTGACGACCACATTGCGCATATGATCCAGGGCCTTTAATTCCTCATCGGCCAGTTTACCCTGTATACCGCTGAAAATATCATAACTGACCGGCAGATGTATTAAGCCCAGAAATTTTAGCTCGTCCCCGAATTCCTTCACTACATTGTGCAACGAAGCAAGAATAAGGCTGTCAATAACAACACAGGATCCCCGGGGTATCTTTTTTAAATGGTGCCTGCAGATCTTTTCAAGACCGTCCCTGTCTTTCCATTGCCAGTCCGTTCCCAAAACACTGACTGTATAACCATTTTTCTTCAGCCCGTTGATCATATGCATATCATACAGGTAACCACCGGTAAGCGAATGAATGTCACCTGTGATTAGAAAGTACACTGTCATGGCTTTGTGTTAGTCTTCATCATAAGATGCCCAGGCAATATGCGATTCACCAAGCGTCACACTGATTTTGCCTTTAAACTGGCCTGAGGTCTTATCTTTTATGGCATCATGTATGTATCGTGCCATAAATTCGGCGGTGGTTAGCTTTCCTTTGAATTCGGGCAATTCATCCAGGTTTTTATAGCGGAATTTTTCAAGCACCTCATGCAGAATGTCAGATGCCAGGGCAATATCAATGACTGTATTGTGGGGTTCAATGGAACGGGAATAAAAAGTGACATCTGCAACATACGTGGCACCATGAAGCGATTGTGCAGGTCCAAATACCGGATTATCAAATGAATGGGCGATCATGAAATGATCCCGGATCTTAACGGAATACATAAGGATGGTTTGTTAGTATTGAAATATCACTGAAATATCGTTTATCAGGCCGTACCGGATTTGATTAAAAAGAACAGGAGCATGTTCAAAAGGGACAGTATTACCGGTGAGCAAATCAAAGCGTTTATCTTTTAAGATATCGAATACCAGGTTTTTTCTTCGCTCCAAATTCCACCTGTTCATCCTTTGTTTTGGTATGTGGGATACCTGTGAAACGACAATCCGTTTGCGCCCGGTATGAAAGCTTTCGCCCAGCATCAGGGTTACCGGTTTTTTTCCATAAAAACTCACCTCGGTCACCTGGCTTTCATCCCCTATATGGTCAATGCAGAACTGAAGGGCTTTTTCATCGCCTGAAGTATGAATGGCCGCATCAAATACTTCATCATTTTCTTCCGGCCTGTCCACCACATAAAAATGCATCTTCCTTGCAACCTCTTTCCTGAATTCATTCTTTTCAAGGATGGTAACTGTTACCCCGGGGATATCCGAAGCCAGCAGAGCAATGATTGCACCTACAAGTCCAAAACCAGCTATCAGCACACTGTCTCCAAGAGATATGCGGCTTTCCCAAATAGCATTTACAGCGGTTTCCACCTGGCTGGCCAACACGGCCCGTCGAGAGGGAATTTCCGGAGGGATTGCAAAAACAGAAGAAGTATTCACCCAGGCCTTATCCTGATGCGGATGCATCAGATGAACAATTTTTCCTTTGTAATCAACCGGACCTTTCAACACCCTTCCTACGAGAGAATAACCGTATTTACAGGGTAAGGAAAAGGACCCTTCCATATAGGGAACGGCCATCTGGTTCCATATAGTAACCGGTATAAGCGCCGAGGCAACAAGCCTTTCAGTTCCGAGACTGACAAGAGAGTAAAGCGATTCAATAAGCAGCAAATGATTGTTCCTGTCAGGTAATTCCTGCTCCATGATCGCTGACGCCTCAGAAGAAGTATGCCATAATGCATTCGCTTTCATCCTTCGTTTTGATTAATGCATCCCTTGATCAGCATGCCTTCGCCCATGGGAATGTATTTGCAGTTCTGAAGGCATATGGCATCTTCAACACTCGCAATACCTTGAAAATCAATTGATATACCAGAGCCAATGATAACAGGTGAAATATAAAAATTCATAATATCTGCTGCTTTTTCCCGGATAAATGAAGAAATGGTGAAAGCACCTCCCTCAATATAAACCGAATAGATTCCTTTTTTATATAATTGCCTCAGAATATCCACAGGTGGGATCTGCTCCGATACACATTCTATTATTACCGGTTCAATTCCTTTTATTTCGGGAACGGGCCTGGTTACCAGGTGAATTACACGGTCCTTGCTTTCGAGGATGCTTGAAAAGCATTTGGCCGAATTGCCCAAAATCACTTTCACGGGATTGGGCCCTTTGACATACCTTACGGTTAAGGCCGGTTTGTCTTTCAATAAGGTATTGGCACCGATTAATATGGCATCCGATAAAGCCCTCATGCGATGCACATAGACCAGGTTTTCCGAATTGCTTATCCAGCGCGAGTTGTGATTCATCGTTGCCATACGGCCGTCAATGCTTTGAGCCAGGTGCAGGATTGAAATAGCCCTCTGCAGTTTGAAAGCCCGGGCAGGCATTACGCACAACGAAATGAAGGAACTAATAAATTCAATGGCGGGCAGATTCAGTTGACCTGACTGCAGTACTTCCACCCGCAGTTCGCTGTCAACAAAAAAAACAGTCACCCTCTTCCGGGGAATATTTGTCTTTTTTAGCGACAAAACAATGGCATACTGGCCAAAGTTAATATCGGGTATTTCGTTTACAAGCAACTGAAATCCAGTCTTGTCAAACAGGGCAGAGACCATGTCGGTTCCTGATGGATTCAGTGCAAATCGCTTTCTGAATCCGAGCAATATATTCCATAATATTTCCTGCTGGATGATCAATTGAAAAGGCTTTCTTATATATACAATCCAATTGGCATACTGTTTAATAAACGATTCATTATTTTGAACTGACAGGCCATAATGAAGTATTTTATTTCCCTGTTGTATATCCTGCAAGCCTTGGGAAATGAACAAATGAGGACAACAATTGTAACTATAATATATTCTTAAAAAATGCGCCGGAACGAAATCAGATTTTGGCTTTTATTTCTTCTTCTGAATTTTCTTTTTTTTCTGCCAGGTTATCTCGTCAATGCCGGGACATCCTCTTTTTTTCCGTTCAGGGGCTTTTTACATGGCAGCCTGTATGAAAGAGTAAAAACAGTTTTTGTGCGTTCCAACTATGACATTTTTCGCCTGAGTGTAGATCTTTTCCTTATCTCAATAGTATATTATGCACTGCGGAAACAGATTAAACCGGTTTTGTATGGATGGCTTGCAGGAATCTATTATGTAGTCGCATTCCTGTTCATTACTTATTATGTAACGTTTGAAAAGATATATCTCATTCCTCCCGTTATCTATAATGATCTTACCCTGCTTAAACTTGGATTTGCAAATAGTATGAATGGACAATGGCTTAAAACTGCCGGAATCATACTGCTTGTTTTGTCTATTTCCTTTGGATTGATATGGCTGGTAAGGAAAATGATCAAAACGTTAAATGAAATCACATGGAGCAAATACAGCCAGTCTGTTATAATTATCCTGTTTATTCTCATTTTGATCAATACATTTAAAACGGGCTTTACCTATACTTCAAACCAGGCCTTTCAGGAAACGTTTGCCCTGATAGGTTACAATGTAAAAAGTTCTGCCGAAGCGAGAAAGAATCTGATGAACTTTAACGTGGACAAAATAAACAGTCAGATGAACTATCAGCATTTAAGCCTGAAATCAAAACCCGATATATACCTGCTTTTTGTTGAATCATATGGGAAATTGCTCTATGAAAGTCCTGTATTGCGCGCCTCCTATCTTACATGCATGGACAGCTGCGAATCGGTGCTTCTCAGAAATGGCCTGAATGTGGCAACCGGCTTTCAGTACTTCTCCCGTTTCAGGTGGACAATCATGGGTTAGCTATACGTCTGTTTTGTTTGGATATAATATCCGTAACCAGGGAACTTTTAATTCCCTTCTCAAGAATCCGGCAATGGATCATTATGATAATCTTTTCAGGGTATTGAGCCAAAACGGTTATAAAACATTCAGGCTTAACGCAATACCACAGGCATCCAATCTGGAAGTGCCATGGGAAATCTATTCCCGGTTCTACAGTATTGACAAATGGATCAATTTTTCTGACCTGAATTATTCCGGTAAATTATATGGATTTGGACCGTCTCCCCCTGATCAGTATTCAATTAATTTCGCCGGACGGTATATAAACCAAAACTAGTGCCGGACCCCGTGCCCTGTTTTTCATCACGCAAACCACTCATAATCCATTTTATAGTCCTGATTCTCTGGCCCGCGACTGGCAAAGCCTGAATAACAATCCCGACAGCATCAATATTCATGCGTCGGTATTATTTAAGAAGCCAAGAATAAAGGACTATGCAAAAGCGGTACACTATGATATTTCCGCCCTTGTTCAATTCATTACCAATTTACCCGACAGCAATTCAATTTTCATTCTCATCGGGGATCATCAGCCTCCTGTAATTACAAGCCCCAATGATGGTTTTGAGACGCCTGTACATATCATCAGCAGGAACAGGGATTTCACGCAGTCATTCAGGCAGTTTGGTTTCAGGGAGGGCATGAAAGCAGATGAAAAGGCTGTTCCCGTCCGGCACGAGGGCATTTATTCCATGTTCATGCGGGAATTTGTACGTTTTTACGGAACAGATCATTCACAACTGCCCGAGTATAGACCCGAAGGCATAAAAGTAAGCGATATATGAGCCTGAAACAATGGAATATTATACATAGCATCTTCATTCTGATTGCATTGGCTGCATTTCATCTCAGCGGGTGGTATTGGCCCGTTACTGTAACTGCATTTCTTTCGCTGATTTTACTGTGGACTACTCAGTGGTATACCATTTCACACTTAAAACCTGCAGGCGGATATGCCAACATGCTAACCTTTCTGCGGTATATTCTGCAGCTTCTGATCGTGGTTTTTTCATACATATGGCCCTTATGGAGCCTGGGATTGCTGTTTTCTATACCTGTACTTCTGGATGGCCTGGATGGCTATCTCGCCAGAAGATTTAACCATGTAACCAAATTTGGGGCTTTGTTCGACATGGAAACCGATTCCCTTTTTATAACACTTACAGGAATAATATTATACAAGAGGAATATTGTTGGCGGCTGGATTCTTCCTGCAGCCTATATTCGTTATTTTTATGTATTGTTGATTGCGATATTTCAGTTGAAAAACATCCAGGAAAAAAGAACCCGGTTTGGTCCGTTCATTGCATTTATAATGTTTGTGAGCCTGATCCTTGAATTCTTGTTCCAGTCACCTGCTACCCGGATAATCCTGTTTGCAGCCTCATGCCTGATCGTTCTTTCCTTTATCTATTCTTTTTTCGGTGTCATTTCACAAAGCAGGAAAGTGTAACCCCTTTTTAATCGAAAGTGTTTAGACTAACCTTTTGATCTTAGCTCAGTTTTTCGTAATTTTACATATTTTATGCCCACTTATAGAGAGTTCCTTACATGCTTAAGATATTAAATAAACCGTATCCTTTTAGTGAAGATCTGAAGTATAATACAAAAGTTATTTTTTTTATCAGCATTGGCATTTTCGTTTTCCTTTGGCTTTTTCAGCCCTTCGAAATTGATTCCCTCGATACAAAAAAGAAGTATTATCTCATCGTTGGTTTCGCTATTATCACTTTTTTCACACTGAGTATATACCTGCTTTTTATACCCAGTCTCTTTCCAAAGAAGTTTTCTTCTTCCGTTTGGACAATTAAGAAGGAAATTGGCTGGAACCTTTGGATTTTGTTTACGATCCTGGTGGGGTATTTCTTTTATACCAATTCGTTGGGCGTGATGAAATTCAATTTTTATATGGTGATCAAAATGGTTCTCACGGCTATTCTCCCCATCACTGTGATGATCATTATCAACCATAATAAAATGCTTCGCAGCCATGTGAAAAAGGCTGACGAACTCAACAGGCAATTAAAGGAACACAAGCAGAACCTCGAAAAGGTGATCAATTTTAAATCAGATTATCAGAAGGACAGCCTGGCCATAAAAGTCAATACCTTGCTGATCGTTCGTTCAGCTGACAATTATATTGAAGTGTTCTGGAAAGAAGGCGAGGTAATCAAAAACCAAATGGTGCGCTGCAGCATTACAATGGCAGAAGAAGTAGTTAAAGAGTATAAGTTTATATTCAAATGTCATCGTTCATATATAGTGAATATAAACTACATCGACCGGTTTGAAGGAAACTCGCAAGGCTATAGGCTATTTTTTGAAAACGTGGGCTTTCCGATTCCGGTTTCAAAAAATCTGGTAAGCAAATTGCAGGAATTAATTTAACAACCTGTTAACTTTTTTGGCTTTTCACCCCTGAAAATTCAGTTTTCACCCCTAAAACTGAATTTGAACCCTATAATTTATCAATCATCCCTATTATTTTAATAACGGCATCTATGGCGGTAATTTTGTCGTTTAAATTATCGGATTTAAATTATTCAGCAATGATGGATGCATTGAGAATTGGAGATATGGAGGTTAAAGTTCCTATTATACAAGGAGGAATGGGTGTGGCTATTTCATTGTCGGGACTGGCATCAGCAGTTGCGAACGAGGGAGGGATAGGCATTATTTCGGCTGCAGCAATCGGAATGAATGAACCTGATTACATTAAAAATTACAGGGCGGCAAACAAAAGAGCCCTGCAGAAAGAGATCAGAAGAGCCCGAAGCCTTACAAACGGATTTATTGGTGTGAACATAATGATGGCATTGACCGATCATGAAGACCTGATAAAAGTAGCTGTGGAGGAAGGCGTTGATATTATTGTGCTGGGAGCCGGACTTCCGTTAAGGATACCGGGCATGCTTGCAGAAGCCGGCCTCTCCAATCACCATACAAAACTTGCCGTAAAGGTTTCATCAGCCAAGGCTGCCAAGCTCATTTTTCAATACTGGGCCAACAAATATCAGTTAATTCCTGATGCAGTAGTTGTTGAAGGGCCCATGGCCGGAGGCCATCTTGGATTTAAAAAAGAAGAACTAATGGGTCCGCTGGTTCCCCTGCGTCAATTAATTGAAGAAACTGTAAGCACAGTTAAGGTTTTTGAAAAGCAGTTTAGTAAAAGTGTACCCGTTATAGCAGCCGGAGGAATATATACCGGCAAGGACATATTCGAAATTATGCAAGCCGGAGCAAAGGGGGTAAAATTAGGAACCCGTTTTGTAACAACTTATGAATGTGATGCATCGCAGGAATTTAAAGATGCATATATTAATTGTAAAAAGGAAGATATCACAATCATTGACAGTCCTGTTGGTTTACCGGGCCGTGCCGTGAAGAATGAGTTTATTAATCAAATCCAGCAAGGCCATACCAAACCTTTTAAATGCACCTGGCACTGTCTGAGTTCATGTAATTTCAGGGAAGCGCCTTATTGTATTGCTCAGGCGCTGTTTAATTCTGCCCGTGGTAAAATGTCAGAGGGATTTGCCTTTTCGGGGACCAATGCATACCTGGCCAGGAAAATCCAGCATGTATCTGAAGTTTTTAGCGAACTCGTATCGGAATATGTTGCGGAATCCGCCATTTACCAACTGGCTCTATCCAAAAGAGAACTGGTACTGATTGCCGGATAGAAATTTTCATTTTATTAATAGTGCCAGGCTGAAAAACAACCTGGTTAAAGTATATAATACCATGACAAAAATAGTTGATAGAAGGGATGAAAATGATCGCTCGTGGGAGAAGATCATTATGAAATACAACCGGCCTGATTTGAGAAAAAGTATCTGGCAAATTGTAAATACCCTTGTTCCTTATGTGATACTCTGGTACCTCATGATCCGGAGTCTGCAGTATTCTTACTGGCTGACACTTTTATTGGCCTTACCGGCAGCAGGATTTCTAATCCGGTTGTTTATCATATTCCATGATTGCGGACATGGTTCTTTTTTTAAATCAAAAAAAATCAATGACATTGTCGGTAAGATTATTGGAGTACTGACGTTTACACCCTATTCGCACTGGCACCATAATCATAAAATTCATCATGCCACATCAGGTGACCTCGACAAACGGGGAATCGGAGATGTATGGACACTTACTGTGGATGAATATCTTGCCCTGTCAAAAAAGGACCAGTTGTTTTACCGTTTATATCGTAATCCCCTCCTGATGTTTACAGTTGGTTCCGTTTATCTTGTACTGTTCAGGAACCGGATAACGCATAAAGGGATGACCAGCGATGGGAAAAAGAATGTTTACCTCACCAACATCGGGTTGCTGATTTTGGCTACTGTCCTTGGTTTCACGATAGGTTTGAAGGCATTTCTCATGATTCAGCTGCCAGTTATTATTTTTGCGCATACTGCCGGATTATGGTTGTTCTATGTACAGCACCAGTTTGATGAAGTATATTGGGATCATACTCCGGATTGGGGTTATGCAACCGCAGCGGTTGAAGGAAGTTCATTTCTGAAACTGCCGGTTGTTCTGCAATGGTTTACCGGGAATATCGGTTTCCATCATGTTCATCACTTAAGTTCAAGAATTCCCAATTATAACCTGGCAAGGTGTCATTATGAAAATGAATTCTTCAGCAGAATCAAGCCACTCACTTTTTGGGCCAGCTTCAAAACGCTCAAACTGAGATTGTGGGATGAAACCGCCAGGCGTATGATCAGTTTCCGGAAACTGTCATTAATGCGTTCATAGGACGTCGGTCAGGATTTCCGTAGGGTCTTTTCAAAAAATCGCTTAACTTTAAAAGAAAAGACACCCATGAAATTTTACTGGTTAATCATTGCCTCGTTTCTTGTTTTGACAGTACCCGGTTGTAATAAAACACCCGATTTTCTGAAAAGCAGGACACAACAGGTTGAAATTATCAAACCTCCCTATCTTGAAAAACAAGGTACTGCCACCAGGCTTGTAGTCAAAGGAAAACCCTTTTTATTGATTTCGGGGGAACTGCATAATTCCACCTGTGGTGGGTATGATAGCATGAAGCCTGTCTGGCAAAAGCTGGCCAAAAAGAATCTCAATTCCGTTATTGCTACAGTTTCGTGGGAACTGATTGAACCGCAACAGGGTAAATTCAATTTTGCACTTGTTGACAGTATGATTACTGGCGCACGCAAGGCCAATCTCAAGTTGGTGCTCATCTGGTTTGCCAGCTGGAAAAATGCCAGTTCAGTTTATATTCCTTCGTGGATAAAAAGAGATTACTCAACATATCCCCGTGCAAAGGATGAACACGGAAAAACCCTTGAAATATTATCCACTTTTGGCGATGCCTCACGGGACGCAGATTGTGCCGCATTTGCAGCCTTAATGAGACATATAAGGGAAATAGATGGAAGGCAGCAAACCGTGGTAATGATGCAGGTTGAGAATGAAGTAGGGATACTCGATCACCTGGGCAGCACCCCGGGCAATGCACGACGTGATTTCAGCGCTCCGGCAAACGCAGCCTATAATGGACCGGTTCCGGATGAATTGATCAAATACCTTTCCAGCCATAAAGCCAATCTCTACCCCGAGTTGAGTAAGGTATGGCAAGACAATGGAGGCAAGACATCCGGTTCGTGGGAAGAGGTGTTTGGTAAGAGTGAATTCAGGCCGGACGCAGAGGATTGGCAGTTTTATTCCTATTATACCGAGGAACTTTTTTCAGCCTGGCAGTATGCCACCTATATTCAAAAGGTTGTGGCAGCGGGAAAAAAGGAATATGCCCTTCCTATGTATGTGAATGCCTGGCTTAAACAGCCGTCCAGTTACTGGCCCGGAAGATATCCATCCGGAGGCCCCTTGCCCCAGGTTATAGATATATGGAGGGCAGCGGCGCCGTCAATCGACTTCATTGCCCCGGATATTTATACCGACGAATTTACATGGGTTTGCAAAGAGTATACACGGAGCGGAAATCCGTTGTTTATTCCCGAAACCCAAAGAGGTGATATTGCAGCCATGAGGGCTTTTTATGCCTTTGGAGAATTTGATGCCAGTTGCTTTGCTCCCTTCGGTATTGACCATAATCTTCCGGAGGGGACAATCGATCCTCTGGATGAATCCTACAAGGTGCTAAGAAGTATGTCGTCCATAATATTGCAGAACCAGGGAAAAGGAACCATGCGCGGTATACTTGTCAGCGCAGATTCAAGCAACAGCCGGACGGATTTGGGAAATTTCGGGATTGAGGCACATCTGGCCGGAAATCAGAAGGCAGGTGGCGGAATTGTTATTAAAACCGGTCCCCAGGAATTTATAGTAGCCGGAAAGGCACTTGATGTATTCTTTTCAACATACCTCGATTCAATGCATGTTGGCATCGAGACTGTGAATGAAGGCATTTTTATGGGTGAAAAATGGATTCCCCTAAAACGGCTGAACGGCGATGAGGTGCATGCTAGCACCTGGTCGGGTACCGGTTTGAAACTGCCGGATGACAAGGTCAGCATTCAGAAAGTTACGCTATACCTTTATAAATGAATTTATACCAGGTATTTGATAAAATCATCCAGCTGACTGTCAAATTTTTGCGCTGTTTCAGTACCCAATTCCTTCAGTGCCATCAGGTTTTCCCTTGAGGCATCATCCATTTCGGGATTCACTGTAATTGGCAATTCTGTGCTGATCCGTAAATACTGACCGGGCGCCTTCACAGCCTGATAAATCTCACTCAACTGGTAATCTACCACCTCCGAAACCCCTGACATCATTATATTGATGAGTGGTTTTATCCAGCCTAGCATGCCCCAGTCCTTTGCCTGGTTGTAGTCGTATGACTTTTTTTCATATCCGGTGCCAAGGGAAAGGATTGCCATCTGCTTTGCGGTTACATCGAATTTATGGTGTACCTCGGCATAGGCACATATCGCCGGATTATTGACAAACACCCCGCCGTCAATCAGAGGGTAGCTGATGTCAGTCAGTGATTTGATATCTGCACAATCAAAATAGGTGGGTGCTGCGGATGTGGCACGGGCAACATCTTTTACATAAAAATCCCAGCCTTCCTTCGATAAGGCATCGTGAGAGGTAAAGAAATGGGCCTGTCTCCTTGTAATATCATAGGAAGAGATCAGGCAAGGCCTTAATAACTGGCTTAATTTCAGATCATTAAAATAATCTTTCAGGACCTTTTCAAGTTCATCGGTGGGATATTTTTCATCCAGCGTTCCTCCGGCGGTTCTAACCTTGTGAAAGAAGGGAATGCTGAAAATCTCATCGCCCCTGTCGAGGTAAAGATTAACAACTTCCTGGGCTGAAAATCTTGGTCGGGCAGGATTGGCCGGATCAGGGCAGAGCAACGCGCAGGCAAGAATTCCTCCGGTACTTGTTCCGGCAATAAGATCAAAAAAATCAGCAATTCTTGCCTTTTCATCCCCGGTTTTGGCCTTCAGTTTTTCTTCCAGTTTCACCAGTATCTGGCCGGGAATAATTCCCCTGATTCCACCTCCATCAAGAGAAAGAATTCGCGTGAGTTTCTTTTTAGTTTTTGCCATATAGTATCATATGAATTTCCAGATACCGATCGTTGTAATTCCTTCGGCGCCAACTGATCCCCATTCAATGCCTCCAACAATCATTGAATATGCTTTGAGCTGCTATTCTGTTGTAATATATTAAAGTTCAGTCAATCCGGGGAGGAAAACATGGAAATTTTTTTAAAATATTGAATGATATTATAATACAAAATGATCATAATATCTTAATAAACAAAAAACTAGATTTTTAAAAAGTAAGAGAGCAGAAAAATGAATCGGACTAATTTTTTTTCGTTTTTAATCCATACAAACCGGCAATCAGGCTCAGGGCAAATACCATGGCTTCATTTAATCCGCGGGCAGAAAATGAAAAATAGATCAGCTTTATGCCAAGTCCCCAATAGGCAAAGGCTGCAATTAAACCGAACAGGCAGCCCAGGATAAGGGAGTTTGCCGTTATCCTTTGTTTGGCACTTAATTTCCGGGTAATACCTCCTATCAGTCCTCCTAACAGGGCCGAAAGTATAAAGAGCCAGGGAAACACTGATTGAATTGATATGGAATTGCTCCTGTAATTCGGATTTACAACATGGAGATTGATTTCACCTATATTTTCTGACCGTAGAATCACCTCACCCGGCTTATCTCCTGACAGGGTAAGATCGGGTGATTGAATTGATCCACTCGACGCCTCAACCGATAAGGGGATAGGCCGATAGGTCGAAACGCCCTTAAGCACTAGATGCAAGGGTGTGGTTTGCAATCCAAATCCCTGGATAGCATTTCGGGTGGAGGACAGAACAATTGCCGGTTCCACACGCAGATTTTTGTAATATCCCTGGGGGTTGCTGACAGTCAGTATTCTAACTTCCATTGAATCAAGAACGTCACGTGAAGATATGTCCAGATTTTGCGGGGGCCAGTTTATTTGAGTGATTTTAACAGGAATGGCTGTAGTGCCATATAAAACCTGGATTTCTTCCGGCACAGACAGAATTTTCTCAACCGGTTTTTCGTTATCTGTGAAATTATTCAGGCCCATTTTAGTTTCATTTATTATAACAAATTAAGCCGTAAAAATATTTTGTTTTAACGTTTTTAAAGCTTGTACGTATATTCCTGAATAATGAAACACGCATAAATAAAACTGATGGCAGAACTCTACAATAAGAAAAAGAAAAAGACGCTTTATATTGATATGGATAATGTTCTTGTAGATTTTCCAAGTGGAATTGACAGGCTGGATGAAGAAGCCAGAAAAAAATACTCGGAAAATTATGACAATGCGCCTGGTATTTTTGCCCTTATGAAACCGGTATCTGGCGCCATTGAGGTGTTCCATAAGCTGGCGGATAAATATGATGTTTATATTCTGTCCACTGCACCGTGGGAAAATCCATCAGCCTGGTCGGATAAACTTAAATGGGTAAAGATGCATTTGGGTGAATATGCTTATAAAAGGCTGATTTTAACTCATAGAAAGGATTTGCATATTGGAGATTATCTAATTGATGACAGAAGAAAAAACGGGGCAGGAAATTTCAAAGGCGAGCTTATCCTTTTTGGATCCAGCAGATTCAGGGATTGGAAGGCTGTAGAGGATTATTTTTTAAGAACAGGAAGTGATTAGTTTAATTCCCTTCTGCAATAGTTATTCAATACCTTTGTAAATAACTATTTAAACCTTTAGCAACTATGAAATTTACCCGGGATGATTATAACAAACGGATCATCGATACGGCCGGAAAAATTCCTGATGATGAACCCGTTTTTCTTTTAAGGGCACAGGATGTGCATGCACCGTCTACCTTACGGTTTTACGCAAAACTTCTTGAGGAAGATGGAAATACGGACATGGCAGAGGAATTACGCCTGCATGCCCGACAGATGGTTATCTGGCAAAAATCGGTCAGGGTGCATAAACCAGATAAATAGTCAATGCCTTTTTAGTGATCCACAGGATCAATGTTCATATGAAATGTGAATCTGGCTTTTGTTAAGGTCTCCTGGTAAACCTGGCCCTTCAAAAGAGCATCATCATCGCCTTCTTCATAGTGCCAATTAATGATCAATGTCTTGATGTCAGGATTTACATCCATCACTTTAAAAAGCTGGAAAAGCTTTTTGGATGAGCGGCTGTTTAAATATTCCAGGTTCACATCCACCTCCAGAAGCTTCAACTGAAGCATCGATGCCCAGGCAATAATTGGCTTATAAAAGTTGACTTCATACTCAGAAATTGAGCGTCCCCTTATCACCAGTTTTCTGTTGTCTACAAAGCTCACATAAGGTGTGGTTTTTGTAGCCGGAAAATGAATTTTCTCCATGACCCTTAGAATTGGTTATCAATCAATTAAACGAAGTTTCTCCGGGCAGGAATAATTATTTTGACAAACCACCGGCTCAAAGTGGTGAAATAGATGTAAAAGGTTTCGAATACCAAACCTAGGTTGCGTCCACGTTCGCGGATGGTTCTGCAGATCGCATGGAAATAATATCCCTGTCGAAAATATACAGGCTCTCTTTTCCCAGTAATTTCAGCTTGTCCAGGATATTACGTGCATTTTTTTCTTCCTCAATCTGCTCATTTACATACCACTGTACCCAATGGTTTGTGGTATAATCCTTTTCCACAATTGTAACGGCTACAATTTCATTGATAGAAGCTGTAATGTGCTGTTCATGAGCATAAACCTGTTCAAACATTTTCTTTACATCAGTATAAGATGCCGGAGGCTTCTTAAAAGCAGGAACTATGGCATTTCCGCCACTATCATTAATGTAATGAAGCAATTTCAGCATATGCTTGTGCTCTTCCTCTGCCTGGGCATAGAGCCATTTCGAAATTCCCGCATATCCTTCTGATTCGGCCCATGAAGCCATCGCCAGATACAGGTTGGAGGAATATCCTTCTTTTTCAACCTGCACGTTTAAAATATCCTGTACATTTTTGTTTAGCATAATGAAATATTTTTTTTGTAAAACATAAAATTACACTATTTGGTTCTCAAAAACCCGGATTATTTTCGTATTCAGTTCGTACGGCAATTAACCTTTCAGTGTTTGCTTTGTAGATTAAATAATTGCCCGGGATCCTATTTAACCTGAATTGAAGGGATCATTGTAACCTTTGATCTGATTGAATTTGAAATCAAACAAGCTGCCTCTGCCTTGTTCAGAATCCGTTCCGCTTTTTCACGATCACTTTCATTTACAATCGTTACAGAAGGTTCAAGGATGATTTCCGACATCATGAATTTGCCATCAACCTGCTCCAGTTTTCCTTTTGACTTGCATCCGAAATGAGTGAATTCAAGTTTCGAATTTTCGGCGATCGATAAAAAGGTGGTCATCAGACAACTGCTCACAGCTGCTGTAAACAGATGTTCAGGAGACCAGATCCCCGGCATCCCTTTAGGAAATTCCGGTGGTGTGGCTACTTCAATGCCGTTATTATTATCCTTTGCTGAATTGTACAATTCAGGAGAACTCAGTTGGCCCATTCGATCCTGTTTCCAGGTTACATCCACATTATATAAGTGTGCTTCCATTATCCTTTACTGTTTACTTTTTTCTCCAGACTCTGCCATGAACCACCATTGATTACTTTTGTATAACCCTTTGATTCCAGTAATCCTTTGGCGGAGGCACTACGCATTCCTGAAGCGCAGCAGGTAATTACAGGTTTGTTTTTTGATTTTAATTTATTCAGGTTTTCCGATAGTTTATTGACAGGAATATTGATCGATCCATCAATATGTCCGGAAACATATTCGCCATGACTCCGTACGTCAAGAATGACGGCACCTTCGGACATCAGCTGGGCATAATCGGTTTTTACCGGACTGAACATTTTCTTTAATGATTCAAACATGGATATTTTAATTTTTAATTGTTTAATTTGATTCCACAAAGATAAACCTAAATAACTATTAAATCACTATAGTATCACTTAAATCTTATTAATAGCACTAAAAATTATATCTTTGCATCCAAATATCTGAATATGGGTAAAATTTTCCATGAAGGCCTCAGCCCGGAACTGCTTGAAGAAATGTTCCACAGCGATGAAAAATGCTATCAGTTTCTGGCTGACCTGAAATGGGCAAACGGGTTTGTTTGCAAGAAATGCGGCAATACGAATTCATGTCCGGGCAAAGAGCCCTATTCAAAGCGTTGTACAAAATGTAAATCAAAAGAAACAGCAACGAACGGAACCATATTTCATGGAGTTAAATTCCCAATCCATAAGGCTTTTTACATAGCCTATAATGTATGTAAGGGGAAGGAAGATATTTCCACCTACGAATTTGGCCGTCGACTTTCCCTGCGCCAGATGACATGCTGGAATTTTAAAACCAAAATTGAACATGCACTTTCTGAAATAGATACGCTTTCCGAAAAAGAGCGTAATTCTATTGAAAAGATACTCACAAGCTGAAAAGTCTCTCGCAGATCACGCGGATTTTATCGGGCTTAACGAAAAATGAAATTGTGATTTCGCTGCAATCTTCACAATCCGGAATAATTTTCTTTGCGCCATTTCTTCTTTTCTTTCGTATACAGGATCAACTGTTATTTATTATTCGGTTATGCTGAAATCATTTGCATTCATCCTGCTGATTGCCTTGACAGGTATTGAGACCTATACCGGAAAGGTTATTAAAATTACGGATGGAGATACCATTGTGGTTTTAAACAAGAATAAGGAACAGATTAAGATCAGGCTCGAAGGAATTGATTGTCCGGAATCACACCAGGAATATGGTGAAAAAGCGAAACAGGCAACTGCCGGATTGTGTTTCGGTAAAGATGTGGAAATCCGGAAAAGCGGTGTTGACCGTTATGGAAGAACCCTTGCTTTTATTTATGTGGGCAATGTTTGTGTAAATAAACAACTGATCATCCAGGGAATGGCATGGCATTACAAGAAATACAATCATGATCCGGAACTGGCCAGGTTAGAGGAGCAGGCAAAAAAGAACAAGGTTGGATTATGGTCGCAGCCTTTTCCTGTTGCGCCATGGGATTGGCGGCGATGAGCAATATCTCGCTGATTCACACAGATCTCGGCCATTTTCAGGTTTTACCACCGAGCCTGTTTGGTTTGCAGCATAAAGATTACAGGGGAGTACTGTAGCCCACGGTAATTCTGGGAATTATGGTATTAAGACAAATTTCCAGGGATTCTTCAATCGAATATTTATCCGTATCAATCACCAGTTCCGGATTTAAAGGAACTTCATAAGGTGAACCGATGCCTGTGAAATTGCGAATTTCTCCTTTTCGGGCTGATTTGTACAATCCTTTGGGATCCCTCTGTTCACAAACCTCCAGGGAGGCCTTGAGATAGATCTCAATAAAATTATCATTGCCAATAATTTGCCTCGCAGTTTGTCGCATGACTGCCGTTGGACTTATGAAACTGTCAATGCAAATAACCCCGCATTCAACAAAGAGCCTGGATATCTCAGCTACCCGACGGATGTTTTCCTGGCGGTCCTGATCTGTAAATCCAAGGTTTGAGTTAATCCCGGATCTCAACTGGTCCCCGTCCAGGGTCTTTGTTAAAAAACCCTTATTGAATAAAGTTCTTTCAAGGCCTGTTGCCAAAGTGGTTTTGCCGGCTCCTGACAGACCGGTCAGCCATATGACAACCGATTTCTGTTTTAGAAGTCCTTCCTTTTCTGATCGGGAAACCATAATTAATTTTTTACTTGTGAATTATTCATTACTGGATCCAACTTGTTTGCTTTCTGTCTTATTTTCTGCAGGTTTTGGCTTTTTTTCTGCGGGTTTTAACTTTTCAACGAGGAAAAGATCATCCGACAGGCCCTGATCAAATTTTACATCCTGTAGCAGTATTTTGGTATTGTGATTCTTTTCATAATCCATCATGGTCACTTCTGAAGCATTCCAATATTGTCCAACCTTTTCATACTTGTAATTTGCCTCCTTGAATTTCTTATCCATCCGGTTGAAAAACTCCATGGTTACAGGATACCCATTCACTTTGTCAATTTTTACGAAAATTTTCGAGTAATTCGATTTGCCCGATTTTGGTATCAGCTTGAGCAGATAGGTGTTTCCTTCCGAAGATAACAAAGTCGGCGTATACCTTTCAGAATATGGTGTATTAACCATATCCTCATAAGAGAAATCGGTACCGGTAAACGACTGGTCTTTTGCCAGCATGGATATTTTTTTAGGTTTTTCGAATGCGGGCATGTACAGCCACATCACGTCATTCGACAAGGAAAGCGTGGCAATTCCAGCCTGTGATTCAGGCTTTGTATAACGGTACAGTTTTTTGTCACGTCCCTTTTGCAGCATTGTGGCTTCACGTACTTTTTCCTTTCCCGATTTATCAGTAAGGATAATGGTGACCTTGCCCTGTTTATCCTTTGGAGAAAAGATAATCTTATCCATTTTTGCAAGAATGGATGCAGCATCCTGGGCATTAGCATCCCATGCACATCCCGAAAGCATTAAACCCAGGAGCAGAATTGTATATTTAAAAGTTTTCATTATTATATAGTTTTAATCTTTAATCAGTTTTTACTTTTCCGGATCTTCAACGGATCGCCGATCCTTATGCGCAAGGATCAGGATTACGGGCAAAAAAGTCAAAGCCCCTAGTCCGGATCCAACCATGCTCAGAAATATCAGCAATCCAAAATACTGCAAAGGTACCATTTCAGAGAAAAGCAAAATCAGAAATCCGGCAGAAACTGAAATAACATTGATTGCAATTGCTTTGCCGCTTATCCCGATTGTTTCTTCCAATGCCTGGTAAACATTGCTCCCCTTTGTCAGGGATTCATTAAAATGGGTAATTACATGGATGGAATAGTCGATTCCAATTCCCATGGCAATGCTGGCCACGAGCACCGTAGCAACATTCAGAGGAATTCCGGTATAGCCCATAAGTCCAAAAAGTATGATAATCGCTGATATGATCGGGATTGAAGCAAAAATCCCCGCTGAAAAAGAACGTAAAATAGCACTCACAATAATAATCACAAATATAAGGGCAACCGCCAGGCTTCCAAGCTGACTATTTATCAGGCTCCTGTCCATGGTTACATCGATAAATGGCATACCTGTGATCTCAATTTTGCATTCTGGCGTGGAATTCTTCTGAATGAATTTCTTCATGTAATTTTCAAATTCAATTTTGTCTTTGTTCTCGGGCGACAAAAACTTGGAAATGATGATGGCCTCACCCTGGTCTTCCGACACATACTTCTGCATATTTTCATTGCCTTCAAGCAAAAACCATAATTGTTCCACCTTGTCCTGGTCATCCGGAATTTTTCTGCCTTCACCGAGTGCGGCATTTATATCCAGTATCAGATCAGCAACCGACTGGGTATAAGCTACCCCGGGACTTTTTTTCATGTAATCCTCAGTCCGGAGCATTGTCCGCAAGAACTCCGGGCTTTTTATATCGCCTTTAAACAACACAAAGATCGGTCTGGTCCCTCCGAATTTTGATGTCATAATATCTTCGGCAACCCGGGTGGAATTTCCCTTACGGAAATAATTCCGGATATCCACATTCCTTTGAATGCGAAAGATACCTCCTATGTTTACCAGTGTAAGGATAATCCAGAATACAAAAATTGCTTTTGAATGGTTGAACAATAAATTTTGCAAGGGAACCAGGAAATATCGGGAGAATAAAGAACTGTCATTCTTGGTGTCTTCCGCTAGGAGTGGTCTTGCTCTTCCATGCAAAGGCCGAAACCATGGCCGGAACAAAAAACAGTGAAAGAACGAGTGCAATAAATGTTCCAAGCGCCGTATACATACCAAAATCGCGGATCATGGTAAGGTATGATCCGAAAATGAAAGATACAAAGCCGGCAACCGTGGTCAGCGCAGCCAGGATCACCGGAATCATTACCGAGGTAAGAGCAACGATGATAGCCTGATTCAGGTTATCCTTTAGCTGGTCGATCCTGTTAAGCACATGGATGGCATAAGCAGTGCCCACTGCAAGCAAAACGATGGGAATGTTATTTGAAACCATACTCATTTCTGCTCCCATGAGCGACATAATGCCAATAACCCAGATGATAGCAATGATAGCAGTGAGCATTGGAAGAACTGTACCCCTGAATAGACCGGAATCCAAGAAAAAGAACAAAAGCGATCAACACAAATGCAATGGGAAGCAACCGCGTCAGATCAGCAGAAATCAAATGGGCGATTGATGTGATCATCATGGGAGATCCTGCGTAATAAATATGTTCGGGCAGATGGAGGGATTCGGTTTTTTGTTTTACTGTATTGGCTAATTCCTGGATATTGGCATTGTCATAAAGAGAGAAAATGATAATTGTGGCTGTTCCGTCTTCTGAAACAATTACACCCTTATACATTTCTTTTGAAAAGAGCCTTTTCTTTAACCGGGCATAATTCTTCAGGTGTTTCGGGAAGATTATTCTCATCTATCAGCTTCCCAATATCCATCCCACTTTCGCCTTCTTTTATATCCATGATATTTGTAAGGCTTGTCACAGAAGAAATTCCTTCGATTTGCTCGGAGTGTGTCGGTTATCTGTCGTACATCTTTAATCACTCCGGGTGTAAAAATATTATCCGATTCAAGAATGATCATTCCCATTTTGTTCCCGCCAAACTGTGCACCGATCTTTTTTAACAACACGGCATCCGGATCCGTGTCGGGCAAAGAACTGATCACATCTGAATTGATCCGGATATTGGGAATTTGCCATGCCAAAAATACAGTTATGGCCAATACCAGGATGATAATAAGCCATCTGATCTTCAAAACTGCTTTAAACATTTTTTCCATCCGTGTTTTTTTTAAATATCATTTTCAGAAGATGAAAATAGCATTTTATTCTGACAGCTTATTCCAAGGGATTGGTTATTTGATATTCGAGTCGGGTTATAATATCCGCTGCATAACCATTCACAAGGCGGAAAGTTTCCGGTTCAACAGCATATGGTTGCCGTCCTTCAGGCTTGTTCCTGCTGAGATATGACTCCATCGCGGGCAACGCTTCTTTTAATCCGGGCATATTAAATTGCCTGTATATATCGCGGATTAATTCAAAGGGTTGTTTTTTGAAATCTTCATACCTGATTTCGATGAGGTTACCCGGTTTAATCGTATCACGCACATTCATATATTCGTGCAGGGCATCCTTGTACAACCTGGCAAAATATTCACGGGGAATCCCTCCTTCAAGATGCTGGAGCTCTGATCCGGGAAGGATTTCATTTGCAAACCGGTACAACGATTCTACAACTGAATAGGGATTTCTGTATATAAAGATGAACCGTGCATCAGGGTATAGCTCTGTGAGAGTTTTGACCCTGAAAATATTGCATGGATTTTTGGAAATAAATCGCACACCGCCTGTGTTTTTCATGGCCTTGTGAACCAGTGAAAGGTATTTCTTTTTCCAGTGTTTCCGTTCTGGCTCAGGGAGATTTTCAAAATATAGCTCCTTTTTATAGATGTCATTATAATCCTTCGGGAAATAAAACATTTTATAGATACTTCGGGGCTGGAGGCTCATCATTGCAAAATCCTCTTCCTGGGGGAAATCCATATCCATAGAATAACCATCAAACGGCCGGTCCTTTGGCAGAATCGTATTTGTAAACTTTTTCAGCCATTTTTTTTGCGTAAGAACAAGATTTGGAAAAACGCCCTGGAAGGTGGTTACAAATCCTGCCCGTTTATCCTGGCAAAGCATGCTGTGCAAGAGGGTAGTTCCGCTCCTCCAGAATCCAATCACAAATATGGGGGGTTCATCAGCAACTACACTTTTAAGCATCCTTTTCTCAACTATCCGTTCTGCCAGGTTCATCACTTCAAAAATCAAGGATATCAGGAACGACAAAAGAAACTTAGGATAATAGCGTATGTCAATCCGGTATCCCTTAATTACCTGGAGGATATTCGAAGGAGAACTTCCGATCAGTATGGAAACAGGGAATCTAAATGGTCTGTTGCGCGAGCTCATTGGATATTTGAAGGATTTAGATCATGAGTTATAATTGCTCATTTAGCAAAGATATAAAAGTTAGTTTTCAGAATATCTATTGCCGTTGGTTTAAACCAACGGCAATAGATAAATTGATCCTATATCTTCAATTCATTAATTAATAGGATTTTATTGAATAGATATATATTTTTGTAAAATAACTTAAAATACTAATAAAATGGCTAAGGAAAATCTTTTGAATTCAATCGCGGAATTACTTAACATGCAGGAACAATGGATGGTAAAAGATGATGATGGTGAACTGCATCACCTTGAAGAAGGTATTAAGGGAACTCCTGTACTTGTATCTGCAAAGAATGAGATTTACAGGCTGTATTTCGGGAAAGAAAGAATAAATGCAAATGATTTTAAGATGCTTGACGAAGTGCATTCTGACCTGATGCGGTTTATCTGGGATAACTTCGCTCATAAAATTAAAACCGAAAGTCAGAAGGACCTTGCTGATATTGTTGAAAAATATCAGTTGAAAAAAATCAAAACCAGGGCTAAGAAACAGTAATTCGGGATTAAGACCTGCAAAATACCCGATCTCCGGGATTTTTAAAATCCCGGAGATCTTCTGTTGTAATCCTTCCGGATCTGATTTAAATCGTTCAAATCGATTTAAATGTTAAAGAATTAGGTAAATAAGTTCAAAACAATACATTTGTCATTGTTTTATAGAACTATTTCCCATGAATATCTGCAGAATTTAACAGTCTTCCTATTCAGGATAAGCAAAAATTCATCTTTGATGAAAAATCCGTCCGGTTAATTTCTTTTCGACATCATGAAAACCAGAAATCGACCTTGTTTGATTGCGGAAGTTTTTTTGCCGAGATTTATTTTATTTCGAAAGAGAAAAAAATCACAAAGATACAGGGTATAAAATTGGACGATAAGGCAATAGATGTGTACATCGATCAGATGATCAGTTTGAAATACCAGCGTTAAGGGTAGAGAAACATAGAGATTGCCCGGAGGATTTATCTGCGGGAAAAACTTCCCCGGGATCTTCAATACAGGGGATTATTCTGCAGATCCGAACAGAAATAAAATTTAAGTGTTATTTTTGTATAGTACTGAAAAAAATCTAAACCTTAAATTAGCCATATGATGAAAGTATCTAAAATTAACGTTTTGGCAATTCTATTTGCCTCTTTTGCTGTTTTTACCGGGTGCAAGGATAAGTCTGAGGAGGAAGTATCCCCTTATGTTGGTAATTATACCATCAGCAATGCTGAACTTGCTGAAGCGATTTCCCTGACAACAAATGTAGGACCAATTTCTGTTCCGGTTGGCACCAATATTACTTTACAGATACAGGCGGCTTTATTGAGTTCGGTTGATTGTGCATCGGCAGGTTACGCTTACGTGGAATTAAGAAAGGATTTCTCGATACACATGAGTTGTGCCGGACAGAATGATTTCAATGCAGGAACCTGGGAAGAAGTAGATGCTACCACGTTGACATTGAACATGAATAGTACAGCCATTCCTTCTTCTCCAAGTGGCTTTGTTCTAACGGTGACGGATATTGTTAAAAGTGCAACCGGAATGTCGGGAAAGACAAGTGTGCCCCTTCCAAAAGAAATGATTGCAGTCATGCTTCCCGGATTAACCCTTGATCCATCAACACCGGCTGTTATCAACGCCGTTTTTACAATAGAGCTTTGAAAAGAAATAATAAAGAATTAGCTTATTTATAGTAAACCACTGATTTTCAATCAGTGGTTTTTTTTCGCTCCGCATATCCTAATATGTCTTCATAGATAAGGGTTACATAATACATGCCGCCAATTTGCGGACTGCCAAAGCTGGTTGTATAATAATGATTCAGGAGATTTGATCCACCCACTTTAAAAAGCATTTTTATGGCAGTGACCTTATAGGAAACATGGGCATCCAGCGTAATGTTAGCTGGTATTTCCCCTGCGCCAAAACCTGACTCCCAAATAAAACTGTTTTGCCAGTGAAAATTGACATTGAATCCCATCTTTCGAATTATCTCATTGTGACCTATGGAAAGATTGGCTCGGTAATCAGGTGTGTTGAAGCGTGTTTCTACTCCGGGTTCTTTAATATCTTCAAGTAGTTTATCGTAGGCAACATTACCCTTTACCATGATGCCGTTTGGGAGCTTATAGTCCAGTCCAACTGCCCAACCAACTGATGAAACAGGCTGATCGGTAGTAAAATAGGTCTGGTACAGCTGGTCAGTTTCTGTGCCGGCATCTTCAGCAAGTTGTGCCACCAGCTGAACGGCTTCAAATCCCTTGTACTTATTATAATAGACATAGGTATCCAGGAAAAGCTTTTTTCCAAAAACCAGCCCTTTATAGCCGATTTCAGTGGAAGTAACTTTTTCAGGACTTAAGCCAGGCAAAACAATAGGTCCGTTTTCGGTTACAGGCTTATCTTTTACCGGATTTCTTCCCGACATGGGATACAGCGGAATGGTATTGAATCCGTATTTATTCTGTACCTCGGGCATTCCGCCGATAGTTCTGAAGATCCCCGCATTGATATCAACCCACTGGTCTGAGGAGGAGGGAAAACGGTAAGCAGTCTGAAATGTTCCCCTGATACTGTGTTCCTTATGCTTATCAAGAAAATAGATCAGCGAAAACCTGGGCGTATATTGTGATTCGAAATACTGGTTTTTGTCAAACCTGAAAGCCCCCGTTATTCGTAACCGGTCATCTAATAAAGTTTTTATTAACCTGGATAAAAGTACCGAACTGATTTATATTGATCGGATGTCCGGGCGTATCTATAAATATTGTTCCATTGCTGTTCACAGATTGAAGTCGCTCGGAAACGCCAACCTGCATTTCCATAAATTTGATAAGATGGGTAAAGTTATACATTCCCTCTACCTGTCCCATTTTGCTTTGATCAAATACCTGTGCTCCGCCATCGGAAATGGAGGTTGAGGATACCTTATCCAGAATCTGGTTGAATTCCGGTGATCCGTAAATCGGGAACGCTGGTTTCGTATTATCAAAAATATTTCCTGTTTTCGGGTCGCGGTTATCAGCCACCAGGCGGGCAAACTGATGTGCACTGTTCATGTTGCCTGAAATAAGTGCGGTTTGCGTATAGGCTGTAAGATAATCAGCGAACCAGTCTTCTGATGGTTTCCAGGCTTCATTCATCCGCAATGCGGCTCCGCCGAGATCAAATGAGGATCCTGAATTTTCCATGACTCCCCAGGCCCTGACATAATAATTCGGGTTATTCACTTCCACTTTACCCGAGAGTATTTTGAAATCCCTTGCTGCAAAACGGTTCTGAGCAGTATATACACTTGTTCCCTGTGAGTAACTCGCCTGAACCACTGCTCTTGTCCGGTCAGTAATGAAATAGTGCAAGGCAGCAGCCAGCCTCATGTTTATAGTCTTATCATCTGAAAGATCCTTTTCAAGCCAGCCTGTGCGGGTAACCATCTGGTCGGGGAAATAGGGCATTGCCTTATTAACCAGCGCATCATATTCCGGAGTTCCCGGACTTATACCCTGAGACTGCAGCAATGCCGTTTATCACCTGTGGGGCCACATCTTTCAGGTTCACGGAAACCAGCGATTCATCGCCATAGGTATTCACACCATCATATCCGGGATTTGTAAGACGGGTCAATGATGCATCATTCAAGTTGCTGCGATCCCTGACATCTCCTGCCTGCCAATCGGTGGCTGATAAATAGGAACCCACTATCTTGAAAGCAAACCTGTCATTAAATGCTTTGGCATACCGCAGGTTGACATCATACATGGGTGTGGGATTATCCAAAACAGCACTTCCGATGTTCATGATACCGGTTTGAACTGAAACCGACAGTCCCTGGTAAGTAAACGGGTCCTTGCTTGTCATAACCAGGGTGCCATTCATACCGCCGGGACCGTATAGTGCAGAGGAGGCACCGATCACCATTTCCAGACTTTCAATGTCGAGTTGCGACAGACCAAAAATATTACCGGCTGCAAAGCTCAATCCGGGTGAGATATTTTCAACGCCATCAACAATCTGATTCATCCGGTAGTTCGTATAATCATTGAATCCCCTTGCATTGGGCAGCCGGAAAGTAAGTCCGTGGACATTCATATCAACCCCTTTCAACTGATACAACCCGTCATAGAAATTGGCGGTGGAGATTTGCTGAATATCCTTCAGATTCATCTTTTCAATGCTGACAGGTGATCTTAAAATGTTTTCCTCCATGCGGCTTGCAGACACAACCACTTCCTGTCCGAGATACGGCTGTTCAATCATTTTAATGTCAAGAAACTTGCCTGGTTCAGATACATTTATTTCCTGCGTTTCATAACCTACAAAGGAAAACCGCAAAGTAAAAGGGGGTGCTGTTTTGCTCTTCAAAATAAACTTTCCGTCGTAGCCGCTTACGGTTCCATGTACGTCACCAGTTATAATGATGTTTACCCCGATCATGGTTTCACCGGTCTTGGAATCGGTGACTTTTCCTTTAATTTCATAGCCCTGGGCAGATATTTCAATAGAAGTGCAAACGAAAATCAACAAAGGGGTCAGGTATCTCAGGAGTCTCATCCGGTTAAAATTAGTTTCTTATCTAAAATCCAAAATGCCATGATTCTAAACTCACATCAAATCCTCGGCTTCATCCCGTCATGGCAATTCAAAAATAACGATTTAATTTTAAAAGTGTTTAAATCCTTGCCATAGCCAAAAATATAGCATGCAGTGAAATGGTGAAGAATAAATACAGATTTCTGGATGCTGCCGGACTCATTTTCAGGTATTTATATTTTATTGAATGA
The DNA here is from genome assembly GCA_963790105.1 of uncultured Bacteroidales bacterium. GTDB lineage: Bacteria > Bacteroidota > Bacteroidia > Bacteroidales > UBA10428 > UBA5072. The sequence goes on along the minus strand of CAWBNI010000022.1, from coordinate 83,352 downwards.
TCCCTGCAGGCTGCCAGGCAGTCTCCACAAAGTGTACACGAATAAGATGGTTTTTTGTTTTTGATGTCCTGCACATTTAATGCATCGTACTTGCAAAAACTGGTACACTTCATGCAAAGGCTGCAGTTGCTGTCAATATACATTCTGAATGGATTGGCATATCTGAATACATTCACCACCGTACCAATCGGGCAATACAAAACACAATGGATCATCCTGCCTTTTTTACGCGAAATAAAAATCATCACCCCGATTCCTCCGGTTCCAAACGCCACAGCCAGCAGGGTCGCCCAAAGAACCGGCACATGGAACAAGCGCAAAAGAATAATTGTAAAAATAATTAGTAAAAACAGGGTGGATTTTATGGCAATTTTATTTTTCAGCGCACCGCGTTGTGTTTTACCGCGTGAGGAAAGTGCATCAAACGCGCCGAAATAGCATAGCTGGCTGCACCAGGCCGGACCCGAAAGTATAATTGTACTCAAAAATAAAAAGGTCATTACAGAAGTTTGTCCCCTGTATAAAGGTCCACCCATTATCATCATGGGAATAGGAAGGTGAAGTTTTCCGGTCATCAGGAACTTTTCAAGACCCGATAATCCAAGGATAAGCTGGAGGAAGAAAAATGTTGAAAAGGTAATCCAGGTTATTCTTCTCCAGCGGGGCACATTCAGCGGATCCTGCATTTTGTACCCCACAAATGCGGCATACAGGGAAATTATAACTATTTCAAGCCAACCGGCCCCGGGGATGAAACGTTCCAGGATCATCATGGGCAGTTTCATTTTCAATTGCACAATGGATAACATGAGGAATACAAATGCAAAAACCGCAAAGGACAGGGTATATCTGCTTTTAAAATTGCCGGACATATCGTTATTTCTGAGAAGCACGTCTGTTTAATAGATGCTATTCATCTTCGAATTCTGACAGGAGACAGGGTGAAGAAAAGAACAACCGGGTTGGTTTATTATTTAAGGTGTTGTCTGATTGATAAACATCGGGATATTTTTCGATTTTATCCCTTTGTACATCAGTTTTTTTAATTATGTGCAATTTTTCAAATTTGTATGCTGCCATAAAAATTCGATTTTCCGGATAAAGATAATAGAAAATCTATAAAAAGACCTGAATGTCTTTTTAAAAAATATTAAACTTGATTCTACAACAAAAAGCCATTTTTTTAATATGCCGCAAAGTCACGAAGGCACCAGGTCACAGGGGGATCTCATCCGGTTTCTCAAGAAATAGCTGGTACATTATTTTTCCTCCATACATATATTTCTGGATTTCCAGCTTATTGCCATCGAATTTGTAATAGTAATTTCCGCGCGGCACAAAGGCATATCCATAGGCATGAAGTATAGGCAAGGACAAGGTATCGGTGAAATTAAGGATTTCATCAGTCGCTGACAGTTTCCCCGCACCCCGGCCATTGGGTAAAGTGGTGCTGAATTCATAGGTACCCTTATTAATAAGAAGTGTTACGGCACCGTAATAGGCTGATGTGGCAAAAATTCCATTGAAGATCAGGGAATCTTCCGGGTTGATCATTATGCCCATGTGTTCCTTTTCACACCCGGTGCAAATAATCAGTATCGATATTGTAAATACCAAAAGATACTTCATCTTCCAGGGATAGGGACATCTAAATTACGCATAAAATAGCTAAAAACTAAAAGATAAAAACTAAAAGTTAAAAATGATCAACCTTCAACCTCCAACATAGAAACTCAAACCTCAAACTTTGTCATTCCGTTTGCAATTTTACCCTTCAGAAAGCAATGCGCTCATACAGTTTCGGAACAATTTGATATTTTTATTAAATTTGATTAACCCTTGCCGGTAAATTCTCATCATCGTGCCCTTTTTGATATTAATAATCCTGGTTCTTTTTAAACTGAATTATCATGATTTATCAGAATCTCCTGGTCTTTGTCCTGTTCATACTTATTTTCGGACTGATTGCTAAAAGGATTGAAAAAACCGCAATCAGCGGACCATTTCTGGCCGTAATAGTGGGTCTGCTAGCCGGCCCGCTGATGCTGGATCTGATAGACTTGAAGCTAGGTATTGAAAATTACAGGGTTATTGCCGAACTTACCCTGGCCCTGGTACTGTTCACAGATGCTTCCAACACGGATATCCGCGTACTCGTTAAAAATATCAAAATTCCATCCCGGTTGCTGATGATCGGGCTCCCCTTCACCATTGCACTTGGTATATTAGGAGGAAAGATCCTTTTTAACGGCTTTACATGGATTGAACTGGGAATCCTTTCAACCCTGGTGGCGCCTACCGATGCTGCCCTGGGGAAACCAGTAGTTACGAATTCTCTGGTCCCCCCGAAAATTAGAGAGTCCCTCAATGTGGAAAGCGGATTGAATGATGGTATCTGTGTTCCGGTTCTTTTCTTGTTGATGGCGCTGTTTTCAGCCCAGACAGGTGAGGGCATCAGTTTTCACGATGGCTTGATTCTTTTTGCAGAAGAGATTGGGATTGGTCTGGCTGTTGGTTTAGGGATTACATTTATTATGGATGGGTTAATTCACTATTCCGAAAATCATGGATGGATAAGTAAATCCTGGCGAACGGTCATGATAATTGCTCTTTCATTCCTTTGTTTCACCGCAGCCCAGCTGGCTGGTGGAAGTGGTTTTATTGCCTGCTTTACCGGCGGTCTTTTATATAGTGCGATAAACCGTAAATATAAGCATGATCTGCTTGAAGAAGCTGAAGGGGCAGGCGATACATTGAGCATGTTCACCTGGATCATTTTTGGCTCGGTTGTCATTGCAGAAAATCTCAGGTTCTTTACCTGGAATATCATTATTTATGCTTTATTGAGCCTGACTATCATTCGTATGGTACCTGTCTTAATTTCTCTTATTAATACTGGGCTGACAGGAAAGGAAAAATTATTCATAAGCTGGTTTGGTCCCCGTGGACTGGCAAGTATCGTGTTTGCCATTATCATTTTTGATATTGGACTGCCGCACAAAGGCACGATTATTCTTACAGCAGCCTGCACCATCCTGCTAAGCGTTGTATTGCATGGATTCACAGCGAATCCTTTTATCCGAAGATTAAACAAAAATAAGCAATCGTAATCGTAGCTTATTGCGATAAAAGCTCCCGCAACCGGACAAGGTTATTATGAAACATCTTCTCAATTATCGGATCCTGGATATACCGCGGAAACATAGGCGGTGTGTTCGACATGGCGCTGAAAACTATATGAACTTTTTGAGGAGCAGTTTCTGTGATCGTCCAGGTTGCATTGTAATCTTTCAAACGTTCAATACCGGGCTTGGAAGGAACATGATCCGCCCTGCTGTTAATATTTATTATTACAGTTTTGTCTTCGGGATTGGTTTTAAGGTCAAAGGACGATACCAGGTCGCGATTATTGAACGGCCAGGGAATGCTGTACAGCGTGTAAGTGTACCATTCTGAAGGATTGGATTTCGACAACAGGTAGTTTTCGGATACACCCGACATCCAATTCCTGGTTTCTGCCGGATCAGTCAAAACTTCTACAGTTTTTTTGAGACTGCAGTCTACCAGCATGTCTCCCTTTCTTTCACGTGTTTTGGTGCCATCGTCATGATGAAGCCATCGTACATAACTTATAACACCATTGTTGTTTCTAACTTCTTCCCATTTATCAGAATACGTACGCATTCCATTTTCAACCATGGTTTCCTTACTGTTAACAGGTGCTGCAAGTAATATCCCGGCCAGCAAAATCAAAGACCTCATCATAACCCACTTATTTGTGCAAGAAATCATATATAACAGTTCAAAAGTAATTGTAGCTTTTGAATTGGCAAGTAAATTTTTCAAGTCCTGTTAAAGATACATGCAAGATAGTGTAAATATTGAATTGCTATATTTGATTAATAAAGATGATCCCTGTTTAAACTTCAAACAAAGCGAACCATGGCATATGATCAAAGATTAGCTGACCGGATTCGGGAGAAATTGTGCAATCTGTCCAATATCCTGGAAAAAGAAATGATGGGTGGTCTGGTATTCATGTACAACAACAAAATGTGCATTGGCATAATCAAAGATGAGATGATGTGCCGTATTAATCCCGACCTGCATGAAACTGCCGTGGAAAAAACAGGCTGCCGGACAATGGATTTTACCGGGAGGCCGATGAAAGGGTATGTTTTGGTAGATGAAACCGGCATGCGGTCAGAAAAAGATTTTGAATTCTGGATCAGATTGTGCCTGGAGTATAACAGCATGGCAAAGGCTTCAAAAAAGAAAAACAAGAACTGATTATAGAATTCCGGATTTCAAAAAGGGAGGGGGAGAAAACTATCAATTGTGAAAACAAAATGAACTGTAATGCTTTTTTTTCGTATAGGTATATATACTGCATTACGGTACTAAATCAATAGCTTGTCTCCTTTATGAACCATAAGCCGTTGGCTTACTTACAAATTCCGGTTTTCAGGATTGCTATCTTTTTCCTGTTACTCATAATTGATTCTCCGGCAATATGCGCTGATGACTTTGGCGAAATTAAAATCCAGAGTTATTCTGAAAGAACCGTAATTCATTCCATGGATAGTGGTTTTACCACTTACGTAACTATAACCGGAACCAGTAGCGGGAGTACTTTGTATATGCCGGTAATTCTTGATCCTAAAAACCAGATACTCACTGATTTTTCATTGTACTTTAAGAAAAAGAACAATTACAAACGGGTAACTGACTTCAACCTGTTTGAATCTCCCGATGTATATTCATTTTACAGGAGCCATGTGGTAAAATTGCTGCAGTTTGATGAAGCGGTTAATTTCAGGTGTACCTATAAAATCGAATGCAAAACCATGATGTTGTTCGGTTACGTTAATCTTTGTTCATTCTACAACACAGATACTGCAAATTACCTGGTATCTCTTCCAGTGAATCTTTCAATAAAGTATGATACGGTTAATTTTGATTCCCTCTCTTTTCACAAAATATCCTTTTATTCCGAGAAAGATAGTCATTACCTGGCACTTAAGGTAAAGCCTTACCGGATTGATCCGGAGAATCCAACCGAAAAATTTCCATTTCTCAGGCAGATCATTGTACCGGCAAATCAAGCCAATCATGAAGACAGGTATTTCAATGACTGGTACCTGGCAAATCTTGACAGCCTTTCGGTTTTAAACAGCAGTTCAAGAGCAATTATTGACAGTCTTGCCATAAATAATCAGGGGAGAAAAGATTTAGTATCCCTGTATTATGATTATATCAGATCACGCTTCAAATACCTGGATATTCAAATAGGGATGGGAGCCTATATTCCAAGGGATGTCAACACGGTGTTTCGAAATAAACAGGGTGATTGTAAGGATCTGTCGAATTTGTTATGTTCGATTTTACGATATAAGGGATTTGATGCCAATGTTGCAGTAGGAGCAACCGTCATGCATTTTTGTGATTTTACTTTTCCCTCTCTTGCTTCAGGCGATCATGTGATTTGCACAATTAAAACCGATTCCCTTTATACACTTTTGGATCCGACGGATATTAATCACGTGATCGGGCAGCCTGTTCAGAGCCTCCAGGGGAAAACCATATTTATTACGGGTAAAAATGGTCCGCTTTATTATAAGGTGCCGGTAATGGATCCAGATGCCAATAATTTTAAAGTTTATCTCAATCTGTCCTATCAACCGAAATACATGAATGGTGAGTTTAAGGTCGTATTATCCGGATATACCGGGAATGATCTGAAATGGGCTGTATTAAACCAGAGTCAAAGTGAAGTGAATCAATTATTTAAAACTGAGCTGCAGGATGTTTTTCATAACCAGACCATGGAAGATATTTCATGGACTATAAAAGGTGACAGTATTGTAATCCTGGGAAGGATCAAATTCTATAACAAATGCTATTTATCCGGCAAACTTGGATATTTGTACCTGGATTACCTGCCCTGTATTTTTTCAAATGAATTCCATAAATCCAAAATAAAGGAAAAGACCCTGATCGGCAGCACAATGCATAAAACATTTAAAATGGTGGTGAATTTTTCTGACACTATAGGTAAAACTGAGTTTTTACCCTGGAAAGAATTTAACGATAATTATTCCATTGATTTATATGTTGAAAGATTAAATAATAAGGCCCTTTGCATTGAATATTCCTTTGATTATAAAAAGATATGGATAGAGGAAACCGATATTGAGAGTTTAAATAGTCTGATAAACAAGTTTAATGAGAAATCCCATGAGACTGTTGTTTTACATCTTTAGTTTACTGTCCTTAACAATAAACCAGGGATCAGTAAGCGCCTTCAGTTTACCCGCAGGTAAAAACCCAGCGGATATTAAAGGCAGGTTTCACAATATTGAGAGTGAAAACGCCTATTTTATCTATAGTAATATAGAAATGGAGGTTATTAATGAAAATTCAAACCGTAAACCGGAGGAATTTAAACCCTTTGCGGTTTCAAAGAAAGTGGCAGTAAGTTATAACTCCCGCATGAAATTAAACACTAAAAGTGCCATACAGGAATATGCCTACATTTCGCTGAATAAGGAAAGCCGTACTATTATAAAATCATTTGAGATTACAACTTATAAACCGGATGGAACAATCGTAAAATTTGATTCAAGCCAGATATTTCATTCCCTGATGCCAGATATGACTGACACGAGCAATAAGCTGGATTTGATGAAATATGTAATTCCGGGTATAGAACCGGGTGATGAGATTAAAGTTAATTATTCCTTTGAATATGACGGAGATATTACATCTAAACTTTACGGTAATATTTTCTTTACCCAGGATTTGCCTGCACTAAAGTATAGTTTTAAAATCCTGGTTCCATATCCCTATAATGTATTTTATAAATGTTATAATGGCTTTAAGGAACCTTTGGTTCAAAATACTGAATCAAAGGCAATTTGCACTTTTTCCAGGATAGTTGTTTTGCCGTGAAGGATGCAAGTCAGGCTTCCCTGTTTAACGAGGTGCCTTATTTTTATTTCTCTCTTGAGTTTGATAAGAAACTGGAGGATTATACCCGTTGGAAGGATCTGTATAACCAGTTTGGAGCTTTTACCGAAGCTCCCATTTATATGGGAGATCCATATGACAGGGAATATAACAGGTGGGTAAAACAAAACTTAAAGGATCTGAAAGACAAAGATAAATTTCAAAAGTTTGAAATTCTGTATACCCGTATCAGGGAGAATCTGGAAAGCCACTCTAAAGGGGAAGAGAATAATACGCTGGGTCTGGATCAGCAGTCTGATTACAATGAGTTCTATTATTACAGAGTTTGCAAACCTTATGCTAAACTTCTAAAGAAACTGGGAATCGATTATTATGTTTGTTTTGCCCGCAATAAGTATAACGGGGTAATTGATGAGAATTTTATCAGAAAAGATGAGATAACGGATATTCTGTTGATGTATTACGACAAGGATAGTAATATGATCATGATATATCCGAATGATTATAACCATAATTATTTTTTAAATGAATTACCAGGCTATTTAAGCGGAACGGATGCCCTGATGATCAAAATGCCGGGCATCGAATCCGGTAAGGATAAAAAAATTGAGAACCTGGCCTTGAATGATGCAAGCCTTTCAATAAAAAAGATTTCTATTCAAAAGGGAAATGAAAAGATCAATTATTACTACCGGCTGAGAAATGTTGGTATCAGTTCCAAAACGGAGACATCTTCCTACTTTTCGGTGATAAATCTTTCGGGATATACTTCAACAGACAACAGGCCTGTATATAAATTTCTTTTTACGGGCAAGGATTCCTATAATGATTATCTGTCTGTAATGGAAACTGATACCACTATTTTCAGGGTAGACAGCATTTATAAGAAAACTGAAAGCAGCAATTATCCTTTTAAATTTACAGTAAGCCTGTCAGGGAAGTTGGGGAAATTTTATAATTATGTGAATGATAGCACATTAGTTATTTCTACGGATGACATTTTAACCAACAATGTTGTAAATTATGACAGGGAATCACGGAATCTGGATCTTTTGTTACCATTTGCCTATTCTGATATCCAGGATCTGATAATTGATTTTGACAAACCGGTTAACATAATTAATGCTGATGCTCTTAATAAAGAACTGAGCAACGATGCCGGAAGCTATAAATTTGAAGTGATCCAGATCAGTGATAAAAAGCTAAAACTTACTTCCACGTATGTGATCAGGAAAGACCACATCGAACTGGAATCGCTAAACCAGCTGAATGCCCTGAATGATGCTGCCAGCGAAATGGCCAATTCAAGGGTAATTGTAAATATTAAATCTTCTGATTTACAGGCTTCACACCTGTCGGCTGTTCCAAAAACGGAATGAAATAATAGTTACCGGCCCCGGTTTTTGGTTACAATCCCCCGACACTGTAACACGATTAAATTTATTTTGTCTAAATAAGGATAACAATAAAGTTATCCTTAAACTTAACCTAATCAAATGGACAAATTGAGAAATAAAGTTGCTGTTATTACGGGTGGTAGCAGCGGCATTGGCTTAGCGACAGCCAGGGAATTTGTCGCCAATGGGGCAAAAGTGGTAATTTTTGCCAGGGGCAAAGAGGGCCTTGACATAGCAGTAAATGAGCTAGGTCCCAATTGTTTTGCAGTGCAAGGAGATGTCTCCAACCTTGCAGATCTTGACAGGCTTTTTGCCGAAACCAAAGCAAAATTTGGTGGAATTGATGTGTTGCATGTAAACGCAGCCCTGGTTAAGCTGTCTCCTATTGGAGACACCACCGAAGCTTTATTTAATGAAATGATGAATGTAAACTTTAAGGGGGCCTATTTTTCTTTGCAAAAGGCAATTCCGTACTTAAACAACAACGCATCCGTAATATTTACTACCTCCTATTTTAATGGTGTTGGTTTTGGCGGAAGCAGTCTGTTAAGTGCCAGCAAGGCTGCTTTGCGTTCCCTGGCGAGAGTCGCTTCTGCTGAATTGCTTGACAGGGGAATCAGGGTGAATGCGATAAGCCCCGGGGCTATTGAGACACCGTTATGGGGTAAGATAGGACTTCCTGCGGATGTGTTGAAGGCAGCTGGAGAAGCCATTACAAATCAAATTCCATTAAAACGGTTTGGCCAGCCCCAGGAAATTGCCAAAACAATATTGTTCCTGGCTTCTGAAGATTCCTCGTACATAATTGGACATGAGATATGTGTGGATGGTGGTTTAAGACAAATTTAGTTTGTAATTTTACTTACTGCAAGTAATTCACTTGCAGTAAGTAAACCTTAAATCTATGAACAATCCATTTCAGATTGCTTATCCTGACCAGGAAGAGGACGTCTTCGTTAAGCGTGCAGTAAATGGTGACAGGCAGGCGGCCGAAAAGCTTATCATGGCACATCAGGTATACATTTACAACGTGGCCCTGAAGATGACAAAGAATGTGGAAGATGCGGAGGACCTTACGCAAGAGGTCTTTATCAAGGCGTTTACAGCTTTATCCAAATTCGAAGGCAAAAGCAAGTTCAGAACATGGCTCTACCGGATCGCAGTAAATCATTTCCTTAATGCTAAGAAGGGGAAACCGGAATTAGCCAGCACCGATCTAAAGGCTTTTTTTGAGAGCGTTGACAAGGTTCCTGATTATGATTTTAGTGAGCAGGAGCAAAAGGAACTATCTGATACAATTGAAGATCTAAGGATTAGTTGTACTGCGGGCATGCTGTTATGTCTCGACAGAGAACAAAGAGTAATTTTCATTCTGGGTGAGATGTTTGATATCGATCATAACCTTGGGTCTGAAATTTTAGGGATTACTCCCGGGAATTTTCGCATAAAACTGATGAGGACCCGAAAAGATTTTTACAATTGGATGAATAACAGGTGCGGGTTGATTAATCTGGCCAATCCCTGCAGATGTGCCAAAAAGACAAAGGCTTTTATCGACGCGGGTTTTGTCGATCCCAATAATTTGAAATTTAACAGCAGATACAAGCAAAGGATTGAAGATTTATCTAAAAAACACGCCAATCCTATCGTAAATACCATGGAGGACCTGCACGGAATATCTTTAAAAATCATCCCTTTCAGGAGTTGCCAACCAGTTCCAGGATAGTGACAGAGGTCTTGAATAATGATATGATCAAGCAGATTTTAAATTTCTAGCTTTATTCAGACTTTTATCTCCGAAAACAAAATAAATCCCCAAACATGTTCAGTAGTCTGAGGACTTTCAATGTAAATCAGTGATGGGTAGCTGGTAAAGCGATTATTTTGCCGTTGTAATTACAATATTCCTGAATTCAATCGGGCCCATGATCTCCCTGCAGTAAAATCGGACCCGGTTCTGCTTCCTTGCTGTCCAATGCTCCACCGGTAATACCCGGAATGATTGCATCGCAGATTACGGTTTTTCCGTTTGCTTCAACGGTGACCCGTCTGCCAACCAGGGTTATGTCATAAGTTTGCCATTCTCCCGGCACCTTTGCCACGTTTTCATTTGGAGTAAGAAAACCGTATATACCTCCCAGGTAAATTGACGAAGGCTCCTGGCCATGACTGTCCACGATCTGCAATTCATACCTGCCGCGCAGATAAACACCGCTGTTGCTTCCTGCCGGATAGCGGAATTCAATATGCAATTTGAAATCCTGGAACTTTTCTGTAGTGAGAAGATTTGATCCGGATTTGGGGCTTTTCAGAATGCCATTTTCGACTACCCATTGGTTGGTTGGCTTCTGAGCTACCCAGCCGTCAAGGTTTTTTTCATTAAATAGCTTAACCGGTTCATTCCAAACAGGAGGTTTTTCTCTCACCAGTGTAGGAGCCCTTTCGCCCGTAAATGAATGTTTCTGGCCATTGGGAAGGGTGATCACGCCAAATAATTTATCAGTTTCAACGGTTCCTTCAAAAACAAGGTCATTTTGTCCGAATTCCCACTGGGGAGGTATACTGAAGGTAACTTTTTGTCCGTCAACATTCACCTTTGAAATGGGACGGGCACTTCCTGCGTCGGAGACAAAGTAGCCCACCAGCGTTTTTATTCCTGAAAGCTTCACCTCGAGCCAGGAGGGGGCAGTCTGGTTATTTCCCATATCTACCGTAAGATCCCAGTGCCCGATGATGGGGGGCTGGTTATTGGTCTGGGCTGTTAAGCCGGCGCTAAAAACAGGGGTAATAAGGAATACAATAAGTACTCCTAAGTTTTGTACTTTACGGAATGTGGCAATACAAATGTTTTTCATATGACAGGTTATAATTTTTAGTGCTGATCAAAATTAGCTTTTTCCGGCTAAAAATCTTTCGCATATGCCATCTTTTGAAATTAAGGACAGTTTTTCTTGAATTTCATTATGGAAATTTAGGATCAGGAGCATCTATTTAATACTTTTAATAGTTATTATCCCATTTTGCAGTATTTGTATGGCAAAGGCTTTCAGCAACCGCAAGGATTACCTGTTCCAGAACAGGATTACATAATTAAACCGATTACTATTATTTTAATAAACACATCCATGAAATCACAAAAAAACCATGCGTTTATCATTGTCTCATTGTTTTTTATGATGACTATCCTGCCTGCAAATGGACAGGAGAAACAGGTCGGACTGAAAAAAGGTCTGCTTATCTCAGATGTATTAAAGAAAGATGCACCACATCGTTATGCCGTCAGTCTCGAAGCCAACCAGTTTGCCTATTTCAATCTTGTTCAGCATGGCATTGATGCCCAGATCACAACCTTTGATCCCGATGGGAATAAAATTGAAGATTTTGATAGTCCGAATTTCCGGAACGGAGATGAGCCCATAACCCTGTTCAGTGATAAAAAAGGAACGTATATTCTTGAAGTCAGTTCAATTGATACAAAAGAACAGCAGGGAAAGTTTGATCTCACCTGGATGAAACTTGAACCCAAGGGAACAACTCCTGAAAAACAGATCGATCAGCTTTTCACTGTGTGGAACAATCTTCAGTCGCCGGGAGCTGCCGTTGCTGTGTCAAAGGATGGAAAGATAATATTTGAGAAGGGATACGGCAGCGCCGAATTGGAATACAATATCCCGATCACACCGTCCACGGTTTTTCATATTGCCTCAGTTTCCAAGCAATTTACCGCATTTTCCATCCTTCTTCTTGAACATGATGGAAAACTATCTATAAATGATGATATCCGGAAGTACATCCCGGAAGTGCCGGATTTCGGAAAAGTTATTACCCTGAACCACCTTCTTCATCATACAAGCGGACTGAGAGATCAATGGGTGTTATTGGCTATGGCAGGATGGAGGCTTGATGACAATATTTCAACGGAACAGATACTCCGGCTGGTTAGCCGGCAGAAAGAACTGAACTTCAATCCAGGCGAAAAGGAGATGTATAGCAATACGGGATTCACTCTTCTTGCAGAAGTGGTTGCACGTGTATCCGGAATGAGCTTTGCCGATTTCACACGTATCCGCATCTTTGAGCCCTTAAAAATGACTCATACCCTGTTCTATGACAATTGCGAAAAACTTGTTCAAAACAGGGCATATTCCTTTTATGCCGATAGCACCGGGTATAAGAAATCTAACCTGAATTATTCCACGGTAGGGGCCACAAGCCTGTTTACGACGGCACCGGATCTGTGCCTCTGGGCCATGAATTTTGAGAAACCCGTTGTGGGTAAGGAAATTATCGGCAAAATGTCTGAACGGGGCATTCTCAATAACGGGGATACCATTGATTATGCCATGGGCCAGGTAATAGGCAATTACAAAGGATTAAAAGTCTTTGCTCATGGCGGGGCCGACGCAGGGTATCGTTCCCAGCTGTACCGGATCCCGGAGGAACATTTCTCAGTTAATGTACTCAGCAACCTGGCATCCTTCAGTCCGTGGAGTCTTGGAAACAAGATAATTGACATTTACCTGAAGGACAAAGAAGTTAAAGATGCGCCTAAACCGGCTGCCGCAACTCCAAAAACAGATACGGGAACCATTTCTGTGGATCCTTCAGTACTGGCCAGGTATAGTGGAAAATATGAATTGCAGCCGGGCATTCTTGTCACCATTTCAGCTGAAGGATCTGTCCTGTATGCCGAAGCCCATGAACTTCCCAAAACTCCCATGACGCCGCTTTCCGAAACGGAATTTAGTGTGCCGGCAGCGCAGGCAAAGGTTAATTTCCCAACAGATCCGGACGGGAAAATTACAAAAATGATAGTGCAAATGGGGGGACAGGAAATTTCAGCCAGGCGTATGCCGGATTTTGATCCCTCAACTGTTAATCTGGCTGAACTTACCGGAGATTATTACAGCCCTGAATTGAATACCACCTACACCTTTGTGGTGAAATCCGGCAAACTGGTTGCACGGCATTTCCGTACCGGGGACATAGACTTAACACCTTTCAAAACAGATGCTTTTTCAGGGAACCAGTGGTATTTTGGCCAGGTTCAAATCATCCGTGACGCCAATAACCAGGTAACAGGCTGTAAAGTCGGGAGCGGTCGGGTAGTGGACCTGAAGTTTGACAAAGTGAATCCGGTTAAAGTAAGTGGATTGTAAGGTGAATTTTTTCTAAAAGCTATTTATGGATCATCAATATTGAGCTGGCCGCATATTTATCACCGCTTATTTTTAAAAGGTATAGTCCATTTTCCAGGTTGAAATCCAAGGATGAAGTTTTCGATTCATCCTTGCGATCTGCCAGTACTAAATATCCATTTATGCTGAATATTTCAGCAGTATGAAATAAGAAACCGGAGTGAATGGAAAGATGTGTTTTTGCCGGATTGGGATAAACAGTAAATTTTTCATTCTGATAATTCTGAGAGGAAGTAATAACAGTCCTTTCAGGATGGGTGAAAGTTATCCATTTTAACATACATATTTTAGATGTTCCTGTACCTGAGAACTTCAAATATACATCGTGGTTTCCTGTTACAGGCGATACGGGTGCTGTGAATCGTTTGAATTCATACCAGCTTCCGGTGTTGATTATTTTACAATCGGCAATCTTAATTCCCGTATCGATTGAATCGAGCCATACCTCAATGGAGCCGCCTTCTGTGGCAGATGACGCAATGAATTCAACCGAATCGGGAGTTTCGTAATATTCAGCATTTCCAAATTCCACTCCGGCATACAAGGCCCAGTCCGTGTTATGAATATTATCTAACACACTAATTCCCTGTGCAGGTGCACTTCGGGTGGTACCATACTGGTTTGCAGGGCATTCGGCTAAAATTGGGGTAAAGGCATCACGATAAATATAAAGATCAAACCAGGCAGGGCTGCCCTGGACATACAATCCCTGCCTGGTTCCAATCCAGGATGAAAAATCGGAATACGAATCGATTGTGCTGATATCAACGTTTTTACCAACCTGTTTCCAGGTACTGCCATTGCTGCTAAAGTAACCACCAACACTGTGGTTGACCCGGATAATCTTTAACCACACTGTATCACCCGCCGAGTTGTCAGCTTCATATTTGGTGGTGCCAAAACTAAAGCCGATCACTTTTATTCCATCAGCATTAATTGAACTGTATAACTTTACAAATTGGGTTTCATCACCTCTGATAATGCGCAGTCCGGCTTCATCACCGGCAGTCTTTGCATTGAAATCGAGACGTGTAATAAGCGAATAATTGTGTTCCCCATCATTCTTGATCACTGTGTTGGATTTGGAACTGCTTTTTGGGGTTAACCGTAACCACCCCGGACGGTCACTCAAAGAAAATTTGTCAGAAGTGGTATATCCAAGAAACGACCATTCAGGGTTTAATTTAGGTGAAGTAAAGAAATCGGATTTGGGAACCATCCATGGAATTCCGCTACATGGCAGTTTGGGGGCTGTGAACGATTGGTTTACAGGGTAGTCAGCCACGGGCAGGTCCCCTGAGTCATATCTCACCTGGTTAAGCAATCCTTGCCGTCCCTGTCCTTTCCATTCTCCTTTGGCATAAACAGGATGAATGACCCAGGAGGTGCTGTCGCCAATCATTATCGAAGGGGAAGCATGGTTTGGACCCGTGAAAAGCGAGGATGCCTTTTTGGGATCGGATTCGTTAAAAAAGTCGCCGGGCATTTCCCAGGCTGTCTGATTGGCTGTAAGCGTATCGCTTCTCATCACCTTTTGACCCCCTGCCACATCGCGTGCAAAGGAATAATAGTAATAGCCTTTATATTTCCACATTACAGGTCCCTCTGCCCAGCTGTATGGATAAGAAGGGGCCGGATTCAGCCAGTTAAGATCGTAGACAACACCGGTGGGCTGGCCGTTACTGCCCAATTCAACAATTCCGTTGTTGGGCTGACCATTTTTCACCACCAGATACCATTTGTTGTTGTCGTCTATAAATATCGAATTGTCGTATCCTAATCCATAAGGAAGACTTGTTGGGTTATTCACTTTGACGGGGGCACTCCACGGACCTTTCGGATCATCGGCTTTTACAAAATACATTGTATTGGCCCGCGAGAAGTAATCCCAGTATTTTCCATTGTAGTAAACGATATGACCACCCCAGCAACCACCCCCCGGAGTATCTCCAAAATTTGACCAGGAAGCACTGACCGGTTGGGCAATGGCTTCCCAGTGAACCAGGTCGGTTGAATGGTAAATAACCGGTGTGGTATTGAAAGATGAACCTGTAGTGTAAAAATCATTTTCCAACCCGGGTGATTGTACAATCAGGATGATCACCCGGGAATAACAGGGTTCATATAGGTTTTGAAAGAAGAAGACTGGCCGTAAATATTCAGAACTGAGGCCAGCATAAATACGATCAATGGGATTTTTTTCATCTCTTAAGATTGACAATTCGAATATAAAATAAAGAATCCGGTTTTCTTTAAGTTAATTGGAAAGTTGCAGGAATCCCATTAAGCAGAAATGGATTTTGGGATAAATTATCCCTATAAACCCTTTCTTTTTTTGGTAATTTTCAATATCTTTCTTCGCCAATCCTTAAAAACTCAAAAAAATGTTTGATACAAGCCATTTACATCCGATGCTGGTGCATTTTCCAATTGCATTGGTGATTTTTGGATTTCTTGCCGATCTGGCCTCTTTGTTTCTTAAGAAAGAAGCATGGTTATCCAAAGCAGGATTTTACCTGCTCGTATTGGGTACACTTTCAGCTCTCGCAGCCTGGCTTACGGGTACTTTCTTTACCTCCCCGATGTCAGATACTGCAGGTGAAATAAAAGCAACACATGCTTTTTTTGCATGGCTTACCCTGGGTTCATTAATTGCAGCCACTATAGTTGGTATCTTATTTCGGTCGGGGAAAATGGAAAATACCAATCTGAAATGGTTTGCCTTTACCCTTTATGCTTTGGCTGTAGTTTTCGTTAGTATTACCGGTTTCTATGGAGGATCATTGGTTTATAATTATATGATGCCACTTTGATTTTTAACCTAAACAAACTCAATTATGAAAAACATTCTATTGTTAGCATTTATGGTTTTACTGGCCCTGACCGGCTGCAATAAGGTTGCCCCTGTTAAAACAACGGAGAACCTGAAAGCCGGTATTAAAGGAGAAACAACTGCCAGTGCGAAGTATGCTGCCTTTGCCCAAAAAGCAAGGGAAGAAGGTTACGATACCATTGCGAAGCTATTTGATGCGGCATCCAAAGCGGAATCAATACATGCTGCAAATCATGCCAAAGTATTGGAAGAACTGGGAGAAAAGATGGATGAATTCAAACCGGAATTTGAAGTAAAGACTACGGCTGAAAATCTACAGGCAGCCATCGATGGGGAATCCTATGAGGTAAGTACCATGTATCCGCAGTTTTTGGCGGATGCTAAAACCGAAAAAGTGGAAAAAGCTGTCAAATCGTTTACATGGGCATTTGATACGGAAAAAAAGCATCAGCAATTTTACAGCAAGGATCTGGAGGCATTGAAAATGAATTCTGAAAAGAACCTGCCTGTTGAATATGCAGTTTGTCCCGTTTGCGGTAATACCTATGATAAGGCAAATATGGATGCAAAATGTGCATTTTGTCAGACCGAACAGGGAAAATTTATAATCATTTAGTTGACATGCTAAAAGTTAACTGAATGCAGGAGATGCCATTGCAATGACATCCTTGCCTTTTTATTTATTCAGCCAGTCCTTGAAGTTCTGGACCCTTTCCCGGCTTACCACTACTTCCCGGTTGTCGGGCCTGAGCTGAACGATCACCCGCCGGTTAAAATAATTGGATATTTTATTAATTGAACTAATACCTGCAATTGTATTTCGGTTTATCTGGAAAAATTTTCCGGGATCAAGCACGTCAGTCAGTTCACTCAGGCTGTTTTCAACAATCGATTTACCCCCTGTCAGCAAATTGGCAAATACAACGCCTTCCTCAAACATGAAACTGGCGATCTCATCAGTTACAATATTTTTAAAGCTATTCCCTGATTTAACAAGGAATCGCTGCTTGTATGCTTTTTTACCGGGAACAAGAATCTGGTTGTAATCCTTGATATGTTTTACGATAAATTTCCCTGGTCTTAATTAACTTATCAAAGGCCTTTTTCAGATCCGCAAAATTCAGGGGTTTCAATAAATAATCAATGCTGTTAAGCTTGAATGCATTTAAGGCAAATTCGTTGTAGGCAGTGATAAATATAACAGGCAGGTCCATGTTTACCTGGTTAAAAAGATCGAATGATGTTCCATCCGTAAGTTGAATGTCAGCAAGTACCAGATCGGGCGATATGGTTTTATGAATGAACCATTCCACTCCGTTCTCCACCGAATCAATCACTCCCAAAACTGAATATGAATTGTCGTATTGCTTTATCAGCTTGATGATCAGGTCAGCTGTACGCTGTTCATCCTCTATGATCAATATCTTCATATCTCATTTGAGTTTGGGAAGTTTCACAACAAAGTGATCCCTCGATTCTTCGATGAGCACTTTCTGATCGCTTTCAATGGCATATCTTTTAGAGATATTCTCCAATCCGATGCCTGTTGATTCATGCAACGTCCTGCGCCTGTTTAAATTGTTGCGGATAATCAGATAATCATCATCCTCAAGGATTTCAATCTCAAGCGGACTGTTCTTTTTATAGATATTGTGCTTCACTGCATTTTCCACCAGCATCTGCAAAGAGTAGGGGAGCACCCTGCATGCAGATCTCGTACGCTCTGAAAGGATTACCTTGAAATTAATATAGTCCTCATGACGTATTTTTATCAGAAAAAAATAGGAATCCAGGTATTCGAGTTCTTTACCGACATTGACCAGGCTGTCCGAATTTGTTTCAAGCGTGTAACGGTAATGCTTGGAGAGATGCGAAATATAGGCTGCCGACAATTCAGTGCTTTCATAAATCAAAGAGGACAGAACACTGAGGCTGTTAAAGAAAAAGTGCGGATCGATCTGGTTTTTAAGGGCATTATACTGAGCCATTATGCTCTCTTTATTTTGCCTGGCGGCTAATACTTCCAGTTCTTTCACATTCTTCATTGATGTGATAAAAACATGTGTTCCGTAAACTAAAATAAAAAACAGGATAAAGCCGAAAAGTAGTTCAGGGTTAACCCGGATGGAATCAAAAATATCAGTCGTATCGAAAATTTCAGGATTAATCAAATGTACATCCTTCCATACTTTCCCAAACAGGTAGTAATCAAAAATAAAATATCCCCAGTTAAAGATCATAGCACATAATATGGTAGAAGACAGAAGGATAAGGGTTACGATCGAAAGCCTGCGATACCAGATCTTTTTATCAGGAGTAAACTTCAATAGTTTTGAATAGATATAACTGGCGGCTTCCCAGAAGATCATCCAGTAAATAATGAAAAATAAACTGAATAACAGGCTTCTGAAAGTGGGCTCAAAGGCGCTGGTAAAAGTGGTATCGCCCTGCTTGAAGATCAAAAGAAAGATTATGATTACAGATAAACGGAGTAAAAAGCTTTGCGTGGTTCTTTTCATCATAACTGAAATCAATTTTTAAGATACCCTATTTGCCTGAACCATTCCAATGCATCGTAAATAGCAATATCTACCGGGGTTTGTGGCAACATCAGTTCACTTACTGCTTTTTTGCTGCTGTAATAATTATCCACGCCAAGAATCCTGGCATTAACCGGATTGAGGTCGGATCTGAATCCTGACTTTCCGGCAAGTTTTGCCAATAAGGCTGTCACATGTAACAACCAGGGCGGTAATTTTATCTGGTAGAAGCGTTTGCCGGCTATTTTTGCCAGTTTTGTATAGAATTCGCTATAGGAAAGATTTTCATTTGCCAGCAGGTAACATGATCCCGATTTACCCTTGTCAATGGCATTGCAAATACCGACAGCAACATCAGCTACATGTATAAAATTCTTTCCACCAGCTGGCACGGGCACAAACTTCCTGTTATATATCATTGTTATTATCTTGCCTGAACTGGGTTTGGTATCGTATGGGCCAATCATAAAAGTGGGATTTACGACCACTGCTTCAATCTTTCTGCTATTGGCATATTCAAGGACAAGTTCCTGCGCCTTCATTTTACTCAGGGCATATCCTGAGGCTGTAAAAGGATATTTCGGTGGCATTTTCTCATTGCCGGGATTGGATTTTGTACCATATCCAAAGGTGTTGGCTGTGCTGATAAAAATGAATCTTTTTACACTGTTTTTGACAGCAGCCTCAAGCATGTTAAGGGTGCCCAAAACGTTAGTCCGCATATAGGATTCAACGTTAGTATAATGCTGTGATGTATCCGCTGCAACATGTATCACTACATCACAATCTTTTACCGCTTCCGCCGTGTGGATAATGTTGGTTATGTTGCCATAAAACAATTCGCAATCAGTTCCCTGCAATGAGCGTAAATCAGCAGTGGATCTGACCATTGCGCGAACATTATATCCACGCCGGTTAAGCTCCCTGACCACATTAGAAGCCAGAAAACCATTGGCACCTGTCACCAAAGCCTTCATGTTTGAAAGTTAATTATTTATTTTCAGAGCAAGATCAAATTGTTCTTCTTTCAATTCACGCTTGATAACCCTTGAAAGCAGGTTTAGCCTGAGCCATACCGGCACGATCTGGATCATCAGCCAGTTAAGTTTATTCATGAAGCCGGGTATGATCAGGGAATCGTGCTTTAACAAATTATTCACCGCAATTTTTGCAATTTTCTCTGTATTGACCACTCCCATTCTGCCAAAGAATTTTTGTTTTTCTATTCGTTTGATCACATCCGAATTGGTTCTCATTGGACCCGGGTGTATTACACTTACAAATACGCCTGTGTCTTTTAGTTCCTCATATAATCCCCTTGAGAATGACCAGATAAAGGCCTTTGATGCCGGATATACTGTTTTATAGGCAATCGGACTAAAGGATGCCATACTGGCAACATTCAAAATATAAGCCTGTTTCTGACATTTGAGTTCAGGAAGGATCAGGCGGGTAAGCAATGAAGTGGCCCTGATATTTAACATGATAATATTATCAATATATTCTGTGGAGGCCTCATCAAAAGCACTGGTGCCACCAATTCCCGCATTATTGATGAGGATACTGACAGGTCCTTTTGACAAAGCCCAGGCTGCCAATTGAAAAACAGTCTGTGATTCGGACAGATCCGCCTCGTAGTAAAAAACCTTGATATTATATCGGGATTCCATTTCTGAGCTGACTTCTGCCAACTCCTCCCCCTTTAATGATACCAGGAGAAGGTTATAATTACGTTGTGCCAGTTCACGGGCGAATTCTTTTCCCAGTCCACGGCTTGCTCCTGTGATCAGGGCAAACGATGATCCTGAGCCGGTTGGTTGACTCGATGTAGTTTTCTTCATGTAAATTGGGTCTTTTGAGATAATAAGTCTTTTAACCTTACCAGGTTATTATGAAACATTTTTTCAATAACCGGATCCTGGATATATCTTGGAAATAACGGCGGAGTATCGGACATGGCGCTGAAAACGATGTGAACCATTTGCGACGAGGTTTCGGTGATTGTCCAGGTTGCGTTATAATTGATCAACCGGTCAATTCCTGGTTTCTCAGGAACATAGTCTGCTTTGCTTAATATTATTATGGTTGCGGTCTTGTTCCCGGGAATATAATTCAGTTCATAGGCTGACACCAGGTCACGTTTGTTAAACGGCCAGGGAATATCATAGAGGGTATAGGTGTACCATTGATTCGGGGTGGTATTAGTTAACCTGTAATTTTCCGAAACGCCTGCCATCCATTTTTTTGTTACCGAAGGTTCAATTAGTATGTCAATAGCTTTGTCCAGGCTGCATTCCACAAATATCTCACCCTTTCTCTCACGTGTTTTCTTTCCATCAGCATAATATAACCACCTCACGTAGGTTTTTACTCCACTGGTATGTTTAACCGCTTCCCAGTTGCCATAAGTGAGATTGATTTTATTTCCGGCCAAATCGCCGGAATTCATCTTTGGCGCATTAAACAATATTCCTGATGAAAGCAATATGAGCCTCAACATGGTAAACTCATTTTAGTTCATAATATCATCTATCGCGGGTAAAAATAGGATGGGACAAATAGCATTACAAGGTAATTCCATAGAACCGGCTTAAATATCAGGTGGATTGTACTTAAATGCATTTGGGTTGAATGAAGGAATCATGAAAGTGGTCAATTTTTATGACCGTAAACAGGTTTATTGAGCTGTTCAGTTCAACCATTCCACGACATCTCGAACAGCCGGCAAGAACTGCAAGACATGCCATGAACAGGATATATTTTCTCATTTGAGGGTTTATTTGCAAGTCCTCTTTCCTTCCAGGCCTAAAGTACAAATTATTTTATTTTAATTTTTCGACACGATTAGAGTGCTGATTCAGTGTATTAAACATCATTTAATGAGTTGTTTTTTTACGAAACATATCCTATATTTAGATACTTAATCAGTTCATTACACAAAATCAGGAGGACACTTATGAAAAGTTATCTTCTGTCGCTTGCATTAGTTTTTGTAAGCATGTGCATAACATGCAATAATCCTTCAAGTTCCAATGACCAGGTAAAACCATCCGATAAACCTGAAAAAGAAACATCTGAAAAGCCATCCATTCCGGTGAAGTTCGTGCGGTACAGTTTTATCGATCGCCAGGGAACAGGTTCGGAGGCCTTTAGTTTTCTCATGCCTGTCGACTGGATATTTAGGGGCGGAATCATTTGGATTACTGATAATCCGGGTATGCCTGCAACAGCAGCATTTACTGTAAAAAATTCAAAGGGATCTGAAGAGTTTGAAGTATTCCCGAACCAACCCTTTTTTTGGTCAACCAATCAACAATTATTGAATTTGGTTCCCATTGGATCCAAATATTTTGGCAATGAAGTAAAACCAATTATGAACGCCAGTAAGGCTTTGCATCAGATTGTATTGCCGCGTTTCCGGAACAATGTCGGAAGCCTTCGGGTTATTAAAGATGAACCGGTTCCGGCGCTTGCCAAAGCAGTTGGTGCAAATTTTAATCAACAGGGTGGAGTGATATCAGAATTTGATGCATCCAAGGTCAGGATTGAATATACACTTGCCGGCAAATCCATGGAAGAGGAAATATATGCTGTAGTGGAGTCATATAGCTTCCCTGTTCAGGCCTGGGGCTCCGTAAAATACAATACAAACTGGACCGTAAGTAACATTTTTTCATATAAAGCAGAAAAGGGCAAACTGGAGGCTTCCTCAAAAATATTTGAGACAATGACCTATTCTTTTCAGGTAAATAAGTATTGGTATAACAAGTACGTTCAGTTGGTGGAATACCTTATAAAGGGTCAGATTCAACAAATCCATAATATTGGTGAATTCAGCCGGAAACTGTCACAGATGAGTGATGAGATACGCGAGGATAACTTGCGCTCATGGGAGAACCGACAGGCTGTTGGGGACAGAATTGCTGAAGATTTTAGCCAGTATGTCAGAGGTGTTGATGAATACTATGATCCAATTGAAGAGAAGCCGGTTGAATTGCCTTCAGGTTACGACAATGCCTGGACCAATGCCAATGGCGAATACATTATTTCTGACGATCCGAACTATAATCCGAATATCGGCTCCAACTTAAATTGGGAGCAAATGAAAAGAAGATAGATTAATTTCCAATAGCCAGGGAAATGCCTTCCAAAGTATCTGTTACGTTCATCTGAGCTCCCTAAGAGATTTTTGTATTGCCAGGTCCGCGTTTCATGCACGAAGTGCGCCCTGCTTTCCGTTTCAATGCCATGAAGATTTGGATTTTATATTACGTATTATTTACGGAATATAAAAAAAATGCTAATTTTGTAAGCTTTATATCACATATCGGGGAAACAACTTATAATCACTTAAAATTAATCAGTTCCAAAAAATTACATGATTTATGAAAAACCTTTTCTGTTTATGTTTCACAGCGGTGATGTTTTTATGCATCACATCTTCATCCCTTTCCGGAGCAACCGGACCGAAAAAACACCTTGGAATAGCTACTTATTCCGTTAAGGGCCTTGAGTCTGATCTTGAGGGCTCTTTCAAGGCATTGGCCGATGACGGTTATTCCGTTATGGAGATTTCGAATTACGATGCCGGAACCGGAAAGGTGGCTGGTTATTCGCCCGCCGATTATGCTGCCCTCGCCGGTAAGTATGGTCTCAGGATTATTTCAAGTCATGCCCGTGCCAAATTTGATGTTAAGGACGCTGAAGGAACCCTGGCAGCCTGGGGAAAAATATTTGATGATCATAAAATTATGGGCTGCAAATATGTTATCCTTCCCATGAACATGTGGTCAGGCAATGTGGAAGGACTTAAGGCGGAATGTGAATTGCTGAACAAGATCGGAGATGAAGCAAATAAAAGAGGAATTAAATTCGGATACCATAACCACAACCTGGAATTTGCCAAAATACCTGGCACAGAGCAGTTATATGAGGATTTTCTTATAACAAATACAGATCCCGGCAAAGTAATCTTTGAAATGGATGTTTACTGGACCACAGTGGGTGGCCAGGATCCCGTTGCCTATCTGAAGAAATATCCAAATCGAATTAAAGTACTGCATATCAAGGATGATTATGTAGTTGGCGAGAGCGGAAAAATCAATTACAAAGCCATTTTCAAACAATTCTACAAGAATGGCAACGAGGATTGGTTCGTTGAAATGGAAGGTAAAATGACACCGGAGCAACGGGAACAGTCAATGGCCATGATGGAGAAGATGAAAGAAATTCAGGGCAAAGGCGGCACCATGCAGGAGGTATTTGCAGAAATGTCAAAAAATGCCAAACCTGGCCAGGGTGCACCTCCTCCCGGATTCGGTCCACAAGATCCGAAGGTGGTCGCCGAACAGCTTAAGACATCTCTGGAAGGAATTAAGCAAAGTGCCGATTTTCTTATAAAATCAGATTTTGTAAAATAACATTTGCATATCAAAGGCTGTGCCTGATAATGGATATCTGTTGAAGAAAGAGGCCATAAACGGCCTCTTTCTTTTAGGTCGGGAAACAGTATTTTAATCGATCCAACTATTGTTTAAATCCCGACAATTGGCCTTGCCATTGGCCTACGATAACATAATTAATTGTCAATAATTTATCATTAAGTGAACCGGTTCCGGTAACTGTTACAGAATAGTCTCCAAGGGAAATAGATTGAGTTTCAATAGCTATAGAAGTACCTTCCACAGTTGCTGATACGTTCATCTGCGCTCCATAAGCGGTAATAGTATTGCCAAGATTATTAATCAGAATTTGTTTGCTGTTAACATTTGATTTCGCAATAGTTATTGTATAGTTATCGGTTCCTGACCCGCCACCATCCAGGGTCCAGGTTTCACTCATAGAGTATGAACCGACAAATTTTTCTCTGGCGTCATTTTCCTCCTTCTTGCACGAAGTGATTAATATGGCAGAAATCGCCATAAACAAAAGGGTAAGATTTAGCTTTTTCATTTTTGTAAGTATTAAATAAGGGTTTACAATATTGGACTTTTTGGAGGTTTTCCAGGTATCAGTATGAAAATTCAATAAATTCTACTTTTTTAGAAAGCAAATCCAAAATGCAGGGCTTTTAGCGTCCAAACCGCATGTCAGGTTGGATACCCCTATTATCTGATAAAGCAGACAGCAAGATACTGAGAAAATGAATTTTAACTCTTTCATAGGACCAGAGTTAAGTCATCTATCTTGAAAAACAGTACACAAGTTCAGTAATGAAAGTTAGGAGAATTTGAAACCAAAGTCAAGTTTTTTTAATCAAAAATGAGGTCATTTTGACCTCATTTTCCGTAATTTATGTTCCATGGAATATCTTACTTCTTCTGTTCTTTCAAAAACGATTGATACCAATAATAGCTCTGCTTCGGATAACGTTCCTGTGTTTTGAAATCCACATAGGTAATGCCAAATCGTCTTGAATATCCCATGATCCATTCGAGATTATCGAACATACTCCAGACATAATATCCTTTTATATTCACCCCTGCCTGAATTGCATTGTAAACTGCCTTAATATGCTTTTGGATATACGCGGTACGTAATGCATCATTTACTTTTCCATTTTCCAGCTTTTCATCTGACTACCCCGTAACCAGCTCCATTTTCGGTAATAATAATCTCCGGATTATTATATTGTTCTTTTAAACTTACCAGTCCCTTTGCGAATGCATCAGGATTTACAAATCCATTAAACATTTCGGGTTTATCAGGATTCTTTCCGTTAACGAGACCAAAAAAGCCAGCACCCGGCTTTTCGTGATACATGTTTACACCGTAATAATTAATCCCGAGAAAGTCGGTTTTCGCTGATTTTATAATATCCATATCCCCGGCCTGAATATCTCCATATTGTGATGCTTTTAAACGATCAAAAAGTCTTGACGGATAGGAACCTTTAAAAACCGGATCCATAAACAGATTATTCCATGCCATCTTCACCAAATCAAGTGAAGTTTTTCCTGCTTCAGAGGCAGTAGTGTCAAGATCGCAAAGCATGAAATTGTAAGTAATTCCGATCTTCCCGCCCAGATTTTTCTTGTGATATAAATTTACTGCTTCGGCATGAGCCAGCATCAAATGATGGATGTGTGCAAAATGTTCGGAAATATATTTTTCAGAAGCAGGGACTGAAGGCATTTGCCGGGTATTAATCGCATCAAAAACCGATTGAAGGAAGAACATTTCAATGGATGGTTCATTGAAGGTAAGGAAGATTTTTACACGGTCCCCAAATCTGTCAAAGCAGAGATTAGCATAGTCCGTAAACCATTTTACACATTCCCGGTTCATCCATCCGCCTTTATTTGCGAGTGCCAGGGGCATATCAAAATGATAAAGCGTAACCAGAGGTTTAATATCATTTTTTATAAGGTATTGATCACAAAATTATAGTAATCAATACCGGCTTCATTAACTTTTCCGGTTCCTTCAGGCAAAATGCGTGACCATGAAATGGACAGACGGTAGGTGTTGATGCCTAATTCTTTCATTAATCTGGCATCCTTCAGAAATTGATTTCTGTCGTATTCATTGATGGCAATATCCCCGTTAACATCCTCGCCGGTAGCCATTTTGGCCAGACTATACGGTGGATTCAGATATTTGTCCCAGATATTCGGACCCCTTCCGTCAGCTTTGGTGCCACCTTCAACCTGGTAGGCCGCAGATGCAGCCCCCCAGAGAAAACCTTTCGGGAACTTTAATTTATTACTATCTTTATTTTGAGCATTTGTTGGTTGTAATAAACAACCCAACAGGAGCAAAGCAATCCAGGTTGATTTCATAGTATTGTTTCAAATAAATTAATGGTTAAGCAGGTGAACAATGCAAAAGTAAGAACATTCTTTATATTCCGTAAAAATTACGTAATATTGTTATTCAATTGAAGATTATGAAGGATTCGGAAAAACTGCGTGAAGACGTATTTAATGGCGGTAATTATTATCTCAGAAATGTATCCATTGATAATGTGATTTTTGGCTATCACAAAAAAGAATTGAAAGTATTGCTTCAGCGCCCCAATGGCTTAAGCAAATGGACGGTATGTGGCGGTTATATCAAACGGACTGAAACCATTGACGAGGCTGCTGCACGCATTGCAAAGGAAAGAACCGGATTGGATGATCTGTATCTCAGGCAGTTCAAAGCATTTGGCAATCCATCCAGAACAAGTGACGGCTCCATTTCAGCCAAAATATTAGGCGATCTTATCGGGGTCACAATTGATAAAGAAAACTGGATGTTTGACTATTTTGTATCACTTGGCTTCTACACACTTACCGAGTTTGATCTTGTTAAACCAAGCAGTGAAGTTTATACCGAAGAATGCAGGTGGTGGGATATTTTTGATCTTCCCGCTTTATTGTTTGATCATAAGTTGATCATTGAAGAGGCTTTGAATGCTTTACGGCTGCACATCTATCATTATCCTGTCGGGTACGAGTTATTGCCTGATAAATTTACACTTCCTGAAATAACATCCCTGTATGAGACCATATTGGGTAAAAAGCTTGATGACAGGAATTTTACCAAAAAGCTTCTGGCTACAGGCATAATCATAAAATTAAACGAAACAAGATACATTGGTCCTCACCGTTCTCCGTTCTTGTATGTATTTGACAAAGTGAGGTATAATGAAGCATTGAAGAATGGTATGGTACTTGCAATTTAGGCACAGATTTCTGTAGCATACATTGCAGATAGCGTATCGCGAATGTGAGACAAATATCAGTTAGCGAGCGGATTAATATCTTAGCTTGTTTTTTTGGCCAGCAGGATGTACTCCTTTTCTTTAAAACCGGATTTATTATCAGCCGGTTCAATGAACTCTCTTATTTCAACCTGGAAACCGGAAAGAGATAATCTGTTTTTTAAGCCCTGTACAGAATATATCCTTACATGGTCTGCCTGACCAAAGTGCTTAAGTCTTTCTTCGGGAGTCTGAATTAACGGGTTCTCATATATTTCTCCATTTTTGAACGGAGTCTGGATTATACAGGTGCCATCCAGTTTTTAGAACCCTGTGTAATTCAGATATTGCGGTACCATCTTTTTCAATATGTTCCAAAATATGGTAACAGATTATAAGATCGATGCTTTGATCCGGAAGGTCAATATTCGTGATATCATAATGATGATCCGCCAGAAATTCTCCTGCAAAATCAGTGGGTTATGTAGTTGATATTTTTATTTCCCTTTAACATACGGTAGAGACTTCTTGAAGGGGAGAAATCAAGCACAGTAAAATCATTCTTCAGGTATCCGTTTTGCAGTACTTCAAATAACCGGCGGTTTCTGGACAGGCTCCCACAGCGGGGACATAGTTTATCTCCATCCGTTACCGGAATAAATTTCCTCAGGCCATGATTACACAGGTTGCAGTAATACTTTTCTCCACGAAAAAACAAATAATAAATGCCCCTGAACTTCATTTCATGTTTAAACATGAAGTTACGGGGCAAAATGGCCTTAATAGTATTTTTGATATTTGTATACATCCGGCATTATTAAAATTGTGTTGCCTGGTTTCATCAAACTCAGCACCAAATATAGAAGCTTCAGGGGTATGTTTTTCGCAGTTTGTTTAGCAAAATGGCACTTTGGTATAATTTTTTTCTTTGAGGCTTTTGCGATGTTTACATTTGATCCGATGATTAACAAATTATGCATATAATTTCCGATTATGAAAAAAGGTTCATCACCCACATTTGTGTTATTAGTGCTTATTGAAGCCCTGTTAAGTTTACCGGCTTTCTGCGGGAATACACCCGGTTCCGGCTCCAATCAAGCCGATGGTATTACAGCCATCACTGAAGTGCCTGGCATCGGGCAAAAGGTAATTACCAAAGATCCCTTGTTGTTCCCGAGGGACAACTTTACAGTAGAAACAAAGACCGTGAAGACTTCTGCAGGTGAAAAAAAAGTCACTTACCACGCTTATATGCATATTCCTTATGTTGCGAACCCTGTTGACAAAGATTATCAGAGCCTGAACGTCAGTGTTCCCGTTGAGATTGATGGTAAAGCAGTTGACGCAAAAAATGCCCCTATTTTATTTGAAATTGGCGTTGGCGGTTACATGTCTGTCAGGAATTCCGGTGGGAATACGGGTGGCCCGGGTGGTGGCATGGGTCCCCGTAATAATGGCAATGTCAGCAGCAGAGCAGATCTGGCACTGGCTGCAGGTTATGTAGTGGTATCACCCGGTTGTCGGGGTCGTGATAACAAGGCTGCCGACGGTACTTACTATGGCAAGGCGCCTGCTGCCATTGTGGACCTGAAAGCGGCTGTCCGGTACATCCGGCACAACAAGGGTGTTATGCCCGGCAACACGGACAGGATTGTTTCGGTTGGTTGCAGCGCAGGCGGGGCATTATCCGCACTTCTGGGTGCTTCCGGTAATAGCCCTTTGTATGATTCTTATCTGAGGGAAATTGGCGCTGCCGAGTGAGACTGATAATATTTTTGCCAGCGCCTGCTACAGTCCCATTACAGATCTGGAGCATGCCGACGGGGCCTATGAGTGGATGTATGGAACCTTGCCAACCCGGTCCGGCCTCGTGGATCAGGAGCTTTCAAAACAACTGAAAGCATCCTATGCAGAGTATCAGAAATCACTGAATTGTAAGGGCAAAAATGGCTTTGGAATTCTATCAGCCGACAACTATGATAAATATCTCCTGCAATATTACCTGGTGCCCTCAGCGAATAAATACCTGAAGGAATTGTCAGATAATGCACGCAAGGAGTACCTGGCAAAAAATACATGGATTACATGGACTGATAAAGGAGCTTCACTTTGCCTTTGCGGATTATGTGAAGCACGTTGGCAGAATGAAAGGTCTGCCGGCCTTCGACGATTTTAACATGAAGCAGCCCGAGCCTGAATTGTTCGGCAACAAGACCACCGCTGCCAGGCACTTTACCAGTTTCAGTCTGCAGCAATCTACCGGTAATAAGAATGCAGAGATTGACAGTGAACTGAAAACGGTGGTAAACATGATGAATGCCATGTACTTCATCGGGCAGGGCAACAGCGGTTGTGCAGCCAAATGGTGGCTCCGGAACGGTAGCAGTGACAACCACACTTCTCAAACCGTTATGGTTAACCTGGCCACAGGTCTTGAGAACCTGAACAGGGAAGTGAATACCTGGATTTTCTGGGACGGAGGACATTGCGCCGATGATGATCCGGAAGGATTGATCAGGTGGATCGGCATTGTCACCGGGTATTCAAAACAACCCGATACGGGCAAATAATTGACCATCCGTTTTATTGGAATATACCAGTAAGAGACATCCGGAAGTTTGATGTTTACATTCCGTATTATTATAAGAACAATAAAATCAGTAAATTACTATGAATAGCAACAAAAAAATCAGTAGCAAAGGAGCAATCGATCTTATCACGATATTGGCTTTGATCGGATGTTATCTGTCCACAGATATGGAAGAAAGACATGGAGAATCATTCAGGAACGGACCTGAAGTTGCAAACGATTTTTCGTGGGGAACCTTACACAGTATTATAGTCAATTGTTTTTACAGTCCTTATAATTATTCACATATGGCAGCACTGGAAGTTCATTAAGGCGATACTGGTAAAGAATCTTTACTCAAAAAACATCGTAACTATCAGTGACCTTTTTAACT
Source organism: uncultured Bacteroidales bacterium (assembly GCA_963790105.1). Taxonomy (GTDB): domain Bacteria; phylum Bacteroidota; class Bacteroidia; order Bacteroidales; family UBA10428; genus UBA5072. The sequence continues at coordinate 52,766 of CAWBNI010000022.1, read as the reverse complement.
TTTGTGGTAACTGTTGTCAGTTTTTTACTGTACCTCACAGGATTCAGCCATTCCAAGGGAGAATTTCACGGAACCATCGCCAATATCTTCCTGATAACGGGTTGCTTGCACCTGGTTCTCAATTTCAAAAAGTTGCTGGCCCTTTTTGGGGTGACCTTGATAAAGCAGGATTCATGGTTACAAAGTTATCTTTCGAAAGGTTACAGACCCAAAATAATATCGGTTTTCACATCTCTTTTTCGTCGGGAGGATGAGGTAAATAAATAATCCGGAGATTCTGATATTTCCTTCGTTAATTGAATTAAGGTTATTAAAAATACTTATATTTTTGTTAATAGGTATTCCTTATCTGAATATACCCATGCTTAAGAAACTGCTCCTGTATAGCGTGGTTTTTACGGGGTGTTTTTTTGAAGGAGAAACCACTCTTATCACATCGGCATATGCTTCACACAGAGGGCACCTGGAAATAGCAGCCGTAATGATCCTTGCTGTAATTGCTTCCCAGTGCTGGGACTGGATGTGGTTTACCATCGGAAGAAGAAAAGGAAATAAATTTCTTGCCCAAAAGCCGAAACTCCAGTTGAAGGCAAAAAGGATAAAAGGCATGCTTGAGAAATACCCTGTTCCGATATTACTGGGCTATAAATTTTTATTCGGATTCAGGACGGCTGTGCCTCTGGCAATTGGTATGAGTTCGATTAAGACAAGGACGTTTACCATCTTTAGTCTCATAAATACAATTCTGTGGGATTTTCTATATAGTTCTCTTGGCTATTTCTTTGGAGTTATCTTAAAAGCCAATTTGAAGGAAATTGAAAAATACGAGTTTGAAATACTTGTTGGAATTGTGATTGCGGGAGTTATTATCGGCCCTTTATTACGCAATTATTCGATTAGGAGAGTAGAAAGAAAATCCATGTTAGTCTGAATTCTTTACAGTCCCGTGTATATATATTTCGCCAATTGAATATCGTTTAAAACAGATTATTGAACAGTTTTGCCACCATAAAGGCAGCCGCGGCGGCTGACCGGTCACCTTGCTTTTAAAATACCCGAAAAGGAAAAGGCATATTATGCTGAGCAACGCCGAAAACACTAGTCCCTCATATGGATTATGGGTAAAAAAAAATAGGCCGTCAGGGGAATCAAGGCACCATCCAGTTGCCAGTGCAAAAGGAACCGTCAATCCATCGGACATTCCGATAACGATATCGGTGATGAAAGCAGAACTTCCCAAATGTTCTTCCTCATGGATTCTGTCAGTAATTGTCCTTTTCCATCACAACTGCACCCGCTTATAAAAAACCTTCTTTACGATTTCGGCTGTGAAAATATAAACTATAATAATTAAACCGATAAAAAGAAGGAAAGGAATTGGCAGCGGACTGAATCCAAAAATCCCGGCAAGCGGGGTGTAAGGTAAAATCAATGTCAAAACAAACAATTGAAAAAGTTGCAATTAACAGATATTTTCCGGGTCTGCTTCTGAAGAATGGTTTCCGGCTTCGTATAACCAGTACGATCATGGATGCTGAAATAACGGATTCCAGAAACCAGCCTGTCCTGAATTGAACCTGTGTAGCATGAAGTACGAGTAAAAGCAAACCAAAAGTGAGATAGTCGAACACGAACTCACAATCCCAAACGTGATCATGAACTTACGGATTGCTTTTATATCCCAGCGACGCGGATAATTAATCATTTCATTATCCACATTATCTGTTGCAATTGTCATCTCCGGGAAATCAGTCATCAGATTAGTCAAGCAAAATCTGCTTGGGCAGCAATGGCAGAAACGGAAGAATCAGAGATACTCCGGCCATACTGAACATATTGCCGAAATTGGCGCTGGTTGCCATGAACACATATTTGAGTGTATTGGCAAATGTTTTTCTTCCTTCGCTGACACCCTGCACCAAAACATCAAGTCCTTTTTCGAGCAAGACAATATCGGCTGCATCCTTGGCAACATCTACAGCGCTGTCAACAGAAATACCGACATCGGCAGCATGTAAAGCTGATGCATCATTTATGCCATCACCCATATACCCGACTACATTTCCGGCTTTTTTCAGAGCAATAATTATACGTTCTTTCTGATTGGGTTCTATTTCTGCAAAAACATCTATTCCTCCAACTTTCTTCATAAGAGCGGAATCGCTCAGATTTTTAAGATCAGGTCCGGTAAGGATTTTTGTATTCTTCAATCCCATCTGCTGACTGACATTGGCAGCAACCAGATGATTATCGCCTGTGATGATTTTCAGGGCAACCCCAAGATTCCTGAGACCTGTAATTGTCTCAAGAATATTTGGCTTTGGCGGATCAAAAAGAATAAGAAATCCTGAAAATGTCATGCCCGATTCATCGTCTTTGCTGATACGTGATTCTGAACCCATATTCCTGTATGCAACTCCCAGAGTTCGGAATCCCTTACTGCTGAATTCCTCAAAGTGCTTCTGGATTTGATCCTGTCACTGTAGCTATATCGACGATCTTTCCATCCCTGGTTTCGGCCGATGTGCATACATCAAGAACATTCTGCAAGGCTCCTTTGGTCACCATAAGATGTGTCATCATCATGTGAAACAAGTATGCTTAATCGCTTTCGAAGAAAATCATACGGAATTTCGTCCTGTTTCTGGTATCCCGACAGGTCAAATTGCTTATAGTTGCGGATAGCTTCGTCAATCGGGTTTGTAAATCCGGTTTCATAAAAAGCGTTGATATATGCCTGAAGAAGGACTTTCTCACTCGCATTCACCATCTACATCAAGCGCAGATTGAAGTTGCACGATTCCTTCGGTCAATGTACCTGTTTTATCGGAGCAGATAATATTCATACTTCCGAAGTTTTCAATCGAAGAGAGCCGTTTGACGATTACCTTCTTTTGCAGCCATCCGTTTGGCACCATGGGAAAGATTAATACTGATAATTGCCGGCAGCAATTGAGGTGTAAGTCCTACAGCCAATGCAAGAGAAAAAAGAATGAGTCCAGTACATGACGTTCCAGATAAACGTTAATGGCAAAAATGGCGACCACCAGTAAAAGCGTGACTTCCATAAGGAAATAGCCGAAACGGCGGATTCCGTGCTCAAATTCAGTTTCCAGTGGCCTGAGTTTTAGCCGCTCGGATACCTTGCCGAATTCGGTGTCTTTGCCCGTATGGACAATTAGTGCAGTTGCACTGCCGCTCACAACATGTGTTCCCATCCAGAGAGTATTCGTCCGCTGACCCAGAGGGGTTTCTGCGGGCAATTCGGCCGGCATTTTTTCAACAGGGAAAGTCTCACCTGTCAGCATGGCTTCATCCACGAAAAGATCTTTTGATTCCTGAACCAGCCCGTCACCGGGAACGATATCACCTGCATTGAGGATTACGATATCCCCTGGTACAATTTCTTCAATGGGAATTTCTTTTGAACTTCCGTCACGCATCACTGAGGCTTTAATCTGCACAATTGAAAGCAGTTTCTCTACTGCATTCGATGCGCTGTGTTCCTGCCAGAATCCAAGCAAACCGCTGACAAGTACAATGATCAGAATAATTATTGCATCCACCGGATCCTGAGAAAAAATGACAATCCGGTTGCGAAAAGAAGAATCAGAATGATCGGACTTTTGAATTGGGAAAGCAGGAGTGGTAAGAACATCCGATCGCTTTTTTGGTTTAAGAAGATTGGAGCCATAAAGTGTTAGCCGTTTTTTGGCTTCATCGCTTGTCAATCCTTCCTTTGCGGTTCCAAGTTTTTGAACATCTCTGTCACAGAGATGCTCCAAAATGACTGTAGGGTTTGGTCCATTTTACGGTTTCTCTTTTAGAAAAGTAAATAATCTAAATACCTGCATCAGGATGTATTGTAAAACTTACTCCAAAACTCTCTCCCTCATCAAAGATATCCAAAAATTGCCTTCAATTAACTTCTGGCAATCAATTCCCGGAGCGGGTTGAACTGAACAGGTGATTCCGTATTCCTGACAAGCAGTTCAAATAATAATCAGGAGGATTTTATTATCTTTATTAAAGTATTTGTAATATAATTCAACTAAAATTCCGGGTTATGAATTTCAATAAACCATTCCTGCTTATAGCTGCGATCTGTTTGTCATTTGGACAGGCATTCAGCCAGGTGACCATTCTTTCCGGTCCGGAGAAAGGATCCTACTACCGCTTTGTAAGTGATATGGCTACTGTACTTGGTGAAAAGAATGGCATTAAGATCGTCAATAAGTCGACGGCAGGAAGCGCATACAATTTTAAAGTACTTACAAATCCTTCTTCAAACGACAAATTTGCGCTTATTCAATCTGATTACCTGAACATGATGATTGCGGAAGATAAGTTCAACAACACTAACAAGACCGGTTCATTGAAAGTTGTATTGGAACTTGCTACGGAAGAAATTCACATTATAGCCAAGAAAAGCAGCGGTTTAACCAAACTACAGGACCTCGACAAAAAGAAACTTGGCATTGGAAACGAAGAACAGGGATCCTCGGCTACTGCGAAATTGATGAAGGACCGGTCTAAAATTGGCTGGTATACTTATAATGTAAGCTTTGAGGAGATGTTGAAGAAAATTTCAGCAGGATCAATTGATGCCGGTTTAATTGTGGGCAGTGCCCCGCTAAACATGCTGGATATCGATCCACAGGTAATGGTGGGTGGTATTGCCCTGCTGGAACTTACTGATTTCAATGGCTGGGCCAAATACTATGAAAACGATACAATACACAAAGGAGACTACAAATGGCTTGACAAAGATGTTCCGACATTTGGTGTAAGAACTCTTCTGATTGCCAATGAGTCGAAGATGACAAATGCTGACAAACAGGCAATGGCTTCCATAAAATCCGGGGTTTTCCTGAATCTTGATCTTTTAAAGAAACAAGGTCATCCAAAGTGGAAAACAGTTATCCTGCCCGATGACCTGCCTGTTACATTGGAAGAGAAAACAGGTGTAGCCAAAACCCCTGAACCAGCTACTGCTGGTGGAAAAGATGTGGTTTCCTACCGCGTACAGATCTATTCAAGAAAATATAAAAAGGACGATCAGATTGAAATAAGCGGTAAAAGCTATAAAGCCTTTGTATATTCTTATTCAGGGGCCTACCGATATACCGTCGGTGAATTTGCCACAGCCGCTGCTGCCACGGAATTTCAGAAAGTCTGCAGGCAATCCGGTTATCCGGAGGCCTTCGTGGTTGCCTTTAAAAACAATGTAAGATCTACGGATCCTGCCCTATTTAAATAAATTATAACGGATAACTAGGAAGCCGGTGTCATCCAGATCATCTGTTTCTCAATATTGTCACTAAGGCGGTATGGCTTTATATGGTTGCTTATGCTTTCGCCGACTATTTCAATCCTGCCTAAATCGGCAGTACCTAATCCGGTTTGATAACAGTAATTTAAATAACCCATTTTAGCAAAATCAATACCCATAAGCTCCACAGCAACGCGGTCCGCTGCCAGCCAGTCGGTGCTGGCGACACATACCCTATGATCAACCGGGGTTCCCCGGGTCGGACCATTCCCTTCCATGCCTTCAAACCCGTCAATGATGGCCAGGTGCGGATGGAGTTTGGAAGCCATTGCATACAGATTGTAATTGATTCCCCGGAATCCGCTCCCATGAGCAATCGCCTTATCACTCTTTGTGCCTTCTTTGTGTTTTGCTCCCCAGGCAAATCCCACATCTTTTATGGGAGCACCAAATACAATATTCTTCAGGGAAAGAGTGGCCAATACCCGGTCATGGGTTTTCATCCTGGCCACCGATACGATATAGGAATCAGGATTGAGAAGCACACTGGAATACCTGACAGGATGCGGTCTGAAATCCTTTTCATCAAACACATAAAGAACTTCGAATCCTTCCTGGTCCAGGTCAATGAGTTTTACAGGATATTTATTGACGAGCCGCATGTACCCAAAATTACTGTATCCATCCAGTGCCGGTCCATCCGCAGGTGATTCAGCAATTATAACATTATCAAGTTTTTTGATGGATTTGAGAAATTCCAGGATGCCTTCAAGCGTATCCACATGGGTTGAACTTAATTGTATGCTGGTGGAAACATTGTTTGGTTTGAGAACTACACGACGATTACCTATAGCTTGCATGATCTGTTTCGAGTAGGGTTGCAATGCACGAAAGGCAAGGTCAGCCCGGTTATCACCTGAAGTAATGGCAACACTCGAAGAAAAGGGTTCCCGACTTTGCCAGGATGCAATTTTTTTAAGCGAAGCAAAGGTATTGGTTGAACTAATGAAAGAAGCGGCAATTCCTCCCAAAACTGTCGTTCTTATAAAATTCCGGCGGTTAATTGCATCCATATTGATAGTTTGTTAGCTGAATATTTCTTTAGGAAATACAAATTATGTATATTTTCTCAAATATAAAATTGCAAAATTCAGATTCTCATTTCAACAATACTTTTCCCGGTTATTAATCTGAGTTTTTTTGAAGTTTTTAATGAATTTATTTATAAAAAAATAACTTGCTACAATGAAAAAAACAGCAATATTGATTACGGTATTCATAATGGCCGGAATTTTCGCCAATGGTCAGAATGTTGGTTCTTCACCTGAGTATATTAAGGCTTTAACGGCTGAATGGAAAGGGGAGAGGTTTGCTGACGGGCGGCCTAAAGTTTCTGATGCCCTCCTGAAAAGATTGAAAAACATATCCATAGAGGAGGCCTGGGGAGTATTGCGTAACAAGGGATTTCAGAACCAGTTTGAAGGGGACTGGACAATTATCCATCCCGACAGTGCTATGACCGGGCGTGTTGTCACAGCGCAATATATGCCTTTGCGGCCTGATCTTGAAAAGCAGGTCAAAGAACAGGGTAAGAATGAAGACAGGGCGCAGCAAGGTGGAACAAACTCCTGGCCAATTGATATTCTTGTGGAAGGAGATGTTTATGTGGCCGATGGTTATGGAAAGATTGCTGATGGCACACTCATTGGCGATAATCTTGGTAATTCAATTTATACCAGGTCGAAAAGAGGTGTTATATTCTATGGCTCCGTAAGGGATGTGGAGGGATTAAGCGAAATAGACGGCTTCAACGGCTGGATTAAAGGATCAGACCCTTCCTATATTCAGCAGATGATGCTGGTTTCGATCAATGCACCAATTCGGGTAGGACGGGCAACTGTATTACCCGGTGATGTTGTTCTTGCTAAAAAATACGGTGTGATTTTTATTCCGGCTTATCTTGTTGAAGATCTTGTGTTGACTTCCGAAGTTACTGCACTCCGTGATGAGTTTGGGCATCAGCGTCTTCGTGAAAAGAAGTATCTGCCCGGACAGATAGACAGCCAGTGGTCAGAAGAAATTAAGAAAGATTTCCTTAACTGGCTGAACAACTACCCGGGTAAGCTGCCAATGACAAAAACCGAACTGGATAACTATCTGAAAGAACGTAATTACTAAATATTAAATCATTTGCTGATGAAAAGTATTATACAGCAGATTGTTGAAAAAAACAGGCAGGAGGAGAATAACCACAAAAGTCGTCGAAACTTTCTTAAGAAGGTTTCAATGGGGGGTATTGCTCTTGGCGGCTTTATGAGTATGTCCATTGAAGACACCCTTGCCGAAACCACCTCGAAGGTTCAGCGTTCTTCGAGTCCATCCGACCTTAAAATTACTGATATGCGTGTGGCTGTTCTCGTCACCAACGGACGCAAAGCACTTATCCGCATAGATACCAACCAGGGTATTTATGGACTGGGCGAGGTAAGGGACGGGGCTGATGAACGGTATGCCCTGATGCTTAAAAGCCGTATCCTGGGTCTTAATCCCTGTAATGTAGAAATGATATTCAGGATTGTAAGGCAATTTGGATCCCATGGCCGCCAGGGAGGCGGGGTATGTGCAGTGGAAATGGCACTCTGGGATCTGTGCGGCAAGGCTTATGGTGTTCCCTGCTGGCAGTTGCTTGGCGGCCGATACCGGGATAAGATCCGGTTGTATGCAGATACTCCCGGCGTCAACGATCCGCAGGGCTTTGCTGACAAATTAAAGAAGAGGGTTGATGAGCAAGGTTTTACCTGGTTGAAAATGGACCTGGGAATACATCTTGTAAGTGCAACCGAAGGGAATATTGTGAATAAGAAATTCTGGGGAGGAATGGAACAATACAACCTGAAGGATTATATCAGGTTATGGTAACACCTTGCATCCTTTTACCCAGGTTCAGATCACAGAAAAAGGATTAGAAGAATTGACAAATTATGTTGAGACTATTCGTAATGCCGTAGGATATGAAATTCCCCTGTCATCGGATCATTTTGGTCATTTTGATATAAATAATTCTATCCGCTTCGGACGGGCAATGGAAAAATTCAGCCTGGCCTGGCTGGAAGACATGGTTCCCTGGTTTTATACTGATCAATGGAAAACTGTAAGTGATGCCCTGGAAACACCAACCTGCACCGGAGAAGATATTTACAGGCTCAATGACGGATTTAAACCTCTCCTGGATGCACGTGCAGTGGATATAATCCAGCCGGATCTTGCTACGGCCGGTGGTCTGCTGGAAACTAAAAGAATCGGCGACTATGCTGAAGAATGCGGTGTGGCGATGGCTTTGCATATGGCAGGTTCACCGGTCTGCTTTATGGCCAATGTTCACTGTGCAGCCGCCACACAGAATTTTCTGGCACTGGAGCATCACTCGGTAGATGTACCCTGGTGGGGAAACCTGGTGAAAGATGACGGGAACGCAACCGATGGTTACGAAGGGATTTGCAAATGTCCCATTAGATTCACCGGGATTGGGTATTGAACTTAATGAAGAAGAAGTAAAGAAACATCTTGATCCCGCAGGCAATGGTTATTTTGAACCAACACCGGAGTGGGACAGGAACATTTCACATGACAGACTCTGGAGCTAGTGGAATTTGATGATTTGCTTCGCTTGCACGCTGCCGCTGAAGCTTCAACGAAGACGGGCTGATTTATTGATTTGATGATTTGATGATTGAGTCCACTCCGAAAAGGGTTTTTATAGCCAATAAGGCACAAGGACACAAAGTATTTTTTTTAACGACTTGTATATCAAATAAATAATGTACCTGGTGCCTTCGTGACTTTGTGGCATATTAAAGAAATGGCTTTTAGTAGCAGACTCATAATTTAATATTTTTATATTTTGAAGCGAAAAACCTTTTATAAGATTGCATTGGTCCTGGCCCTGGCGGGACTGATCATTGCCCTGGCCATGGTTGCCGGTGGGACTGTTTCAAAGTCAGGTCCTTTTTTTATAGGATTTTTTCTTTTTCTGGCCATTGCAGTAAGAGGTTTTGATCCGGTAAAAGGCTTATCCTATACTATATGGATTTTTATGGCGGTTACTGCCTCCATGTTTTATCCCCAATATTTCACTTCGGTAGGAAACTTTCAGCTGAAAACGCTCATTGTTCCCCTCCTTCAGATAATAATGTTCGGTATGGGTTCGCAAATGAGCCTGAACGATTTTACAGGTGTAATTAGAATGCCCAAAGGAGTATTTATTGGTGTTGGATCTCATTACCTTATTATGCCACTGGTAGGCTTTGGCATTGCCAACATATTTAATTTCTCGCCTGAAATCAAAGCCGGGATTATCCTGATTGGATGTGTACCCAGCGGACTCGCCTCCAATGTGATGTCCTATATTGCCAATGCCAATCTTGCCCTTGCTGTTACAATCGGAGCAATTTCAACCTTACTTTCTCCGGTTATTACCCCTTTTCTTATGAAATTCCTGGGAGGTCAGTTTATTGAGGTGAGTTTCTGGAGAATGATGCTGGACATCCTGAATATGATTATCCTTCCTATAGTAGCCGGATTTATCTTCAACCTTTTCTCTAAAGGGAAAGAAGAACAAAGGGGGAAGATCATCCAGTTATTCAGCTATTTCATTATAATCCTTCTTACCAACCTGGTTTATATGAAATCGAAGCAAACGGATATAGCCGGATTCCTTATTGCCTTTTTAAAATCGATGTGCTGGTTCTTTTTCCTGCCGGCCATTGTGGCCATTATGCTTCGATATCTCGTTAACGGAAGCAACTTATGGATGAGCAAGATACTGTCCCTTGTCTCTATGGTTGGGATTGCGGTTATTATTACCATAATTACGGCTACAGGGCGCGACAGCCTGTTAAAAGTCGGGGCATTGCTCATTTTAACAAGTCTTCTTCATAATCTTACAGGATATTTTCTTGGATATTGTGTTTCGTGGCTTTCCGGAATGTCTGAAAAGGACCGCCGAACCGTTGCATTTGAAGTGGGTATGCAGAATGGAGGGCTTGCGTCCGGACTAGCGCTTCAGATGGGGAAAATTGCAACGGTGGGATTGGCTCCGGCCATATTCGGACCATTGATGAATATTACAGGTTCGGTATTGGCCAGTTGGTGGAGGGGCAAACCCACGGAAGAAAATAAAGGGGCATAAGGCAAATCTTTGCCGGATTATTTAACCGATGACATTTCCTCAAACATCATCAGGCTTGCAATCATACAATTAAGCCAGAATTCAGGCAGTGTTGGCGTTAGAAAAGTCGGGACCTTCCCATTTTCATCCTGGATATTTACTATGGTATTTGCCAGGGCTTTTGACTTTTCCAGGAATATGGGTTCACCCAAAATTTTATATGCCTTCAGGTAAGTATTAACCATGTGGTCACTGCTTGCATCCACAGGAACATAGCCCTGATATTGTTCTGCGGTGCAGGGTACTGCCCACCTGTTTGCCAGGGTGCCAAAGGAATCATATATATCGGGTTTTTCCCAAAAAACAAACTGATCCTCGCAAAACGCAATCAACTCCCTTGCCAACCCTTCATACGAGGCGTCTTTATCTTTATTTTCAAGAAGGTATTGTGCAAACCAGGCAGCTTCATATTTGGTCAGATTTTCATAGGGCGATGCCGCTGCATAATCTTCAAACTGGCCTGTCCAGTCATAGGTTTTTACCGGGTTATCCATTATCCAGGTAACGGCTGGACCGATAACCGGCCTGAACTGCTCCTGGTGATATTTGTCAATGAGCCGGGTAAGAAAATTAACAATTCCTATCGGAATGCAGAGAACTTCAGTGACTGGCTTTCCCGTCTGCTTATTGATCCTTATATACCAGGTGCCGTTTGGTAACTGATTTTTTGCGTATGTATCAGCAATATGAATCGCATAGTCGAGGTATTGACGATCCATAGTCGCTTCATACAAGTAAAGGAATACCTCACCTGTTTCTGCGGGTTGCATCAATATTAATTCATTGCTGAATCTTCCGGCGGTTAATGCCTGCCCTTCATAAACCTGGGGAAAGTAAGCCAAAGGGGATCCGGCTGGTTCCGATGTTCTCATCAGATAGTCGGCAGCTTTGCGGGCGATGACCATTGATGTATCATTCTCAGGGAAGTATTTATGATACATTAACATGCCGTAAATGAGTGTACCGGCAATTTTTGCTGGATAACAATATAAGGGATATTCTTTATGATCCGGCTTCCCTGTAAAATACCAGCTTTTTATATAAGGCTGATTGTATAAGAATTTCAGCCCCTTCAATAGCGCCTGTTTATAAGAATATTTTGGCTCCGGATACGGCGGGCAAAATACAGGTGATTTGTAAAACATCCGGCTTCCGGCCAAATCAATATCTGTTCCATTGGTACTGATCCCTTCAACTTTAAGGTAAATATTTCCATTTGGAATTTTGTTCCAGATGGGTGTTAAGGCTTCATAGGGAGTATTCGCGATGAAGGTATATTCCTTCTGGTCAACAAAAGAAAATGCGGTATACCGGTATGTTCGGGGTTCATTAAACAGCCAGCTTTTGCCGTTGTTATTAAATGACGGAGCATTTTTGAACATTCTGGAGTTCTTATTCCAGAAGGGCTGTTTGCCTGGTATGCCAGGATGAATGGGTACCAATGACTCTTTTATGCTTTGATCGCAATAATTTGTTATAGTATCCTGCGCCTGTGAAACGACCGGCGACATAAATAAAATACAGATACTTTCAAGAATTGTCCTGGCTAGAAATCTTCTCATGTTTTACAGATATTCTTAAAAGTAATACTTTTTTACCTTACTGATGTGTTTGGATTTCTCACAATAGTAAACATTTCCCGGTTATCTGTTTTTTGAACAGCTATAGTAGACTGTTCTCTGTCGTGGGCGATGAATTTCTCAAAATACCCAGGGTAGTAAGAAAGATAAGTAAAAGAACACATAAATAAGCGAACCAGTCCCCAGTTTGAGAATAGATTGTCCGAACTCCTTTCATGGGTATTTCTGTAATAATTGTCCTGTTTTTGAGGGTATTATAAAAATTCAACTGGGAAAGAACACGTCCCTGGTAATCCGCACCCATTGTCAATCCTTCGAGGGTAGTTCTTACCATCGAGCATCCGTTTTCGATGCCACGGAGCATCGACAACTCTGTATGCATGTTGGCAGCGCCTCTGGCTGGCTCATCACCCGGAACGATGAGGATATCCACACCTTTTTTTCCTGCCTGCCCGATGAACCGGTGAAATTCCATTTCATAGCAAATAGGAGAGGCGATTCTTCCGTAAGGTGTATTGATGATTTCGACAAGGTTGCCCTGGTATAATCCGGCATTTGGATTCCTGCCTTTGTAATGGTCGTAGGCGATTTTTCCGTCGGGTTGAATGGCAAGTACGTGATTTTGATCGGGACCTTTGTAATCACCAAGTACCAGCAAGCTTGGGAAAAAGTAAATCTGATGTTCACTGGCAAAAGTTTGCATTCGTTTAATCAGCCGATCTTCGTCTTCGGCAAACACGACTGCGTTGCCACTTGCCCATGAGAGAATTTTAATTCCCGACGGTATAAGTTTTTCAGAGGTAACAAACAATTCATTCTGCACCTGGTGTGTTAACGCCCGGTATTTCTCTTTCTGGATGAGCTTTTCGGCCTGGGGCATGTCGTTATATATATAGAACAAGTTGTCCTTCTGAAAACCAGCCACTACTGATCCAACTTTGACAGTACCGGGATCAGGAGCAAGGAATAGTATTCGGATACTGCCCCACAATATCACTATAAAAAACAATCCAGCGAATACGATAACCGGAAGTTTGGCCTTCCTCAGGATGAAATGTTCCTCCCATAAAAGATTGATTATTGAAGCCAGCCATCCGACCAAAAAAGAGGGACCCCATACGCCGGTTATGGAAACAATCTGTATAAGAGGTTTTAAAGAGAACATGGAACCGGTCCAGTGAAGAATTGTTCCCAGTTGTTCAACATAGGAGAGTGCAAATTGGATGACTATCAGGGCTGCGGGGTACACAAGGGAGGAAAGAAACGGGTTACTGAGTCTTTTGTAAAGGTATCTGTCTATCAGGCAAGGTACCATGATGTAAAGTGTAAAACTCAGGGCAATAAGAATCTTAAATGTGAGCTCAACCTGTTCTGCCAGACCGATGAAATAAACATGGGACGCAAGAATAATAAATGGAAATGCAATCAGTGTCCCCCGAAAACTGCGCTGCATCCTGAAATATCTTAAAAAGAAGATGGAGCCGAGCCATGTCGTAACAGGGAGGTTCCATTTGCCGCCCATAAACAAAAGCAAGACGCAACCACATAAAAGCCAGAGGATGTTTATAACCGGTTGTATTTTTTCAGTTTTTTTCATATTACACGGATGGAAGGTTCTTAGAAAAATCATCTTTTAAAGTAAAATTACAGATGGCTTTACAGCAATAAAAGTTAAATCCCTCTGATTGGCCCCAATTATTGTTGGGGTGCACATTGAGGAATCTGAATTGTACCTTCCCTTATTTATTAAATTAAGTAAGTCTCTGAAATACGAGCCAGTAAACTTTCTTTTTTCATCAAAATCCTCTTGACTAATGGTGCCAGTTTTCGTAACTTACTTATTCTCCCTTGATTATAATTCTCAGTTTATTAATTAACCAATCTAAACCAAAATGAAAACACTGAAATTCGTTGTAATGGGATTAATGATTACGGGATCATTATCCATTTCAACAGCGCAGACCGTGAAAAAAGGTAGCAATGCTGAAGTGTATGAAACCCTGGCTCAAAAACTGGTAACCCAATGCGGTGCCATTAAGGAAGGTGAAATTGTTATGGTTGTTGGATCAGTGCGGGATAATGAGCTTTTGGAGGATATTGTCGTAAATGTCAGGAAGCAAGGGGCGTTTCCTTTATTGGTTATTGGAAGTGACCGGATGACCCGTCGCATGTTTACCGAAGTTCCGGTAAAATACGATACACAGACCCCAGAACTGGACTTGAAATTTTCCGGATTTGTAAATGCAATTATCAGCATTGAAACGAATGAAAATCCTGGTTTATTGTCGGATATTGCACCTGAACGCTTTGTAAAACGCAACAAAGCCTTTGAACCGGTAAATGAAATGATGATAAAAAGAAATGTAAAAGGGATAAGTTTGGGTAACGGGATGTATCCAACAGAAGCCTTAGCCAGACAATATGGTTTAACACTGAATGAACTGACAGATATGTTCTGGAATGGAGTAAATGTTGACTATCCCAAACTCGAGGCAACAGGTAAATCCGTGAAATCGATACTTATGGCTGGCAAAGAGGTACATATTACCAATCCAAACGGGACTGACCTGAAGGTCCGCATTGAAAACAGGCCGGTGCTTGTCAGCGATGGTGCATTATCCCCTGAGGACCTCCAGAAGGGATATGCATCTTCCCAGGTTTACCTTCCGGCCGGTGAAGTTTATTTGAGTCCCGTTCCGGGAACAGCTGAAGGAAAAATCGTAGTTGAAAATGCTTTTTACCAGGCTAAGGAGATTACCGGACTGATCCTTACTTTTTCAAAAGGCAAACTAACATCCATGACTGCAAAATCAGGGATCGAACCGTTAAAGGCATATTATGATGCAGCCGAAGCAGGAAAGGAAGATTTTTCAGCAATTGATCTTGGAATTAATCCGAATATAAAATTGAAACCCGGCAGTAAATTCACTAACTGGGTTCCGGCAGGAATGTTAACTGTGGCTGTTGGAAACAATCAATGGGCTGGCGGGGAAAATAAATCCTCTTTTGCATTCCAGTTCTTTCTCCCGGGATGTACAGTAAATGTGGATGGCAAGACTTTGGTGGATAAGGGGGATCTAAAAAATTAGCAAATTGCCGGCTATTCCTGTACAAGATGCAATGTTCATATTCACATGTTGCCTCTCCTGATCATCGGGGAGGCAACAGGTGGCGAGGATGAACGGAATAAAACAAACTGCCATGTCAATAAATACGAATAGAGAGAAATTTCTTTTTTTCATAAAGTGGACACTGTTAAGCCTGGGAGTAATACCATTGAGTTATATAATCAGTCTTTTTGCAGTATTGGTTGTACATACAGCCTTTGGATTTAATATGACTGAATGGGGAACGCCTCTTTCACAAACTCTGATGCAGATTGCAGGTGGCGCTGTAATAGGTTTTGGAACAGGTGTTTATCAAAGATCGCTCTTGCGAAAGTTGTTCGATGTAACTTCATCCTGGATTTATGCATTGATTATCGGTTTTACTATCACTGAATTGATAGCAGGTATAATTCTCTGGAAAATGGGTCTTAACAGGGGTGAATTAAGGTTCATTGAATTCAGACCAATTCCTGAATCCGTGATTTTTGCGTGTGCGGGGCTATTGATTGGTCTTCTGCAATGGACAATTTTAAGAAGATTTTTTTACAACAGCGGTTTTTGGGTTTTAGCGTGTACATTGGGTTGGGGTATTTGCATTATTATAACTATGATATCAGTCTGGGCATTTTTCATCGGCGCTTTATTGTATGGTGCAATTACTGGTATCACCTTAATGTGGATAATGCAAATAAAGAAAGATCAGGTAAAGGCAACTATCATTCGTGAATAATTTTAGTTAATTTAAATGCCGATTTCGTATGAACCCATTAAACCATCCTGCCATGAAAATAAAACTATCATTACTTGCCATTAGTCTTTTTGCAGCTTCAATTATCAATGGTCAGGCCCCTGACAATTGTGTGGTTCAGTTGATCACTTCCTCATACTCCGAAAGGGAATACTCATCAGTACCTGTAACCGACCAGCAACTCGATCTGATTCTGAAATGCGGCATTAAGGCTCCCAGTGCAAGGAACAAGCAACCATGGAAGTTCACGGTTATTAAAGACGAAGCCACCATGAAGGAGATAATCAGTAATGTGGTTCCAGGAAATGTACTGATAATCGTTTCAGGGATTGAATCGGAGGGAGGAACTACCCCCGATTTCGATTGCGGACTGGCCACAGAAAGCATGTTCGTGGCTGCACATGGTCTTGGCCTTGGTGCGCGTATATACGGCAGTCCGGTCGGAAACATCAATTCAAAGAAAGAGATTTTTCAAATCCCATCAGGGTACAAAGCAGTGATTGTGCTGAGGATCGGCAATGTTGATAAAAGTGTGGATGCCGTTTCAGGAGCCACCCCCAGGAATAACCCGGAAGAAATTGTTAATTATAAGAAATAGCCAGAGCCTGCAATTCTCAATTTGAAACTTGTTTTGCCGGCCTTCCTTTAATGTGACAGTCAGTGCATGCGACAAAATGAATATTGTTTTTGCTTGTTTTGTCTTTGTAGGTGGTATTCATCTTCTCCACATCAAGCTTGCAGTTGGAAATAGCAGGGTGGCAATTTTTGCAGGAAGCTATTGCCGAGTTGGAATGTGAATCATGACATGCCAGGCAGCTTATCCCTTCATGAACTCCCCTGGGAGTACGATCATCACCTGTACCTGCCATATTGAATGCATTGGGTGAATGGCACTGAATACATAAGCTCTGATTTGGATCCTGTGAAATTTTAACAGGCATTGACTGGTAATTTATCTCCGGAGAAGTAAGCGATAAAACAGGAAAATACATGCTATCCCGTCTGTAATAGAATGATGTAAGTGTTTTTTTCATTCTTGAATAATGCAGGGAAGCAGGTGTTTCGAGATTCTGTCTTATTCCCGGGATAACCCTGCTGATGAACCTGGTGGCAGGCAAAACAAGGAATTGCAGGACGATCTGCTAAGACTCGCATTTTTCAATTTCCATGGACCTGCAGTATCAAGTGGTTCTACAATATCCCGAACAGTTCCCTTGTCATAAAACATACCATGGCAACGGAGGCAATCCTCATAAATGGTTTCGGCTTTGTTATGGGCAGAATTTAGAAAAACTTCGGAATAGTTCATAGCATGCCCGCCTGAATTCCATTTGGCATACTCTGTCTGATGACAGCCTTTGCACCTTTGCATCACTTCCATACGCTGATCTTCGGAAATTCTTACATCTTCAGGTTTTATTTTGCTGATATGATGAAAAACCATGGCTCCTTTTTCTTTCAGACTGTGCAATCCCTTCACTCAGGGCTGTACCATGGCACTCCTTGCAGGCTATATTCCTGTGTGTCGACCCTGCCCAATAGTCGACCGAATGCGAAATTTCATGACAGCTTGCACAGGTTTTTGCTGGCGAAGCTGCATTCCAGCGTGAGTAAGAAGCAAGAAATGCCACAACCAGACAGGAGGATACTTGAACTAATAATAATTATCTTTTTCATTTGGCCAGGTATTCATTAAAATTCAAAAATCAGAAGTCAGGAATCAGTCCAATTACTTCATATTTGTTCCCTTCCACTTTTCAACTATATGGCCTCCAACCCAATAACCCAGTGTAAGTATGGTAAGTGCAGGGTTATAACCACCATTGTTCACATGAAGGCTGCCATCGGCAATGAAGATATTGTCAATTTCATGCAACTGTCCATATTTGTTGGTTACAGAGGTTTTAGGGTCATTTCCCATCCGACAGGTACCGCTCTGATGCTGGCTGGGTGTACTCTCCTTTCCGGGAACAGACTTGCCATGTATGAATGGCCCCTGCTTCCTTTAGCCATGCTTCTGCTTTATCAGCAAGAAAATGTCCGACTTTAATATCATTATCATGCCTGAAACCACTGATCCGTGCAACAGGTATTCCCCAGAAATCCTTGACTACAGGATCCACCTCAACCATTTTGTCAAATACCGGCATTTCCTGCACCGGTCCATGTACGGCAATATGTCTTTTAAAATTCATGCTTCTGAAAATCTTTATGATCCTTTCCCCACATCCTGCTGCCTGAAGGGCGGATAGATGTAAACTGATAGGGCATCCTGATAAATTCATTGCATAATACTCCGCCTCCAATAATGTCAGGAAAGCGATGATTGAAATCATTTATGGCAATACATGCACCCGGACCGACATCATCATACACTTCATCCTCAAAAAGGCCATAAGCTCCGGTATATGCATGATCCTGGATATTCCTGCCTACCCAGCCATTATTATTGCCTGCTCCATTTGGAAATAACTTTGATTTTGAATTCAGGAGAAGTCTTGCCGTTTCGCTGGCAGAAGCTGACACAACCACCAGGTCTGAAGTTTGTTCCTGCAGTTTGTTATCTGCATCAAAATATCTGATTCCTTTCGCTTTGCCCCTGTCGTCGACAATTATTTCACTTACCATGCAGTTTATCCGGAGTTCACAATTTCCGGTTTTTAATGCAACAGGAATTACCGTATTCTGTGTGCCGGCCTTGGCGCCAACCGGACAGGCATAACCAACGCATGTTCGCATGCGGATGCAGGCAGCACGACCATTATAAGGCACTGAATTTCGCAGCATGGGTATTGGAAAAGGATGCAAACCCAGTCTTTTTGCAGCTTTTTCCAGGATGATTCCTTCCCTGTTAAATGAAAAGGCGGGCATAGGATATGGATTCTTTCTGGGCGGTACAAAAGGATCATTTGTAGGATCGCCGGATACTCCTAACTCATATTCAGCTTTCTCATAATAAGGTTCCAGTTCATCATAGCTCAAAGGCCAGTCATCCAGTGTGCTTCCGGGTACGGCCCCATATTTGGTTTTCAGATGAAAATCTGCAGGCTGAAATCTCCAGGCCATTGCTCCATAACTGACTGTTCCGCTGCCAACACAGGCTGCATTATTTCCATAGCTCCAGTCGTTAGGGAAAACCTTTGTCCATCCATTCTTTCCATCAGGAGCCATTCTCCAGTTGCGCTCATTATCAGGACCATAGCCGCATTTGAGAGGAAAAGTCCGTTGAGAAGTCAGTTCATCATCCCCATGTTCATCGTAAGTATGCCATCTTCCCCGTTCAAAAAGCACCACTGAGAGACCTCCGGTTGCGAGTTCCTTTGCCACTACACCACCACCGGCTCCTGCACCGATCACAACCGCATTAACATGTTTATTTGCCATTTTCGGGGGATTTAGGATTGTATTTACGCCAGCTTAGATCATTGTACCTGTTTTGTCCGATAACATTGGGATAATCAAGTCCGAGCATATGATAGCTGATATATTCCCGGTTTCCCCCATGAACAGGACTTCCGTAAAAACCCTGCAGGGAATGCTGCCTTACCATGTCAAAGAAATCAGCCGGAGGGTGATCCTTCCAGTAATCGCCGGAGAATTCTCCTGTCTCCATCTTTTCAAGTATTGCGGTCTGTTCTGCGAAAGGAAGTTCTTCAAACTTTTTACCCTTCATCTGGATAACAGTTTTTTCAAAGGCAGAAAGACCTTCACGATATGCAGTCTGATGTTTCCTGTAATATGAGTTAAGCTGCTTATCGATAAAATTTGACACATTGGCCCATTTTCCTCCCGGGAAATCGTCTGTTGGAATTATCTGTTCAACAATCGCATCCAGCAGGGTAATTTCTTCTTCATCGAGATAACGCCACTGGCTTATTTTATTCCTGCAGGCAGTATTAAAGGAGATGAGCATTGCGGCAGTTCCTCCTGTAAAAAGCCTTACAAATTCTCTTCGTGAAAAAGACTGGTTTATCATTTATATCTGATTTATGATTTATTCGAATTTAGCATAAATAGGAAAAGCTGGCACTCTACATGGAAAAATAAATTTTCTCCCAATTACAGTCAGGTAGTATTCGCTTTACAAATAGAGGGTTCATTTAAACTAAAATCGGCAAAGAAAATCATTGGCCTGGCTGTACCTATTGTTGATAAACTTCCTCTTTTGCGGCATTTACTTCCCTGATGATTTGAGGCACCAGAACAAAAGGATCATATGGCTTTTCTTTCCCCACCAGTTTCAAGGTTTCAACAGGGATATATCCACGGTAACCACTCTTTTTTATTATTTTCATTAATCGCGTAAAATCAGTCTTTACTTCGCTGGTGTTTCCAAACACACTTTCTTTCACCTGCCAGTTTACAGTATACGGAATAACCGCTTCAATATCGGCATAGGGATCAGCAACCTTAAAATTCCCGGTATCAAGAATAAGTCCGGCCCATTTGGAATTGACCGCTTTAATCACTTTAATACATTGTTCGGCAGTCTGAAGCATGTCTCCGTGATTCTGAATGCCAATGATAACACCATGCTGTGCAGCCAAAAGCCGCACACTCTTTGTAGCATTCAATCATCCATCCTGCAACTTCATCCCATTTGTTTTCATATCCTTTGGGAATTTCCCCGGCAAATAGCCGGATAACCGGGGCGCCTAATTTTTCGGCAACAATAATCCATTTTTTAGCCCGTTCAACATCGGCTGCCCTGACAGCCGGATCGGGTGATGCAAAATTGTTCCGAATGCCTGTCCCGCTAATGTCGATTCCCAAACTAAAGGCCTTGCGTTTAAGTTCGTAGATGTATTCATCAGAGGGTACTTCCGGGTAACCGGGCATATAATACGCCGTAATATCAAGTGCTTCTATATTTTGTCCGCGCACACCAGTCCAAAAGATCGAACAGTGTAAATGCAGGCTTTTCAGGAGTTCCTTTTTCCATCAAAGCATCGTTGAATGAAAAGGCATTTAAGGCCAGCTTAATATGTGATTCAGGATTTATTTTTGCCTGGTTTTGTGCAACTGATTTATTTTCAATCATGATCAGCAGGGAACAGGTTACAAATGTCATTAACAATAAGTTCTTTCCTGTTTTTCCGTGGATTATCCGATTTTTCGTGGCAGCGGTAAAATTCATGTTAATTAGTTAAGTATAATAATCTTTAATCATGCTATTCAAATTTAGTTAAACTAACCGGCTTTGCATACAACAAAAAAAGGCTGACCTAATTAAAAGTCAGCCTTTGATAGTTGGTAAGGGATCAGATTTATTCCTTTATAAATGTAGCGGAGTAGAGGCTGGAAGGAGTTTTTACCTGTATCAGGTAAAGTCCTTCTCTCAGATCAGCCACATCCACCGTATTCGTATTATGAACAGTCCTTACAATTGAACCTGTCATGTTGATGATGTTAATTTCAAGGATATCCTGAACACGATTTACCTGCAAAGTTGAAGAAACCGGATTTGGATAAATCTTAAATCCTTCAGCCTTTTGCTGGTGAATACCTGTTGGTGCAGTGGATATGACAGCCTCAACTGAACTGGCTAGTGATTGATTGCCGGACGGATCAATGGCCACCACGCTAAAGGTGTACGTTCCATCGGCCAAATCTTTAACTACTAACTTCTTTTGTTTTACCGTGTCGAGTACTGTGCCATCCTGGGAAACCACATAACCGCTGATACTGGCATTATCGGTGGAAGCATCCCAGGTCAGTGTTACGGATGAAGTGTCCACACTGGCGGCCAGGTTACCCGGTGCAGTGGGTGCCGTCATATCTTCAAAAAATACCTTGCCGATCCAGAGGGTGTCTCCCGTTACAGCGCTCCAGTTGGTTGTTTCCTGGCCGGCAAACTGGAAGACTGCCACCTTCCCCTTTGCTGCAATTTCAACGGTGTATTTTTTAAATTCTGCGCTGCTTGCGGTGCCTGAAGCCGCTAATTCCGTCCAGTCAGCCGTTGCCAGTTTGAGGAAGGTGTTTATCTTGTCCAGCGGAAATCCGGAGGTGCCTACTGCATATTTTACATCGGTGCTGAAGTGTGTATTTGCATCGGTCGCATCTATCGGGTCTACAGGTATGAAAGAACTCCAGCCATTTAATATCGCCTGCAGGTATTTTGTACCGCCAAGGCTAACGATTTCCATACCAGCTGGTAATTCAACAGGGTCATACTGAGCCGGGTCAAATACAACACCGGGTTCAACGTTTACGGCCCTGACTTTCCCAATCCAAACTGTATCTCCAATGACATACGTACCGTTCCATAGCGCAGCCCCAACCTTCAAAATTCCAACCTGACCTTTATTGACCTGTTTTTTATAGATTGACCAGTCAGTGCTGGCGAGAGAGGTTATAGTCCCGGGGGTAAGGTTGGTACCATCGGAGCTTGCACAGGTCAACCTGGACACTGATTTTTGACAGTTCAACACCGGATACTCCGCCAGCATATTTTACTTTGCGTCCTGAGATATATTACGCCATTGCCAATGGTATAGGGGAAGGTTGAAATGTCAACATACCCGTTTTTCAATACAATCTGGCAATATTTGATACCATTCAAATCCACAATGCTCGCGCCATCCGGTAATAAGTCAGGATCATAATTATTGGGATCAAAAATGGCCATGGGATCAACTTCAACAGCCGTTACCTTTCCCAGCCACAGGGTATCTCCTTTAACGGCAGACCAGTTGGTAGTTTCCTGACCGGCAACCTGAATAAAACCAACCTGGTCGATTTTGGCAAGTTCCACCTGGTATTTAGCCAGGGTTGCACTGCTGGCAGAGCCTGCAGCCGCCAGTTCGGTCCAGCTCGGATTAACCAGTTTGAGGAAGGTGTTTATTTTGGAAAGAGCAAATCCCGATACACCGGCACCCAATTTAGCAACAGTCTGGAAATGTGTTGCATTTGCATTGATAGCAACAGCCGGATCGATTTTAATAAAAGAACTCCATTCATTCAGAATAATCTGAACATAAACAGTTCCATCGATGGTATCCAGGGTCATTCCTGCCGGAAGCGAATCCTTGGGATAAGTAGCAGGATCAAATATCACCTGTGCACTGGAGAATACAGAGAATAATGTAAACGTCAAAATGCATAGTAGTTTTGTTTTCATAGTTAGTTAATTTGGTTTATCAATAAGCAGTATAATGACGCTAAGTCATTTACGGCAGACATAATTTACAATAATAAATATTCCCAGACAAGTGAATTTTGACTAATTCTTCCGATCCTGTCCTATTCAAATGAAAATCCAACCAGGCAAATCAGCCAGGAATTATGGCAGAGAGGATTGTTCAGCTGGATGAAGTTGGATTACTTAAAATTTCCAGCACTGTCTAATTTTGTCATTATTATATAATCCGAGTAATCGCCGGTGATGATATTATCCTCATTGGTGTCTTTGCATAAATTTATACCCCATTCATCACCGATCGAATATCCAAATGACTTAAACCAGATTTGAATGGAAGAGCCCGCGGTCCTGAACATACGCGAACGGCTTCTGACATTGTTTTATACTTCTCAAAATTAATTATTGCCAGACATTGATATTATTCGGTGAAATCTCACTAATTTGCTTTGATAATCTGTTGACCTGCAAAGCATAATTATCTTTTGTAGCCTAAACCGCATTACATGCATTACCGCTAAATAATTATTGACTGTCAACCAAAGAATAAAGAAAAACCTAAATCCTATGAAAGTATTAATCATTTATGCCCATCCAAATCCGATGTCGTTTACCAGAGCCATTCTCACTAATTTTATCAATGGCCTTAAAGATGCAGATCATGAGTATGAGGTGGTTGACTTATACAAAATAAAATTCAATCCCTCATTTCAGGACATGGATTTTTCTGCTTTTGTGGATAAAGACATGCCTAAAGATCTTTTTCAACAAATGGATATGAGAAAGATGATTGTCGGTCTTGCCGGTGGACCGATAAGAAGATTAATTGCAAAATTGTATATTAGAAATAAAACGGATGATGACCTTATTAAATTAATCAACTCTCAAAAACCTAAAGATGTATTAATCCAACAAAAGAAGGTGGCAGAAGCAGATGTGCTCGTTTTTATTACCCAGGTTTTCTGGTTGCACTTTCCTGCCATAGTAAAAGGCTGGATGGAAAGAGTACTGACCTACGGATTTGCCTACAAATTGAATGAAAAGGGATGGAAAGGTGATCCTGATGGCAGAATACCTCTATTAAAAATTAAAAAGGCAGTAATAATGCATCCTACTTTTTTTACCGAAAAGGTATACAGAGAAAAAGGATTTAAAGTGGCTATGGAAAAAATAATTGATGATTGGAGCCTTAAATATCCCGGAATTGGAAATGTTGACCATATGTATTTTCATTCAATTTTATCTGTGAGTCCGGAAACGAGAAAAAAATATCTTGAAACCGCTTATTTAAAAGGTAAAGAGCTAAAATTTTAACAGACCTTTTCACAATTATTAATTAAACCGGAATGAGAAAGAAAACACTATTGATTATTGGTCAATGGATTATAAGTACAATTCTTGTAATTCCTGCATTCAGCCAGAATCCCAATTCGATCGATCTGTCCGGTAAATGGAATGTTACCTGGAACGATGGCAATAAAGGCAAAAACAGTGTGGAGGATTTTATTCGGTTTAATCCTCTTCTCGATTCCGCCCGATATGTCGAAACAGACGTTCCGCTTGATTTAAATCTGGCTATGCAAAGGCTGGGCTTGTTCGGCGATATTAATTTTGGCACCAACACTCTCCCGGCAGGCTGGGTCAGCAAGCAATACTGGCAATATTACCGTTTTTTTAATGTACCAAAAGAGATCTTATCCGCAACATGCTGGCTTGTCTTTGATCAATTGGATTACAATGCAACCATTTACATCAACGGTGTATTTGCCGGAACACATAAAAACGCATTTATTCCCTGCAGGCTGGATGTTACTGGTAAATTGAAAGAGGGTAAGAATATTATCACTGTTGGTATTGAAAGCGGTCTTTTTGATGTCGCAAGCAAAGAAGGAGATAGTTACAATAATGGCTTAAATACCCTGCTTAATAAACGTCATTGGCAGCGCAAACCGCAATATCAGTTTTCATGGGACTGGAATCCAAATATGATTAATGTCGGAATCACAGGCAGGGTGCGGCTTGAATGGAAAGAAACAGCCCGATTGGATAATATAGTAACCTGGATGAAATTCAATGATGATCTTTCATCGGCGGAACTTACTGTCAGACCTTTTATCCAGGGACTTTCGGACAAAGCAAAGCTGACTGTTGAAGCTACCCTGGTTGAAACAAATCAAAAGGTTTCAATACAGGATACCTTATCTAAAAATACAAGGCCATTTGAATTGAAAATGAAAGTGGCTGATCCAAAACTCTGGTGGCCTGTGGGTCAGGGAGAACAGAATCTTTATACTGTAAAGGTTGAAATAAAATCGGACGGAAAACTTATTGATGAAGGTACGCGCAGAATAGGATTCAGAAAGATTGAAATAGATAAATCAGCTCATCCGGTGGAAGGGAATTATTTCACCTTTAAGATCAACAACCGCAAGATCTTCATGAAAGGCGGCAATTGGGTTCCTGCGGATATGATTTATAGCAGCGTTGATAAAAAGCGCCTCGAAAAACTGGTAGATCTGGCTGTTGCTGCAAATTTCAACATGCTTCGGATATGGGGTGGGGGACAATATGCAGGCAATGATCTGTTGGATTTATGCGATGAAAAGGGCTTGCTGGTTTGGCATGATTTCCTGTTTGCCTGCGCCGAGTACCCCGGCGATAATCTTGAATTTTATAACTCAGTAAAAGAAGAGGTTACATGGGCTGTTCGTGAATTTGCACACCATCCTTCCCTGATGATCTGGTCGGGAAATAACGAAAATGAATTGGGCACCTTCTTCTGGGGATATGATTCACGCGGTAAAGTGGTGCCTGATTACATTCTCTATCATCATTTAATACCGGTAATTGTAAAAAAAGAAGATCCATACCGCCTCTATTGGCCCAGTTCGCCCTATTCGGAAAATTACGATGATCCATCCAGTCCGGTTACGGGCGATCAGCACCCCTGGAGTGTATCTTTGGGAAAAGATGGCATGAACTTTTATGCTTACAGGAATTATGTCGATCGCTTTCCCAACGAAGGCGGATTCCTGGGAGCCAGCTCTCCTGCCACCCTGCGCCAGTTTCTTCCCAAAAATGAACAATTTATACGTTCCCTTTCGTGGGATCATCATGATAATCTGGTTAATTTCTGGGGCGATTCTGACATTACCTACAAATCAACCGAATTCTGGTTGGGAAAATCCTACACAGAATTGGGTTTTGAGGATTATGCCATTGCCAGTGCTATGCTGCAGGCTGAAGCACTGGTTGAATACATAACGAACTACCATCGACGCAAATTCAGCTCATCCAGTGCCATTTTCTGGATGTACAACGACTCCTGGCCGGTCACGCATGGCTGGACTATTGTGGATTATTACACACGGAAAAAACTGGCCTATTATCCTGTTCGCAGGGCCTTTGCCCCGATATCCGTTGTTCTTGCCGATGAAGGAAATAAAATCAATGTTTACGGAGTAAACGATAACACCTCCAATTGGGATGGAAAACTGCAATATGGTATTTTTGAAACCAAAGGCGGATATGTATTAGATGAAACAAAAAACGTTTCACTTCCTGCCAATGCCTCAACAGTCATTGCTTCGTTTGATAAGGCGACGTATGAAAAGGCTGGATATTCTGATCACGGGGCATTTGCAGTCCTGAAAAAAAACGATGTTCCCGTATCCCAGCATAAGCTTTTAATAAACAAATTCAAGGACATCCATTTTGAAAAGCCTGATATAACCATTAAACAAGAGGGAAATAATGCCACTCTTACATCCCCTGTATTTGTATGGGGTGTTTGTATTGATATAAACGGGGAGGTAAACTATAGTGACAATTGCTTTGATCTTTTTCCCGGAATACCCTATACCGTAAAATTAAATGAGGGAGAAAAAATTTCGGTAAAGACAACAGGAAATGACTTATTGTTGAAATAAGGCAAAAGGTAACCAATTGTTTATCAGTTCAATATATTACATCAGAACTTTCTTATTTGTAAGGATCTATGAAAAGCACTGAGTTTATTCCTGATTATAATAATATTCTGCAGGTCCTTTATAACAGAAAGCCCGATCGCCTGCCTCTTTATGAACATCACATCGATTTGCCTTTTATTTATAAGATGTCAGGAAAGGAGATCGTATTACAGAGGCAAACAGGCAAAGGATTATGAAGAATATTACAGGCAGATCATTACCTTTTGGAGAGATATGACCTATGATGCTTTCGACTTTGAAGCAGCCATATGCGACATATTTCCGGGACATGGAGCTATAATCGGAGGCATGCTTGGTCCTATTCAAACACGGGATGATTTTAACAAATATCCTTTTGATGAAATCCCAACCATTTTCTGGAATGCTTACAAACCGCATTTAGACGCAATACAGGGCTGTGCTGCCTCACGGTATGAAAGCATATGGTGGTTGCGGATATGGTATTTTTGAAGCAAGCCAGGACCTGGTTGGTTTCGAATCATTATGCCTGATGCAATATATGGACAATGAACTGTTTGGTGATCTGTTCCGGAGAATTGGAGATCTGTTTGTCACGTTGTGGTCAAAAATGATAACGGATTATCCTGATATTTTTGTTTTTTTCAGAATGGGTGACGACCTGGGGTATAAAACTTCAACAATGCTGTCGCCGGATACGATCAAAGACTATATTTTGCCACAGTATAAAAGGATAATCGATCTGGTTCATGCGGCAAACAAGAAATTTTTATTGCACAGTTGCGGCTGTATTTTCGACGTGATGGAAGATATTGTGGCGTTAGGCATTGACGCAAAACATTCAAACGAAGATCAGATTGCACCCTTTGATAAATGGATTAAGTCATATAACGACAGAATCGGATTATTTGGCGGTATTGATCTGAATACGCTGTGCCTGAAAAAATACGATGAGGTATATCTTGAGGTATTGGAGAAAGGTACTGAGTTTAGAAAGAAAGCCAGAGGATATGGTATAGGAAGCGGAAATTCAATACCTGAATATGTTCCAACAGATGGGTTTCGTGCAATGGTGGATGCAGTAAAAGAAATAAGGAGAAGAGAAAAAGAATAATGCAGATGTGGTAAACATCAAATCCAAACACTATGAAAACAATAAATTTTATTTTGTTAATTCTTGTTCTTTTTATTTTAAGTTGTAATAAAGAAAAGACTGATGACAATAAAGACCAGGATGGATTAGCGGCCTTAAGTGAAGAAAGCCTATATCTTAAGTCGGGTCAACAGGTATACTCCGATGAAAACCAAAATGAATATCTGACTGTACTATTTGATAACAATACATTAAGTCACATCTATGGCATTTATATGGAAAAGAACAAAAGATATAATATTTCCATTTCCGGCCCTGATGGTTACTCCATGGATTTTAACCTGTTAAAATCAAATAAAGACACGTTGTTTAAAGGAGAATATGTAATGGAATATCCTCCGAGGAAATATATAACGTGGACTTCGAACGTAAGTGATACATTTTATATTTCAATAAAATATATTGGTGACATAAATTTTCATACCTATGAATACCATTTAACCTTTGAAGAATTAACAACCAAAGAATTAATGTTGGGTAATATTAACTTCCTGTGCAGTGGAGACTGGTTTATAAATGACAGGGGATATTTAGCATTAATCTGTCATCAGACCAGTGTTACCAAGTGGGCCAAAATACAAAACGACAGTTTATATAATTATAAGTTTTCGTATGATGTAGGCCAGGCATCAGGAAGACCGGATAATTATATCGGGATTGATTGTTACGCATCGAAGGACATTTTTGACATGTATAATATTCCCTCTTCAGGTTATGTTTTTGATGTGATGGGACCAGCCTCCTGGAGAATTAGCTACTGGTATGCAGGTACCGGGGGAGGTGTTGGATTTGAATATGGCAATTTTGCCCAAAATATAGAATTGGGAAAAGGTTCGTGGCATAATATTTCACTAACTACTTTCGGCGATAGCATAGCCTGTTCAGGCAATAATGAAGTGGTTAAGACTTTCAGAAATTTAAGTTTTATGGATAATGGATTGTACCTTACAGTCGAGGATAAAAAGCAGGACACAATAGTATTCAGGAATATTACATTGGAAAAATAAGCTACCGCTTAAGCTGAAGAATATCATCGGCCTCCACCCGGGAAGTAAGGATATAGCTGGTCGGATTGCTAATTTTGGTTAGATTTGTGACCATTAGCAAACTCACACCGGATGAAAATCAAATTATCTTTCAGAAAAAGTATCCTTACAACCTCCTTCCTGGCAATACTGACTTTTAATGCTTTAATGGCCCAACGTCCAAAAGTAGGCCTTGTACTAAGTGGTGGTGGCGCAAAGGGTATTTCGCATATTGGCATATTACAGGCAATTGACAGTGCCGGTCTTAAAATTGACTACCTCACCGGAACAAGTATGGGAAGCATAATCGGAGGATTATATGCCATAGGTTATTCCGGAAAAGAAATTGAAAGAATTTCAAATACCCTGAATTGGGATGCCATATTAAGCAATAAACCTAATTTTTCCCAAATCAGCATTGATGAAAAGGATGAGTATGGGAAGTATTCTGTTGAACTCGGGCTTAAAAATTTCAAACCCCAGATCGGTACCGGGTTGATTGAATCTGAAACACTCTGGCTTACCCTCAACGAATTGTTCTATGCCGGTATACGACATCAAGGATTTTTCCAAATTCAATATCCCGTTCAAATGCATTGCCACTGACCTGTCGGATGGAAAGGCTGTAGTGCTTTCGGATGGTGAAATAGTAACTGCCGTGCGCTCGAGTATGGCTATTCCAAGTGTGTTTACTGCCATTGAAATGGACTCGACCAAACTGGTTGATGGAGGTATAATCCGGAATTTTCCGGTAACTGACATCAAGGAAATGGGAGCAGATATTGTTATTGGAGTGAATCTGTTCAAGGGTTTGCCCGATATTTCCAAACTAAACAATATGCTGGATGTGTTTTACCAGATCACCCAGTACCGCGATGCAGAAGATCTGGTTAAGGAGAAAAAACTTTGCAACCTGATCATCGAACCTCCTGTGGAACAATATAGTGCAGGAAGCTTTGATGCAACGAATGATATAATGCGGATAGGTAAAGAGATGGGCAAACTCTATTATCCTTATTTTAAGCACCTGGCAGACTCCTTGAATAAAATCTATCCGATTGATTACAGTCCGGCAGGCCGTTTACCCAAAACAGAAAAAATCTTTATTGATGAAATTAATTTTGAAGGTATCCATAATACAAGCATGAGCTTACTGTTGCATAAAATTCAGATAAAACCCGGAAATGCATATTCAGCAGCCGAGATCAACAAAGGATTCGAAAATGCATACTCAAGCCGGTACTATGATAATGTTTATTATGAATTGAAACCTACTACTCCCGGACATGCAAAATTAGTATGTAAGGTGAAGGAATCACTGTTGACACAGTTAAAATTGGGATTATCCTATCATTCCTACAGCGGTGCTGCAATTCTGGCAAATTTAACAGTGCGGAATCTGTTGCTTGACTAATTCGCGCACCATGTTTAAAATAGCTGCCGGCGAATATTTCAGGTTATCTGGTTGAACACAGACAGGTATTTGGGGCAAAGGCCAACAATTATATCAACCTTAGTTATCAGTCTGAAAACCTGCCATTAAATCTTTATGAAGGTGGGAAAAGAACCTCATTGTATCATGCGGCATACAAGAGATTTGATCTGAATTATACCCGGGTTTTCGGGATCAACTGGAGCCTGACTGCAGGTATTAATCACCAGAGATATATATTTTCGCCGATATAGCCGATAATTTTAAGGCAGATGGAAACAGTAAAAATTTATATACTTACCTGAGGTCAGAATCGATAACAACCGACCGGCCTAATTTCCCCACCAGGGGGTATGAATTTTCGGCTGAGGCAGGCGTGGTATTCAACCGTAAAGCCGAGATAAAAGTCTATGATAATGAAGGCAATGCCAGCTGATTCCTCGGGAATTGTCGATGGACAACCTGAATTTTATCGTTTTATGGTGAATTATTCCAGGTATCATCCACTAAACGAGAAACTGGTTTTTTTGTATAATCTGCAAGCCGGCATAACATTGAATTCGCAGGGATTTATTTTTGATGATTTTTATATGGGAGGTATTCAGCAATTTATCCGACAGGCAAATGAGTATTTGCTGGACTTAACGAGGGACAGATCACGACAACCTCTGTGAGTTCAGCTCTGGTGGGATTGCAATATAATTTTAGCGGCAGCCTTTTCCTGACAGGTAGAATTAATACGGCAATCTATGATTTCAGCACCTTAACTAAAGCCTTTGATCAGGATCAGGTGAAATGGATAAATGGTTTTTCATTAGGACTGGGTTACAACCTGGGAGTTTTGCCAATGGAGTTCAATGCCATGTATTCACCTGAAATAGGGACCATCTATTCACATGTTAAAATCGGATTTTTATTCTGAAACCTACCAATAAATTCCCTACTTTAAGCGTTAAGTCTGAACTATTAAAAATGAAAAAATCAAGTATACTTATCCTGTGTGGTATGCTGTTTTTCCGGGTAGCATACTGCCAAACCGGTTTTACCGAAAACTTTAATGACGGGAACCTCACCGGCTGGTCAGGTTCGGCTGATTACGTCCTTACCAATACCGGTAATGAATTAAAGGTAAACGTTCATAAAACATCTACCTGGAGCAGCTTTTCCTTCAGTTTTGCCAATACGGATATTTCATCCAATCCTTATGTCCGGATGCGGATTAAGTCCGATGTCGACATCAACATTAACTTCTTTGTCAATACCGACCAGAGTTACGGAAATGCCGGTAATCCCCGCGAAATTATCCATTCCGACGGGTATACCGAATATATTTTCGATTTTTCCGCTGGCCTGTCAGCCGACCTGAGCGGGGCCAACCTCCTTAATTTTGTCTGCAACCCCGGAGGTGCCCAGGGTTGCAATGCCACCATTTATATCGACGATATCCGAATGGGTACCGATGCTCCTGCCATGCCTTCCATTAGCCGGATCCCGGATCAGTTTCATGGGATAAATGCGTCTGAAATTACAGTACCTTTTTGGCGGGTGGAGGATTTAAAAACAGGTGCCAATCCCATCAAATAACAGCAAGCAGTTCCAATACCGGTCTTATTCCTGATCCGGTGGTTAATTATGTTCCCGGAAATTCAAGTGGCACTCTTGTTTACACACCGGTTGCCAATCAGGCCGGAACAGCTGTTATTACCGTAACTGTATCCGGAAATTCCCCGGAAGATAATGTTATGCAGTTTAATGTCACAGTGGAAGAGAATAAAGCTCCTAAAATCAACCAGGTAAACAACCTGAATGCCCAAAGCGGAGTGCAGTTACTGATGTTGTTTTTTCGGGACTTGACGATGGCGATGCGAATGCCAGTCAAACCCTGACCATTACAGCGGTCAGCTCCAATACAACACATCCTTCCCGATCCTGCAATTGTATATTCCCCTGGCGATTTTGGCGGAACAGTGCAGTTGAACCCGGTTGCCGGCCAGACTGGTAAGGCAACGGTAACCGTAACGGTTCAGGATAATGGCGGTACCATAGCCGGAGGAGAGGATACACAAACCATGCAGTTTGATGTTATGGTCTATTCCGAAGTAAATAATGCCCCGGCCATGAATGAATTGGTCGGTATGTCCATTTTAGAGAACGATCCGGAGCAGATAGTATACCTTCGGGGTATTACCGATGGTGACGACGGGGTGGCGCAGGGAATAACCATAACAGCCGAAAGTTCTGATCCGTCACTGATTCCTGATCCGACAGTTATTTATACTTCCGGAACCGGGGCAGGTGAGCTGCATTTCACTCCCGTTGCAGGAAAAACCGGGAATGCAATCATTACGGTCTCCCTTACCGACGATGGAGGCAATGCCTCTAATAACGGGAATGCTTCGGTAAGTTATACCTTCGATGTAGAGGTGCGGGTAAAACCGATTGCAGGATGGGAAGATGATTTCAACGACGGGGTTCTTGGCCCGGAATGGCCTGCTGCCTGGGGTGATCCGGGAGAGAACGCGCATCTCTGCACCGAACACGACGGGTACATGGAAATACAGGTGGATAAATCCAGGACAAATAATGTCTGGGCCGGTTTGTGGTTCAACATTCCTTCTGAGCTGGATATGACCAAAAATCCGTATATCAGCATAACCATGCGAACTGACGAAGCCCCGAAAGATATGCTTATTTTCCTTTGGGATGCCTACGACCATTATAATACGGGTACTAAAATAAGGAAAACCGTAAATGGAACCTTCACTGAATACTTTTTTGATTATTCCAACCCGACTGATCAGCTTCAGGGGGATGGAGTTCCCCTTGATATGTCAAGGATTAAAGCCCTGCTGATCAATTTTGCCCCCGGTGAAATGTATACCGGCCATTTTTATTTCGACGATTTCAGGGTAGGGGACAAAGCTCACCGCCAGGCTGTGACACCAACGGTTACCATGGCTGTCATCCCTGATCTGGCCATACCGTCCGATGCCCCGCTTCAGGAGGTAAATATTTCAAACCTGACCGACGGGGCTTCCGGAGCCAATCCAGTAACTGTAAATGCTGTAAGCAGTAACACATCCCTTATTCCTGATCCACTGGCAAGTCCGGTTACAGGAGGCAAGGCCACATTAAGCTTTGCACCTGTTGCCGGCCAGACCGGCACTGCCACCATTACAGTGACAGGCATGGCCAATGGCTCCAACAAGGTTGTTAAGACCTTTAAAGTAATCGTTTCGGCGCTCGAAGCAGCTTCTGCAGCTGATGTTACAATCGACCTGTCCACTACCTACCAGGAAATTGATGGTTTTGGCGCATTTATGGGTTCGGGTGGGGCAGACCCCGATACGATAATCAGCCTGGCTAAAGATATTGGCATGTCGATGGCCCGCTTTGGTCTTATCGGCGGAGGTTTCGAAGAAGTGAACGATAATTCCGACCCCTATATTCTCAATCTTGACGGGTTCAATCCCGATGCGCTTTCCCTGTCGAATATGCGCCGGATTGCACCCTTTGTGGATAAATTCATCCTTACAGTCTGGAGCCCTGCCGGCTGGATGAAGTTCAATAAATGGGAAAACGGGGTAGAATCCTGGTCCGTGAATAATAAACTCGACCCCCGTTATTACGAGGAATATGCCGAAGAGATTGTGGCCCTTATCCGGATTGTAAAACGCGAAACCGGCAAAGGATATTTATGCTGTTGGTTTACAGAACGAACCCCAGTTTAATGAACCCTATCCTTCGTGCCAGGTAAACGAAGCCGAGTTCAGGGATATCATAAAAGTTGTAGGGGCCCGTCTTGATGCCGAAGGACTTGGCGAAGTTAAATTATACTGGGCAGAGGCGCTTCCGGCCCAGAATTCCATCAGTTATTATATAAATGCAGTAAAAGCCGACCCGGTGGCCGAAGGGTATGCCGATATAGTGGCCATCCATAATTACGATGCCGACGGGGCAAGTGTGGGAGGAGCAGGTTGCGATACCTGGCAGGATATTTATGACTGGGCCCAGGCTGGAGACAGCCATTATAAAACCTGGATGACAGAAACTTCGGGTCATTCCGATGACTGGAATGGCGCCATGACGCTGGCTGGCAATATTTTTAATGCACTCGGATGCGGGAATACAAGCGCCTGGGTATTCTGGAGTTTTTCAGTTGACCTGAGTAATGCCGCCTATGGTCTTGTAGTGAGCAACCGTCCGTCAGCCAGGTATTTTGTTTCGAAGCAATTTTATAAATTCATCCGCCCCGGGGCCATTCGTGTCGCTGCGACTTCAGCCGGGATACCCGCATTGGCCTTTAAAGACAACAATGCCAATACGGTATCGGTTATCCTGTTTAACAATACCACCCAGGCGCAAACTGTAGAAATTAAGGGCGCTGGCCTTCCCACAACATGGGAATCGTATACAACATCCAACGGTCGCAATTGCGAAAAAGGGGCTATGGTAGCCGAAGATGGCCTCATTATCCTTCCTCCTTCCAGCGTGACCACTCTTACCGGAAATGTAACCAATCCCGTACCAACCATCGATAATATTGCTAATATGGTTATCGACGAGAATTCCGGGGAGCAAATCCGTACAACTTAGCGGTATAAGTGATGGAGTTGGTTTCGGTCAGAACATTGTGATAGAAGCGTCCAGTAGCGATACAGGACTGATTCCACATCCGGAAGTTAGTTATGTAAACGGTAATTCCACCGGTACATTAACTTTTACACCGGTTACTGATATGACTGGTACTGCCAACATAACGGTCACTTTAACTGACGATGGCCTGAACCTGTTG
Source organism: uncultured Bacteroidales bacterium (assembly GCA_963790105.1). Lineage (GTDB taxonomy): Bacteria > Bacteroidota > Bacteroidia > Bacteroidales > UBA10428 > UBA5072. The sequence goes on along the minus strand of CAWBNI010000022.1, from coordinate 17,342 downwards.
GTATCCGTTCCAAAACATTTTCTGTAACTGTAATATCTCCGACCGGTATAAATAACGCCATGACCGGTGAGATAAGCCTGTGGCCTAATCCGGTGAAGGAAACGCTTCGTGTAAATACTTCCGGAAATAACATTACGTCTTATTCCATTCTTTCATCACAAGGGAGGGTAATTGAAGGAGGTGTCGGTGGCAAACCAGAAGTTCGACATTAATACCTCCGGCTTATCCGGCGGGGTTTATATTCTTTTGCTCAAAGGTAAAAACCAAAATATCACCCTGAAGTTTGTAAAATAGAACCAATCATTTCTGTAAACTATTATTGTCCTTGATCGCCCTAAAAATGGCATTTGCTATTGCTGTCATTCCTATATCGTTTGGATGATCAGCAACTAATTGATTATCAATATAATGAGTATTCCCCATGGCATCATAAACTGTAGCCCCCATAAATGCCTTGTTTGCTGCAATATTTAAAGATGATAATTCTACAAAAGTTAAATTATTCGACCTTGCTACTGCACTAAATATTGAATCTTTTGCCGCAAATGTCCAGAATACCCCTGTAATTATTATCCTTGCGTCAGGAACTTTCCCCTTAATATAATCAACCAGGTCTTGAAGTGATACATCAAAATTGGTCAGATTTTCAACATTTTCTCCAAGTCTGATAATTACCAGATTTGGCTTGCTTATAAAAAATGTATCAAGCTTCGATTTATCGTAAGTAGTATGATTCAATTCCCAATCCCAGATTTGATAACCTTCAACAGTACAATTTGGATTTGTAGTCCGCAACATTTTTTCCAGCTTATGAACAAAATCATTCTCCTTTGTTGATGCTGCCATTCCCCATTCACCCCACCAATAACTTGTAACAGGATGCTTTGTAATGCTATTTCCTAAAACCAGGACATTTGAATATGTACTATCGGTGTTTTTTGTACATCCGCCAATGAAAATTATTGCAAGGAAACAAATTGCAACCAGGATTGAAATAGCCTTTTTATTTTTCATTTTATTGAAATTTTTTTCATGATTTCCAAAAACATTCATATTCTCTAAAAAAGTAAAACAGCCAAGTATTCAAAAAGATTTGAGAAAAGTCCCGGATTGTCGGATAAATATTAATCATAATTATAAACCTGGGAGGGTGTGTTAAAACAAAACCAATGGTCTGGTGTTAATATAATTAACCTGATATTAATTGAAGTGCCTATGATATTTTTATCCACCTTTAATTCACAAGCCTATGAAAACGCTATTTTGTTTATTGCTGGTGGTATCCTTTGTCACGGTCAGTTGTAAGAAAGATTCAGCAGATAATAACACGGTTAAAGACATTGAAGGCAATGTCTACCATATTGTTAGAATTGGTAATCAGGTGTGGACGAGTGAAAACCTGAAATCAACCAGGTACAATGATGGAACTTCCATACCCCTTGTAACAGATAATTCGGAATGGGGAAATTTAAGCTCCGGCGGATTTTGTTGGTATGATAATGACAGTATTTCCTATAAAAACGCCTATGGAGCTTTGTATAACTGGAATGCTGTAAATAGCGGTAAACTTGCGCCTGTTGGCTGGCATATAGCCAGCGATGAGGATTGGACTATCCTTATATCCTATCTGGGAGGTGACAGTGTAGCCGGAGGAAAACTCAAAGAAAAAGGAACAACCCATTGGGCAGTACCCAATACAGGGGCTACCAATGAATCTGGTTTCACAGCAATTCCAGGGGGGTACCGGCATATGAACGGAGAATTCTTCGAAATCGGACAAAGCAGTAATTTGTGGAGTTCTACCAAGGCCACCTCAGATAATGACTATTTCAGGGGAATGGGGTACAATTATAAAGATATTTCCAGAGGCATCTACAATAAAAAATACGGATTTTCAGTCCGTTGTGTAAAGGATTAATGAAGAATGATATTTCATGCCACATTCTTCCATCATTTGTCTTCCATCGCTTTCAATATATAAGACGGAACAGTACATCTTGGAACTGGAAGTGAGAGCACTTTTCCGGCACCCCATGAATACATATTCCCCATAAACAAGGGTTGAGGAAGCCATACCCTGAACAAATTACTACTACTCCATTCATTCCCGGCAGATGCAAAATCACACATAATGATATGCTTCTCATGATGAAGGAAAAAATGCCAGGGACGAACAATAAAAGAAACATCAAAAGCCATCCTTATATTTTTATCCGGAGATGCGACCGGTTTAAGATCTATATATCCATCCTCACCTGCTGGCGGAAAATTATACTTTTGTGAAATAAAGCCTTTTCCATTTTCCGGAATATAGGTTTCATATTTATAAGGCTGCGAAATTAACCAAACTGTACTATCCTGTTCCTGAACCAGGCGACTGTCCATTGCCAATAATACCGGGCCTCTCATGATTGCCTGTTGCGGAGCACCACTCGGTGCACGGATAATCCTTCCCCTAAAATCAAGTTCAAGGGTAACTTTATCATTTTTCTTCCAGGTACGATTAATACTTGCATAAGACCCGGGTTTGCACGAAATTGTTTCGCCGTTCACTTTAAGAACGGATTGTTTGCTCCATTCGGGTATTCTCAGTTTTAATACAAATGAAGTGGTATTTTCAGGTTGAATATTCAGACTGATCAGGTTATTAACAGGATAATCCGTTTGCTGAATAATAGATACATTCACCCCATTGGGAAGTTTAAATGAAGCAGTTCCGGCACTATATAAATTGATAACCGGTTCGTTATTTAAACCATTCATGACGGCCCATGCGGGAGTGATCAGTAATCCCCTTGGACCACTTGAAACGCAGCAGCTTAGATCAGAACCCTGCAGCGAGCTTGGAACCCGCTCCCCATTTAACGGGGAATTGTAAGCCCACCATTCACCTTTAGGCATCATAGCCCCCAATAAGGCATTGTAAAGGGAAATCTCAAGTTGATCGGCCCATTTTGAATCACCTGTTAACCGCAAAAGCTGGTAGCAAAGTTTCATCCAGGTGACTGTTGCACATGTTTCCTGCGGAGTCTCCAGCATCTCGGTTTGTTCCATTGCACCGTTATACCATGACTCATGATTGGAAACCGAACCATTAATCATTAGTTCATCCTTTATTATTTTATTCCCAAGCGTTTCACTTGCCTTGAGGTAACGGGTATTGCCTGTTGCACGATATAATTCGCACAAGCCTTCGAAGTTGGACATCAATGTGTAGGCATGGATTACCTCTGACTCTACTAAGGGAACACCGTTTTCTATATCCTCAATAAAATGAACTCCATTTTTTGTATACTTACTGGGTTTGCTCCAGGAGTCTACAATATAATTTGCATAGTCAAGGTATCGCTTTTCACCAGTCCGTTCATATAATAATACAATCGGTTCGAGGATTGAATAATTGCAACCGCCTTTATGAGCAGGGTGACCATATTCTTCCAGACTTATTTTACCCGGACCCAGGCAACTCATAAGATGATCCGCACTTTTAACGGCAGCATTCAGGTATTCCTTTTTTCCGGATAGGTCATATTGCGCTATCAGACCAAGTAATACATATTTCTGGTTCCAAACATCCCACATCTGGAACTCATCCCCCTTTTTATAGGTAGTTATATATCCGTCTGATGATTGCGTTTTAACCAGATCACCCACAGCTTTGTCTATTTCTTCCTGTAATGCCTGATTGGGTTGATACCGGATACTTAGCGCTGCCGCTGCAGACCACTTGCCAAAAAACTCACCGTTAAAACCTAAATTATCCTTTTCCCGAACTCTGAAGATATCCAGCAGGCTTTCCACATTCTGAACCATGAGACGATTCTGAATACACTGATCAATTTTTTCACCTATATAGCCATCTATTTTAATTGAATTTGGCATTAAAGGAGTCAATTTGTCCTTTGTCACGATCGCAGCGTTATTTTTACCCTGCTGAGCAAATAGGCCCCCTGAAATAAAAAGAGTAAATACTACCAGAAAAATCCTGCTTATAATTTTCATCGTATTTATGTTAATTGATCCCCGGCTGTCAGCTATTTCATTCCAATCCGGTACAACTGGCTATCGGTTCGCAGCAGGATTGAATTGCGAAGAAAGGCCGGAGTGGCATAAACCTCACCCGGTAATTTGTTTTCAGCCAAAATCTGAAGTTGATTTCCCGCTTTGAGGACCATCGTTTCACCTTTTACAGAGGTAAAATAAATATTTCCTCCGGCAAAAACCGGAGATGAATTGTATTTCTGCTTCAACTTTTTGGAATATACTTCCGCGCCGGATTTGGCATCCAGGCAATAAAGCATATTTTTAGTGTCGATTGTATAAATCAGACCCTCTTTAATCAGTGGCGTAAGCAATTGCAAAACAGGAAATTTAAGCCGCCAGAGTACATTGGTTCCGGTAACATCGCCTTTTCCTTCAGGATTTACAGCCAGCAATTCGGCGTATTTTTCGCCATCCGGGTCGGTAACGAAACTTGTATAAAAATAAACGATCCCGTCTTCAGAAAAAGGCATGGCAATGGTGGAGTCCTCACCCTCTACAATCCTCCAGACTTCTTGTCCCGTTAAGGGATTGTAGGCTATACAAACCGCGGCACCGTTCGATATTAATAAGTCCAAACCATTCACGTTCATTATAATCGGGGTGATATAAGCCTTTTCTGCCAATCGGAGCCAGGGGTTCATAGAGTTTAGCCGGGCGCTCTGTCTTCCACACCGTTTCGCCGGTCTGTTTATTTAGTGCAACCAGGTATTGAACATCAACTCCCTCGATATGCAGAATGATCAGATTTTTATACAGGATAGGGGAAGAACCCGGGCCCTGAACATGGTCACAATTCAAATCGGTTCTTTTCCAAACCACTTTCCCGTTCCTGGTATCTACACAGGCCGTGCCGTATGTTCCGAAATTCAGGTAAACAAATCCGTCTTCAATGCAAGGCGTGGGCGTTGCATAGGTGTTGATCGAATGTTTCGGGTAAGTGGAATCGGGCTGAAACAGGTTAATATTATAGATCAACTTTCCCGAGTTAAAGTCGAGACAGATTCCGGCCATTTGTTTTCCGTCCTCACTTGCAGAGGTTACCCAGACCTGGTCACCAAATACAACGGGAGACGACCATCCTTTGCCCTGAATACCTGTTTTCCAGATAATATTGGTTGAATCGTTCCAGGTGACTGGCACATTGTGATCTTCTGAAATACCATTCAGATTGGTTCCGCGGAAATGCGTCCAGTTGATTTGCTGCGATTTAACCGGTTGAATTCCTAAAGAAGCGGTCAGAATTGAAAGTAAAATGAAAAAAGAAATCCTGTAAGGTATCATAGAGAATAATTTTCTGGTTTTGCTCGATAGATCGGCAGATTTCGGTTAAAGTTAATGCTCTTTTTCTATCGGCAAAACCAGGGATATTAACCAGGAATTTATTTTTTCAAAAAATAGTAACTCTCCATTCCAACCAATCTCACCTTAAACTCCAGCAAATTCAAACTTTCTATTGCAGATGCAATAATATGATCACTCATCCATACATCCTCCCAGGGCACATTATCCGAAGCATCACCATAAATCTCAAAAGCATTATCAACATACCTGTACATCCGGCTATCCGCACCATATTGCTTCTGTACAAGAGCTTTGAAACTGCTGATTTCATTTTTAAGATCTGTCAGATAACGGGTATCAATCACCAGTCTTGCATCTAAAGTTGTATTTGACTCTGTGGTCGGATCTTCCAGTTTCTTTTGCCGAACCATCCGCTTTAATTCATTAATCCTGATGCAGAGTTTTTCGGCCTCATTATTTACAGGATTGTTTAAATCCGAAAACCCCGACACCAGCCTGGTGTTTTCTTTCAATGCCATCGTTTTGTTTTCTATATTGATTGCCGATCTGACGAAACCGTCCATAACATTTTTTGAAATCCCTATTGCCAGAAAACCTGTAATCGCAGCCAAATAAGCAAAGAAGAACATCATCGCCACAAGGTTTTTATAATTAATCTCCTTCTCCGGAGGATTCGACAGTAAATAGGCCGGCAATAAAACAACAAAAGGTAAAGGGATGCTGATCATAAGGAATTTTTCGGCACCCGGCCAGTGCATGACCTTAAACATTGCCGCTATGAAATTAAATGCCATCACGATAGCAAACAGTATATAAAAGTTCCTTAGCTTTTTAACCTGTTCGGACTTAACCATATTTCCAACAGCAAGGGGAAGAAAGACAAGAGACAGGCTAATCAATCCGGTTACAATTATTATTCCGGCAGCGGGCCAGTGCATTATTTTGAACAGGCAGCCGCAAGCAGTTACCATGCCTGACAAGGTTCCAAGATAATATATTTTGTTTTTCATATTCGTTATTATTTATTGATTCAATGCCCGGGGTGTGACCTTTTCTTCCTGTTGCAGTTGTCGTAAAGCAGTTTGTTCTGCCAGTCGGATATTCAATTGGAGAAAGGTTAGATTATGCAGTAAAATGGCAGGATCTTCCTGTACCGGTTCTTTTGTTTTTAATGGATTAGCGAGCGTTTGCCTTATAATGGAAAGGTAATTCGCATCAGTTGATACGGACAGGGATACTTTTTCAAACTTGTTCATCATGTCTGCCAGCTTCTCCGTTTCAATACCTTCGGGCATCTCATTGCTTTTTATTTTCATTTTTCTTAGCCTCCAGGAATGCCATGAGTTCATCGGCATGCTGTGCTATTCCGATTGCCCGGGCATTGTCTTTCATACCTGTGATGGCTGCAGCATTGCTTTCCTGGATGAATTCAAGGTCTTCGGTCATCGATTGGTTTAGTTCATACGCATTGCGGAGAACATCCCTGGATAAATTGAGCGAAATCAGGGTTGTTGGAATCACAAACCACACAAGTACAATAACAACAAACAGGAAGCCCTTTGAAACATGGTTAAAGTCCTTATACATATGATATACATATAATGGAAAGGCAATAAACACAAGTAAAACGCACCCTGCAAATAAAAATCCTTTTGCAAACGGCCAGTCCATAATCTTAAAAAGCACGGCTGCCAGGTAAATTATAAAGCCTGAAAAAGCAATGAGGTATATAAACTTCGGGACCGGATCATTTTGATCTTTCAGCCTGTTATTCAATGCCATGGGTAAAAAGACAAGGCAGATCAACAGGATACCGATTGCAAATACAATCCCTGCGAAAGGCCAGTGCTGTATTTTAAATAAAAAACCGATTGAAATGAAGAATGTTCCTAAAAAACCGGTGAAATGGGTCCACTTTCTAGTGCGGTTGCTTACTTCCTTATAACTAACATAAATTGCACTTGGTAAAAAGATAAAGGAGAGCAGGAAGAAGCCGGGTACAAGCAAAATGCCGGCCAACGGCCAGTGTTGAATTTTAAAAAGCGCACCAAAGGCCAGCAAAACAGGGGCTATCAAGCCTGAAATTTTCATTGTGTTTTTCATAATGCGATACTTTTTGTCAATTAAATAAAGGGTTTCATGCTGTATGCGCTCTAAACCTTCAATGCCAATTTTATTTTTTACCGCTTCGTAGGCCTTTGCGAAAGGTAAACCATTGCTCATTTCAAATTCGACATCGCAACATACATGATCTATCAGTTCATCCATCAAATGAGAATAGGTAAGTCCGGATTTACCTATCTCCTTTTTTAGGAACTCGATATTTGATACACTTAATCTGAAATCCATGCTGGAAAAGGATAATTTGAAAACATAATAATACTGATACCGCAGGATCAGGCTATACCAGGATCAGGATTGGGTTTTAAAAGCAAACCCATGACTTCGAGGTATTCCTCCAGTTCCCTGATTTTTTCAATGGCAAAGCTGTTACCCTTTGGCGTTAGTTTATAATAGATCCTTGTGCGGTTGTTAAAATTTTCCGCTTCGGTAACAACTGCACCATCCACTTCGAGCTTGTGAAGCACAGGATATAGCGCACCATAGGTCAGTTTGATTTTTCCTGCCGTCAGCTCTTCTACCTTACGGGTGATATCATAACCATACATTCTCCCGTTTTCAGCCAGTAATTTCAGTACGATTGATTTTAAAGATCCCTTGAGTAATTCAGTAGTTATCATATTTAAATTTGTTTAATATACTTCAATCTTATATATGCAAATATAATATATAAGAATCTTATATGTCAAGTAAAATTTGATTTTTTTGACGAAAAATTATAAATCCGGCGATTACCTTTGCGCCGGTTAAGTCATGATATGAAAAAGTTGCTGTCACGAGAAGCTTTTGCGGTATTGCATGTTAAGGATTTCAGGCTGTACCTGTTATTGCGCATATTCCTCACAATGGGTACGCTCATGCAGTCAGTTATTGTAGGCTGGCAGATTTATGATATCACACATAACGTTTTGTGGCTGGGATTTATCGGACTTACTGAAGTAATCCCCCAGGTTGGAATATCTCTTTTTGCAGGGCACTACATCGATATCTGGAACCGTAAAAAGATTGCAGCTTTCACCATTATGATCCTGGTTGCGGGTGCAATTTCGCTGCTTGTTTACAGTATCAACATAGAATATTTTTCATCGCGGTTTGGGGTTTATCCGATATTTATCGCCATATTCCTGACGGGTCTGTCCAGGGGCATTATGTCCCCCACGCTGGTAGCCATGCTGGGTCAGCTTATACCGAGAAATCTCTATGCGAATGCAGCCACGTGGAATAGTGCAAACTGGCAGATGGCAGCCATGCTGGGCCCTGCTATAGGTGGTTTGATTTATGGTTACCTGGGTATTATTCCTGCCTATTCAATTGTGCTTGCATTCTATGGCTTCTCCTTTGTCATGATCCTGTTTGTGAAAATTTCCAGGCACGAAACTGTGGATGCCGGGGAGGGAATATTTACCCGCATACGGTCAGGGATCGATTTCGTCTTTAAAACACCGGAACTTCTTGGGGCATTTGCCCTCGATATGTTTGCCGTTTTATTCGGAGGGGCAGTAGCCATGCTTCCGGTTTTTGCTTCCGACATTTTAAAAACCGGACCGCAGGGCCTGGGAATTCTCCGGGCCTGTCCTGCTGCCGGAGCCACCTTAATGGCCATCATCCTGATGTTTCGTCCGCCGGTAAAGGAGACTGGAAAGATCCTTTTCACTGCGATCACCGGATTTGGTCTTGTGCATGATCGGTTTTGCACTTTCCAAAAGTTTTCTTCTGTCAGCAATTATTCTTATACTGAGCGGGGCATTCGATAACGTCAGCGTTGTCATCAGGGGTACTATCCTGCAGTTATTTACACCCGATCATATGCGGGGACGGGTGGCCTCGGTGAACAGTATATTCATTGGTTCATCCAATGAGCTGGGCGCATTTGAATCGGGTGTTGCCGCCAAATTGATGGGCCTGGTCCCTTCCGTAATTTTTGGCGGCTGCATGACCCTTGCAGTCGTTCTCACCACGCTGAAAGTAAATAAACCGCTAACACGGTTATCCCTGAAGCTTAAAATGTAGAAAAAGGCTAAAAACAACCCCAAAATCAGCTTCGAAAAAGATTTTAACAAATCTTTTGTTAAAGAGTCTTAATGCATTGAACCTATTTCAACATTCTGGCATTTATATTGTCAGGTAATTCGTCGGAATAAACCAAAAGTGATAAATACTTACAATTTATCCAACGACCTATGATCAAATTGAAGACAAAAACAGGTATAAACCCGGTAATATCCGGCCTGGTATTTTTAAGTGTCCTATTGGCTTTTCAATGTGAAAAGGAACCAATGGAGAAAATGGATCATGCTGCCAGCATGAAGATGAAATCAACGCTGGACTCCCTGGAAATTCGCGAATTGTCGAGGTACTATAATTTTCTTGAACAAATGAAAAAGGAAGGATATGTTTTTTATGACTTCAGAACATATCTGGAAGCCGATACTTCTCATTTGCCCAAAAAACTGATTGTCATTCGTCATGACATACACAGTCGCGATATTAATTATGCATACGCTACCTATGAAGTTGAAGAGAAAGTAATTGGCCCGGGGCATTCCACTTTTTATATCCTTTTGGATGATCCTGTCGACCTGTCACAGGATGGCCCTTCCATCGAAAACAAGTACATGACATTTTTCCACTATATGGATTCATGCCATGTGGATATTCAACCCCATATTTCTCCGATCGATCTTTATATTTCAAGTAAGCATCCCTACTGGGCAAAATACCCGGTAGATACGCTTAAAAACCTGTTTTCCCGCAATTATGAATGGGAAATAGGAAAAACAGGACGAAGCATTAAAATCAAAGGCAGGGATGTATTTAACATAAATGATATTAATAAGTCCATGGTGGAATTGCTGTCCAAATTCAACAATGAATGGACAAAACAGACCGGCCTTCAGGTAGCAGGGATATTCAGCGCATGGTTCCGCAACGGCCATGAACAAAGTATTAAATAATGCCTATTTGCTTGACCAGGATGTCCTTCTGCATTCCGGTCTCTATCAATATGATACCTATAATACAAAGATTCTTAGAAGGCTTAACTATCTGTCTGATAATACTTTGCCTGCATGGATGGACAATCCTGATTCCATTGTGCCCGGCAGGTATGAGTTTTTAATGCATCCCTATCAATGGCGTCCCCTCCTGAATAACGGGAACAGCATGAAACTGGAAGCAAACCTGATGGACTCGCTTTACCATATTGCAATATAATTGGGTAAGCCAGCGACCTATCAGAATCTATCCTGAAAAGTGATAACCAGGCTTGATATTGAATGGCTAATGCTGTATTTTTATAGATAGTTCACCAACGACAGGCAACTACTCATTTATAACTTTACATAATGGAAGCATTAGTTTACCAGCCCTTTAAAGCAGGGCGGATATTCAGGCTGCATTTCATCCTGGCATTCATCTTTTTGATGCATTCTTTTGATTCAACGGGTCAGCTTGTGGCAACCAGGGATGAATCCGGGCAGCAATGGGCGGGTTTCAGAGGTACATTGGCCAGTGGTGTGTTTGAGAATGCCGATCTGCCTGAGAATTGGAATGTAAAAGAGAAAAAAAACGTGAAATGGGTGGTTGAGATTCCGGGCCTTGGACTTTCCTGTCCGGTAATATGGGGAAACAAAGTTTTTATTACCTCGGCAATCAGCAGGACCGATAGCAGCGGGTTAAAAACAGGCATTTTTGGGGATGTGGAATCGGTTGGCGACAATGCAGAACATCAATGGAAAATTTTTTGTTTTGATAGAAACAGTGGCAGGTTAATTTGGGAAAAAACTGCGCATACCGGTGTCCCGAAGATCAGGCGTCATCCTAAATCGACCCATGCCAATTGCACGGTGACTGCGGATGGCAGGCATGTGATTGCCTTTTTCGGATCAGAAGGGTTATATTGTTATGATATGGATGGACGGCTGATTTGGAAAAGGGATTTTGGAATTCTCCGGTCAGCTTTCTTTTCTGCACCCTCTGCGGAATGGGAATTTGCCAGCTCACCGGTTTTATACCAGAACAGGGTAATTGTGCAATGTGATGTACTTGAAAACTCATTCCTTGCTGTTCTGGACGCGGAAACCGGAAATGAATTATGGAAAGTGGAAAGAAATGATTACCCGGGATGGGCAACTCCGAATATCTATTTAAAAGAGGGTCGGCCTGTGGTTGTGGTGAACGGATTCAAACATATGGGAGGATATGACTTCGAGACGGGAAAAGAAATCTGGAATATGTCCGGAGGCGGCGATATTCCAATCCCTACTCCCGTGATAGGGGAAAATCTGATTTACTTCAACAGTGCACATGGCAGGCAATCACCCATATTTGCCGTAAAAAAGGAGGCCGTTGGCGACATTACACTTGCTGAAAACCAGGTTTCGAATGATTTTGTTGCCTGGAGTTTGCCAAGGGCTGGTTCGTATATGCAGACCATGATCCTGTACGAAGGGCTTTTATACAGTTGCGAATGGAATGGAAGTATTTCCTGTTTTGATGCCCTGACTGGCCAGAGAATCTATCGAAACAAGCTGGGTGTTGCCAATAGCTTCACTGCCTCTCCTGTAATTGCCGACCACAAACTTTATATTTCCGATGATGAGGGTACAGTGTACATTGTTCAGACAGGGAAGGATTTCAAATTGCTGAATACTTCATCGCTTGAGGATGTATGCATGACATCACCAGCCATTGCCAAAGGTTTGATGATCTTCAGAACCCAGCATTATATGATTGCAGTTGGAAAATAAGGGGATATCCCGCCCACTCCCTCTGTTTTCAACGCCCAAAGATTATCAGTTTCAACCCATAAAATTAAAAATTCCATTATTTTTGAGATTTCCGAGGATACAGATACAATTCATTGTGGAAACCTAATCTTAATTTACAGCTATTCCCATGTCAAAAAAACATTCCCTTCAAAAAGAGAAGATCAAAATACTGTTGCTGGAAGGTATCCATAAAAGTGCTGTGGAATATTTCATGGCAAACGGTTATACCAACGTACAATTGTTGCCTGATGCTCTTGAAGCTGATGAACTCCATGACCACATCAGGAGTGCCAATATTATAGGTATCCGTTCCCGTACATCGCTCGATAAAGCAGCGCTGAGCCATGCAGACAAACTGTTTGCGATCGGATGTTTCAGCATTGGTACAAACCAGGTTGATGGATTTGCAGCAAAAATGATGGGAATACCCGTATTCAATGCCCCGTTTTCGAACACACGTTCGGTTGCCGAACTGGTCATCTCCGAGTGTATTCTTTTGATGCGCGATATTCCTGCAAAAAATGCCGCGGCCCACCAGGGCAAATGGCTGAAATCAGCCAGCCACTCCTATGAAGTCAGGGGTAAAAACCTCGGGATAATTGGCTATGGTCATATCGGTTCTCAGGTCTCGGTTATGGCCGAAGCCATGGGTATGAACGTGTATTATTACGACATCGAAAAAAAGCTCAGTCTTGGGAAAGCCATTGCCTGCAGTTCCCTGGAAAAGCTGCTGGGGATTGCCCATATGGTTACGCTGCATGTTCCCGAAACGCCGCTGACCCGGAATATGATCGGCGAACGGGAATTGTCGATGATGCGACGGGGATCGTACCTGGTGAATGCATCGAGGGGCAGTGTGGTGGATATTCCTGCACTGGCTGATGCGCTGAAATCACGACACATACTGGGTGCTGCGCTGGACGTATTTCCGCAGGAGCCCGTTGCGAACAGCGATGCGTTTATTTCCGAACTACAGCAGTTTGACAATGTTATACTCTCGCCCCATGTCGGAGGCAGTACACTGGAAGCCCAGGAAAATATCGGTATTGAGGTGGCAGAGAAACTGGTTAATTACAGCGATACAGGTTCCACAATAGGGGCAACAAACTTCGTACAGATCAGCCTTCAGCCCAATCTTGATGTGCAGCGGTTCCTGCACATCCATAATAATGTTCCCGGGATGCTGAAAGAAGTGAACTACCTGTTCACTTCCAAGGGAATCAACATCGCTGCGGAATACCTTCAAACCGATCCCGAGATTGGATATGTCATCATCGATACCGACAGCGACCTGAGTGTAAGTGTTTTAAAAGAACTGAAATCCATCGAAGGAACAATCCGGGCAAGAATGTTGTACTGACCAGTTTGCTTAATTTATTTTTTCCGTCGAAAGCCTTAAGTGCCTTTCACAGGCAAAAATACGCCCTCTGAAGAATAGGTCAGATATTCAGAGATCATTTCATCTTTGATTGCTAATCTGCAAATTGATAAGCAATCAGGAACACAAATTGTTCAAAAAATAAAGGATATATTTGTATTTTATTATTTATCGAAACAACTTAAAATTAACTACATGAACAAACCAATCCGAAACGCATTATTTGGGAGTTTAGCACTATTCCTTGTTTTTGGCTGTCAGCAGTCACCACAAAAAGAAGGACAGACTGCTGAAAATTCAAAAAAATTTAATGGCGTTAATTAAACTCGATGTTCGTGATTCAAAAGCCCGACTGGGCACCTTACATTCGAAAAAAAGCGCCTGCAGGATCACCGAATATCCTGTTTATCCTTTATGATGACACCGGGCTTGCTGCATGGTCGCCCTACGGAGGAAGAATAAGTATGCCAACCCTTGATAGATTGGCTGCCGATGGGTTGACTTATACCCAATGGCATACGGTTGCCCTTTGTTCACCTACCCGTTCCTGTATCAATACAGGCCGTAACCATAACCTGAATGGAATGGGAGTTATTACCGAAGGTGCCAATGGATTTCCGGGATACAGTTGCCAGTTGCCAGCACAGACCGCTACCATGGCTCAGATATTACAGGATAACGGATGGAGCACTTTCTGGCTTGGAAAAGACCACAATGTTCCGGAAACCGATCTCTCTGCAGGTGCCAATAAAAGTCAATGGCCGCTTCAACAGGGCTACGACCGTTTTTATGGTTTTATTGGTGGAGAAACCAATCAGTTTTATCCCGACCTGACTGAAGACAATCATGCCATTGAGCAGCCTTACGGTCCTGAACAAGGTTATCATCTTTCAAAAGATCTTGCTGACCAGGCCATCAAGATGATCGCTGATCAGAAATCAGCCAATCCTTCCAAGCCCTGGTTTATGTGGTATTGTCCCGGAGCCAATCATGCTCCGCACCAGGCACCATCAGGATTATATTGCCAAGTACAAAGGAAAATTTGATGATGGATATGATGCCTATCGTAAATGGGTATTGCCCCGCATGATTGAAAAAGGCATTTTACCAAAGGATACAAAACTGACTGAATTTAATCCGATGCCGGCCGATCTGGCAAATCCTGCAGATTTTGTACGTCCATGGGATAGCCTTAATGCAGATGAAAAGAAATTATTCTCCCGTTTATGTGAAGTATATGCCGCTTTCTCTGAATATACCGATGTGCAGATTGGCCGCATTATTGATCATCTGAAAGCAACCGGACAGTATGACAATACGATTATTTTGTATGCTGCTGATAACGGAGCTTCCGGAGAAGGTACACCCAACGGTTCGGTAAATGAAAATAAATTCTTTAATGGTTATCCCGGATGATTTGGCCGAGAACATGAAGCTGATTGATGAATTGGGTGGACCAAACACCTATGAGCATTATCCGACAGGATGGGCAGCTGCTTTTTCTACTCCTTTTAAAATGTTCAAACGCTATTCAAATTATTCAGGTGGTACAGCTGATCCGTTGATCATTTCCTGGCCAAAAGGAATCAAAGCCCGTGGCGAAATTCGTAACCAGTATCACCATGCAGTGGATATCGTTCCTACCATTCTCGAAATCTGCGGACTTGAAATGCCAAAAGTGTACAAAGGTGTGGAACAATATCCGCTATCAGGTGTTTCGATGAAATATTCATTTGATGCCAAACCGGATGATCCCACCCAGAAACATGTTCAGTATTATACTATGCTGGGTACCCGTGCCATATGGCAGGATGGCTGGAAAGCAGTTGCTGTGCATGCACCGCTGACTGATAAGGGTAATTTCGATAAGGATAAATGGGAACTGTATCATGTAGATGTTGACCGTTCCGAATCGAATGATCTGGCCAAACAATATCCTGAAAAACTGGAAGCATTGAAAAAGCTTTGGTTAGAAGAAGCCAATAAAAATCAGGCATTACCGCTCGATGACCGTACAACTCTGCAACTGATCAATATTGAGCGTCCGGCTGAAGAAGCGACACGGGATAGTTACCTTATTATCCGCATACAAGTGCAGTACCTGAAGCAGTTGCTGTAAATATAAGAGGTAAATCGTTCAAGATATTAGCCAATGTTGATATTACAGATGCCAATGCATCAGGAGTAATTTTTGCCCATGGTTCACGTTTTGGCGGACATAGCCTGTTCATTAAAGACCATAAATTGTATTATGTCTATAATTTCCTTGGTATTAAAGAACAACAATTGGTATCTGCTGCACTTAAACCCGGCAAATATACGGTTGGTATGGAGTTTACCAAAGAAAAAGCCGGTGAGCATCAGGAATCAATAGGAACCGCAAAACTGTATGTAAACGACAAAGCAGTTGCAACAGGTCCGATGACAGCACAGGTAGGTAAATTTACCCTGGTTGGCGATGGCCTTTGTGTTGGTTTTGACAGCGGAGACCCGGTAAGCAAACAGTATAAATCACCCGGTGAATTTAAAGGAGGTACAATTTCCTTTGTAAAAGTCAGTACAGGAAAAGAGAATTACAGTGATTTGGAAACAGAAGCTGCAAGAGCCTGGGCAAAGGAATAACAATTCAAATCAGGCTCTAATATCGCATCCCAAAGAAAAGCCGCTCATTTTGGAGCGGCTTTTCTTTTCCTGCCTAATGTAGCGAGATGTGATGAATTGTTTCCGGCGAAAGGGGGTCAATACAACCTATTTATCAGATTATATGAATATTATACAGTAATAACCACATTTCCTTTTTTGTGTCCTTTATCAACATACCTGTGAGCCTCTACTATTTGTTCCATAGGGTAGCGTCTGTCTATTACTGATCTTAGCTTTCCTGCCTCGCAGAGTTCTTTGAGAAAGATCAGGTCTTCAACCTTTAATTTAAAATTGCCTGACAAAGAAAGAACGTTCAGATAGATTCCAGACTTCGTCAGGGATTTTTTCCGTTTTGAAGATGCAATCTTGCCTACTGCATCAAAAATAACATCATAAGTATCATTGCTTTGTGTAAAATCTTCTTGCGTGTAATCGATAAGCTTATCGGCTCCCAGCGATTTCACCATTTCCAGATTCGCAGTACTGCATACTCCTGTAACTTCTGCCCCAAAGTGTTTGGCAAGCTGTACTGCATAAGTACCAACACTGCCGGAAGCTCCATAGATCAATACCTTTTGACCCTTCTGAATATTTGCTTTTCTAAGATAATCAAGGCGGTTAATCCACCATTGGAAACCGGGGCCGCTTCCTCGTAGGTCATATTTGCCGGTTTTATTGCAAGGATCCCATCTTCAGGCATACAGCGATACTGGGCATAAGCACCAAATTCAAATTCAGTGGATGCAAAAACGGGATCGCCTATTTTAAACCGTGTAACATCTTTGCCTATACTTCAATGTCTCCTGCCAGTTCCATTCCAAGTATTTTTTTTCTTGGTCCCCTGAAACCCAGCATGATCCGCATCATGGGCTTGAAAAAGAAATCACTGACGGGTCCTAAACCAGGCTCCAAACGCCGGACCTTAGTATCCCCAATGTGTACTGTTGTAGCATTTACTTTTATCAGTACTTCATTATCCTTTGGGAAAGGTTTTTCCACTTCCGTAAACTGGAGAACTTCCGGTGGTCCGTATTTGGTACATAAGACTGCTTTCATTTTTTCCATATTAAACTCAGATTTTTTTT
>CAWBNI010000021.1:0-169190 GCA_963790105.1 uncultured Bacteroidales bacterium | reverse complement strand
ATCGTTATTGGCAAATCAGGTTTTAAGCATTCAAAATGAAAAAGAGAGTTCCAATAAAAAAGGCAAAAAGTTTTGCGTCGGGACAGTCTATTAAACTGACGAAGAAGACCTACGAAAATGCTGAAAAAGCCAACAATTTTTTACTGAGAGTTGGAAATCTCACTATGTTTATTGCACAAACAGTGAGGGAAACATTTTCAGGAGGTTTCGAATTAAAGGAGTTTTTGCGCCAGTGTTTTCAGCTCGGCAATAAGTCTTTGTCGCTCATTGCCGTTTCAGGTTTCATCATGGGAATAGTAATGACTATTCAATCCCGGCCTGCTCTTGCTGAATTCGGGGCGGAAACCTGGCTTCCCGGAATGGTGGCGATTTCAATTATTCGCGAAATTGGCCCCATGATTACGGCCCTGATTTGCGCCGGAAAAATCGGTTCGGGCATTGGTGCTGAAATTGGCTCAATGAAAGTAACCGAACAGATTGATGCAATGGAAGTTTCTGCTACCAATCCAATAAAATATCTTTTTGTTACCCGCATTCTGGCCACTACCGTTGTACTTCCAGTACTGGTAATTTTTGCGGATGGCTTTGGCCTGCTCGGCAGCTGGATGGGAGTAAACATTAAAGGAAGCGTGAATCTTGTTCTGTTTATTTCACAGGCCTTTGGCTCAATTGATTTTATGGACTTTTTCCCGGCCCTGATCAAAACATTCATCTTTGGCGCTGTGATCGGTATAATCGGTTGCTATAAGGGATATTCGGCCGGAAGAGGCACTGAAAGTGTCGGTATTGCTGCAAACTCGGCAGTTGTGCTTTCTTCACTGCTTGTGATAATTGTAGATGTGATTGCAGTACAAATAACGGATATGCTACATTGAAAAAGGTAACCCGAAATAAGACCCGGGGATCAGCGGAACTGTCAACCGCCCGGCCTCTGATCGAAATTCACAACCTTGTAAAGAGTTTCGACCAACAGGAAGTGCTAAAAGGTGTTTCGTTGAATCTTTTGACTGGTGAAAACCTGGTAGTTCTCGGCAGATCCGGATCCGGAAAGTCAGTGCTGATCAAATGCATCGTCAGGCTGCTGAATCCCGACAGTGGAAATATTATTGTCCTTGGTAATCAGCTTTCCGCACTGAACAGTAAAGGACTCGGTGAGCTGAGAAAAAAAATCGGATTCCTATTCCAGAGCAGCGCTTTGTATGATTCTATGTCGGTAAGGCAGAACCTTGAATTTCCCCTTGTACGGATTAAAAAGAATCTGACCAGAAACGAAATTGAACAAAAATTAAACGAAGTACTGGAGAATGTTGGACTTGCAGATTCAATGAATAAAATGCCCTCCCAGCTATCCGGGGGAATGCGCAAAAGGATCAGCCTGGCAAGAACGATCATTGTTGACCCGCAGATAATGCTGTACGATGAACCAACCACAGGACTGGATCCAATCACTTCGGATGAAATCAGCGTACTTATCAATGAAGTTCAGGAAAAATATAAAACATCATCCATCATAATTACCCACGATATTGAATGTGCAAGAGCTATTGCCGATCGAATGATCCTGCTTTTTGAAGGAAAAATATACAAAGAAGGACGACCGGAAGAATTTGAAAAATCAAATGATCCCCTGATTAATTCCTTCTTCAGGTAAAAAAATAAACAAAATGGATACTCAATCACCACGATTCATGGTACGATTAGGACTGTTTATTACAGCGGGCTTTGTACTCTTTGTACTGGCGATCTTTCTTATCGGCAGACAGAAGCATCTTTTTGATCCTGTAATTGTACTCAGGGCTAATTTTAAGAATGTGAGCGGATTACAGGTAGGGGATAATATACGGTTTTCGGGTATCAATGTAGGAACCGTTGACAATATTAACATCTTAAACGATACTACAATCAGGGTAGATATGATCGTTAAAAAAAGTGCACAGCCATTTATCAAAACCGACTCCAAGGCAACCATAGGTTCAGAGGGGATCATTGGTGCCCGTATTCTTATAATCACCCAGGGAAGTACGGAAGCCCGTTATGTAAAAAACGGGAGTTTACTCAACTCAAGTGAACCTATTGAAACGGATGCCATCCTGTCAAGCCTTTCGGTAACCGCCGAGAATCTCCAGGTAATATCCGGACAGGTAGCTGAGATCATGTATAAAATAAATAACGGGAACGGAACACTGGCGCGCCTGATAGAGGATTCATCGATTTCTGAAAATATCAACCAGATGGTCATCAATCTGAAGAAAAGCAGTAAGGGGCTGAATGAGAACATGGAAGCCGCTAAAAGTAACTTTCTCCTGAGAGGCTATTTTAAAAAGAAGGAAAAAGAAAAAGAGGAGAAAGCCAGGGACGTGAAAGAAAAACAGAACAGCAATGCAGGTTTGGAAAAGAAAGAATGAAAGTAATAAAGAGATAAAAACAGAGGAGAAAAAGTGAAAATCTGCAGCCCATGTACCGGCTCCTGGCAATTCTTTTTCTGGTCCTGTGTTGTTACCAGCGGGTCAGTGCACAGGAGGGAGTAAAAGTTGATTCTGTAGCAACCCCCCGGGATACTTTGCGCACCGCCGAAGATTCAATAAAATACAAGTCAATTGAAGACTTTTCAAAAAGAACAAAATTTACCCGGTTCATTCATTCCTTGCTTTTCAAGCCCCTGAATGAGGAAGTTCCCAAAAAAGCAGGCGTAAGAAAACCAAAAAAAGCAAAACCCACTATGGTTGTTGAAGGTAAGATTGTGCGGGAAATTAATATTACCACATTTGATCCTTTCGGATTCAGTGTATATGACACATCAAAGCATCCGTGGTGGTTTTCTGATGAATTCAGGAAATACACTTCATATTAAAACGCAACAAATCGTTATTAAAAATCTGTTACTTTTCAGAAAAAATAAACCCTATGATTCTTTGCTTGTTAAAGAATCTGAACGGCTGATCCGCACGCAGAGCTATGTTCAGGATGTGAGTATTATTGCAATTCCTGATTCAAAAAAATCAGATTCAGTGGACGTTTTCATTCGTGTTCAGGATATCTGGAGCCTTGTTCCTGCATTCCAGTTTTCAAAGACTTCGGCTGAATTTGGTTTTACGGATAATAATTTGGCAGGTTTGGGAAGTACTTTCCAGGGCAATACACATATTGACCGCGTTACCGGGAAAAGTGCCACCAGGATCAGTTACCGTGTGCCCAACATCAGAAACACCTATATAAGCCTTCGTTTACAGTTTTTATTCACGGATGTCAACTCGCTCATCGAAGAAAATAAATTTTCACAATCCTATTATTCCACCATCAGTTCCAATCTGCCCTATTCGTTTTCGGGGAATCAGGCCCTGGTGCGAAGTTTTGAATTATCGCGCGAATTTTATTCGCCGCTGACCCGATGGGCAGGCGGCTTATTTGCCGGTCAGCTGATAACCGCTCAAAGCTATATTTCGGAAGATACAATAGGGTATCTTTCATCAAGGACAAACATTCAGGATCTATGGGCCGCACGGGCATGGCAATTGTTCAGGGGCCATCTTGACCGGGACCGCATAACCAACCTCATCGTGTCATTGCGGGCACTCAGAATAAGATATCCCGGGCATGTTACCACTTTGGAAAGCACCGGAATATTTGGCAATGAAAATATTTACTTTGCCGGCATCGGTATCTCTTCACGCAGTTATGCGAGAGACAGGTACATCTTTAATTATGGAAAGGTTGAAGATGTCCCGCTGGGAAGGGTCATCGGAATTACACTGGGATTTGATGTTCAGCAAAAGGAAAGAATGTATTTTGGCGTAAAGGCAGGCTGGGGTAACTATTTCAAATTCGGATACCTCAGTTCTCACCTGGAATATGGAACTTTCATTGGTAATAACGAACTTCAGCAGGGTGTTGTTATTGCAAGAATTAATTATTATACCCGCCTGTTAAGTATCGGAAACTGGAAATTGAGGCAGTTTGCCCGTCCAACCCTGATATTTGGAATAAAGCGCCAGGCCGCTGATAACCTCTCCTTTGGTGATCTCATGAAGGGATTCGGAGAAACTGATGCACCTGCGCAGCATCTATTGGTTTTTGCCCTGCAAACCCAAAGCTATGCACCCTGGAATCTGGCCGGTTTTCACTTTGGTCCTTTCCTGTTTACTTCCTTTGGTATGCTTGGAAAGGAGTCGTCTGGTTTTTCCGGCAGCAGGCTTTACACATTGCTCGGATTCGGCCTCCTTATCAGGAATGATTACCTTATGTTCAACACATTCCAGATCTCACTTACCTTTTATCCCTACATTCCGGGGAAAGGATACAATACCTTTAAAGCCAATGCCTATAAAACCAATAATTATGGATTTCCGGATTTCGACATTTCCAAACCGAAAATCGCCGATTACAGATAGGGCTTATTGGCCACAGTGTGAATGATACAACTTTTTGCCGGTTTTGTGTAATGGTTTAGTAGTGAATGCATGCCACCTTTGCCTGTAAGATGGGTTGTGCATGGTTAAAAAGAAGATAAAAAAGGGCATATTGATTACGCTGATAGCCCTGTTTGGATTTGTTATATTGGTGATCCTGTTTATTTCGCCGATTGCCAAACAGGTGATTCAAAAAAATGATGAGAAGCTTTTGGGTCGCCAGGTAAAAGTTGGATTTGTTTATGTGAATCCCTTATCAGGCAAGGTGCACTTAAAAAACCTGAAGATCTATGAAAAGGAAGGCAGTCGTATCTTTTTCTCAGTTAAAGATTTATCTGTGAATGTGAACGTGCTGAAATTATTCAGTAAAACCTATGAGTTCAACAATGTATCCCTGAATTCACCTGTAGCCTGGGTGATCATGGATAAAAAGAAAACCAATTTTGATGACCTGATTAAAAGATTTGCAAAGGATACACTTGATTCTATTTCAAAAGGTCCCGTACATTTAAATATTCTGAATATCCATATTACAAACGGGGAGTTGCATTATTGGGAACAATCTATCCCCGTTACGTATTTTATCCGCCAGGTAAATATTGAAAGCAAAGGCATGAAATGGGATGCCGACAGCGTCAATGCCAGATTTTCGTTCCTTTCCGGTCCGGAATCCGGCGACGTGAAAGGCAACTGCACGATAAAACTTAAGGAACTTGCTTACCGATTAAATATTGAAATAAAAAAATATGACCTCCGGTTTATCCAGCAATATATGCGTGATATGTCCAATTACGGCACCTTCAGAGCGAGCCTGGATGCTGATATGAAAGTAACCGGAAATATGAGGGACAGGCAGGATATAAACGCAAACGGGTTATTTACACTGAATGACTTTCACTTTGGAAAATCGAAGGATAAAGATTATGCATCCTTCACCAAAATGATTGTCAGCATAAAGAAACTTAGTCCCAAAGGTCTTATCTATGATTTTGACTCCCTGATTCTTGTGAAACCCTATTTGAACTACGAACGATATGACTACCTTGATAATATTCAAAGAATGTTTGGTGAAAAAGGGGCTGGCGTAAAGAAAGCTGCCAGTGAACAGAATGAGAAATTCAATCTGATAATTGAAATGGCCAATTATGTTAAGCTCCTGTCTCACAATTTCTTCAGAAGTAATTACACGATTAACAAAGTAGGCATTTATGATGGGAATCTGGAATACAATGATTATTCATTAAATGAGAAATTCTCCCTTGCCGCAAGTCCGTTCACTTTCATCGCCGACTCCATCGATAAGAACAAAAAGCTTGTAGATATACATCTTCAAACCGAACTGAAACCATTTGGCAATGTATCAGTGGCTATATCCGTAAACCCTCGTGACACCGATGCATTCGATCTTAGTTACCGGGTCAGTAAACTGCCGCTCACCATGTTTAATCCCTATGTGATCACCTACACTTCATTTCCACTGGACAGGGGAACCCTGGAATTCAATGGCAAATGGAATGTGAGGGGCGGAAAAATCAACAGCGAAAATCACGTCGTGATGAATGATCCCCATGTGACCCGAAACATGACCCGGCGAGAGGGAAAAAGGCTACCTCTTCCCCTTATCCTGTCCTTTGTCCGTGAGCGTGATAACCTGGTAGATTATAGCATTCCAATCCATGGAGATTTGAAGGATCCTAAATTTAATCTTTGGAATGTGGTAACAGAGGTTTTGTCTAACATTTTTATCAAACCAGTCTCGATCCCCTATATTGTTAAGGTAGACCATGTAAACAATGAAATCGAAAAATACCTGACCTTAAAATGGATGCCTCGCCAGACATCCTTAAGTGAACAACAGGAAAATTTTCTGAATAAAATTAAGATTTTCCTGAAGGATAATCCGGATGCTTCCATTTCAATCACCCCATTAAATTATGATGATAAGGAAAAGGAATACATTCTTTATTACGAAGCCAAAAAGAAATATTTCTTTAATACGCATAAAAAAGATGAGGCTACATATAGCAAGGAGGATTCAATTGCGGTTGACAAAATGTCGGTAAAAGAATCGAACTTTTTGCGTTATCTGAACAAGCAGGTTGATACTACAGCCCTATTCACAATTCAGGATAAATGCAAGGCCTTTGTTGGACGGAAACAGGGATTGGACAGTATTCAGATTCTCAGGCATGCTGCAAAAATTGTAGATAACACAGTATGCCATGCTCCAGAAAAACAGGGAAATCAAATTTCGTTCCTATTTTAATGAAAATGGAATTGAACAACGCATCAAAATTGATCGGGGTGAAGTGGCAGTACCTTTTGATGGATTTTCCTATTATAAAATAAATTATGAGGGAGAAATCCCTAAAAAATTACTGGAAGCATACAAGGATATGAATGAGCTTAAAAGATGAATCCCCGGTGAAAAGATATATATCCCGAATTATGCATTGACCATGAAAAAGAATTTTTTCCGAAGTCTGCCGGCTTTGCTAAAAACCACCTTTAAAAATTGGAATGCACATGATCCTTTTCGCGAAGGTGCAGTAATAGCCTATAGCGCAATCTTTGCCTTGCCGGGATTACTCGTGATGGTAATCATCCTGGTTGGATATTTTTTCGGTACTGACGCGGTCAGTGGCCGCCTGCACCAGGAAATAGCCAGTGCAATGGGCACAAGCACTGCTGATGAGATTCAGCAAATGATCACCGTGGCTTTGAGTGCCAAGGATTCAATATGGGCTACTGTCTTAGGAGTTATCGTCATTATAATTGGTGCCGTCGGCATTTTTGTCGAACTACAGAAAGACATTCAATATCATCTGGGAAGTAAAAGTTGTACCCTACCGGTCGGGTGTATGGAAATTCATCAGAACAAGGTTGTTTTCATTCGGACTGATCCTTTCTATTGCTTTTTTGCTCCTGATTTCATTGGTTATTTCATCCCTGCTGTCTGGATTAGGTAACTGGATTGAGAAATACTGGTCAGAGTCGTTTCTCATCATATTGAAACTGCTCAATTTTGCTTTCTCCCTGGCGACAATCTCTGCTGTATTTGCCCTGATATTCAAATTCCTTCCGGACGCCAAAATCAAATGGCAATCCGTATGGTTCGGCGCAATTGTAACCTCCCTGCTTTTTATTGTGGGAAAGACTGCACTCGGTTTATATTTTGGAAAAGCCAATCCCGGGTCAGGTTACGGTGCAGCCGGATCCATTGTTCTCATTTTAATATGGACATCCTATTCTTCCATAATCGTATTTTTTGGGGCTGAATTCACCAAGGTATATTCCGATGAGTTTCATGGAAAAGCAGCTCCTACGGAAAATGCAGTGAGACGAACCCGGCCGGGTAAAATAAATACCCTTGACTCGACAAGGAATGTGTGAATAATACAACATATATTAAAAGTTGTGTAATACATTTTAACCTGAAGGGAAAGACCTTTACAAATTAGCCATATTGAATTAAGCTGAAGTGCTAAGTTAATTTTTAATAAAACTTAAAATCCTGAATAATATGAAAGCAAATATTGGAATAACCGAACAACACAAACAATCAGTGGCAGATGAATTATCAAAAATTCTGGCAGATGAATATGTTCTGAGTGCAAAAACAAAAAATGCACATTGGAATGTGGAAAGCAAGGACTTTTATGAGAAACATAAATTATTCGAAGCCCAGTATGCGCAACTGGATGAAATAATTGACAGTGTAGCGGAACGTATCCGGGTGCTGGGACATTATGCCCCGGGTACATTGAGTTCATTTTTAGGCCTTACCCGGCTTTCCGAAATGAATCGTGAAAAGAATGACAGCCAGGGATTCATTCATGAATTGCTGGAGGATCACGAAACGATCATTATGAATTTGCGGGAAAATATTCAAAAGTTTTCGGATAAGTTCAATGATGCCGGATCAGCTGATTTCATTACCGGTTTAATGGAAAATCATGAAAAAATGGCCTGGTTCCTGCGTGCTCATAAACTTTCTCCAAAGGAACAAATTGATAGAAGATCAGAAGTTTCAAAATCAAAGAAACAGCTAACTACCGTTTAGATTTAAAGCATGTTAGAAGTAAAAAAAGAAGGTATATTATTGGAAAAAACCCATCTTGGATTTGAAAATGAAGGTGTTTTAAATCCCGCGGTTTACCAGGAAGGTGACACGGTTCATCTGTACTACAGGGCTGTCCGGAACGGGAATCATTCGACCATCGGGTATTGCAGGTTGAATGGTCCGCTCACCGTTGTGGAACGATGGCATAAACCGCTCCTGGTTCCGGAATTGGATTTTGAATCCCAGGGAGTAGAGGATCCGCGTATGGTAAAATTAGAGGACACTTTTTATATGTCCTACACAGGTTATGATGGAATAAGTGCCCGGGGTGCTGTGGCTACTTCAAATGACCTGGTCCATTTTACCAAAAGGGGAATGGTAGTGCCGCCTATCACATATGCTGAGTTTATTTTCCTGGCCGAACCGGCAGGAAGGATCAATGAAAATTACTACCGGAATCACAAATTCTATTACCAGAAACTTGACCCGGAGAAAAAAATGTTGCTTTGGGACAAGAATGTAATCTTCTTTCCGAAAAAAATTGGCGGAAAGATGGTCTTTTTTCACCGGATCAGGCCCGGCATTCAGATAGTTTCTATCGACAATTTAGAAGATCTGACTCCCGGTTTTTGGGATGAATACTTTCTTAACATGCAGGATCATATTGTAATGGATCCTGTTTACAAGCATGAATCAGCTTACATTGGTGGCGGGTGTCCGCCCATAGAAACCGAACATGGATGGTTGTTTATTTATCATGGGGTACATGAAAAAAAGATAGGCAAGGTCTATTCTGCCTGTGCCGCATTGCTGGATCTGAATAATCCGTTAAAGGAAATTGCCCGCCTGCCTTATCCGTTGTTTTCGCCCGAATTTGACTGGGAATGTTTCGGGGAAGTCAATAATGTAGTTTTTCCTACCGGAACCAGTTTATTTGGTGACAGGCTGTATATATACTACGGTGCCGCTGATGAGCGGATAGCCTGCGCGTCTGTAAGCTTTTCACACTTATTAAAAGAACTGATTTTAAATACGCGAAAGAATGAAAAATGAACTAAGCAAGCAATCGATAGTTAGATCTATTGATTTGCAACAATATATAAGGGGAAATTCAAACCTCACCGAAACGCGGAATTATAAAACGCAAAGAAGGTCCCTGGAGGTTGAAACCGCCCTTCCTGAAATACTGTTTTTGTGCTCATTTCCACCACGGGTATGTGGTATTGCCACTTATTCGCAGGATCTGATCAGGGCATTATCGGAGAAATTCGGCAATTCATTTTCCGTGCAGGTGTGTGCACTGGAGTCGGGCCAGGCCAGGTATACTTATCCGCCTGAAGTGAAGTACCGTCTGAATACGTCAAAGCCATTGGAATATTCAAAGATGGCCCGGATTATCAATGAAAATGGCAGGATTAAAATTGTGGTGATACAACATGAATTTGGATTTTTTCAAAACCAGGTTGAATCATTTCAACAATTTATGTATGAACTCAATAAACCTGTTGTTCTTGAATTTCATACGGTTCTTCCCAATCCTGACGAAAAGCTCAGGAAAGAAGTCATCGACATGTCCATCATCGCAAAATCAATGGTTGTAATGACCAATAATGCAGCAGGCATACTTAAAAGAGATTATGGCATTTCAGAACAAAAAGTCACGGTTATTCCTCATGGAACTCACCTTGTGACCCACCTGGGCAGGGATTTGCTGAAGGAAAAATATGGACTTGCCGGACGAAAAGTGCTTACCACGTTTGGTTTGCTCAGTTCGGGAAAGAATATAGAGACAACACTGGAAGCCTTGCCTGCCATTATTAAAATAAATCCTGATGTTATCTTTCTGATACTCGGTAAAACTCACCCTGAAGTTGTAAAAGCGGAGGGAGAAAGGTACAGGGAAAGCCTTGAAGCCATTGTAAAAACAAATAATCTCACGGAGAATGTTAAGTTCATAAATAATTACCTGGCATTGCCTGAATTACTCGAATATCTCCAGCTTACCGACATCTATGTTTTTACAACAAATGACCCCAACCAGGCGGTAAGTGGCACCTTCGCATATGCCATGAGTTGTGGATGTGCAATTATTTCCACTCCCATACCTCACGCAAAGGAAGTACTCAGCGATAACAGCGGTATTATAATTGATTTCAGGAATTCAAAACAGCTGGAAACAGCAGTGATCCGACTTCTGAACGATGATGAATTGCGAACAAAGATCAGCATCAATTCCCTTCAGAAAATAACATCCACTAGTTGGGAAAATTCAGCTATTGGACATGCCCTTCTTCTTGAAAAGATACCTTCTGCAAGGATTGTGCTCAATTACAATCTGCCGCCAATAAACCTTAAACATGTCCTGAATATGACAACCGAGGTTGGTATGGTTCAGTTTTCAAGTATTAATCATCCGGATATTGAATCGGGATATACTCTTGATGATAATGCAAGGGCTCTGATCGCCATGTGCATGCATTATGAAGCGACCGGATTTTTTACCGACCTGGCTCTTATCCGCAAGTACCTCAATTTTATTAAGTTTTGTCAGCAACCGGATGGTGATTTTCTGAATTATGTTGACAAGAATAAACAGTTTACAGATCAGAACCTTACAAACCTGGATGACGCCAATGGGAGAGCAATATGGGCGTTGGGTTTTGTCATCTCAAATAAATCGGTATTGCCTGCCAGGCTGATTATTATGGCATGGGACATTCTGCAAAAAGCATTATCCCACCTGGAAAACATACATTCATCGCGGGCTATGGCCTTTGTGATAAAAGGTTTATATTATGCCTATTCGCAGGGTAAGCTGGACCAGCATAAGTCAATTGCCATCAAGCTGGCCAACAGGCTGGTTGAAATGTATAAACATGAATCATCGGAGGACTGGCAATGGTATGAAAGCTACCTCACCTATGCAAACAGTGTGCTGCCCGAGGCTATGCTATGCGCCTGGCAAATGACAGGTGACTGGCAGTATAGAAATATAGCCAGGCAATCCTTTGATTTTTTGTTATCCAAAACGTTCAATGACAAGGAAATAAAAGTTATCTCCAACAGAAAATGGCTTAATAAGGGCGAAGAACCCGAAGAATTCGGGGAACAACCTATAGATGTGGCTTATACTCTAATGGCGCTAAGTCGATTTTACGATGATCTGTATTATCCTGAATACTTACGAAAAATGATCATAGCATTTAGCTGGTTTTCAGGGAATAACCGCTTACATCATATTGTTTATAATCCCTGCACAGGCGGATGCTTTGACGGACTCGAAGAAACGCATGTAAATATCAACCAGGGTGCTGAATCTACGGTTAGTTTTTTGATGGCCCGAATGACGGTTGAGAAATATAAAAATGAACAATAAAGAATCGAAAACAGTTGCCATTATTGTAGCCCATCCTGATGACGAAACTTTATGGGCAGGTGGAACTATCCTGAATCATCCCGGTTGGCATTGTTTTATACTGTCGCTTTGCCGTGCAAGTGATAAAAACCGGGCCCCAAAATTCTATGCTGCACTGAATATTCTGGGGGCAGAAGGAATAATGGCAGACCTGGATGATGGTCCCGGGCAAAAGCCGCTGGATTCTTCCATCGTTACCGGTGCCATATTGGAAGGATTACCGCCCCTCAGGTATGATCTGATTATTTCTCACGATCCGAAAGGTGAGTATACGCGGCATCTCCGCCATGAGGAAGCTGGCGAAGCGGTCCTCAGGCTGTGGAGTTCAGAAAAAATTTCTGCCACTGAATTATGGACCTTTGCCTATGAGGACGGGGGAAAGAAATATTTACCAAAGCCCATTGAAAATGCTTCAGTTTATTACAAGCTGTCACAGCCGGTATGGGAAAAAAAATACGATCTGATAACTAAAACCTATGGTTTTGAAAAAGACAGTTTCGAAGCCCTGACAACCCCGAGGGCAGAATCCTTCTGGGAATTTACCAATTACGCAGATGCCTTGCAAAGAATTACTAATACCCATACCAATAAATGAAAGTTCTTGTTTTATACGATTATCCGCCCTCCCCCGGAGGGCTTGCCACACAGGGTGACCTCCTCTACAGGGGTCTCCAGGAAATGGGAGTTGACACCCATGCTGTTCATTTCGAATCTGCCCAGGAGAAAGAATGGTATTATCGCTGGTTCGAACCGGATGTTGTTGTTGGCGTTGGTTATTGGGGACACGTTCCCAATCTTGTTCTGCACCCCCTGCGATATGGTGCCCGTCCGGTACCCTGGCTTGTTGCCGATGGTTATATTGCAAAATACCAGGAAGTGCTGAATGATCTGCCACTCATCCTCGTAACTTCAAACTGGGTAAAGGAAATGTATGTTCGTGATGGAATTAACGGAGACCATATTGAAGTTCTTCCGGTTGGATGTGATACGGATTCTTTCAGACCTTTTGATAAAGATGACCGGAAAATCCTTGCGGTGAGGGAATCATTGGGAGTTGCACCCGACCAGGTGATGATACTCACCATCGGTGGGGATGCAGCTTCAAAAGGAGCACAGGAAGTTATGCAGGCCCTTGCCCTAATTGACAGTAAGGCACCGGACTGGAAATATGTGTGTAAGGTATGGCCACAGCCTCGCACCAAACGTCAGAACCTATCCGATCTTGAAATGGCAATGCAATTAGGTATTGAAAAGAACGTTACCTATGCCACCAATACCATATCCCGGAATTTTGTGCCCTACCTTATCGGAGCATGTGACATTTATGCAGCTCCTTCAAGGCTTGAAGGCTTCGGCATGCCCCAGGTGGAAGCAGGAGCATGTGAAAAACCTGTCATAGGCATTGAAGCGATGGGAATGCTCGATACTCTTGTTACATGGTGAAACTGCATTTCTGGCCAGGGTGGCTCAGAAAATTGTGGTAAATGAAGTAATCCTCGAAGATCAGGACGGATTTGAAGGCAAACAGAAAATAAAATTTCAACAGCCAAGAACAGTCGATTACCGCGCAAGTGTGAATGATATTGCCAAATATCTAATGAAGCTCATGACAAACGAAGCACTGCGGATAAAGATGGGCAAAGCAGGCAGAGAACGGGCAATCCAGAATTTCGACTACCGTGTGGTAGCCAAAAAATTTGTGAAGATCATTCAGGATAAGACTGGGAATAAACTAACCATTTAAAAAACATTTCATGCTAAAAACAAATCAGTCCCTGATAAGCGAAGCTAAAAATGCAGCCCTTGAAGTTCTGCTTCATAATGTCCATGGACCGTATTTCGGGCTTCCACGTACGGCAGGATGGGGATATCCTGAACCATATACCAGGGATCTGATGTTTTCTATTTTAGGAATTGCTGTTTCAGGAAACCAAAAGTTGCTGGATAGTATACAAAAGGTCCTGGAAACTCTTGCAAAAAATCAGACAAGGCACGGACACATTCCATCCCTTGTACACGACAGGGAAGACCTGGGAGCCAGCGATACGACGCCTCTGTTCCTGATGGGTGTTGGCATTTTCAGAAAGGTGACGGGTAACACCGGCTTTCTTGAAGAGGCTGTTGCAAAAGCACTTACCTGGATGGAATATCAAAGTCCTTCTGACAGATATCTTATTGCCCAGCAACCTACCAGTGACTGGCGTGATGAACAATGGGTACTCGGATATGGATTATTCGTGAATACAATTGTATACAGCTATCTTCGTCTGCTGGGTATGAATGAAAGGGCAGATCTGGTAAAACACGAAATGGAAAGATTTACTGTAACCGGAGGGTCAGGGCACAAACATGTGCATGAAGGCCTCAAGGTTAAACATAAGCCTTATTATGCTTTATGGTCGTATAAAATTCTCCACAACGAGCGCTTTGACCTCCTCGGAAACAGCCTCGCCATTTTAACAGGAATTGCATCTCCTACAAGGGCCGAAGAAATGATCTCCTGGATTGAGGAAGAATGTGAAAGCATGAAACAAAAGGGAGACCTGATCCTTGATCTGCCGCCGAATTTCTTTCCGTTTGTGAGAGAGGAGGATCCGGACTGGACACCACGTTACGCACTTTATAACAATCCCGGGGAATATCACAATGGGGGTATCTGGCCTTTTGTATGCGGATTTTATGTGGCAGCTCTCGTTGCTGCCAGGAAATACAAACTTGCAGAAGAAAAATTGGTGGCACTGACAAAAATCAGTAAGATGTCAACCCGACCAAACCTGGACTTCGGTTTCAACGAATGGCTGAAAGCCCAGGATGGTCAACCCGGTGGACAGGACTGGCAGACCTGGTCAGCAGCACTTTACTTGTATGCTGCAAATTGCGTTGAAGAAAAAACCACGCCCTTTTTTAATGATATTCCAGGCAGCCTTGTTTTTTCATAAATTTGCACTTGATTTAACAAGGTTAACTTTTTGCCAGCATGTTCATCGACTATTATAAGATCCTTGGAATTGAAAAAAATGCTTCCCAGCAGGAAATTAAAAACGCTTACCGGAAACTGGCCCGAAAATATCATCCCGATCTGAATCCGGATGATAAGAATGCCAAGGCCAATTTTCAGCAGATCAATGAAGCACATGAGGTGCTGAGCGACCCTGAAAAACGTAAAAAATATGACCAGCATGGAAAAGACTGGCAGCATGCTGATCAATTTAAAAATGCGGGACAATACCAGGAGCAGAGGTACGCCAGGCGGGGGCGGGGATTTTCAGAAACACAGGATTTTGATGGCTTTTCTGATTTCTTTGAATCCATGTTTGGTGGTGGGTTTGAAAGCAGATCCAGGAGCCGGCAAATGAAGATCAAGGGCGAGGATTATACAGCGCAATTGCAGCTGGATCTGGCCCAGGCATATGAAACACATCAGCAGACCCTGACAGTTAACGGTAAAAATATCCGCATCACCATTCCGGCAGGAATTGAAAACGGTCAAACAATAAAAATTACGGGTCATGGTGGCCCCGGAATTAACGGAGCCAGCAATGGTGATCTGTATATTACCTTTTTAATAGCCGAGCATCCACATTTCAAACGACAGGGAAATAATCTGTATACTACGGCTGACCTTGATCTGTATACAGCTGTGCTGGGAGGTGATATTACTGTGGATACACTCAACGGGAAAGTCAAGGTAAAGGTACAACCCGAAACCCAGAACGGCACAATTGTAAAACTAAAAAACAAGGGGTTCCCGGTTTATAAAAGTAAAGGCCAATTCGGTGATCTGTATATTACCTACACTATTAAAATACCTACCCACCTTACCGCTAAACAAAAAGAACTTTTCAGGGAAATATCGAAACTCTGATACCGCTTAGCATCACGCAAAATGTCTCTCGCGGTCAGCAGCCGCAAGAATAATATCCTCTTAAATCTGATCGTTGTAAACAATAGTATCCGGCTGATTGTTAAACATACTGAGAATAATACTGTTAATTCGCAAGAATCCCTATCCCGCGAGAAGAGATTAGTAAACCGGTTATATAATGGGAATCATGGCTAAGCCTCCTGATTTAAGATGGTTGGAAAAGAGCACTGTAAAACACCTTCGCTTTCCGTTTTCCTTTTTTTTAATGCCTGTATTTCTGTTTGCCTTAAGCCAGGCGGATCATATCCATTGGGGACAAACCATTCTTGCCTTTTTCATTTTACATATTCTGATCTTTCCTTCCAGTAACGGCTACAATAGCTACCAGGACAGGGATGAGACCAGCATAGGAGGACTGAAGTATCCCCCAAAAGTTACTAAGAACCTGTATTATGTGACACTTGTATTTGATGCAACAGGTGTTTTGGCCGGTCTCCTTGTTTCCGTGTATTTCTCAGTGCTTGTCTTCGTGTTTATCCTTGTGTCACGGGCATATAGCTACCGTAATATTCGCCTTAAAAAATATCCTGTTCTTGGTTTTTTAACCGTTTTCATCTTTCAGGGCGGCTTTTCTTATCTGATGTCAGCCTCCGCTATTTCAGCTCTTTCACCAGTAATGTTATTAACGCAGGAACACCCTGATCTGTATGATCCTGTCAAGCCTGTTTCTTGGGAGTGCCTATCCCCTCACCCAGATATACCAGCATGAGGCAGATAAAAAGGACGGGGTTATTTCCTTAAGCTACAAACTCGGCTATAAAGGCACGTTCTTTTTTTCATCCGCACTGTTTACAATGGCCAGTATCCTCCTTTTTTATTATTTAAAGATGAATAACCTGCCGGTAGAAATTTTTCTTTTTGTGATCTTCATTCTCCCGGTGATCCTGACTTTAACGGCCTGGTATAACAAGGTCAGGCGTAATACTGAAAACGCCAATTTTGAAAATACAATGCGAATGAATATAGTCAATTCCTGCTGTATGAACCTGTATTTTTTAGTCCTGGTTTTAAATCACTTGCTATCATGGTTCAAATAAAATGAGCAGGATCATATCTATAGGAACAGCCGTCCCCCGGTTTGGCGCTCAACAAAACAGTATTCTGGATTTTATGCAGGATGCCTATGATGAAGAGGAAGCCTCACGAAAACTGAACATCTTGTTTTCACGAAGCGGAATAGGAACACGCTATTCTACAATTCCCGATTTTATGGACATTGAGGGTGAACGCCGCCTCTTTCATCGCGATCGCGAAATTCCAAAAGTGCAGGAAAGATTAAACGTATACAAAGAAAATGCACTGCCTCTCTCGATTGCAGCCATTCAAAATTCAATTGAAAAACTTGGTATTACATTAGAGGATTTAAAACTGACCCATCTAATCACGGTTACCTGTACAGGTATGTATGCGCCAGGTATTGATACTGAATTGATAACCAAGCTCGGACTTCCGCGGGATATATTCAGGACCGGGGTTAATTTCATCGGATGTAATGCCGCCTTCCATGCCTTAAAAATTGCCGATCTGATTGCGCGTGTGCAAGACGACGCCCGAATCCTGGTGATATGTGTTGAGCTATGTACGCTTCATTTTCAGCCAAAAAACAATAACGATAACCTTTTATCCAATACAATTTTTGGTGATGGAGCTGCTGCTGCAATAATCACTTCCGAATCCTTTGCCACGGATCATGGCTATAAAGGATTGACCATCGATGGATTTTATTCCGTTTTATACGAAAAAGCAATGGAACTAATGTCATGGAATATAACTCCCGTAAATTTTGAAATGGTCCTGGATACGGAATTACCTGAATTTATTGGAAGTGTTACCAGTGAAATAGTACAAAAAGCAGGTGAAATGCTTCATTTTGATCTGGGGATGATTGGTAAATGGGCCATCCACCCGGGAGGTAAAAAAATACTGGACATATTCAAAAAGAAAATGCAGCTAACGGATGAAAACCTGCGTTATTCCTATGAGGTTTTGAAAGAATACGGGAATATGTCCTCCCCCACTGTTTTATTTGTAATGAATGAGATATTTCAGGCACAACCCGGATCAGGAGAACGCATTTTTTCAGTTGGATTTGGTCCGGGCCTTACTATTGATACAGCCCTGTTAACCTATGTTGCCTGATTTAAAATACAGATCCCGCCAGAAAGAACTGATGGATGCCCCCGTCATTTCGAAAAAGATGCTGATCCGGAACCTGCAAGGAACTTGATTTTCTGAACAGAACATTTGGAGGCCACACCATTACTCTTCAGGGAATTGAACAGCTGGTACGTTTGAAAGATAAACCATATCACATAGCCGACCTTGGATGCGGTAGCGGTGATACCATGAAATACATTGCCCGTTGGGCAAGAAAAAATGGTTTTAATGTGAAACTTACAGGAATAGATTTCAATGAAGATGCCATTGCTTTTCTGAACCACCATTGCAGGGAATATTCAGAAATAACCGGTATAAAAAGTGATTACAGGTCGTATTTGCAAAAGGCTGAAGACATCGATATAATTCATTGTTCATTGTTTTGTCATCATCTCACCGATGCTGAATTAACTGAGCTGATCCGCCTTCTGAAATCAAAAGTTAAAGTTGGATTCATCATTAACGATTTACAGCGAACGTGGCTGGCATGGTTTGCGGTGAGGATTTTTACCACTGTTCTCAACGGCTCAAAACTGGCACGCCATGACGGGCCGGTATCTGTACTCCGGGGGTTTACAAAAGATGAATTAAAAGCCTTACTTCACGGGGAGAATGTATTGAATTACTCAATCAGCCGCAAATGGGCATTCAGGTTCCTTGTTATTGCACTTCTTTGATCTCGAATTGTTTTCTTTCTGAATAAAAAATATTCCTGTGGGAAAAATTTCATCCCAAACACATGTGCTAATAGTGGGGGCTGGTCCTTCCGGACTAATGATGGCATGTCAGCTCGCATTGCGAAATATCCCTTTCCGTATTATTGATAAACGTGAAAAGAGTCTTTGTGGATCTGGGGCATTGATCATTCAGGCCCGAACCCTTGAAATCTTTAACCAGATGGGAATTGCTGATAATGCAATCAGTGAGGGAATCCTGGCCGGTAATATTAATGTTGTTTTTAACGGGAAAAAACCGTTAAGCCTGGGCATAAAGAAAATGGGAATTGGTCAGACCAAATTTCCCGGGTTGTTGCTTTTGGAGCAATCAAAAACAGAGCAATTGCTGGCAGATTTTCTTCAGTCGCATGGTCATTCAGTAGAAAGAAAAAGTGAATTAACAGGCTTTTCTCAATATAATGAAGGATACACAAATATTGTAAAAATACCCAATGGCAAAAATCTCGATCATAAAATCAAAATATTTAATTGCAGCCGACGGAAGTCATAGTTATATCAGGGACCAGCTGCAGATCCCTTTTGCAGGCAAAACTTATGAGCTTTCACTTTTTGTTTTTGATGGAAAAGTTGAAATTGATCTTCCCCCGGATGAGATTTGCTTTTCCTTTACCGGGAAATCCAGCACAGGTATATTTCCTCTTAAAGAAGGAAGATGGAGGGTTGATGGAACCATACCCGCAGGTATTTCTTCCAAAAAGAAAATAGTCTTTCGGAGATATCGAACCAAAATTTGCTTCACGAAACCAGTTGAAAATAAAACTGCACGAGCCGGAATGGTTCTCTGTTTTTCATTCTCACCAGCGATATGCCGGATCTTTCAAGGATAACGGCTGTTTTCTGATTGGTGATGCTGCTCATGTATTCAGTCCCGTCGGAGGGCAGGGTATGAATACCGGCATTCAGGACGCTTTTAATCTGGCATGGAAGCTGGCGATGGTGCTGAAAGGGTTTTCAAATGAATCACTTCTTCAATCTTATCAAAAAGAGCGGCAGTCTCTGGCCAAAAAAATGATAAAATCAACCGATCATTTTTACCGGATGGTAACAAGCAACAGAAAAATGGACAGAAAAATCCGGCTTAAGTTAGCCCCCTTCCTGTTTAAAATTTTCTTTCCGGTCATTGAAAGACAAAAATCAATATCCCGCTATCTTTTCAATAAAATATCTGAAATTGGAATTAATTACCGCAACAGCCCTTTAAGCAAAAATGGTTCTCATGGCTTATTCAGACCTGATGCACCCGGGCCGGGTGACAGGCTTCCCTGCTTACCTTTTAAATTAGAAGGAAATGTGGTGAACTTACAGGATATGGGGAATGATGTATGGTTTCACCTTTTCATTTTTTCAAGGAATTCCATTCCGGAGGAATTTTTGTCATATTTCCGGCAATATTCCGGGTGGTTAAGCACACTGTTTATACCCTTTGACTCAGGAACAATGCCCTTGTATAATCGGCTCGGGATCGGTAAAACCGGAGTCTATCTTATCAGGCCCGACATGTATATAGCATACCGGTCAAAGAAACTGATCATTAAAAATTTAGAAAAATATCTGAAACAGTTGTCAATTGTTACCCCGGCCTGAAAACCGGGGCAACAGATGACAAGACTGGTTATTTACATTTTAGATTTGTTCTTTCAGCCTTTGCAGCCGCTGCAAACTGACCGAACAGGGCATTTGTAAACGTTTCGCAGGCAGCAGCTGTGTCGCCTTTTCCTTTCTGGGCGAGTCCCAGTTGAAAATAGTATTTAGCCTTTGCTTCTGCATCACCGGTTTCCATATCAAGACCCTTTTGTGCATTTATGGCTGCATCCGGATACTTTTTCTGTTTATTGTAGATATCTGCAAAATAGTAATATACAGTCTTATCAGTTCCGTACTTCAGCGATGTATTCAACAGGCTGAGTGCATCAGCAGTTTTGTTGGCAGCGTTTGCCTTTCCTGCAGCAGAGCGATAAAAATCCAGGGCAAGCTTATTTGCCTGCTGAATCTTGGGTTCCTCCTGATCCGGCTTCAGTTCAGCGATATACAGATCGATCGTCTGACCGAACTTTTCAGCATTGTTGGTTTTCCTGTAAATCAGTGCCTTATTATAAAGAGAGGCCTGGTGCCGCGGATTAATGGCAAGGGCGCTGTCATAAGCCATGATGGCTTTGTCCGGTTCAGTAGCGGCCAATGCAGATCCCATGGCTGAATAAGCCTGTATCATAATCTTTTTTACATTCTCTACCACCGTGGTATCTTCGTATTTTTTAGCGACTTCCATCGCCTTTTTTGATGCGCTGATTGATTCATTGATTTTCTTGTCAACCAGTAAAAGATCAGACGCTTTTTGATAGTACAGGTCTGGCAAGACCTTCACGGCTTTGGATTTGATGTCATTAGCCGAATCGCCTACCTGCTCACAGACTTTAATGCACTTTTCAAATGATTCAATGGCGCTGACCGGATCGGTTTTCATCAAATTGACACTTTCATTGAAAGCATTGATGGCGTCATTTTTCTCCTGGGCAAACAGACTTACTTGTAAACCTGCGAATAACAGCAAAAGCCCGGTAACTCTTTTAATGGCAACTAAATTCATAAAATTTCAGATTAATAGGTTTATACTTATTGGTTGTCATATCATGTGTAAATATATATATAACATTTACTATACCAAAATGTAATGGGTAATAACAAATATCAAGCCATAACAAGTTGAACTCTCCGGGCACTTCATTCCGGAGTTATAACAAGAAATAATCTGGTTGGTTCAATAATCTGGTTTTGTGTTAAATTTAAGCATGCCGAAGACAAACCTGTCAACAGGAAAACTAAGATCATTCTCTGAAAACTCGGTGATCCTGGCCCACCTGAATGACTGGCTTTCATTTTTCAGATCCGGAAAATCAAAAGGCTTGTCTGATATCCTGAATCGGGGGACTTCAGGAAACCTGGCCAGATAATAAATGCTGATTAACTGCTGGTCCTCATAAAATAAAGCCTGCTGAAAAAAATGCGTTGTATAATAATGTTCAATAATTTCAATCTCCTGGCCAAATTCTTCGATTGCTTCGCGTTTAAGGCAATCTGCAGGACCTTCACCAAAATATAATCCTCCGCCGGGAAATTTTGTCATTTTCATATCGTGTACATACTCATCGCTGAGCAATATATGCCCGTCTTGAATAATTAGTGCATAAACCCTAAGGTTGAAATGCTTTATTTCAGGGATGCTCATTTCGGCTGATCGTTTCATTTATAAAGTTCAATATCAACTCATCCTCGTCGGGCAAGAACCATTTCGTGTCCTTCTGTTTCCTGAACCAGGTAAGCTGTCTGCGGGCATACTGCCTTGTATGGTCTTTAATTTTTTGAACGGCCTCATCCAGGGAACACTTGTCCTCAAAATAATCGAAGAGTTCTTTATATCCTACTGTATTCAGTGCATTTAATTCACGATACGGATAAAGTCTTCGGGCTTCATCAACGAGGCCTGCTGACATCATGGAATCCACCCGGCTGTTAATGTTGGCATGCAGTTCGTCCCTGGGGATATCCAGTCCAATGCGCAGGGGATAAAAATTCCTTTCTTTGGCATGACCCGTAAGAAAAGATGAATAGGGTCTTCCGGTCATTTCAGAAATTTCAAGTGCCTTAAGAATTCGCTTGGGATTATTCAGATCCGCTTTTTTATAATATTCAGGATCTGCAGAAAGCAGCCTGGATTGAATACCAGCCAGTCCATTTTCAAGGTATTCACGCTGTAACCGTTGCCTGATCTGAGGATCAACTGAAGGTATATCATCTATACCATGACAGACTGCCTCTATATACATTCCACTGCCTCCTGCCATAATCACCACCTTATGGTGGGCGAAAAGACTATCAAGAATTTCAATCGCCTCCATTTCAAAAAGGCTGGCATTGTAATGCTGATGAATGGATCTGTGACCTACAAGATGATGCCTGACCTGTGCCAGTTGCAGTGCAGAGGGAACCGCCGTTCCTGTTTTCATTTCCTGGTATACCTGTCGTGAATCAGCATTAACAATCTCGGTGCCAAAGTATCTGGCAAGCCGGATAGCCAGTATCAGTTTTCCCAACTGCTGTGGGACCGGCAATAATAATCAGGTACCTGGAGTGCATCGATCAGACCGGATAAGAATCTGTTTTCAGGCAAGGTTTTGCTTTCTAAGCAGAACCAGCATAAAGATAAGTCCGATCACAAAAAATACAATGATGGCCAGTACAGAAAATCGCATGCTTCCGGTTATTGCTTCAATGATCCCGAAACTGAATGTACCGCCAACCGTGGCTATTTTTTCCATTACATCATAAAAGCTGAAGAAGGAAGTATGATCGCGGGTTTCGGGCAGCATTTTCGAATAGGTAGACCGGGCCAGGGACTGTGTGCCCCCCATAACCAACCCAACTACTATGGCAACCAGGATGAAACCAATGGCGCTTGGTGATAAAATAAACGACAATGCATACCAAAATCCAGATAATGATTGAAATGATCAGGGCCCTGATATTCCCATACCGTCCGGATATCCGGGCAAAAAGCCAGGCTCCGAGCATACCTACAAGCTGAATCAGCAAGTATGGTAGGTATAAGTACCGAATCCGTCAATCCCAGTTCTTTTGTGGCATATGTGGCGGCCATGAACATAACAGTCAGAAGTCCCATGGTGGTAAAGAAAAAACCAGACAGGTAAATCTTCAAATGATTCATTTTCCTTACCTGGTTAAAGACTGTACGAAGTTCCTGGTAACCTTTGAGAATAACATTGCCTCCTTTTTCCCTGTTGCCGAAAGTATAACGGGGCAAACGCCGGAAGGTGATCTGTGAAAACCCTATCCACCATAGAAAAACGGTGAGGAAGGCAAGCCTTGGGGCAAATGTATCATCGGTTATGCCAAAAAAACCCGGAAAAAGCACAAATACCAAGATTGAAAATAAGCAAAACAACACCGCCCAGGTAACCCATGGAATATCCCCGGGCACTAATCCTGTCCTGGTCAGCCGGTTCCGCAATTACGGGAAGAAATGAATTATAGAAAACAAGGCTTCCACCATAACCGATTGT
Source organism: uncultured Bacteroidales bacterium (assembly GCA_963790105.1). Taxonomy (GTDB): domain Bacteria; phylum Bacteroidota; class Bacteroidia; order Bacteroidales; family UBA10428; genus UBA5072. Next base: position 145,412 of record CAWBNI010000021.1, on the reverse strand, counting down.
AGCCAGGGTAAAAGCAATAAGTCCCAGTTCAACTGTATTTTTATTGAAGAAAAACAGGAATCCGCATGACAGCGCACCAATCCAGGTAAATACAAGCATGAACCGTTTACGGAGACCGGTATAATCCGCAATAGATGAAAACAAGGGCGAAAAGAATGCAACTACAAGGTATGAGACAGCTATTGCCCAGGAATACAGCACAGTATTGATGGCTTTGTAACCAAAGAAATTTACTGTATAATCAGTTCCATGATGGGTTACGGCATTGTAATAAATTGGAAAAATAGTGGAACCAATCGTCAATTGATATACGGAATTGGCCCAGTCATACATCACCCATCCCCGGATCGTTTTCTTATCTCCTTTTGGAATAGGCCGGAATTGTGAAAGGTTTTTCAAATTAGCTCAGGGATCCAGGTTTATAATATAGGCTAAGATAACTATTATTTTGACTTCACGATACATGCTTCGAATCAGGTCAGGCTATTTGTCATTGCTGGTACTGCCGGATAAGGTTCAGCGCTGAACCTGCCTTAAACCAGCCAATCTGGCTTTCGTTGTAGGTATGTGTGGCAAATATTTCCTCAATGCTGCCATCCGCATGTCTCAACCTGATGATCAAAGGTTTTCCGGGAGTAAATGTGGTCAGTCCTGATACATCCATCAGGTCATCTTCCTGGATCTTATCATAATCGGCCTTGTCCATAAAGGTCAATGCCAGCATACCCTGTTTCTTCAGATTAGCCTCATGAATACGGGCAAAGGACCTTACCAGAACCACTTTTACACCGAGATGCCTTGGTTCCATGGCGGCATGCTCACGTGAAGAGCCTTCTCCGTAATTTTCGTCTCCCACTATAATTGTGCCAATACCCTGGGCCTTATAAATCCTTGCGGTTTTAGGCACCTCATCATAATAACCGGTAATATGATTTTTTATCGAATTAGTCTTGTCATTAAAATAATTCACCGCGCCAATAAGCATGTTGTTTGAAATATTGTCGAGATGACCCCTGTATTTAAGCCAGGGTCCGGCCATTGAAATATGATCGGTGGTGCACTTGCCCTTTGCCTTGATCAGCAACCGGAGATTGACATAATCCCTGCCATTCCATGGTTCAAAAGGTTTAAGCAATTGCAGCCTGTCGCTATTGGGATCAACAAGAACTTCAATGCCACTTCCATCTTCAGCTGGCTTCTGATAACCGCTGTCCTTCACGTCAAATCCATTTTCAGGCATTTCAGCCCCGGTTGGTTCATCCAGTTTTACTGCAATACCATCCTCATTTATAAGGGTATCCGTAAGCGGATTGAACAACAGGGTTCCGGCAATAGAATAAGCAGTAACAATTTCGGGAGAAGCAACAAATCCGTGGGTATTGGGGTTTCCGTCATTCCGCTTGGCAAAATTCCGGTTAAAGGAAGTCATGATTGAATTACGCTCCTGTTTGTCGGCTCCGTATCTCGCCCATTGCCCGATACAGGGGCCACAGGCATTTGCAAGCACCACTCCGCCCATATCTTCAAAAGTGCTGAGCAACCCATCGCGTTCAGCTGTAAAGCGAACCTGTTCCGATCCGGGAGTTATCGTAAAAGAGGATCTGGCTTTGAGTTTTTTGCCAATAGCCTGCTTTGCGACCGATGCTGCCCTTGTAAGATCCTCATAGGAAGAATTGGTGCAGGAACCGATCAGACCAACTTCGAGTTTTTCAGGCCAGCCTTTTTCTTTTACCAGGGAAGCAAATTGAGATACCGGCGTGGCAAGATCCGGTGTGAACGGACCGTTAATATGAGGCTCAAGTTCCGAAAGATTAATTTCAATAACCTGATCAAAATATTGTGAAGGATTTTTATAAACATCCTCATCGGCTGTAAGGTATTCCTTCATCTGGTTGGCACCATCGGCAACGTCGTTACGGTCAGTTCCCGCGAAGATATTCTTCCATTTTGCTGTCATAGGCAAAAACAGAGGTCGTTGCGCCTATTTCAGCACCCATGTTGCAGATCGTTCCCTTGCCGGTACAGGAAATGGATTTGGCACCTTCGCCAAAATATTCAAGAATACAGCCGGTTCCTCCTTTTACAGTAAGAATTCCTGCCACTTTCAGGATTACATCCTTTGCAGAGGTCCATCCGCTGAGTTTTCCGGTTAAATGAATTCCAATAAGCTTCGGAAAGCGCATTTCCCATGGCAGTCCGGCCATTACATCGCAGGCATCGGCACCTCCCACTCCAATGGCAATCATTCCCAATCCGCCTGCATTTACCGTATGTGAATCGGTACCGATCATCATGCCACCGGGAAAGGCATAATTTTCAAGAATTACCTGGTGGATGATCCCTGCACCGGGCTTCCAGAAATCAATTCCATATTTATCGGATACAGATGCCAGAAAATCATATACCTCGCGATTGGTGATCTGTGCTGTTGCCAGGTCGGCATTTGCACCGTCGCGGGCCAGGATAAGATGGTCACAATGCACTGTAGAAGGAACGGCTACCTTTTTCCTTCCGGCCTGCATAAATTGCAGCAATGCCATCTGGGCGGTGGCATCCTGCATGGCTACCCTGTCGGGTAAGAAATTCACATAATCTTTTCCCCGTTCAAATACTTTGCCCTGAGCATCCTCGGCCAGGTGAGCATATAATATTTTTTCAGTGAGCGTCAAAGGGCGATTGATCAGTTTACGGGCTGCATCAACACGCTGAGCAAACGATTCGATAAACACTCTTGATCAATTCCAAATCAAATGTCATAGCCATGTAATTTTATAAATATGTATTAGAACTTTATTGTATTAAGAACACATTTTTTATCAAAATGATCATGAACATGCACTGTTTCATTCCACAATAGCCGGAATGATCTCCAGCTGCTGCAGAATCAGGTCATCATCACGCTCTATTTCCTGCGTTGCCACCGACGCTGCGGCAACACCTGTAAGGTAAACAAACGGATTTACGCCGGTTGTATCCACAGGCTGTATGAATTGTTTTCTCACCATAAGCTCTTTCATCCGGCGGAAATAATTGCCGAAAAAGGACTTTGGCACCCCGTTTACCTCAAAGGTATACCTGAACAACTTTGGATGCGGAACAATGCTTGCCAGGTAAATACTTTCCTGCAGATTCAGATCATGCGGCGTTTTATTGAAATAGAACATGCTGGCCTGACTTATTCCGTATATTCCCGGTCCCCACTCGATAAGATTCAGATAAACCTCATACATCCGTTTCTTTGGCACCAGGTTCTGATTCTCTATCAGCCATACAATAAGTGCCTCCTCAATTTTCCGTGGCCACCGTTTTATTTCGCGTGAGAAACACATTTTTTACAAGCTGCATGGAAAGTGTGCTTCCACCCCTGGCGAAACGGTTTTCCTTTAATATTTGTAACAATGGATTCGCGAAATGCCTCGGGATTAAATCCATTATGAAAGAAAAAACTGCCATCTTCCGAAGTCATCACTGCAGCCCTCAGAAAGGGAGATATGTTGTCAAATGAAACAAATTCGGGATTATCCGAACCTACAATGAAGGCAGTCTTCAGTTTCCCTTTTTCATAAACCTCATGGTAAAAACTGCCATTCATTTTACGATAATCATCGGTCCCATATTCAAGTATTTTGAAATTATCAGAAGTGAGGGAAGTTGTAAATTTCAGACTGTCGGGAATTGCCATGTCAACCGAGAAATTCAGGAAATAATGAAGCATGCCGCTTGCTTTCAGTCCATTTACACTCGTAAACATGCCCTCGGGCAGTGAACTGAAAAAATCGCCGGCATTCCAGGTCACCGGCAGTAATCTGAATTCAACTACCGGTTTGGGCGACATTCGCATGTGCAGGAATGGACGGATCCATATCTTATTCAGATAAGCATGGGTTGTGCTGTCCAGTTCAACATATTTCTGTCCCACATGAACAAGAAATGAAGAATTGAACTTACTGATCTTTATGCTTGATGAAGAGATCCGCTCACCACCCAGCTGAAATCCGGTCAGATTAAATTTTCCTGCCAGGTTAACCACCCGTCGTGTGCGGTCGGACATATCCAGTGAAATATCCACCGTATCAAACCCTGTGATGATCCCGTATTTATCATTGAGTACGGGAAGCGGGAGCAGGCTGTCACCCGGATTGACCAGTTCCACTTCAGCCAGGTACGACGATTTATTGAAACGGCCGTTAATTGATATTTCTGCAGTGGAATTCTTTGAAGACAAAACAAGCGTACCTGTTACCTTGCTGTGTAAAATGTTCAGATCACGCAATCCGATCATCGTTTTTTTACCGGCATAGGAAATGCTGGTCTCAAGCAGATGAATCCTTGGTCCTTGAAGGTACATAACTAAAAAAAAGCCGAATGTTTTTATTTGCCATATCTGCAAGCTCCAGTTCCGGCCAGACGCTCAAATATACCTCCTGTCGTATCCTTGGGAACGGGATTGGCAATCACAGTATCCCTTCCTTCGGCAAGATAACGTATCGAGATTTTTCTGCAATCCAGTTCCTTTAACCGTATTTTTTTGATCAGCAGGGGCATGATCCGGACATTCAGTGTAATTGAATCAACATAGATTTCGTTTACATTATCTTCATTCTGAATGTAGATATCCTTGATGAAAATTGACTTGATTCCTTTGAAAGAGGCACCTTCCCAGTGTACAAGATAGTGATGTGCCTTCAGCTTGACTGCAAAGGATGACAGGGCCTTGCGCAGGAATATACCCCTGACGGAAAACAACACGATGATGAAAATAAAAGATATTCCACACCACAGTATGACACGACGGGCAGGAATGGATAAACGGATTATTCATTTTTAACTTAATTGGGGAACAAAAATAGCATTTTCCTACCGCATTTTAGACTGCCTGTTATGAAACCTTACCTCAATACAATCGTAAACGCATTTATATTTAAACCCTTAAACTTTACATGGTATTATTAAAATGCAATTATTGATACAATGAGGATATGCTTAACACTGGCCAGCTTGCTTGTTTTCATTCATGCCTGTCCACAGTCGGCTGACGAGAATAGATCTGCAAAAATAATCACGCAAAACCATATCAAAAATCAGGTAAGCTGGGACTATGCGTATAAGGGAACCAAACCCGGCAAAAACAGGCGTTAAAACCTCCGTCACCGTATATGACGCTGACAGGAAACATTGCCCAGGTGACCACCTTTAATCCAAAAGGCGCGATTGTCAATATCGAAAAATACAAATACGATTCCCACGGCAACAAGACCGAATATTCAAGGTATGCCGGAAGTACTGATTCGCAGGCTGCCTATCAGAAAATTTCGAAATATAATGACAGGAACCTTGTATATGAGGAATCGGGATATGATGGTGTTGAACATTTTACAAATAATCTATAAATACGACGATCAGGGAGAACTTTTGGAAATCCGCTACATGAAAAATTCAGTCCTTGCTGAAAAAAGGGTCTTTAGCAAGAACGGTACATCAACCATTGGTTTCAATATACAATGGAACCGGTGGTCTTTCGTCCAAACTGGTGCTCCGGTATGATGAACGGAAAAACCTCGTGGAAGAAGCCGTTTATGGGGTTAACCAGAGTGAACTCGAGAAAAAGACCTACAATTATGACGATAATAAAAATCTGACTGAAGAAGCAAAATACAAGCTGGACAAGGTCACTTTGAAAACCTGCTATAACTATAACGCGAATGGCGACCTGATTGAGATCAGCGAGGAGAATCCGGGAACCGCAAAATTCATCAAAAAAAGCTATACATATGATTCCTTGCATAACCTCAAGGAGATTAACTGGAGGAGAAAAGGAAATGAGGAATTTAACCGCATTACCTATTCATATGATGCCAGGGGATTATGTACCTCAACCGACACGTGGTACCCGGCCACCAAATACAAGGTGCTGACGAAATACACCTACGAAACGTATTAAAAGCTTAGTTCTGCAGGTTCTGCAGTTCTGCAGTTCTGCAGTTCGGCAGGGATTCGCTTATGGAGTCTATGTCTCCCGCTGGCGTGGGCAGCGGGTGGACGGTCAAAATCCATCCCCTACCCCCTCCAAAGGGGGATATCGTCACTTCTACAGCCCAGAAGCCTAGATGCCTAATAGCCTAATCGCCCTAATTTTCCTATCTTTGCACCCATGTTATTGAAAATACATCCTGAAACTCCGGGTCAGCGACAGGTTCAAAAGGCAGTTGAAATCCTTCGGGATGGTGGTATTATCATCTTTCCGACGGACACAGTATATGGACTCGGATGCGATGTTTTTAACCATAAAGCGGTGGAACGCGTGGCCCGTATAAAGGGCATTAACCTTGAAAAGGCCAATTTTTCATTTATCTGTCATAACCTGAGCCATCTGACGGATTACGCCAAGCATGTGAATAACGCCACCTTTAAACTAATGAAACAGTATCTTCCGGGTCCTTTTACATTCATTCTTGAGGCAAGCAACAATGTTCCGCGAATTTTCCGCAACCGGAAAAAAACGATAGGCATCCGTGTGCCCGACAATAACATCATCCTTGAAATAGTGCGGGAACTGGGCAACGCCGTATTAACCACTTCAATCCACGACGAAGATGAGGTGATCGATTATACAACTGATCCTGAATTAATATATGATCATTATAAAGACCTTGTAGATGCTGTCATCCATGGCGGATATGGCAACAATATCCCCTCTACAGTCATTGACTGTACCGGTGAGATCCCTGTTGTGGTAAGGCAGGGAATGGGCCAGGTGGAAATCTAGGGAAAGATTTAATGCTCATCTCTTATCCGGAAAGCACCCTGTTCCGGGATCACATAACAGGCAAGACTGTTTTTTTCACATTCTCTTTTCCATTGTTTTATCCTTGATCTTTTAACTGATCCGTCAATTATCACCATTTTGAACTGTATTTCCTTTGCAATCCTGTTCCGGGTTGACCGATAAATCATTCGGTAATCAGAATATAGTCTGCCTGCAGGGGTTGTCTGGAATGAAACCTGTAAAACCGGTCATCCCGGAGCAGTATAAGGCGCTGTTCATTGAATGTGATCAGAATATTGTTCCCCCGCCAGGATGGACGGCAATAAAATCCCGGAATTGTCAAGTCCATTGCAAAATCCACTGATCCAGACTGTCAAGCGAAATGACAGGTGGACTCACCCCATGTTTTATCCAGAAATTGCTGAATGCATAAGCCAAGATCATCCGGGCCAGGAGGCCTGCTCCCCACTCATCCAGAAGAAGCACTGCACTTTGTCCACTGATAAGATTTATAGCCGTTGTTCCCTTAATAGAGGATATGAGGCCTGTTTGCTGATCGGCAAGTTGTTTTTTATGAATGAAATGGATCCATTCAAATGCCATCACGAATAATAACAAGGATCGGATACCATCTTGCCTTCTTAAAAAGAATTAACAAGGGCAAGCAAGAAAGATCATCAAAATGAGCAGAGTTGCCTGGACACCGCTGATGTATACGTCGCTAATCATTGAAAATGGCAGTTTTTCCACTACAGTAACAGACAGCAACAAGGTTTTCAGTAAGAATGCGAGTATCTTACTTACCAATAAGGCAACCGGTTTGATCCATGCCACCGCCAGGTAGGCACCGGCAACACAGATGATAACCGAAACAAGGGGTACAACATACAGATTGGTGAGCCAGAAGTATACCGGGAACTGATGAAAATAGAAAAGCGTTAAGGGAAAGGTGGCCAGCTGGGCCGCACAGGAAAGTGTAAATAGCTGCCAGATCTTATTGACAAAGGAAATTCTGAACGTAAGCAGATTATTCATGAATGGCTGGTAAACCAGTATTCCTGCCACTGCGGCAAATGACAATTGGAAACTCACATCTGAAAGCATTCCCGGCGAAAAAGTCAGAAGCAGAAAGGCGGAAACGAATAATATATTGTAAGTATTCACATGCCTGTGAAATAGCCGTCCAGTCAGCACAAAACTGATCATCACGGTGGCCCGCGTAACCGAGGGTGAAAGCCCGGTGATCAGCGCAAATAGCCAGAGAAATAAAATAATTATCAGTGTTTTTGCCCATTTGCCGGCAGAATTTTTATCAAAAATTCCTAATACAAAACCCAGCACAAGTGCAATAATTCCAACATTGAAGCCTGATAAAGCCATAATATGCATCACCCCGGCCTGCGTGAAAGCCTGCTTGGTGGCTGCATCCACATCTTCCTTGTAACCCAGGGTAAGTGCAGAAACCAGTCCGAAATATCCGGGTTCAAGACCCATATTCCGGAAGGAATGCAACAGCCGGTTTCTCATGATGCAGGCCCAGATGCTGGGTGACACCCGAAGCGATACCACCCCGACGGGGTGTCACGAAAGATTGCCTGTAAATATGCCGGATTGCAAGATATTTGTGATAATTGAATTCTTCCGGATTTGCGGGAAGCAGGAATATTTTTCAATGCAGCTTTCAGAATGAGTTCAGAGCCGGGTTGAACTTTACAACCGTCAACAGAGTCAACGGAAATATAAAGAAGCACCTTCATCCTCTGAGGAATCCATCCTTCGGGAGTCCTGACTTCCAATACCCTGGCAGTGGCTTTGAACAGAACAAGCTTTTGCTTCAGGCATATCGATGATCACTGCACGATAGGTGACGGGATGTTCCGGAAGTAATTCGGCCTGTTTTTCCTTGTTAAAATCAATTTCGGCCGCCCATATGCCGCATATAAAAATGATCGCAGGCCACAAGGACCCCTGCTATCCAACCGGTATTGAAATTTCTGTGTACCTTAATGATCAGCCAAAGTATAAACCAAAGGAATACCACAACGACATAAAAGCCAGACAACAGGGAGAGAATAACTCCTGATGCAATCCGCAAAGGCAATACCAAAAGCATAAAGAAAAATAAGCCGGAAAAACGGACTTTTTCGCAATATTGGCAATAACGGCATATACCTGACAATGCAACTAAAATTAACAATTTCTCAGCAGATTTCAAATTCCCGTTTTAATCCCAAAATTGAGCCTGATTACAATTTTTTAAATGAATTAAATTCATAAATTTGCGGCTGCCACCGGCAATAATCAAAAAAGAAAACTTAATAAAAAGCATATAAAATGGTTGATCTTAAGACAAAATATCTGGGACTTGATCTGAAAAATCCTGTTATCCTGGGTGCCAGTAATCTCGTAACCAAAATCGATAATCTGAAAAGGGCTGAAGAGGCCGGCGCAGCAGCCATTGTATATAAATCCCTCTTTGAAGAACAAATTCAGCTTGAATCAGCCCAACTCGATGACCAGCTGGAAGAATACAATGAACGGAATGCTGAGATGGTAAAACTTTTTCCCAGCATCGAACATGCCGGTCCTGAAGAGCATCTTGTCAATCTCAGGAAGGTGAAAGAGACCTTAGGCATTCCCGTGATTGCCAGCTTAAATGCGATCTATACCGAATCATGGATTGATTATGCCCAACAGTTGGAACAGACCGGCGTTGATGCCCTTGAATTCAACTTTTTTTATATTCCCCGCGATACCCAGACAGATGGACGGGATGTTAACAATCAGCAGCTGGAGATCATTAAGGCGGTAAAGCCCAAGGTCAAACTGCCGATCAGTATCAAGGTGAGTCCGTTCTATGCCAATCCCCTGAATGTTGTTTCACAAATGGATAAACTGGGTGTAGATGGATTTGTATTGTTCAACAGGCTCTTCCAGCCCGATATTGACATCGACAAAGAACAGCATTTCTCACCGTTCAACCTGAGCAGTCCGGAAGACAATAAACTAAGCCTGCGGTTTGCGGGTATGCTTTATGGAACTATTGGAGCATCAATTTGCAGCAATACGGGTGTATTCAGTGGTGCCGATGTGGTAAAAATGATCCTGGCCGGTGCAGATTGCGTACAGGTTGTTAGTACTGTTTACAAAAATAAAATTGAATATATCTCTACCATCCTGAAGGATCTGCAAACATGGATGGAATCCAAAAATTATAAAAATCTGGCTGCCTTCCGTGGCAAACTTTCCCAGAAAAACACAAATGATCCCTTCGTTTACAAACGTGCCCAGTATATTGATCTGTTGTTGAAATCAGATCAGATTTTTAAAAAACACGTGGTGTAGAAAAATTTAACGCCTGGACGGGTGTCGTGGAGACAAGGCAATGCCTTGTCTCTGCGATATACCGGCTAATCCAATTCATACCGGCTATATCCGATTTCATCCCAAAAACCGATTTTCCTATTTCTGCAATTTAATTTTATAATGCACATCCACCTTTAATTTGGTGATGTCATTCAATTTTCCCTTTAAAAGTTTTCTTCTTAACGGAGGTATCTTGTCGATAAACAAAACTCCTTCAAGGTGGTCATATTCGTGTTGTATAACCCTGGCTTTAAGTCCCTCGTATTCTTCTTCAAAGAAATTAAAGTTCTCATCATAATATCTTATTTTCACCTTATTATGCCGGTTAACATCCTCCCGCAATTTAGGCAGGCTAAGGCATCCCTCGTTCATCACAACCGATTCACCATCCAGTTCAAGAATCTTTGGATTGATAAATGTTTTCTTAAAATCCTTCATTGCCGGTTCATCTTCTTCAAGAGAAGTACCATCTACAACAAATATCCGGATGGATTTTCCAACCTGTGGAGCGGCAAGTCCCATTCCATCAGCCTTATACATGGTTTCGAACAAATCATCCAGGAATTGTTTCAGATTGGGATAATCAGCATTAATTTCCTTTGCCACTGTTCTAAGGACGGGTGAACCATATACAACAATCGGGTGAATCATTTTAGTTGATAGTTGATAGTTGATAGTTGATTGTTAATTTGTTGATTTGCTTCGCCCGCCATAGCTTCAGCGAAGGCGGGTTGTTTTGACTTCGCCTGCCAGCTCAGCTTAGGCGTTATTATCACTTTAATTAGTTTTCCTGAAGAATGCCTTCGCACATTTCACTGTTCATTGTTCACTGTTCATTTTCATTGTTCATTGTTCTGCCTTAATTCCAGGTATGACTGCAAAATGATCGTTGCACTTATCGAATCGACAAGGGCCTTGTTCTGTCGATCCTTTTTCTTTACGCCGCCCATTATCATCGTCTGAACTGCAATTTTTGAAGTGAAACGCTCATCCACCAGAAATACCTCTTTATCGGGAAAAGTCTTTTTTAGCTTTTCGATAAATGGATCAATGTACCGAACAGATTCCGAAAGGGAATTGTTCATTTGACGTGGATAACCGACTACAAATGCGTCCACATTTTCTTTCGCTGCATAAGCTGTGAGAAAGGAAATGACTTCTGATGAAGGAACGGTTGTTAAACTGTTGGCAATAATCTGTAATGGATCTGTAACGGCTATACCGGTTCTTTTTTGACCAAAATCGATTGCTACTATTCTTCCCAATATTAATAAAATTTTATGCAAAGGTATAAAATAGTAGAGACAAGGCAATGCCTTGTCTCTACGACGATATATTATGTAATGGATTCCCCTATTTTTTCGCTTCAGAAAAATCCATTGATGCAAGACGTTTGTAACTGTTATAACGCCATAGTGCATTTTGTTCAGCTGCAACAAACAACTCAGAAGCCTCTTTCGGGAAAGCCTTTTTCAGTGAGGTATATCTCACTTCACTGTTCAGGAAATCCTGGAATTTAGTCCAGTCAGGTTCCTTGGAATCGAGTTCAAACGGATTCTTTCCTTCTTTTTCCAAAAGCGGATTATAGCGATACAAGTGCCAGTAACCGGCATCAACTGCAAGTTTCTGCTCTTCCTGTGATTTGTCCATTCCATGCCTCAATCCATGATTGATACAGGGTGAGTAAGCAATAATCAGGGAAGGTCCGGGATATGCTTCTGCTTCACGCAACGCTTTCAGATACTGATTCTGGCTGGCTCCCATGGCAACCTGTGCAACATAAACATAACCGTAGGTCATGGCCATTGCGCCAAGGTCTTTTTTCCTGACCCGTTTGCCTGATGCAGCAAATTTAGCCACAGCACCGATTGGTGTTGATTTGGATGCCTGTCCACCTGTATTTGAATAAACTTCAGTATCCATTACAAGAACATTCACGTTCTCACCGGATGCCAATACATGGTCGAGACCGCCGTAACCGATATCATAAGCCCAGCCGTCACCGCCGAAAATCCAGACCGATTTCTTGATCAGGTATTGCTGCAGGTCAAGAATTTCTTTCGCCACAGGATTCTTTTCTTTTGCCAGTGCCTGCACCACCTTGAGTGATGATGCTTTCGAAGCGCGAACGTCACTTTTTGATACAAGCCATTCCTTAAATGCCTCGATTGTATTATCTGATAACCCGGGGTTAACAGCAACACATTCTTTCATTTTCCGGTCAATCCTTGATTTCAGTTTTTCAACGCCTATTGCAATACCCAATCCGTATTCAGCATTGTCTTCAAACAGGGAGTTGGCCCAGGCCGGACCTTTGCCCTCGCTATTGGTACAATAGGGAGTTGAAGGGGCGGAACCACCGTAAATGGAGGAACATCCTGTAGCATTGGCAACGATCATGCGGTCGCCAAATAACTGTGTTACCAGCTTGATATAAGGTGTTTCACCGCAACCACCGCAAGCACCTGAAAACTCGAATAAAGGACGGGCGAACTGTGAATTTTTTACTGATTTGTCGATTTCAACCAGATGATCCTTATAGGTAACGTTGTTTGAAACATAATCCCAATGGCCAATTTCATCAGCCTGTGATTCGAGCGATTTCATAACAAGGGATTTTTCCTTCGAAGGACAAACTTCGGCACAAACACCGCAACCTGTACAATCGAGCGGGCTTACCTGAATACGATATTGTAAACCTTCAAATCCTTTACCGTTCGTTTTAAGGGTAACCATTCCGTTTGCACCGTTCATTTCGTTGCTGTCCAGCAGGAAAGGCCTTATACAGGCATGGGGACATACGAATGCGCACTGGTTACACTGTATACAATTTTCAGAAATCCATTCCGGAACATTTACAGCAATACCCCGTTTTTCATACTGGGTGGTACCTGAGGGGAATGTGCCATCCTCGCGGCCTTTAAAGGCACTGACCTTCAGGTCATCGCCCATCAGGCGGTTCATCGGCTCAACCACATTTTTTATAAATTCAGGAATATTACGTGTGTCCTTTTTAGCCTTGGGCTGTAATTTTGCCCATTCTTTGGGTACTTCCACTTTTTCGACTGCAGCACCACGATCAATGGCAGCAATATTCATATTGACAATTTCCTCACCCTTCCGGCCAAAACTCTTGATGATGGCTTTCTTCATCTGCGTGCGTGCATCCTCGAAAGGAATTACATTGGCAATTTTAAAGAAGGCAGCCTGCATAATGGAATTGGTCCTGTTGCCAAGGCCAATTTCTGAGGCAATCTTAGTAGCATTGATAATATAGAACTGAATGTCCTTTTCAGCAAGAATCTTTTTCACGCTATCCGGAAGCCTGTCTTTTGTTTCTTCAGCATCCCACAGACTGTTAAGAAGGAAGGTGCCGCCATCCTTGATACCACGAAGCATTTCATATTTGTCGAGATAGGAAGGAACATGGCAGGCAACAAAATCAGGTGTACCTACCAGGTATGGCGAACGGATGGGTTTGTCACCAAAACGAAGGTGAGAAGTGGTTACACCACCCGATTTCTTTGAATCGTATGCAAAATATGCCTGTGCATATTTATCAGTTGAATCTCCGATGATTTTGATGGAGTTTTTATTGGCTCCAACTGTACCATCAGAACCAAGACCATAAAATTTGGCTTCATAGGTACCCTTGTCGGAAATGCTGATTTCGGGTTTCATGGGAAGCGACAGATTGGTCACATCATCCTCAATACCGACAGGAAATGCAATTTCGGCTTTGCCGATTGCATGTTTTCAAAAACCGTCAATAATCTGAACCGGCGTGGTATCTTTTGAACTAAGTCCGTATCGGCCACCAATGATCAATGGAGCATTTGGCCTGCCGTAAAATACTTCCTTGATATCAAGATAAAGAGGATCACCATTGGCACCGGGTTCTTTTGTACGGTCAAGTACCGTAATTTTTTTCACAGATAGTCGGAACAACATTCGAGCAAATATTTGGTAGAGAACGGACGGTACAAATGAACAACAATAACACCGGTCTTTGCACCCTTGGCATTGAGGTAATCCACAACCTCGCGGGTTGTTTCGGTTACCGATCCCATGGCAACAACAATATTTTCAGCATCAGGAGCACCAAAATACTGGAAAGGAGCATAATCCCTGCCGGTAAGTTTGGTCATTTCCTTCATGCAATCAGCCACCATATCGGGAATTACATCATAAAATGAATTGGCAGCTTCCCTGCTCTGGAAATAAACATCCGGGTTCTGGGCGGTTCCACGGGTAACAGGATGCTCAGGATTCAAAGCCCTGTCGCGGAATTCCTGCAGTGCCTTATAATCAAGTAATTTAGCAAGGTCTTCCATTGCAAGCACTTCAATTTTCTGCATTTCTGCGGAGGTTCTGAAACCATCGAAGAAATGAAGAAAAGGAATTCGTGATTTGATAGCAGTAAGATGCGCAACTGCAGCGAGGTCCATGATCTCCTGAACACTACCGGTAGCCAGCATGGCAAAACCAGTTTGACGGGTGCTCATAACATCACTGTGATCCCCGAAAATTGACAGTGCCTGGGCGGCCAGACTTCGTGCTGAAACATGGAAAACGGCAGGCAATAATTCGCCTGCAATTTTGTACATGTTAGGAATCATGAGCAGCAATCCCTGTGAAGCAGTGAAAGTGGTACCCAGGGAACCCGACTGAAGAGCACCGTGCAAAGCACCGGCAGCACCAGCTTCCGACTGCATTTCAACCATTTGACCTCTTCTCCGAATATATTTTTCTTTCCATTGGCAGCCCATTCATCAACATATTCTGCCATGGTTGAGGAAGGGGTGATAGGATAAATAGCTGCAACTTCACTAAACATATAGGCAACGTGAGCAGCAGCGTAATTACCGTCACAAGTTACAAAATTCTTAGTCGTACTCATCTTAACTCGCTTATAATTAGTATATTATGTATTGATTTTTTCAAATAAAGGACAAAAATACAATAAATCAAAGAGTTTCTGCTATCAAATTCACAGAATCTCCCTTATTCATTTTCATTTTAAATAAATACGAATTCCGTCAGGATTAGAGGGTTGAGAAGAGGTTTGAAGGTTTGAAGGTTTGAAGGTTTGAAGGTTTAAAGGCTGAAGGTGTAAAGGTTTAAAGGTGGAAAGGTGGAAAGGCGGAAAGCCTTCAGCCTTTCCACCTTCAGCCTTACAGCCTTACAGCCTTCAGCCTTATACCCTATTCTCCGTTCATTGAAATGAGGAATTCCTCATTGGTATCGGTTTTGGCCAGTCGTTCACGCAGGAATTCCATAGCTTCCACCGGGTTCATATCGGTAAGGTATTTTCTTAATACCCAAATCTTGTTCAGGAAATTTTTATCGAGTAACAGGTCTTCACGCCTTGTGCTTGAAGCGGTGATATCAATTGACGGGTATATCCTGCGGTTTGAAAGCTTGCGGTCGAGCTGAAGCTCCATATTGCCGGTTCCCTTGAATTCTTCAAAAATAACCTCATCCATTTTCGATCCGGTGTCGGTAAGGGCCGTGGCAATTATCGTCAGTGATCCGCCATTTTCAATATTCCTGGCAGCACCAAAGAACCGTTTCGGTTTTTGTAAGGCATTGGAGTCAACCCCACCGGAAAGTACCTTGCCTGAAGCAGGTGCGATTGTATTAAATGCCCTGGCCAGACGGGTAATGGAATCAAGAAGGATAACCACATCATGGCCACATTCTACAAGGCGTTTTGCCTTTTCAATTACAATATTGGCCACTCTTACATGCCGTTCAGCCGGTTCGTCAAAAGTGGAGGATACCACTTCACCGCGAACGTTCCTGGCCATTTCGGTTACTTCTTCAGGCCGCTCATCAATGAGCAGGATAATGAGGTATGCTTCCGGATGGTTAAGCGCAATCGCGTTGGCTATGTCCTGCAGTAATATTGTTTTACCTGTCTTGGGCTGTGCAACGATCAAACCACGCTGACCTTTGCCAATGGGTGAGAACATATCCACCACGCGGACGGACATGTTGGTCTTTTCGCCGGGCTTGATGAGGGTAAACTTTTCATTTGGGAAAAGAGGGGTAAGATAATCGAATGGTACCCTGTCACGAATATAATCGGGGTTTCTCCCGTTTATCTCTATCACCTTGATCAACGGAAAATACTTTTCGCCTTCTTTTGGCGGACGTATTGTTCCTGTAACTGTATCGCCGGTTTTCAATCCGAATAATTTAATCTGGGATTGAGAAACATATATATCGTCGGGTGAATTAAGGTAATTATAATCCGATGAACGCAGAAAACCATAACCGTCGGGCATAATTTCCAGTACGCCCTGGCAGGTAATAATGCCATCAAATTCGGTAGGCTTATCCTGTGCTGGTTTTCTCTCAAATGGAACCCGCTGTTGATTTTCCCACCTGGGCTTTCTGCTCCTGGGGAGCGGAGTTCATCTGTTCTTTTTCAGGAAGCACTTCTGCACTAACATTATCTTCCGCCTCTATCTCGTTCGGGACTATTTCCTCATATTCCTGATTCTTTGCTAACTTTTCTTCGTCAATCATTTCTATTGTCTTATCCAGTAACTCTTCCCTGGTTCTTGCACTGTCCCTGTCATCGGGTTTGGCAAAATCCTTCCTTTTTTTGAAATCCTCGTGCCTTCTCTTATTATCATTATTTGGCCGGCTGAAAAAATTACCGCCCTCACGGGGTTTGTTAGGCTGGAAAGGAAGCTGTGCAGGTTTAGGTTCATCAAATGGAACATCTGCACGTACATCCGATTTACTGTCTGCTTTATTTTCGGGATTCAGATCAGGTCTGTCGTTTTCCTGTCTCCGGGGCCGGCGACCACGTCTTTTATGATCCGGAATATACGGTCCTTCCGGCCTTTTTTCAGTCTTCTTAACGTCGGTGGCCATGATTGCCTGTTCATCTAGAATCTTGTATATCAGATCCTGTTTTCTTAATACGTCGGCTTTCTTAACGTTCAATTGCTTGGCAATCTCCTTGAGCTCGGGTAATAATTTCTTATTAAGCTCTAAAATATCATACATAATAAAGGGTGAAATATTATTTAAAAAGAATATAAAATCGCATGAAACTATATATTACGCTTGCAGGTAAATACCATACCAGGTGTGCAAAAAGGTACTGTAATTAAGCTAAGATGGAATTTTAAAAGGGAATACTCGTGCAATATTACGTAATTCATTACAAATACCAAAGCAAAAGATAAATTATTTTTCTATCAGTATTGTACAAAAATTATTATAACTTTAGTTGCCCATACCAAATCCCATCCGAATGAGACAATTAAAAATTGTCAAGCAAGTCACCAATCGTGAAACGCCTTCTCTCGATAAATATCTTCACGAAATTGGCAAGGTTGAACTTATTTCTGCAGAAGAGGAGGTAAGTTTAGCCAAAAAAATCCGTAATGGGGATGAAGAAGCCCTGAATAAGCTTATAAAAGCTAATCTCCGTTTTGTTGTTTCTGTTTCAAAACAATATCAGAACCAGGGACTGAGTCTTCCCGATCTCATTAATGAAGGCAATGTGGGATTGATTAAAGCTGCCCAGCGTTTTGATGAAACACGGGGATTCAAATTTATTTCGTATGCCGTATGGTGGATCCGCCAGTCAATCCTGCAGGCTCTGGCTGAACAATCCAGGATTGTGAGGCTGCCCCTGAATAAAATCGGATCAATAAACAAGATCAATAAAACCTTTTCGGAACTTGAGCAATTGTTTGAGCGGGAACCCTCTGTGCAGGAAATTGCAGACGTCCTGGAAATGGCTCCTTCCGATGTGAAAGAAGCAATGAAAAGTGCAAGCAGGCATGTTTCCATGGATGCTCCCATAAAAGATGATGAAGAAATTACCCTGTATGATGTTCTGTTAAGCAAGGATGCAACCAGTCCCGACAAAGGCCTTCTCACCGATTCACTCCGCAAGGAGATCGAAAGGGTATTGTCGATCCTCACCTATCGCGAAGCCAATATTATCCGGCTATATTTCGGATTGAACAATAAATACCAGTATACCCTGGAGGAAATCGGGGAAGAGTTCAATCTCACCCGGGAACGGGTAAGACAAATAAAGGAAAAGGCCATAAAGCGCCTTAAAAATGCTACCCGCTGTAAACTGCTGAAGACCTACCTCGGTTAGAAAGTTTTTTCTATTTTTGTTCCATACACATTTTAGTTTATCCAATGGGTCGATATATTGCACCGTCGCTGCTTGCGGCAAATTTCGCCGATCTGCAGCACGCAGTTGAATTAGTTAACGAAAGTGAAGCCGGTTTCCTTCACCTGGATGTTATGGATGGGCTTTTTGTACCCAATATTTCCTTTGGAATGCCTGTAATTCAAACAGTTAAAAAAATATCAACAAAGCCGCTCGATGTTCATCTCATGATTGTACAGCCGGAAAGATATTTTGAAAAATTCAAACAATCCGGTGCTGACTGGCTCACTGTTCACATGGAAGCCTGTAATCATCTTCACAGGGCTTTGCAGGAAATAAGGGAACTTGGCATGAAAGCCGGGGTAGCGCTCAACCCGCACACCCCAGTATCATCCCTTGAAGAAATTATCACTTTTACTGACCTTGTTCTCATTATGTCGGTAAATCCTGGCTTTGGCGGACAGGAATTCATTGAGACCTCGTACGAAAAAATCCGCAAGACGAAAAAACTTATTGCGGACTCTGGTTCGGGAGCCCTGATTGAAGTGGATGGTGGTGTTGTGGTGAATAATGCAGGGAAATTATTTGAAGCCGGTGCAGACATCCTTGTGGCAGGAACAACTGTCTTTCATTCACCCGACGTGGGTAAGACAATACATGAATTAAAAACGGCGGGTTTGTAATCTTCTGAATTTCCTTAATAAACGCCTTGCGGCGTTTTTAGGATTTTAACGCAAAGGCCGCAGAGGTTTGCGCAGCGGCCTTTGCGTTAAAATTTTTATGAATCCCTTTCATACCCAGTATAATCCGCAGATTCTCTGCCTTTATACCATTAAGAGTCTCAATAATTATTTTTATCTGGAATAAATTAAAATAGTTAAAGGCAATAAAATTATCAATTTTTCATAATTTTGAAAATACATAACCGTAAACCACATGAACCAAATCGCATTTGATTTGGTTTATCCGTTATTTCCAATTATTCATACCGATAACAATATTTTAGAGCGGGATTTGTGTTGACTAGAAATATTGATTATGGGTTCATAACCCTGTTTTTGATTATCGATAAAAATGGAAAGTAATGAAGAATCCAATCCGGGTCCTTATTATCGAAGATAATGAGGACGATACAATACTTGAAATTGATGCACTGGTTCGTGGTGGGTTCAAAATTGAATATGAAAGAATTGAAACCCGCGAAGAGTTAAGGCATGCCCTTCATGAAAAAACATGGGACTGTATAATTTCCGATTATGCATTGCCTCATTTCTCAGGGATTGAAGCCCTGGATGAGTTAAAAAGATCAGGTAAGGACATTCCTCTTATTCTTATTTCAGGAACCCTCGGCGAGGAAACCGCTGTGGCCGCGATGAAAGCAGGGGCAAGTGATTATATAATGAAAAGCAACCTCAAAAGGCTGGTCCCTGCATTTGAGAGGGAATTGCGTGAAGCCGAATCCAGGCAACTGAAAAGGCAGGCTGAAGCTGCTATCCGGTTCGAACGTATCATGCTGCGCACACTGATAGATAATTTACCGGATATTATTTATGTAAAAGACCCTGACTGCCGCATCGTTGTTGCCAACAAATCGAGTGTTGAATTCATGGGATATACAAGTGAATCCCAAATAATTGGTAAAACAGACCTGGATATTTTCACAGATGAAAACGGGAATCGTGGATATTCACAGGATCTTGCCGTTTTACAAACTGGTCATCCCGTTCTTAACTACGAAGAAGAATTTGTTGATGCCCATGGAGAAAGACGATGGCTGCTGACAACTAAAATTCCAATTTATAATGAATATGCAAAAATATCGGGTCTGGTTGGCCTCAGGCACGACATTACAATCCGTAAACAATTTGAATTTGAGTTAAAGGAAAGCGAACGAAACCTCATCAGGCAAAACACGGAATATCACATGCTGAATGACGAATATCTTGCTTTGAATGAAGAACTTACGGAGAGCTTTAATCATATTCAGAATATGAATGATGAGCTGACCAGGGCTAAAAATAAGGCCGAAGAATCCGACAGGCTAAAATCAGCATTTCTTGCCAACATGAGTCATGAAATCCGTACCCCCCTGAATGCCATCCTGGGATTTTCGGGATTGCTAAAGGAAGTATTTGACAGCCGGGATAAAATAGATGAATATGTTGAAATTATTGAATCGAGCGGACAGCAATTATTAAATATTATTGATGATATACTTGAAATATCAAAAATCGAATCTGGAGAGATCAGTATATCGCCCGACACTATAAATATAAATAAGGTCATGCGGGAATTATATCAGCTCTATTCCAGGCAGACAGAGCTGAAGAACCTGAAATTATTACTTCTCGATGATTACAGGAATGATTTTTTTACCATCACAGACGAGAACCGGCTGAAACAAATATTGTGTAATCTCCTGAATAATGCAATCAAGTTTACCTCTGCAGGAGAAATTCAATTCGGATACAAAATTGAGGAAGATGATATACGTTTTTATGTAATCGATACAGGGATTGGTTTGTCAGAAGAAGACTGTTCCATTATTTTTAAACCATTTCGCCAGGTTGAAACCGGGTCTACCCGCAGTTACGGCGGAAATGGACTGGGGCTCTCCATTTCCAAAGCCCTTGTTGAAAAGCTGGGAGGTACACTAAAAGTCGAATCTGAGCCGCTGAAGGGTTCTTCGTTTTCGTTTACAATTCCCTATATCCGGTGTGCAACTCCTTCACCAATCAAAGAAATTATAGAAGAAGAAGTAAAGAACAATCACTGGGATCGCTTTACAATCCTTGTAGCAGAGGATGAAATGTTTAACTATTCCTATATTGAAGAGATCCTTAACCAGACAAATGTTCAGATACTGCATGCTTGGGATGGAAAGGAAGCAGTTGAAATTGTCCGACTGCATCCGGAAATTTCCCTGGTTCTTATGGATATTAAAATGCCTGAAATGGACGGCTATACAGCCACCAGGCTGATTAAAAAAATGAGACCCCGGTTGCCGGTTATTGCACAAACAGCCTACGCCATGTTGGAAAACCGTGAAAATGCTTCTCAGGCGGGGTTTGATCATTATATCTCCAAACCTGTTTCACATCATTTTTTTATGAAGATACTGGGATATTATCTTAGTTAGGGACGAGTGACCAGGAAGTAGGGAGTACGGAGTAGGGAGGTGTGTGAATCTCTTCAGGAATGACTATAGGTAAAAAGAGGGTCCCGGGACTACCAGGAATAATCCCTTCAGGATTGATTATCGGTAAAAATAAGGCCCTGGGACCAGCAGGAATAATCCATTTAGGGATTGCCTGTCGGTAGGGACAAGTTACAAACACATACCGTTAGCCGACAGAAATTTAAAACTTCTGTAACCGTGCATCCGGTAATCCGGTATTTCAAACCATTCATAACAGGCTCTGAGAATTGAACCTAAGAAAACCGGATGAGGAAAATTCCATTAAAAGAAAAGGACGCTTTAAATTAAAAAATGTAGATTTGAATAACCCCTTTTACCAATAAGAAGATACAACTGATAATTCTTTCTTTTATGAAAAATCGAAGTAAGATTATCTTTATTTTGACCCTTGCTGCATCGTCCTGCAATAATGCCGATTTTACCCGGTATGTCGATCCGAACATAGGCGGGGTGGCCCCTTTGCTGACAACCAAAAATCCCACGGTGCATCGTCCCCACAGCATGGTGCGTGTATTTCCCGTCACCAAACCCGGGCTGAATGACCGGTATCTGAGCGACAGAATTTACGGATTTGCTTTGAATATGCCGGCTTACCGAATGGGATATGTTACTGAACTGATGCCAACTACCGGAAAACTCATTTTTGACAGGAATGAATATGCCGCATTGTACGACCACGATCAGGAAGAAGTACATCCCTGGTACCACAAAGTCCTGCTTGAAGATTCAAACATTGATGCCGACTGGACAACAACCGAAAGAGCTGTAATCTATCGCTTTAATTTCAACGGGAAAGATTCATGCAACATCATCTTTCGTTCGGAACAAAATGCCTCATTTAAAGTTACCGGAAAAAACTGCATTGACGGATGGGAGGAATTTGAGAAAACCCGGCAATATTTCCATGCCGAATTCAGCCAGCCATTTGACCGATCAGGTTCATTCAAATCCGAAAAAATAACGCCGGTAACAGAAATTGCCGGAAATGCAGTTGGCATATTTGTCACTTTTTTATCTCCCGAAAAACCCGTTGAGGTCAGGATAGGAATCTCGTATATTGATGAACGACAGGCTGCAACAAATCTCCAAAAAGAATCAAATGCCAGAACCTTTGAATCCATCAAAAATGAGGGTCATAGATATCTGGGCAAAAGAACTGGGAAAAATTAAGGTCGAAGGGGGAACCGAACGTCAAAAACGGATCTTTTACACTTCGCTTTACCGTGCCAGTGAACGGATGGTCAATATTTCGGAAGATGGCCGGTATTACAGCGGTTATGACAGGAAAGTCCATGAAGATGAAGGCAGGCCTTTCTATGCTGACGACTGGCTTTGGGACACCTACCGAAGCCTTCACCCCCTGATGTTAATCCTTAACCCCGGGCAACAGGCAGATATGGTTGAATCCTACATCCGGATGTATGAACAAAGCGGCTGGATGCCAGGATTT
Organism: uncultured Bacteroidales bacterium; assembly: GCA_963790105.1. GTDB lineage: Bacteria > Bacteroidota > Bacteroidia > Bacteroidales > UBA10428 > UBA5072. Next base: position 122,476 of record CAWBNI010000021.1, on the reverse strand, counting down.
CCGCAGGTTTACGGCGATTTTCCTGCCATGATCGGGTTCCATTCTGCTGCTTTGGTGTGGGATACTTATCAAAAAGGAGTAACAAATTTTGACATTGAAAAAGCCTATGAAGGATTGAAAAAGAATGCGATGCAGGCAACCATGTTGCCCTGGAGAACCGGTCCGCAATGTTCACTGGATAGTTTTTACCTGGCGAATGGCTGGTATCCGGCACTTCCTGAAGACAGCACTGAATCAGTGAAGATGGTCGATGGCTTTGAAAAACGCCAGGCTGTTGCCGTTACACTGGAACATAGTTACGACGACTGGTGTCTGGCTCAACTGGCAAAGGCCCTCGGTAAAAATGACGATTATGAATATTTCCTGAATCGATCGAAGAATTATCGAAATGTATTCAATCCCGAAACCGGCTTTTTTGCCCCCAGAATGGCAAATGGCAAATGGGTTGAGCCGTTCGATCCGCAACTTTCCGGAGGAATTGGCAGCCGTTCATACTTTGCCGAGAACAATGCCTGGACCTGGAACTTCAGTGTGCAGCAGGATATTCCTGATCTGATTCATCTTTTGGGTGGAAAAGAGGCTTTTGTTAAACGGCTGGATGCCCTCTTTAATGAACCTACCCATATCTCAAAATGGCAGTTCATGGGAAGATTCCCCGATGCAACCGGTTTAAACGGAATGTTTGTAGCCGGGAATGAACCATCCTTTCATATCCCCTATCTGTACAATTATGCCGGACAACCCTGGAAAACCCAACGAAGAATCCGCGAAATCATGGATATGTGGTTTGACGATCGTCCACTGGGAATTCCCGGTGATGAGGATGGAGGTGCACTTTGCTCGTGGTACGTTTTTTCAGCCATGGGCTTCTACCCGGTTACACCCGGAAGTGGAATGTATGCAATTGGCAGCCCTATTTTTAGTTCCGTCAGAATTCAGGTCCCCGATGGCAAAACATTCTCCGTAATTGCAAAAAACTGCTCAAAAAAGAACAAATACATACAATCGGCAACACTAAACGGTAAAGAGCTAAACAGTCCATTTATCCGCCATACCGATATAATCCAGGGAGGTAAACTTCAACTGGTCATGGGCGATCGCCCAAATAAGTCCTGGGGAACATGAACCGGTGATTGTTCCCAATGAATAATCCTAAAATAAATAATTATGAAATCACATTCAACTAACACCCTGACGATCATCATTTTCTGGATAATTTGTTTCCCCTGTTTGTCGTTCAGCCAGGAAAAAGATAAGGTTTCTTCGGGTGTAACTGGTGCTGCACCTCAGAAAGATACAATCCAGGTAGTCGGTCATGCACACATGGATATGAACTGGCTCTGGACCTATTCCGAAACCATGCAGATGTGCAACGACAATCTCAGGCAGGTTGTGGCATTTATGAATGAATTTCCGGATTATACCATGCTGCAAAGCCAGGCTGCAGTTTATAATTTTGTCGAAATGGTTGATCCTCCTCTATTTGAACTGGTCAAAAAATATGTAAAGGAAGGTCGACTGGAACCTGCCGGTGGCATGTGGACCGAAGGTGATATGAATCTTTCGTCAGGAGAAGCAATAACCCGTTCCTTTCTTTTAGGACAACGCTATTTTCAAAGCCGGTTCGGAAAAATGGCAAAAATAGGATGGCTGCCCGATAACTTTGGTCACATATCGCAAATGCCGCAGATACTTAAGCTGGCCGGTTGTGATTATTTTTATTTTCACCGCTGCAAACCTTATCTGGGAACATTCTGGTGGATTGCCCCCGATTCCTCCAAAGTATTATGTTATGCAAATGATACCTACAACGGGGATATAACCCCGGAACTGAAGAATGAGATCAATAAGTTTTCACCCGAAAAACGCCGGATACTTCAAATTACGGGTGTTGGCGATCATGGCGGCGGACCAACCCGTGCAAACATCGAAATGGTGCACCAGCTCGATAAAACACCCGGTTATCCTTCAGTAAAATTTACCACAGCAGGTGATTTTTTCAGAAAGGCATCAAAAGAGATGGATGGCCGTCCGACCCACCGCGGTGAAATGCAATTTATATTTGAAGGATGTTATACCAATGTGGCTGATATTAAAGCAGGCAACAGGAACAGCGAAAATGCCCTTTACGCAGTGAATTTTTCAACACCCTTCGCTGGCTCAATGGTGACAAATATCCGGCTGAAGACTTTCATGATCTCTGGACAACAGTGACATTCAATCAGTTTCATGACATACTTCCCGGTTCGGCAATCAATGAAGCCAATAAGGAAGCCATTGCCCGATACAGTGAAGTTCTGCGTAAAACAACCGAATTGCGCAATAATGCCTTCCGCAAAATGGCCGATGAGGTAAAATTCCAGACCGGGATGGGACAACCTGTTGTTGCTTATAACCTTCAGCCTGTAAAACGGAAAGCCATGGTTGAAGCAAATGTCTATTCACATGAAGAACCAGTTACGGCAAAACTAGCAAGCTGGGGTGATTATTACGGTTCGAAAAAAATAATTGCAGTGGATAAAGGACAAGGTGCTGTTCCGACTGTCCTGGTGCGTGATGCTTCAGGTAAAACCTATCCGGCACAGATTGTATGGGGAAAATCGACACCTCCCGGATATACTTCAAAAGTTCAGTTTATTGTGGATAACATGCCGGCAGGCGGTTACAAAACTTTTTATGTCGATATGACCAAACCCGGTGAATATAATGAAGCCATTCCATTCAAAAACAATACGTTTGAAACAGATTTCTTCAGTATTAGGTTCGATATGAAGACCGGTGGGATAGTCAGCCTGTATGACAAACGCTCAAAAAAGGAGTATGTAAAAGAGGGAGGTCAGCTGAACAAGCTCAGGATTTACCTCGAAGACAAAAAAGGCGGGATGAAATCATGGACAATCAATAAAATTGTCAAAGAAGAGGATGTAAAAAATGTGGCAAGCGTAAAAGTTGTTGAAGACGGCCCGGTAAGAGCCTGTGTTGAAACAGTTAAAACCTGGGGAAAATCAAGGTTTATCGAACGCACTTATCTTTACCGTTCTTATCCGCGTATAGATTATGACATGGAAGTACACTGGCTCGAAACAGGAAGCGATTCCACTGATTCCCCCATGCTGAGAGCCCTTTTCCCCCTTGCAATTCAAAATCCGGGGTTTTATTGCCAGGTTCCGTTTGATGTGGTTGAAAGGCCTGTTGATGGGAAAATCAATGGAAAGGACGCTCCGTCATACCTGAAGTCGCAATCAGATATATATGGAGTTTCAGCGGAAAAGAATGACGGACAGGAAGTCCCTGCCCAGAAATGGGTGGACGTGACAGATGGACAAACTGGCATTGCACTTTTGAACAATACAAAATATGGTCATTCATACCATAATGGCGATTTGAGGATTACCCTGATGAGATCAGCCGGTAATCCCGATATCTATCCGAATCTGGGAAAATTCATAATCAGCTATGCCCTGTATCCCCATGCAGGAGACTGGAAAAATGGCGTATGGGCTGAAGGAGATGATTTTAATGTTCCTGTTTATGCCGCTGAACCACCTTCCCTGGCTCTGGTAAAAACGCATGCCACGCGCCCTGAAGAAGAATCATTTTTTTCTGTTACACCGGCCAATGTGGTCATGACAGGAATGAAACAGGCAGAAGAAGCTGAGGAGTTGATCATAAGGCTCGTGGAGGTAGAAGGGAAAGAGACCACTGCCACGATCAGTCTGCCAATCAATGTGAAATCAGTCCGCCGTCTTGACCTGATAGAATTTCCCCTCAAAAATGCCATATCTCCCACGATTCAAGGGAAATCAGTCACTTTAAAACTGAAGCCTCACGAAATAGTTACGTTAGGGATCAGGTAAATTCAATCCATGGCATTTATCCTGTTTCTATCTGTTTAAAATATAGCATTATGAAACGAAGTGAAATCAATCAGATATTGAAAAATGCAAAAGCATTTATGGCTGAAAAACAATTTATGTTACCCCCCTGGGCATACTGGGACATGTCTGAATGGAAAAAAAACAAAGAGGATGCCAGGGAAATTACCGGTAACATGCTGGGATGGGACATTACCGATTTCGGTTCGGGGGATTTCTATTCACGGGGTTTGTTCTTATTTACCATCCGTAACGGGAAACTCAATGTGGATAAAAAACCTTATGCTGAAAAAATCATGATTGTTGAGGAAAACCAGGAAACACCCATGCATTATCACTGGAACAAGATGGAGGACATTATCAACCGCGGGGGAGGCAACCTGGTCATTGAACTGTTCAATTCCACACCCGATGGCAGATTCGATACAACAGCCGTTCACTTTAAAACGGATGGTATATCCCGGACGGTTGAAGCAGGTGGCAAGGTAGTACTCACCCCCGGTGAAAGCATCTGCCTTGAGCAGGGCATGTATCACCGGTTTTACGGTGAACCGGGAAAGGGCAAGGTACTGGTAGGTGAGGTCAGTATGGTAAATGATGATGCATCGGATAATTGCTTTTATGAATCCATCGGACGGTTTCCCGGTGATTGAGGAAGATGCTGAACCTTTGCACCTGCTGGTGAGTGATTATTCAAGGTTTCTTTAATTTTTTGTCTCCCGGATACCTGAATTATGAAAAAGAAAATTATTGTCTCTGGAGTTGGCTGCTGTCTGGTGGATCTTCTGTTCAAGGATATTGATTTTGCAGGCGATACCTTCCGTCCCTTTTTGTCTCTAAAGCGCGGGGATGGGGGATTAACTCCCGGCCATCTTGTTTTTAATGAAGAATTTGCGGAATTTGCAGGGGAGCCTCTTGAAACCGTTGTAAACAGAATTACCGGGGGAAGACCGCCTGATAAACTGAATATAGGAGGGCCATCAATCGTTGCATTGATACATGCCGCACAATTAACCGACCAGGAACATTGTGAAATCAGGTTTTATGGCCGTGGAGGCAATGATGATGCCGGCAAATACCTGCTTTCATCGCTTCAAAAAACCCCGGTTGTTCTTCATGACTATAAACTTACCGAAAATATTACCCCTTCAACCGTTGTGCTTTCTGATCCGCGATACAACAATGGCCACGGGGAACGGGTGTTTATCAATTCAATCGGCGCTGCCCGGGATTATAAACCGGATGATCTGGATGATGATTTTTTCAATTCTGATCTTGTTGTTTTTGGCGGAACTGCCCTGGTTCCTGCAATACATGATCATCTGACCGGATTATTGGAAAGGGCTAGATCAAACGGATGTGTCACTATTGTAAATACGGTTTTTGACTTCAGAAATGAAAAATTAAATCCTGAACAGAAGTGGCCTTTAGGGAATAGTGATGATAGCTATCAATATATCGATCTGCTTATTACTGACCAGGAGGAGGCTCTGCGACTGAGTGGCGAAAGTAACGCAAAAGCGGCGATCCGGTTTTTTCTGGATAAGAAGGTCTCCGCACTCATGATCACCAACGGACCCAAAAACATTTTCGTTTTCTCAGATGGCCGTTTTTTTCAGCCGCTTGCTTTAACTGAATTGCCGGTATCCCAAAAGATCGTTGATGAGCTGAAATACAATAAAGACGGGGATACAACCGGTTGCGGCGATAATTTCACAGGCGGGGTTATTGCTTCCATCGTAAATCAAATGCAGAACGGGGTTAAACATCCTGACATACTTGAAGCCAGCAGCTGGGGAGTTGTTTCAGGAGGATTCGCGTGTTTTTATATGGGCGGTACCTGGTTCGAGCAGCAATCAGGTGAAAAGCTGACAAAAATACTACCCTATTTTGAGTCATATGTCAGGCAAATTAGAGATTGATCAATCAGAAAATTGTGATTTTTGGTGCAGGCAAAATTGGCCGGTCATTTATCGGGCAACTTTTTGGCTGCGGCGGTTATCAGGTTGTTTTTATTGATGTCAATCAAACCATTGTTGACGGACTTAACCGCATGGGAAGTTACCGGGTTGTTACCAGGGGCGAAAAGGAAGAGGAGATTACTGTATCCCATGTAAGAGCAATTTCTGAAAAGGAATCGGAAAAAGTAATTGAAGCTGTTTCCACTGCCGGAATCCTGGCTGTTTCGGTCGGAAAAAATGCACTGGAGGAAATCATCCCTGTTATTGCCGCCGGATTAATACAGCGAAATACAAATAGCCCCGGGACACCCCTTGACATTATTCTTGCTGAAAATATGAGGTCAGCAGCTGATTTTATGAGAGAACACCTGATGAAAGAACTTCCTTCCGGTTTTCCATTGGATACTCTTGTTGGTCTGGTCGAAACCAGTATTGGGAAGATGGTACCGATTATTCCGCATACTGAACTGGAAAAAGATCCCCTTGTAGTTTTTGCCGAACCCTATAATACGCTCATCCTTGACAGGAAAGGATTTAAGACACCCATTCCCGGGATTAACGGGATTGGATCCGAAGGACAATATAAAAGCCTGGGTTGACCGGAAAGCCTTTATCCATAATCTGGGTCATGCAACAGCAGCTTATTACGGGCATGCATTGCACAAAGACGCCGTGTATCTGTATGAGGTTCTTGAAGACATTGAGGTATTGCATTTTACCCGGGAGGTCATGCTTCAGTCTGCTGAAATATTAACAGCCGTTTATCCTGAAGAATTTACAGCTGAAGAACTGAAAGAACATATTGATGAATTAATCCATCGCTTCAGAAATAAGGCATTGGGTGATACCATTTTCAGGGTCGGCCATGACCTGATCCGGAAACTTGGACCTGACGATCGCTTTATGAGTCCGATCCATTTTGCAATTCAAAACGAGATTCAGTATGATCTGATAATCAAGGCCATGTCCTATGCATTAAACTTCAGGGCTACAGGATGAAGCAGGAAATAGCTTCCCCTCAGATAGCCTGTTCCTGGGATCACTTGAAAAGAATTTTGAATCAACCTTAACAGATATACTGGGTTACGACAGGGTACTTGATTTGCAGATTATTGAGGAGCTTTCAAACCTATATAAGTCTTAAAAATCAATTACTTATACTGGATGTAACCCAAGGATGCTAATTGCCAGAAGTGCCTTGTTCATATCACAATTTTACAATTTCATGTAAAAATTTTTCGGTTTCTCTTTCAACTCCCTGCCAGTCTTTTGATCGGATGGAGGAAGATATTACATGTGCCTGCGCGTTGGGGAAGTCCACTTTTTGTTTTAATTCAGGCGGAGTTCCAAGCTCATCGAACATTTTTGAAGCATCGCAGGCAACACGATGCAGTCGGATCCTGCTCCTTTTCATTCTTATAATAATAACCAAGAAAGACAGGACACTTTATTTTCGAGAATAACTCGGGTTTCATGGTGGATGAGTAAAAATTCACAAGGGCTTCAAATCCCTCCAGCCGGAATTTTAAAGTCCAGTTGTTCGCATGGGCCTCGCTTTCTGCCTTAAAACTATTCGTTGGTGAACCTGAAATCAGCCTGCAGATTTGCAGTCCCCATGGTTTGGTAATAATCAGGGATGCCGGTTCCCAAAGCCTGATACAGGGAGAGTAAAGTACCACGGCTTTGATCTCCGGATGACGTGAGATAAGAAAAAGTGACAGGGCTCCCCCTGCAGAAGTCCCAATAAGAATCACTTGTTCACCCAATTGTCTGGCAATTTTGTATGCTGATTCTGCAGATGCCTCATAGTTGTCGGCATTGAGATTGATCATCGTGCTATCGCCCCTGTCAATGCCATGTTCTGCCAGCCTTGCAAGGAAAAGGTTTGAATTAAATTTTTTCGCAAGATCCTCCGGCACGGGGTCACCTTCCTGGGGGCTGCCTGTGAAACCATGAAGGTACAGGAAAGCTGTTCTGGTTTTTTCTTTTTTTAAGGTATCCGCCCATACAATTCTTGCCTCATTATGCGGCTTGATTCCAGGGATTGCTTTTTCATTGGCATTTATCTGCCTTTCCATTTCGGTCAATGACGTTGGAGGATCAGGAACAGGACTGTCAAATTTGGGTTTGGCAGGTTTTGGACCCATAAGATAAATTAATGCTAAAAGCAGCATTATGCCGCCAAACCATTTGAGAAATCTTTTCATTGTTTCAAATTTAGGCTATAGTAAAGATCAGTAATGACGTTTGCTTTTCCCAGGGATATTTGTATGAATTAAATATACAACATGAAAATATGCAAATCAAGTATAATATTCTAAATGGGATGTTTCCATCTGATGGGCTTGAAAGAGATCATCGTACGTATATTGATACGAATTTTGTTAATTTAGATTGCTGAAAGCCACCATAAATAAGTTCTCTTAAGTGGTTACAAATATTTACTTTTCGGTGAACCTCTATGAAAAAAGGTCAATCATTAGCTATCATTTTACAGGCATTATTTGAATCTTTTAAGTCTGGTAATACTAACAATTCCCAAAGCAACATCATGCCTCACATAAGCTGGTTACCTCTGCTACTCATGATTACGTCCTTGAATTTGGGATTGCCTCTGGTAAACGCGAAGACGAACCCCAAAAAACCTGCTGATTCAGAACAGGCGAAGCAAACGGATATTTTTGTCGGAACAAATGCGTCGGAACTGCAGCGATACGCTGCTGCCGAGTTGCAGCGGTATCTTTACCAACTTACGGGAACATTGCCGGTGATTCGGTCGGGGCAGCCTGAAGGCCATCGGAACACGTTTGTTATTGGCTGTCGCAGTGACAATCCCCTGATTGACCAACTGGCATCGGCTGGAAAGATTGACCTGCGCGGCAAGCCTGCACAAGCCTATTGCCTGAAGCGTCTTACATTTGAAAATCGGGAAATGATCGTGATCGCGGGGGAAGATGAGACCGGATGCCTCTACGGGGTTTATGGGCTTCTTCAGGATTACTTTGATATCCGGTTCTATATGGGCGGTGATGTAATTCCGGAAAATCGTGCGAAACTAAAACTTCCGGAGATTTCAGAACGGAAAGAGCCCTCGGCTTTGATTCGGGGTATTCTTCCCTGGACCAATTTTCCCCAGTCTGCTACCTCCTATTCCTGGGAAGATTGGCGATTTATTATTGATCAGATGGCGAAAATGCGGATGAATCTCCTCAATATCCATAATTATTTTGGTTGGTTCGACACCAACGAAATGTTCCACAATTTCGAGATGGATGGTTTTATGCCACGCACAGGATTCGCAACTGCCAGCAGTGGACATAAATGGGGTGGAACGCCGGGATGGCAGGTAAACCGATACCTTTTTGGAGCAAACGACTTGTTTGATGATTACGACTTCGGTGCAAGCTGCGCACTGCATAATGAAAGTCTCGACAATCGGCAGGTGTTTCGAAAGGGAGTCTCGATGTTTCAGAAAGTAATCGCCTATGCTCATCGCCGCGGAGTGAAAGTCGCGCTGGGAATCGAGTTTGGGATCATTCCCAAAGAATGTACGGGACTGACAGCAGATGATCCCCGGGTGGTGGCAGCGCGGGTTCAACAGATTACTACCGACTATCCCGATCTGGATTACCTGATTTGCTATCAGGTCGAAAATTTCGAGACAGCCTCCGTTGAAGCGTGGCGGAAAACCTTTGACCGGGTTTATTCACAAATGAAGCAACAGGCACCGAATATCCACATCGCTGTTTCAGGCTGGGGATTGACAGCGCAACAGGTGGCCTCGCTGCCATCGGATGTGATCTGTGCACCGATTGCTCCTTATTCGGATACCTTTGAAAACGGTGCAATCTATGGCGACAGAGAGTATTGGGGCTGTCCCTGGCTGGAGCGCGACGGCTTCAGTTCCGAGTATTACTATCCCTACAATATTCATCTCTCCAACACGATTCAGGCCTGGCAGAACCGCGCTCCCAATTTAAACGGATTTTTTGCACTGACCTGGCGGTTAACGGATGCGATTGATCCCAAATTGTATTACATCGCGGCTGCACCGTGGGATGACAAAGGACAATTCACAAATTCCGGGGTCGTTTATCGTGATTATGCCCAACACAACTATGGGGTTTTGGCGTGTAACGACATTACTTCAATCATCAACCAAAACGAACCGTTCGCCAGTGATTTCGGAGAGTGCCAGTGGACGCCGCCTTTCGCCGAATTGCCTGACACCTCAGAATATTCCGGCGACAGGGAACTGGCCAAAGCCCTTGCTCAATTGAAGGTGATTGATCGTTGCATTGGCGAGGCTCAAAACTCCTCGCAGAAGCAACGTTTGAAAATGCTGCGCTGCCGTATCGAAGCAACTGCAGATCACATCCGGTTAAATAAAGAATTCAATCAATATACATGGAAGGATCTTCCCGGTTCGATGGATTCCTGGGTCAAAAATTTTACCGGACGGGTCTGCGACATTTCCTCCCTGGGCAACGTGGTGAGTGTGGAAAACCGATTTGTGCAGTTGAACTATGTGAAAAAGGCATCAGAGCTGGCTTCCCAATTTTCTCTCTCTCCTCCTGGTGATGTTGAGGCGCGGGGCACACCAACAGGGGCTCGTATCACCTGGAGCTACAACCAGAACGAAGTCATCGGATTCTACGTTCAGCGGGATGGTGTGCGATGCAATGCCGTAGCGCTTCCTCCGGAGACACGCGAGTTTGAGGACATGCACGCTGACGGGCACTTTATATACACCGTTACCGCAGTGGGTATGGATAGCGTGGAGAGTCAGCCGTCGATATGCTCGGCATGCATGGCAGGGACAAGTGACAGGGAAGCACCGCGCATTGTAATGATTTCTCCTCCTGCCTCTGTGCTTGCCAACGAGCCTGCATGGCTCAAGGTTCGGCTGCTGGACGGCAGGGACCCGGAATTTCTTTTAGCGGTGGTTCACTACCGTCGTCCCGGCACCAGCCGTTGGACCTCACTTACGATGCAACGCCGGGTTCGCAGCACATTTACTGCCACTATACCTGGTGGAGCCATCGGTCCGGATGGTCTGGAGTATTATATAACTGCCAGCGACCAGCGTAATGAATCAGTTTATCCCTCATCCGCTCCGGCAATTACATTATCGCTTATTCTTGATCACCATTCGTGTGACACCTCCTTTCTCGCAACTCCCCAACTCCGGATAACCAATCAAAAACTTGCATGGGAAGCCTTGCCAGACAAGGCTTTTTGGTATTGCATCTATCGAGACCGCCAGCAGGATTTTGAAACGGGGCCTCACACATTCCTTACCTATGTCGAGGCTGGCACCCATGAATTTGTTGACAGTGCCCCGGATTTGGAAGGTAAAAATCTTAGGGGATTATGGTTCTACAGAATCACCCAGATGGATAAGACGGGTCATGAGAGTTTACCGGGCAAGTCGATGGCAATTGATTATTTATGAGAAACCTTTTTTGCTATTTGGCATTAAAATTCAGTGAAAGAAATGATTGAATTGGTTAAACAATGATATTACTTCAATCATTACGCGTTCAGCAATGTATCTCTTGACTATAAGCTTACAGAATAATACACTCCTGTTATCGCATGTATAACACTCGATAATACTATGACGTCAATCAAAAACTTGGTGTGCCTGCACTTGGTTTCTTTCATAACGTCCGGACAATACAACCAATCTTTTTCAGACGATGCTAAGTGTAATCGAAGTTAAAGTTCCTAACATAAGCAGTTACGTATAGCATATACTCTTGGTTTTGCCAATAATACGGCTCAAAAGCTGATTTTAATTTCATAGGTATCTCTCTGGCTTACGATATTAGCACAGAAAAATGGATCCGCATAGATTGTTCCTTTTTCACGATATCCAATAAATTTATAAATTTTCTGACATTAGGTACAGAAAGTAAAACTGACTATAAAATATCCAACATATCGATTTGACGGCTGGATCTTGGATTACGATACAGGTTTTAATTACTCATGAAATAATATCAAAATACTTTCGATTTTATTAAATATTAAATAACTGAATATACCCTACCCTTATGAAAACCAAAGTGCTATTCATTCCGCTTCTTTTATTAGCGTTGTTACAAGTAACCATTTTGACGCCGGTTCAAATAAATGGCCAAACTATATACCTGCCAACCTGGAATTCCCTGAAGAACCACAGTACGCCGCAGTGGCTCAAAGATGGCAAGTTCGGCATCTACACGCATTGGGGTGTATATGCCGTTCCTGCCCAGGGTCCGAACGCCACCTGGTATGCCAACAATGTCTATACAGACTCGAGTTCAGCGGCACGAAAATACCACGAGGCGACCTACGGTCCGCTCGAGAAATTCGGGTATAAGGATTTTATTCCCATGTTCACGGGCGAGAAGTTCAACGCCGATGAGTGGGCAGACCTGTTTCAGAAAGCCGGTGCTCGCTTTGCCGGACCCGTAGCCGAGCATCACGACGGATTTTCCATGTGGGATACCAGGTACTCGGATTGGAACGCTGCCAGGATGGGGCCCAAAAGAGACGTGGTGGGCGAACTTGCCAAAGCGATCAAAAAACGGGATATGAAATTCGTCACCGCCTTCCATCATGCTGAGAACTGGTTCTACTTTCCAACCTGGGACAAGCGGTACGACTGCGGTGATCCGCGATATTCGGGTCTTTATGGCCCCATCCATGAGCAAGGCGCTTTACCCGACAAAGCTTTTTTAGACCGGTGGGAGGGCAAGATTATCGAAGTCATTGACAAATATGACCCGGATTTTATCTGGTTCGACTTCGGCCTGAGGTTGATCACAGATTCCTACAAACAGGATATGCTGGCTTACTTTTATAACAAAGCGGCAGCAAACAATAAAGACGTGGTGGTCACTTACAAATCGCATGACCTGCCGCCGGGCGCCGGCCTCCTCGACCTGGAACTGGGTCAGGAAGCCAACCTGACTTACTACGATTGGATTACAGACACCTCCATTGACAGCGGACAAGGATGGGGCTATGTGAAGGGTTTGGGATTCAAATCCGTTAACAATCTGGTCGATAACCTGGTAGATCGTGTCAGCAAGAACGGTTACTTATTGCTCAACGTCGGCCCGAAGCCCGATGGCTCAATTCCCGATGAGGTGAAAGAGCGGTTACTGGGGTTGGGAAACTGGCTCCAGATCAACGGGGATGCCATATACGGCACGACATGCTGGAATATTGCCGGGGAAGGGCCAACCCAGATTGAGAAAACCCGTGAATTTGGTTTTAACGAGCGGAATGATATGCTTTATACGGCACAGGATATCCGCTTCACGGTAAAGGGAAACAACCTTTACGCCATCGTGCTCGACTGGCCTGGTGAAAAGGTGCTTATCAGGAGCCTGGCCCCCAATGGGGTTACCTGGGCAGGATTGTACCCGTCCGAAATCGCTTCCATTACTATGCTCGGAGACGGTAAAGAACTGAAGTGGGAGATGACAAAGGAAGGTCTGAGTATTGAGACTCCGCAAACAAAGCCGTGCGATTATGCTTTCGTTTTCAGGATCGTACGCAGAGAAACCATTTTAATTGTTTTGTCACAAAATTGAAAAATAAAACAAACCGGTCAATATGAAAAAGTTGAGTACCTTAATTTCATTATTGATTTATCCCATTGCTAATAATTGCGCAGAAAAACCATAACGACAGTATTTCTGCTGTAACGCACATTTGAATCTTCATTGCGTCAGAAACTGGAGAGAGCTGAAAAGCCCAACCTGGCAGGAAGGTATAAAGCCGACTTCAAATCACTTGAACAATATGAAATACCGCAATGGTACCAGGATGCCAAAGTTTGGCATTTTTATTCACTGGGGAATTTTTTCGGTTCCCGCCATAAACGATTGCTGGTATGGTTACTGGATGTACCGCGAAAAGGAAGATTTGCCTGATTTTTTAAAGGCCCATCCCTACACAGCTACCCGGCCTTTTCACCTGAAGTATTACGGGCCAACGGATAGATTCGGGTACAAAGACCTTATCCCTCTATTCACAGCCGAATATTTTAATGCAAACGACTGGGTAACTCTTTTCAAAAAAGCCGGGGCAAAATATATTGTGCCTGTGGCTGAGTTTCATGACCTGTTTCCCATGTACGATTGTTCCCTTACGGATTGGAATGCCGTCACCATGGGTCCCAAACGTGATGTGGTCGGGGAAATCCGGCAGGCAACCCTGGCAAACGGTCTTAAGTTCGGGGTCTCTTCGCATCGTGTGTTTCATCAGGATGAATCATATTACCTCCATAATGGGAAAAATGATGCGGATAACCCTGAATACTGGGGTTTATACTGGAAACCATTTAAGAATCCAAAGGTGGAAGATCCCCTGTTTATAGAGGAAACCCTTTACAGGACAGTGGAACTGGTAAATAAATATCAGCCCGACCTGCTCTGGTTCGATGCCGGAACCTCCAAACCCCAGTTCAGGGATTTCTGCCAGACAATTGCTGCACACTATTACAACCAGGCTGAAACCTGGAAAAAGCCCGGCGTGGTTTTAAACTACAAATGGAATTCGTTTCCGGAGGGAACCGCTGTTCTGGACCTTGAAGCCAGCAAAATGGATTCCGTGCATTATCCATTCTGGCAGACCGATATGAGCATGTCGGAAACCTGGTCGTACTCCTCCGACGGAAAATATAAAACGGCAGAGCAGCTGATCCATACACTTATTGACATTGTCAGCAAAAATGGGACATTGCTGCTAAATATCTCACCCCTGGCCGATGGCCGGATCCCGATGGAAGAACAGGACAGGCTCCTGGAAATAGGTGCATGGCTTCAGGTAAACGGAGAAGCCATCTATGGCACAAGACCATTTAAGAACTATGGTGAAGGACCTACGAAATCCAATTCGGAAATGGTCCAGCAATTTACATCCAAAGATATCCGGTACACCACAAAAGGGGAAACCCTGTATGCAATCGTGATGGACTGGCCCGAAGAAAAAGTAACCCTGACTTTGCCGGTTTTCAGGAAACAATCAAAAGAAGCAAAAGTTACCCTGCTCGGATATGATAAACCCCTGGTTTATACCATTGAAAAAAACAAAATTTCTATTGAATTTCCGGCACTTTATCCCTTCCAGCGTTCCTGTAAATATGCCTATGTGGTGAAATTTGAAGGATTTGAGATTGAATAAATACAAGGAAAATAAAGAGCAGATAAATTATTGCTTAACGAATTTCTCAACCGCTATTCCGGACTTGCCGGCTATTTTGATGAAATAAATACCATGCGGCAAGTTGCTTACACTTATTTTATTGTCAGTAATCTGACGGTTAAGATATATTTTACCATTTTCATCAAAGATAGAAATATCAAACTTTTCGACGTTTTTACTAAAGAACAGAATATTAGTCGCCGGATTAGGATAGACTAATCCTGTTTCATTGACATTAAGTGTGTTATCATCCCCTGTGGCTATATTTTCTGTAAACCTTATAAAATCAACGTAAACTTTTCCTTGCGTAGCATTATTTGAAGGATCCAACCTGAAATATGACAGTTTCAAATCACTAACCCACTGCGGATTACTTGTGAGATCAATAAAAATATCGCGAAATTCGGTATCGTTTGGAGTTAATGGAAATGTAAGTGCAAAAAAGCCTCCGGCACTTGGGAACATATAAACAGCTCCACTGTTGTCAGTGGTTTGATTTTTTAACCTTATCCATAGATATTTGAGTTCCCCTGCTTTCCATTCAGTGGTGAAAGCCGGACCTTCCACATAGGGATCAGATCCGGTAATATTGAATACCAGGTTGCCTCCTGACCAGGAAACCTTACCGGAATGGGTATTCGTCCAGCCTTCAAGGGAACTGTCAAATTCCCAGGCGTTTTTTTTTTCGATGGCTATATTTGTGATTTTAATTGTTTTGGAACCTGTAATCCCCGTTCCGTCTTTTGCGGTTGCTGTAACCGTTACAGTGCCTGTATCTACTGCTGTAAGAACCCCTTTATCGTCAATTGTAGCCACTTCAGGAAGGTCAACCGACCAGTCCACGTCATTTTTAGCGACGGCAGGCAAAACAGATACCAGCATTTGCAAGGTGTTACCCGGGCCGTTAAGCGTTTCCACCTCTCCCTCGCTTTTTACCGTAATGGATTCAATTAAAGGATTAGAGGAATGGATCTGGTAGATTTTTGATCGAATTTCATCAATGGTTCCGACAACCAGGTAATATTCGTACTCATATACTGAGTTTTTGTTCAGTATTTCTTTTTTTACCGGGGCAATGTATGACGTTGATTCACTGGTTGCTTCCCCACCCGGCGTACCGGCCATTCCGGCCAGAAAGTTGGTGCAAATGGGATTATACACGCCAATACCCCATAGGGTATCATCAACAAAAGCCATCCAATTCTCTGTAACCGTATTATTCACGTAAGTTCCCCAAAATCCGCTTGAAAGATTCACGGTGGCTGGGATTGCTTAACGAAGCACCGGTAAATGGCTGATTCCCAAAATAAGAATACAGATTTTTTAATGCTGAAACCGGATAAACCGCAGGCAATTCCTGATCGTTCAGAATGCCTTCCTGATAGATAGTATCGGTTCGGTGACAGGTTAATCTATTCCTGACCCTAAGTACATTTCCTTTCAGTATTGTCCATTGTTCCATTTCAGCCTCAGCAGGCTTATTGTTCATATCCCAGAGCATGGGAATGCATTTTACATAAAGTGTATCCCCGTTTTTTTGGAAATCCAGAATTTCAGCCCTGTTGCGATATGCATCGCCAACCTGAATCGGATTCCAGCTCCAGGGTGACCAGCTTGGCGATTGGCCTTCTGCTTTGCGATCAACGCTTTTGCCTGCATAATAGGATTGCTGAATATATCGCCCTTCATCGGCAATATTGACAATACTACGGGTAGAACCGGATAAGGAAAGATAAGAAATTGCGCCTCCCCGGGTCAAATCCAGTTTAAGAGTAAGGGTATCATTGTCAATTACCGGGTCAACAATCTGTTGAGCGGTTGCATCAATAGTTAATAATGCAATAAGGGAAACAATTACAATCTTTCTCATTTTTTTCGTTTCCCTAAAACTAGGTAAAAAAGGGTAGGTTAGCAAATCTATAATCCTGATCATGGATATGCACTTATTCCATAAATTACCTATGTGGAAACTATAATTTAAAAAATAACTTTGGTGATGCGACAAATATTATGATTACACATTGGTGTTTGAAATAATTAATCTGAAAACAGAATTTATATGTTAATCCTGAGCTGGTTAAATACAATTTTGTTCCTGCTTATTAATATCTTCCTGCAGCACCTCTGCTCAGGCAGCTGAAAAAACCGGAACTATTAAATGGACAGCGCATAATGAAGATAAATTAATCCTGCCGGATACTGACAAACCTAAGAAAATAGATAAATTCTATTTCCTGATACATAGCTTTTGTTATGCTGATATGGCAAATAATAAAAATGAGTCTGACATGGATGATATGTTTAGACGTTACCTGGCACATGAGAACAAGTGTGCCCTAACATGGCGATCTCAGCTTAATGAACTCAAGGATAATGAAGCGCTGGTAATCATTCCCTGGAATAATAAAAAAACCGGACCGGTTTCTGATTATAACTCCTATGCGACTTCGCTCCTGGGGGATCGATGCTTTATTCTGGATTGTGCCGGTCCTCTCGACCAGGCATTCTGGGCAAATATTGCAGGGAATTTCAATGAATCGGTTCTGAATGAATTTAAGTCAGCTTTTGTCTTCCAGAAAGACAGCTGGAATAAGGAAGAGCTATACACATCACTTCATGCTGTTGCCTGTTGCCGGCAACTTGATTCGATGATGAAGAAATCGCGGATATTATTATGACAAGAGAACAGTTACTGCCGAAAGCTGGGGCGCAAGTTTTGATGGCTGTGTCACAAAATATACCTGCAGCCTGCAACGGATGCTCGAATTAACCAATGTGATAGACATCAATTTCAAATTGACAGTCCCGGATGCGGCTTTTCTTCTTGGTAGACGTAACCTCCGAATGTATTATATTTAAAAAATGGTCTGAGACTATTCATTTTCAAAAAAGATGAGCAGACATTTGCCTTATATACATCAATTACACATTCTATGGAAGATCAGGTATCTTATATTGGACTCAAAATCAATCCGAAGCAGGTGACTGTTAAAAGCAAGCAGGGTATCCGGTTATGGCCGGATTCCGAAGAATACAGTTTGCCAGGTGCCCCTGCCGGGTATTTTGAACCGCCTCAGGAACTCATTAAATATAAGAACGATAGACTATATATCCCCGTAAGTTCAGGATTTGTGTACCGGTTAGCAAAAGCACCGGCATATATTTTTGCCAATCCTGGAATGAAGTATAATGAACTTAGAGACATACTGACGAAAGCCGAAATTGAAGCTGAGACAAAATAAAAAAAGAACACTCCCGGGTTTGCCCTGCTTTCTTATTTTAGAAGAAAAAACCACCTTTTATTTTAGGTGGTTTTCCAGTACTCCTGTGGAGCTGCCGGGAGTCGAACCCGGGTCCAAACAAGCAACCCATAAGGTTTCTACATGCTTAGTCCGATGTTGGTTTTCGTACACAGGCTGGCACCGGACGGCCTACCTGTTTCTTATCCCCTTTTAATCTCATCTGGTTGCAGGGGTGACTACCAGACCAGCCTTACCTTTGATGTGTCCCTTGATCCACCGCCGTACGGCAGGGCAATGGAGGAACAGCCCGTTCAGATACCTAGTACCTGAATATGTCAGCCTTCGCTTGCGCTATGGCTGGCGATGCCTTAATCTACTAAACTTCGATTAGGCAGCGAGCGCGTAATTTGCTTCGCCATTTGATTGTTTGCACTGCAGTTAACGGGATGCTATGCTTAGCCCGGCATGCTGGCTTACCAATTGTCTTGCTGTCAAAGCCAGAACAGCCCCAGTATTATCAATGAACCTTAATTAGTTCTGCAGTTCTGCAGTTTTGCAGTTTTGCAGTTTTGCGCTCTTCAGTGTTGGATGAAGAGTTATAACTTCTGGACAAAGATACAAAAAATGGGCCATTTTTGCCTGGTTTTCTTGATATTCCAGGAAATAAATATCATCCGGCACTATCTTCGATGTTAAGCATTATAGGTAGATGAGGCAGTATCCCCTCCCCGGCCGGTCCAGTTGGTATGAAAAAACATTCCACGGGGCCTGTCAATGCGTTCATAAGTATGGGCCCCGAAAAAATCGCGTTGTGCCTGTATTAAATTAGCCGGCAAATGGGCACAGCGGTATCCGTCAAAATAGGCAAGGGCTGATGATAGCGCGGGAACAGGTATTCCATTCAGTACTGCTGCCGATACTACCCTCCTCCATCCCTCCTGGGCAAGCATCACCTTATTGGTGAAATAGGGAACCAGCAGCAGGTTATGCAGGGTTGGTTCCTGTATATAGGCATCACTGATCTTACTCAGAAAAGCTGAACGGATAATGCATCCACCCCGCCACATCAGGGCAATACCTCCATAATTCAGATTCCAGTTATACTCTTTGGCGGCAGCATGCATCAGGGCATATCCCTGGGCATAGGAAACGATCTTGGCACCATACAAGGCATTTCCAAGATCATTCACAAAGCCTTTACGATCCCCTCTAAAAGGCTGGGATTTCCTTGCAAGTATCTTCGAGGCTTTTACGCGCTCATCCTTGAAAGACGATAAAGAACGGGCAAATACGGCTTCTACTATCAGTGTAAGTGGAACACCCAGTTCAAGTGCCTCAATTCCTGTCCATTTTCCGGTGCCCTTCTGACCGGCAGCATCCAGGATCTTTTCCACAAGATGTTCCCCCTGGCTGGTTTTTATAGGCAAGGATATCCCGGGTGATCTCTATCAGGTAACTATCCAGATCTCCCTTATTCCAGGCGGCAAAAACATTGTGCATTTCATCACAATTCATGCCGCACATATCACGTAAAATATGGTATCCCTCGCTGATCAGCTGCATATCACCATATTCGATCCCATTATGGACCATTTTTACGAAATGACCGGCACCATCCTCTCCAACCCAGTCGCAACAAGGAGTGCCATCCGCTACCTTTGCAGCAATGGCCTGGAACAGCGGTTTTACTTCCTCCCATGCCTTATTCGATCCGCCCGGCATAATGGAAGGCCCTTTCAGGGCACCGTCTTCTCCGCCTGAAACACCTGTGCCGATATAAAGAAAACCTTTTTCTTCCAGATATTTTGTGCGCCTGATTGTATCAGGAAAATAGGAATTTCCACCGTCTATAAGGATATCTCCGGCTTCAAGGAATGGGATCATCTGTTCCATCAGATCATCCACCGGTTGCCCGGCCTTTACAAGCATCATGAGCTTACGTGGTCTCTTTACGGATTGTACGAATTGTTCAATGCTGTGGGTGCCGATAAATTTTTTGCCCTTTCCCCGTCCCTGCAGAAAAGAATCCACTTTTTCCGTGGACCGGTTGAATACCGCCACGGTAAAACCTTTACTTTCCATGTTCAGGACCAGGTTTTCACCCATGACGGCCAATCCGATCAGTCCAATATCCGCTAATGAATTCATGATGTATGTTTTTGGTATTTATATTACCTTAAAGCCCAGTTTTCTGCAATTCCTTTTGATCTTATCCCATCCGTTAAGTAATTCCAGTGAATATGCTTTGAATTCGCGTCTTACCGGATAATTGCCTCTTTGCTTTTCAAAATCTGCCGGAGCCAGTCTCAGTCTTTGATCATCCTCCTCAATGGGGTAAGTTGCCCGGAAGGCTTCCGAAAGAATAACATCATCATCGCGATCGAGGCATTCAACTGTGATCAGCTTATTCTTCGGCTCTTCAATTTCAAGGGGTTCCCAGCCATCGAGGCCCAGGTTAAAAAAGCGGCTCACCTCGCGAACAATCATGCTGGTGCCCTTTGCCTTGCCATCGGCAGAATATCCGGCAATATGGGGTGTGCCGATTGCACATTTTGAAAGCAAATCCGGATCGATTGACGGCTCGTTTTCCCATACATCCAATACAGCGCCGGCCAGTTTCTGTTTTTCCAGCGCTTTTTTCAGTGCCATGCCATCTGCTACCTCACCACGGGATGTATTGATTATAAATGTTCCGGGCTTCATCCGGCGAATCAGGTCCTCATCGATCATGTGCCAGGTTTTATCCTGTCCCTCATGGTTAAGGGGAACATGAAAGGTAATTATATCGCATTCCCTGAGAATGCCATCCAGGGAAATAAAACCGCAGGCACCTTCCTGCCTCACCCTGGGCGGATCGCAGAGATAAACCTGCATGCCCAGCATTTCGGCAATCTGAACAACCTTGTTCCCAACGTTGCCAACCCCCACAACACCCAAAACCCGGTTTTGCAGTGAAAAACTGAATTTGCGGGCCAGGTATTCCAATGCACTTGCAACATACTGACTCACGGAAACGGCATTGCAGCCCGGGGCATTTTTCCATACAATTCCGTGATCTTCACAATATTTTGTATCGATGTGATCGTATCCGATGGTGGCGGTACCAATGAAATGAACACTGCTGCCTTTGAGCAGTTCTTCATTGCAGTGAGTGCGCGTACGGGTCAGAATGGCATCCGCCTGCCTTACGATATCATTTGAAATTTTCTCTCCCGGAACATAAACCACGTCGGCAAAGGGTTCGAGTACGCCCTTAAGAAACGGGATCTTATCATCGGCTACTATTTTCATTATTTTTTCCCCAATATGATATCCATCGTTTTATTCGTACGCATAGCGGTTTCTCCGTTGCAGGTCTTCTGGCGCTTGCCCTGGAGTTCTTCAACCATATTCCGGATCAGCCAGTATTGAATATTTTCAGGATTTGGCGGCAGACTCTCATCAATCATACCTGGCCTTATCAGCCGGATGGGTGTAAAACCAAAAGTGGAAAATTCAAGTGAGGCCCTGGTTCCATAGATTGTAATAATATCTTTCTGCAACATATGTTCAGTGGCAAAGCTCCAGGTCCCTGAAAGCGGAACTCCCGTTTCGTAGGTAATATTCGCAAAAACCACGTCCTCTGCACTGTAAAGTCCTGCCCGGTTGAAGCAGCGTCCTTCAACGTGCTTTGCCAGTCCAAAGAACCATTCAAAAAGATCCAGCTGGTGACAGGCCAGGTCATAAAAATATCCTGCACCTGCAATGCCTGCATTCACCCGCCAGGGCAATGTATCCGGATCAAGATCTTCAACCCGGGGCGGAAGATGCAGGTCAACCTGCACAAAAAGTATTCTTCCCAGCTCACCGTGCTCAATTAACTCCTTTACTTTATGAAAATATGGAAGGAATCTCCTGTAATATGCCACATACAGGGGCATTCCTGTACGGGCTGCTACTTCATTCATGGCAGTGCAGTCGGCAAATGTGGCTGCCATTGGCTTTTCCACATAAACCGGCTTCCCGGCCTGCATGGCCTTTATGGCATACATGGCATGGCTTGAAGGTGGAGTGGCAACATACACCGCATTAACATCGGGATCGCTGATCAGGGAATCAGCATTATCATACCATTTAGATATCCTATGCCTGAAGGCATAGTCCCTGGCCTTTTGACCGTCGCGCCTCATGACGGCTACTACCTGTGACCCGTCGACTTTTCCAAACGCAGGTCCGCTTTTTAGTTCCGTGACACTGCCACAACCGATGATTCCCCAATTAACATGCTGCATAGGAAACTTTTATATTTACGGGTACTAATTTAGCCCGATTAATTCAGAAAATCATGATTAACTTTACCTTCTTTTCAATTTGAAGATGATGACAACGGCAGATAAACTGGAAAAACTGAAGAGTATTCTCCGCGGTATGGAGAAGGTGGTGGTTGCTTATTCGGGAGGTGTGGACAGTGCCTTTTTACTGAAAGTGGCAGCTGACACAATTGGTACTGATCATGTAAAGGCCATCCTGGCTATTTCGCCAACCTATCCATCGCGTGAATATAACCGGGCCCTGGAAACAGCTTCCTCGATAGGCGTAAAGGTTGAGATCATTCATACCAAGGAAGCAGATGACCCGCGCTTTAAAAACAATCCGGTTGACCGCTGCTATTTCTGTAAACACGAACTCTTTACCCGCATAGCTGAGTATATAGCCACAGGCGACTTCAAAAACATGGTTGACGGATCAAACATGGACGATCTGTCGGATCACCGGCCCGGAAAAAAAGCCCTCAAAGAAAAGGAAATACGTAGTCCCCTCCAGGAAGCCGGCCTGTCAAAGGCGGAAATAAGGGAACTTTCCCGCCAGCTGGGATTACCTACCTGGAATAAGGATGCTCTGGCCTGCCTTTCCTCCCGTTTTCCATATGGTGAAAACATCGATCTCAAAAAACTGCAGATGGTGGATGCGGCCGAGAATTTCCTGTCAGATCTGGGATTCAAAAGCATAAGGGCAAGGCACGAAAAGGACAGCATCCGGATAGAGGTTTCCCCATCACAGATCAAACTCTTCACCGATGACAACCTGCGAATGAAGGTGCTTACCAAAATGAAAGAACTTGGATATCATTACGTATCTCTCGACCTGGAAGGATACCGCCAGGGAAGTCTCAATGAAGCACTTGGCGGAAAAATCCCGGACGCTGCCAAACTCAGAATAGCATCCATTTAATGTTTAAAAGTGGTATAACTCTTTTCACTATTCTTTCGTATGATTGTATAATTTTGAGACAGGTACAAAATACGAATAGGAAAATTCAGTCAAGATTATGAAGCATACGGTATTTTATATTTTTGTCATTCTGCTGCTTTTTCGCATGGGTTCAGCTTCTGCACAGCAAAAAGAAATATTCATCAAACAGCTTGAATTTAAACTCGATAACGTAAGCGACAAGGATTATGAAAATGAATATTTCATGACAATTAAACTGAACAAGGGAACTTCATATAAATTTAAAATTACCAATCACCGGGATAATTACGTTGGAAAGGCCGTATTCGAATTGCTCGATGCGGACAAGCTCCTGCTGACCAATACGATGAATGACAAGTACTTTGAGAACTTCGGCTTCGTTTGCAATAAAACGGCTTTTTATGATATCCTTATACACTACATGGATAAAAAACCGGGCTATTCGGTCATCGACATCACGATGCTCCAATGAGTTTCAAAAATCCTGGAATATATCCCTGATCTCCAAATTCAACGTTTCATCCTTTATCACATAACATTCCTGGTCGCAGGCATCTGTAACCAGCAGGACTTTTACCTTGCCACCGTCTATTGCATACAGGATTTTATCTCCCTTCCTGTATTTTGCCTTTACTGAATATTGCTGGTCTGTCCTTACCCAAACATCCTTTGTGGCTGTATGTGAAGTATCAATCCAGTCGACCTGGTTGTCCTCGAAATCACCGCGGTAAAGCACAAACGGAACTTCTTTGTAATCCTCGTTAATCGTAAATTTGATTGTCATATAGGCACTGTCGGGCTTGGGAGTATAGCAATCCGAGCAATTCACATCGCCTGTAAATAATTTCTCTTTACAGGAAAAGAAAACCAGGCATACAGAAAGAAACAGTATATAGCGCATAAGATTAATTTTGAAATCCGGTTACCGGAGTTTGCCTTAGCGTACCCTTTTTCCTGTTTATCAGCAGTTCAAGGGACAGACTGCACCAGTTATTGCTCATATTCGCAAGATTTAAATCCATATAGGCATAATTTACCCTGAAACGAAAATTACCGGACTGGTAAACTGCACCCAACCGGGGACTAAAAATAAAGTCAGTCCTCGGATGCAATCCCGAACCATGGTAGCTTGCAAAAGTGACAACTTCTTCAAATCCGGCCACAAGGCCAAACTGCCCCTTTCCGCTTTTGTTTTTTAAAATAAATGCCTTATCCAGGGAACCCGACACAAGGTGCCGCCGTTCCCAGTATTGATAATAATTGTTTCCTTCGGCCGGATCAAGTACCCGTATGGATTTGGGTCTTATCTTATATCCGAGGGATGCCCACAGATTATATTTCTTATCACTGACCCCCAAATTGACCCCGGTAAACATATCATCCCCGTTGAATGTAAAAAGACCGCCAAAGGTTACCTGGTTAAACCATGGCCAGAGAATTAATTTTGCGCCGTTATTCTGCAACATCACCGCCAGGGAATCAAAGTGGTTTTCATGGGCGATAGTCAACGGGTTCAGCGAATTGTTTATCCTGCTGTTAACGTCTGCGCCTGCCCCGATAAGCAAACGGGAAGCCGCAAAATTGTTTTTTACCACGGCTACCGATAACGGAGAGAAACCATATCCGGTTTTTGCCTCTACAGTTAGCTCCGGCAGCAATGAGCATATCCATGATATCAAGATGACCCGCCCTGGAGGCAAAATGAAGCGGGGTGTTCCCCGTGTTATCCGCACTGTTTATATCAGCTCCTGAAGCAATCAATTCTTCTGCAATCTGCGATCGTCCGAAAAGCGATGCCAGCATCAGGGCATCTGTGCCCTCTTTGCTTTTTGCGTCAAAATCAGCTCCGTAATAAAGCAGCAGATCAGGAATATAAAAACTGTCCACCTTGATGGCATGCATCAGGGGAGTTTCATCATTATTGTCACCGAGGTCAACACTGGCCCCGTTCCGGATCAGGAATTCAGTCAGATCAGGCGTGGCATTGAGGATCGAAGTAATAAGGGCAGTATTTCCGTTGGCTGGTTTAATGTCCGGATCAGCGCCACACCGGAGCAATACCTTCATCATTGGAAGGTTTCCATTTTGAGTGGCAAACATCAGCGAAGTTACTCCCTCCCAGGTTTTGGCATCCACATCCGCTCCCTGCCTGATGAGGTTAAGCACCTTTACAGTATCACCCGCATCGGCGGCGATCAGAAGCTGATCATCCTTCGTCAGACCGGTGCCGGAGGCATCTGCTTCCTGGGCCATTGCATAATTCCAGGTAACTGCCAGCAAAAGGAATAAACACAGAGGAAGCTTCATGAATGATGAATTTCTTTAACTGCATAATTAACTAAATTTTGTATTTTTATAAAGATTTTGAATAGTTAATTAGAAAGGTTTTGGAAAATCAGTTATTGATCATATTCGGTGCCTCAGGTGACCTTACCCGGCGTAAGCTTATTCCTGCCCTTTTTGAACTTTACAGGGAGCATCTGTTGCCCCAGCGGTATGCCATCCTGGGAGTCAGCCGGACTGATTTAACCTCGGAAGCATTTCGCGACAGCATGAGATCGGCATTAACGGAACAAACAGAGGCGGGGGAAACCAGTAACAAGGAGCTCGATGAATTTACCGGTCTGCTGCATTACCTGTCAATAGAAACTTCAGATAGTGAGGCTTATGCAAAGGTCAGAGAAAAGATGGCAAGCCTTGAGCAATCCTATCAGACCGATGGAAATTGTATTTTTTACCTGGCCACACCGCCCGATCTTTCTGAAATAATAGCAAGAAACCTGAGCCTCCAGGGACTGAATCACGCAGAAAATAGGCTGGCGCAGGATCATTGTGGAAAAACCCTTTGGTTTTAACCTTAAGACGGCAAAGCATTTGAACCAGCAATTGCTCAGCTGCTTTGCCGAAGATCAGATTTACCGCATAGATCATTACCTGGGCAAGGAAACCGTGCAGAATGTGATGGTTACCCGTTTTTCAAACGGGATTTTCGAACCCCTCTGGAACCGGAATTACGTGCATCATGTGGAGATTACCTCTGCCGAAAGCATTGGAGTGGAAAACCGGGGTGGATATTATGAAAAGTCGGGAGCGCTGCGTGATATGGTACAGAACCATTTGCTTCAGCTGTTATCGCTTATGGCCATGGAACCGCCGACCCAAATACATTCCCTGGCCATTCGCAATGAAACACTGAAAGTATTACAATCCATCAGGCCTGTAAATATCCGTGAACTCCAAACCCAGGTGATCCGCGGACAATATACCGGATCCACCGTGAGGGGTAACAAAATATGCCGCCTACAGGGAAGAAAAAGGTGTTTCACCTGATTCGCGAACCGAGACCTATATAGCCCTGAAATTATTTATCGATAACTGGCGATGGGGCGGAGTACCTTTTTATATCAGGACTGGCAAACGTCTCCCTACCAGGGTTACTGAGCTGGTAGTTCATTTTAAACCTTCACCTCATACCCTGTTTTGTTTTGATAATGATCGTTTCAATTCAGATAATCAGCTGGTGATCCGCATACAGCCTGATGAAGGGATCCTCCTGAAATTTGGAATGAAGGTCCCCGGGGCTGGCTTTAATGTGCAGGATGTAAATATGGATTTTCATTATGCCAGCCTGGGAAACGGAAAAATTCCCGAAGCTTACCAGCGGTTGCTGCTTGACTGCATGCAGGGGGATGCTACCCTTTTTTCACGGGGTGATGCCATTGAGCAATCATGGAGCATCGTTGATCCGATCCTGACAGAATGGGAAAACAATCCCGATTTTCCAATGCACGGATATCCGGCCGGAACATGGGGCCCGCAACAGGCGGATGATCTGATTGAGGATCCATCCATGACCTGGCGCTATCCATGCAAGAATTTTCCGATGATGGTGTTTATTGTGAACTATAAACTTACCGGATATGGCCCTGTTTTCATTTTCCACTCACGGATGAAATGGCAGATGCCATTTGTGAAATTTTCAGAAATCACATTGGCAGAACTAAACCTGCGGAAGGAACAAATCAACATTGCCTTTTCAGGAGGTACCACACCCGAATTATTTTTTGAAAAGCTTGCTGCCAAACAGAAAAATCCGGAAACCACAACTGACTGGAGCAGGATTCATATTTTCTGGGTAGATGAACGATGTGTTCCGCCAGATCATCCGGACAGTAATTACAGAATGACAAGGGATTCCCTGCTGAATGCCCTTAAACTACCGGATAATCAGATCCATCGCATACATGGCGAGGATGATCCGCTTGATGAAGCCCCGCGATATGAAAACGAAATAAGGCTGGTTTTTCAGAAACCAACTGGTTTGCCGGTATTCGACTGGATTTTTCTGGGCGTGGGTGAAGACGGCCATACGGCTTCCATTTTCCCTGACAGGCTTGATCTGCTCAAGAGTCCGGATCTTTGTGCCGTTTCGCACCATGAGAAATCGGGTCAGTACCGGGTGACGCTTACCGGTCCTGTGATCATGAATGCCCGCAGGATCAGTTTCCTGGTAACCGGCGCTAACAAGAGCCTCATTATCAGGCAAATTATGCACGCAGAACCGGAAGCAAAACGGTATCCTGCTTTTCACATAAAACCCGTAAAAGGGGAGATGGACTGGTACCTGGATGCTTCTGCTGCAAACCAACTCAATCTATAGAAAGTGATCAATATAAAACGGGTTCGAAATCTCAAAAAAGGACGTGAGGCCGAAGGTCATGTGCTGTACTGGATGAGCCGCGATCAGCGTGTTTCTGACAACTGGGCACTGACTTATGCAATTGAAACAGCCGAAAACGAAGATCAATCCGTCATTGTGGCCTTTGCCTTGTCAGTGGATTTCCTGGGCGCAACCTGGCGCCAGTATGATTTCATGCTGAAAGGACTGAAAAGAGTTGAAGAACAACTGGCCCGGCTCAATATTCCGTTTTACCTGGTTATGGGCAATCCCGAAGAAACCATGCCTGCTTTTATTCACCAGCACAGGGTAAGCCGGCTTATTGTGGATTTTGATCCGCTGAAGATCAAAAGGGAATGGAAGAAAAAGGTCATGGAACAGATTGAAATTCCGGTGGATGAAGTAGATGCCCACAATATTGTACCCTGTTGGCTGGCCTCGGATAAAATGGAATATGGAGCCTCCACCATCCGGAAAAAGATCAGCAGGCTGCTGCCTGAATTTTTAGACGATTTTCCACCTGTCGTCAGGCAAAGATCCACATTTCATACTCATCGCATCAACTGGGAGGTGGTTGCAATTACCGTTCAAACCGACCATAGTGTCAAGCCGGTTGATTGGCTAACGCCGGGAGAAAACGGGGCTGCTGTGATGTTCAGCAATTTCATGGAACACAAGCTGGCAAGATATGCCGGCTGCAGAAACGATCCCAATGAATCCTGCACTTCCCTGCTTTCGCCCTATTTGCATTTTGGCCATATTTCAGCTCAACGGATGGCCATTGAAATAACAGGAAAAATTCCCCGCGATGAAAATACAGATGCTTTCCTTGAGGAACTGATCATACGAAAGGAACTTTCTGACAATTTTTGCTATTATAATCCGGATTATGACCAGCCGGAAGGTTTTCCGGCCTGGGCAAGAAAAACCCTGGAAGAACACCGTTCGGATAAACGGGAATTTATTTATTCAACCGCGGAATTTGAAGAATATCACACCCATGATGAACTTTGGAATGCGGCCCAGAAGAAACTGGTACTGAAGGGAACTATGCATGGATACCTAAGGATGTATTGGGCCAAAAAGATCCTTGAATGGACCAGAAATGAAGCGGATGCCCTGCGGATTGCCGTTTACCTGAATGACAAATACCAGCTCGATGGCCGCGATCCGAACGGATATGCAGGATGCGCATGGAGCATCGGCGGAATGCATGACCGGGCCTGGGGGGAACGTGAAGTTTTTGGAAAGATCAGGTATATGAACCGAAAAGGATGCGAACGCAAGTTTAATGTGGAGAGGTTTATAGAGGGGATTAGGTTATTGGGATAGTAGATATTCGGCTTCGGTGAAGGCTTTACGGCTAGTGTGCAGTTATGCGATAATGCGCTAGTGTGCAATGTGCTAATGTGCGTCGAAGACATCCCCGACATGCAAGACTGCGAAGACTGCCTTCTAACTACCGAACATTAACCCTGCGGGACTACGCGAATCGCAGAACTGCAGAAATGTCTTGACTGCATGACTGCAAGACTGCACGACTTCTTTCTACCGACAGCTCTATCCCTCACGGGATACACCGAACCGCAAAACTGCAAAACTGCAAAACTGCAAAACTTTCTTAATTAGCCCCCAGTTGTTCCGTGGTGATTGTAAAGTCAGGATTGTAGCGGATCATGTTGAATCCCTGGTTTATATACCCTCCCGAATCTACCCGGGAAAACCGGTAAGGAGATAAAAGCAGGTGTGTCTCCATACTCCCCATGCACTGCCCGAAATCTTTCCCATACATCTTTAGTGCTGAAAGAAAGTAATATCCCACATCATAACCCAGCATGCAAAAATTATAACCCAGCGCACTGGTCTCATATGGCTCATACCCGTATGTTCTCCTGCATTTTTCAAGGAACTGCTTTACTTCCGCATTGTTGTAATCAATATAGAACGGACTGATCAAATGAAGCTGAAGATGATGAAAATAATTCAACTCAATCGTCTTCCACATCTGCCATGATGGCATACCGAATACCGTAATCGGGTAAAGGCTCGACATCATGAACAACTTGGTCATCAGCCGGCTAACATCCGGCTCGCTTTCAGAAAAGACAATAACAATATTTTGATCCTGCTGGGTAAGCACCCTGGAAATATTTGTAAGCAGGCTGTCATTCAGTTTGTAATTGTGAAATACAAGAGGATTATTATTTATATCCAGGGGCATATGCTCCTGCAGGTATTTCCTGAAAAGCCAGGCACCGCGCATAGAAACGCTGTCGGTTCCCCGCAAAAGGAAAAGCTGACCCTTATTTAAATGACTGATATACATGGCCAGACTTTTGCATTCATCTTCTTTGGAGGGTATCACCTGAATTATCCTGGTATTCTGACCAACAAGCGAAGTGCGGCTTGAAAGAGGTGAAACAAGGTTGATTTCACTGTATTTGGCCAGGCGGCCTGCAATCCTCACGTCTTCACTATAAACCGGACCAATGATCAGATCAGGTTGTATCAGAGACATATCCCGCACGATCTTCTTTGTTTTCATTGTATCACGCTCGGTATCATATACATGAAGATTTACCGAAAAACCCGTTTTCTTCATTGAATCAACCGCCAGCAAAAAGCCTTCATAAAATTCCGCAAAGCTTTTGCCGCGCAATCCCTGCTGACGCTGCAAGGGTACATAAGTCCCTTCTTCTGCAATAGTATCCAGCGGTACACCCATTTCCTCATTGATCATCTGCGAGAAAAAGGGCAACAACAGGGCCACGTTATAAATTACCGGATTGTCGCTTACAGGAGTACAGGGTATTCCTGCGGGAGCAGTATCCACCTGAACCAATTCCGCACTTTTATCAGGAACTGCGGGAATCTTCAATACCTGGCCGGCTTTGAGACCATCCCTGAGAAAATCGTTGTTATCGATAATATCTGAAACGGACAATCCGTATATTATTGATATAGAATAAAGCGTTTCCTGTTCTTTAACAGTGTGATACCGGAATCCGTTCATCTCATCGGAAGTACTGATCTGAACCTTTTTAGGCTTTGGTATCCAGATTGTCTGACCAGGTTGTATTCCATCCCTGGCCCAGGGATTATACCTGTAAACAACTTCCTCCTCCACATCGTATTTCTTTGCCAGGGAATAAACCGTCTGACCCCTTTTCACCTTATGTTCAATAAAATCTTCCTTATTCTGCGGATAGGCAATAGCCTGTTTGTTTCCTGGCAGCCGGGATGCGTAATGCCTGTCCTTCCTTTAATGCAGCCGGATCTGTACCCGGATTTTCGTGGATTATATCCTCCTGGCTAACCCCATAGGCCTTACTTATGGAATATAGGGTCTGGCCTTTCTGAATTGTGTGGATATAATAAACTTTGCCGTTAACTATTGTTTTTTCCTGTGTGCGCTTCACTTCAACAGGTTGCATCTGCGCAGACAGCATCATGCTGGCCGATAACAAAATGAAAATTCCTAGAGTTTTCAAAAGAATATGTATTGTTTTCCGGAAAATGCAAACATAGCAAAGTAATATTTAAAAAAAAAGGCTGTTAGGGAATTAGGCTGTAGGCTTCTAGGCTTCTAGGCTTCTAGGCTTCTGGGCTTCCGGACTGCCTGACTGCCTGACCGCAGAACCGCAGAACTCGCAGAACTGCAGAACTGCAGAACCGCAGAACTGCAAAACTTTCATATGTCATTCTGTCATTTAAGACTTTTTGGTCTGATTTTAGCTTGTCCAGCTGTAATCAAAAGAGGATAAATATGGGAAGACTAGCAAATATATATGACACAGAAAATTCGAAATTGAATATTGTGCCAAATAATAACTCATCACAGGATGAATCCGATTCTCAGGTATTTATGGATCCCTATTCGGCAACGATTATCAATGCGGTAGCCAGGGTAAGTCCGTCGGTGGTTCAGATCAATATCAGGAAGCAACATGCCCGTCATCGTGAAGGACAGGGACCGGATGCCACAGGCTCGGGTTTTATCATATCTCCGGAGGGATTTGTTGTGACAAACAGCCATGTGGTGAACGGTGCTCATGAAATTGAAGTCAATCTCCCGGATGGGACATCCTTTAAGGCGGAATTGATCGGGGAAGATCCCTCTACGGATATTGCGGTTATAAGGATTTATGGTCACAATTTTCCATATGCCGGATTTGGAAATTCAAAAAAGCTCAGGGTTGGCCAGCTCGTCATTGCAATCGGGAATCCGTTTGGATTTCAGTTTACAGTTACTTCAGGCGTTGTTAGTGCGCTTGGACGATCAATGTACAGCTATACAGGCAGGCTGATCGATGGCGTTGTACAAACCGATGCTGCATTAAATCCGGGTAATTCAGGAGGACCATTGATAAATGCCGCAGGAGAGGTAGTGGGGATCAACACTGCAGTAATCTCTTCGGCCCAGGGACTTTGTTTTGCCGTGGGATCCAGCGTGGCGGAATATGTGGTGGGAAAATTGATCACAGCCGGCAAAGTACGCAGATCGAGCCTGGGAATTGCCGGGCACACCATTGTGCTACCCCAACGGGTGATCAATTATAATCATCTCACCCTGAACAGGGGAATCCTCATCCAGCAGGTCCTGCCGGAAAGAAGTATGCACAATGCCCGGCTCAGCACCGGCGATGTGATCGTTGGCTTTAACCATGTTCCGGTAGGATCTGTTGATGAACTTTACCTGCAGCTTAATGAACAGCTGATTGGCAAAGCCGTTGAGCTGGATATTCTAAAGAAGGGTGTCAAAACAACCATTGAAGTCGTTTTGGGAGAAGCCCGCTAATTGTCAGGCCGGCATGCGCCCCTGACCCTGCCGTTCAATCATCCAGGCAGGATATTCAGTGACCAGTGCGGTGAGTGACTCCAGCTGGCTGAATTCACTTTCAGAAAGCTGCAATTCAGTGCAGGCAATGTTGTCAATTAACTGGTCCTGCTTTTTCGCTCCGATAATGATGCTTGTTACACCGGGCTTTTTCAGAAGCCAGGCCAGGGCTACCCTGGCAGCCGAAACCTGATGATCTTTCCCTATGGCAACCATCAGGTCGATAATCTCATAGGCTTTTTCTTTGTTTATCGGCGGAAAATCGAAGGCATCACGGCGGCTATCCCCTGCCTTTTCAACTGAACGGGTATATTTTCCTGACAGGAATCCGCCTGCCAGAGGGCTCCACGGCATCAGAGCCATCCCTTCGTTCAGGGCCATGGGAACTATTTCGCGTTCCACATCGCGACTGGCAATGCTATAAAAGTTCTGAAGTGCCACGAATTTTGTCCACCCCATTTTTTCGGCAATGCCGTTGGCCTTCATCACCATCCAGGCAGCATGATTGCTTATACCAAGGTAACGTACCTTGCCTGAACGAACTAAATCTTCAAGACCCCGCATTGTTTCCTCCAGGGGAGTCAGCTGGTCAACACCGTGAATATACAAGAGGTCAATATGGTCTGTATCCAATCGCTGAAGACTGTCATTTACAGCATCCGCTATATGCAAACGTGAAAGCCCAACCTGGTTGACACCCTCTCCCATCCTGCCGCGTACCTTGGTGGCCAGCACAATATGCTGCCTGTTGATCCCCAGATCTTTCAAGGCCTTACCAAGCATGGTTTCTGACAAACCTTCGGAATAGGCATTTGCAGTGTCAATGAAATTAATACCCTTATCCAGGGCAGTTCTTACCAGCTGACTGACCTCCTCCTGTGTTTGTTCACCAATAGCTTTCCAATACCCTCTACCACCAAAGGTCATTGTTCCAAGGCAGATTTCGGAGACCAATACTCCTGTTTTTCCAAGCTGATTGTATTTCATATGACTGTAATTTGATTTCGGGTGGTTATGAAAATGAAACAATGATTGCAGAATAAAGTTAATGCATCTGTAATTAATGAATGATCATCCGGTAAAAAAGGGCGCAAAGGGAAGGAATGAACATTTTCACCGGGATGAGGTTGGATCAGTATTACAAAATAACATTATTATGGAAATAAGAGAAAAAAAGACAGGCGGTATCTTACTCGTTTTATTCGTTGGCGTATTAATGGGTGCTTTGGATATTTCAATTGTAGGGCCGGCTATTCCTTCAATTGAGCATACTATGAGCATGGACAAAAAAGCCCTCGCCTGGATTTTCTCGATTTATGTGCTTTTCAACTTATCCGGAATTTCGTTGATGGCCAAATTATCCGATCGTTACGGTCGCCGGATCATTTATGTGATATCCATTGCTGTTTTTGCCCTGGGTTCTTTATTGGTGGCCATGTCAGACAGTTATGCATTCCTGCTGGTAGGAAGGGCTATCCAGGGATTCGGATCGAGTGGCATTTTTCCTGTCGCTTCGGCTGTTATCGGAGATATATTCCCTCCTGAAAAAAGGGGAAGAGCGCTGGGAATGATCGGTTCCGTGTTTGGTATTGCCTTCATCGTCGGTCCGGTCATTGCGGGGGTGATCCTGAAATTTCTGCCCTGGAATTATCTTTTTTTGATCAACCTGCCCATTGCCGTATTTGTGATGTTAAGAAGCCTTTCTGTTCTACCCGGGAAAGTGGTACAGATCAAGAGTCCCATTGACTGGAAGGGAATAGTCCTTCTCAGTTCATTCCTCTTTGTCTTCGCTTTTACTTTGTATGGGATATCTCCTGTTACCATGATACAAAGTATTGAATCTCCCTATTTTATTGGATTGGCATTGTGTTCGGCTGTACTTTTGATCCTCCTTCTGCGCTCAGAGAAACGGGCAGAAGATCCGGTAGTTAACCTTGCGTTTTTTGATAACCGCCAGATATTCCTGGTACTCCTGATCGCAGCCGGCACCGGAATCTTCCAGGCATCCTTTGTATTTATACCCGACATGGCGGTAACAGCATTTAAAGTAAATAGCTCAGAGGCAAGTTTTATGCTGATCCCAAGCGTTATTGCCATTGCCATAGGTGCCCCGCTATGGGGACGACTTATCGATAAAATCGGATCTCGGATTGTGATTACCGGTGGTCTGGCATTTGCCTCGGCCGGACTTTTTCTTGTAAGCAGGATAAACGACGAAACGTGGATGTTTTATCTGGCCGGAATTCTTTATGGCTTTGGCTTATCAGCCCTGGTGGGATCTTCCCTGCGTTATGTGGCGCTGAACGAGGTATCTGCCTCCGAAAGGGCAACATCACAGGGAATGATGACGATTTTCATCAGCACAGGCCAGATTGTGGGATCCGTTATTATTGGTGTTATCGCCGCAGGGGGTGATAAGCTGGAGGGATTTCATCATGCATTTCTTTTTCTTACTGTTCTTACCCTGATCCTTATAATGACATCATTTGCCCTGAAGAGCCGGCAGCAGGAACTCGCTACCCGGTGATTTTCAAACCCACGATTCCAACAATTATAAGGGAAGCAAAGAATAACCTGAAAAAGCCTGAGGGATCATTAAAGAAGGCAATACCAATAATAAGGGTGCCGGTAGCGCCAATGCCCGTCCATATTGCATAAGCTGTACCGATGGGCATACTTCTTTGTGCCAGCCATAAGAACAAGCCGCTCAGGGCCATGGATAAAACTGCAAATCCAATCCATAAAAAGCGGTGAGGCGTTGTTTGTGACAGTTTAAAACCCAGCGGCCAACCGATTTCAAAAATACCCGCGATAAAAAGATAGATCCAGCTCATCCTCCAAAATATTTCTAAAGATAACGATTCATTGTTTTAATTAACATTTCTTAAGACAATCAAATGAACCAGATTATTGTATAATAGTTACCATTTCAGTAAATTTAACTGAATATTGAATGTTTCACACCCTCATTTAATACTATGGTGATCGCCAGGGTAAAGTCCTTTTTTTACAGTCTCTTCAAAGAAAAGAGCATTCCCTTTGTTCGCGAAAATAGCAAATTGATTGCGCAGTTTTTCCTCACCGCATTGTTTTTTGGCCTGGGTATCTGGTTTCTGAAACATGAAAGGGCCGAACTGGTGGAGGTTAAAGCCACCCTGCTGACATCCCAATGGCAATGGGTTATTCTGGGAATATTCATTACGGGCATTTATATAGCCCTCCAGGGTTTGATGTATGTAACCTCTTTTAGTTCAATTCAATGCAAAGTCAAATTAACCGACACGATCAGTCTTTTCCTTAAACGTAACCTGATCAGTGTGTTTTTGCCGGCCGGTGGTGTTTCCTCATTGGCCTTTTTTACCGGACCTCTTGAAAAAAAAGGGATTACCCGCACACAGATCCATTATGCCTCCACTATTTATGCTTTTATTGGCATTCTCTCAGTAGTTATTGTGGCCGTACCCGTATTTGTTTTATTGCTTCTGAAGGGTAATTCCAGCTCAAGCGAATGGCTCGCACTGGTTGCACTTGTTATTGGTCACGGGATTTTTGCTTTTCCTGTACAGGCTGATCCTTATAAAAAAACGTTTTTACCGGTTTATTCTCAGCCATTTTCCATCCCTTGAATTTCTGATTGAAGATATCCGCAGCAACAAGGTCCATCAGGGGACAATTTTTGCTGACCGTATTGGTTTCAGTTGTCATTGAGTTCACAGGCATTTTTCATGTTTTTATTGCTATGGAAGCCTTGCATATACATCCTTCTCTATATGCGGCAACCCTTGGTTATATCATTTCTGTGATCTTCATGATGGTAAGTCCTTTTCTTCGCGGATTAGGTGCCATAGAGGTATCCATGAGCCTGATCCTTGTCAGGTTCGGCTTTTCAAATGTCGAGGCGATTTCGATTACCTTTCTTTACCGCTTTTTCGAATTCTGGCTTCCTCTCGCATCCGGCGTGGTGAGTTTCCTGATGCAAATCAACAAACTGCTGATGCGCATCGTTCCCGCAATTATGCTGCTGATTCTTGGCATCATTAATATTATTTCCGCCATGACACCTGCCATTCACTGGCGTGTGGAACGATTGCATGAATATTTGTTTATCGACGTGATGCACGTTTCAAATTACTTTGTGCTGGCTGCGGGATTCTTTCTGCTGATTACGGCAGCATTCATGCTAAAGGGCCTTCGTTCCACATGGTGGCTTGCCTTGTTCCTCAGTATCATTTCTTTTATAGGCCATATTACAAAAGCCATTGATTATGAGGAAGCTACTGTTGCATTACTCATCATTGTCACACTCCTGTTCACCCGCCGGGAATATTATATACAAAGTCACCCCCGTTTGCGATATGTAGGTTTACAGACCGCTCTCATCAGTATAGCGGCACTGCTGATCTATGGAACAATTGGTTTTTTCCTGCTCGATAAAAGGCACTTTGATGCAAATTTCAATATGGTTGAATCCATCCGAAGCACAATTTCCAATTATTTCCTTGTTGGTGATTCGCTGACGATTCCACACACTTCTTTTGGAAGGGGATTTATTCTGTCAATTAATATAGGCGGTTTCCTTTCGATGGGATTCCTGCTGTATACATTGGTCAGGCCTTATGTTTACCGGGGTAATGCCTCTGAAGAAGAACTGAAACAGGCTACCTCTCTTCTGAACCGTTTCGGAAAATCGAGCCTCGACTATTTCAAAATCTATTCCGATAAGATGATCTTCCTTACTGAAGGATTGGATGCCTTCATTTCTTACCGCGTGGCCGGCAATTATGCGGTAGTCCTTGAAAACCCGGTTGCAGGAAATGATGAAGATCTGAAAAAATGCATTTCCCATTTTGACAGGTACTGCTATGAGAACAGCCTTAAGAATATATTCTACCGGGTACCTGAAGAAAGCCTGCCACTATATCAGGAAAAAGGGAAAAAGAGCATGTTTATAGGCCAGGAAGCTGTTGTAAACCTGGAAACCTTTTCCCTGGAGGGTGGAAGCCGCAAATCCCTTCGAAATGCGATCAACAAGATAAGGGACCGCGGTTACAGGTCCACTGTGCACATACCTCCGATAAAGGATGGGGTTTTGCAGAAGATGAAATCTGTTTCCGACGAATGGCTTACCTATACGGAAAGAAAGGAAATCGTCTTTTCGCAGGGTATGTTTGACTGGCAGGAGCTCAAACAGCAAACTATAGTCACTGTCGAAAACCCGGAGGAAAAAGTAATCGCCTTCCTGAATATTGTGCCCGATTATTCGCCCTCCGGAAGCACATATGACCTTATCAGGAAAACAGCCGATGCCCCGAATGGCATCATGGATTTTATCCTTATCGAAATGTTTAATTACCTTAAATCAAAGGAATACAAATTTGTAAACCTCGGATTTGCACCCATGTCGGGATTGAATGACGCCCATTCCTTTAAGGAAAAGTCAATGAAATTTGCGTATGAAAAGATCCGCTCTTTTTCACAATACAAGGGATTACGGGAATTTAAGGATAAATACGATCCGGTTTGGTATAACAAGTACCTGGTCTATGACAATGATTATGACCTTATACAGGTGCCTGCTGTACTTTCAAAGGTAATTAAGCCCTGATTGCAGGAACAGTTAACGGTTGTTTTACTAAAATGAACAGAACTTTAATCAGTCATTTCACATGGTCGAAAATTGCTGTGGTAACCTGCATCGTGGCATGCCTGGGAGACATGCTTCTGGTTAATATTTTTTCGCGCTATTACCCTGCATTTAATCCGGTTGTGCAGCCAACCAGTGCACTGGGGGCACTTGGCAGCCCGGTTGCACATTTGGTCTCCGCATGGTGGATCATTGCGGGATCCATCTTCCTGTTATTTGCATTTGCCTTTTACCTGAGTGAGGAGAATCACACGAAGGTACATCATCTTGCATCCTGGTTATTCGGTTTATATGCTGTAGGGGAAGAGATGGGATCCGGGATATTCCCGGGAAACAGGATCCTGGGGCATCTGACTACCATTGGCATATTACACAATGTAATCGGGGGAATAGGAACCGGGGCCCTTCTTATTTCGCCTTTTGTTATCCTTAAAAAATATGACTGGAAAGAGGATTACCTGATGAGTCGTTACCTTCTCTTTGTTTGCATTTCAGGAATTCTGATCTTTATCCTGTTTACTATTTCACACTTCAACTGGCCGGGAATGAAATGGCTTTACTTACGCCATGGACTGATCCAGCGGGTATTTCTTATAGATTACTATCTGTTTATGATTGTAATCGCTTATAAACACTATTACGATAAATGGACCGCACGGGTGACTTCCTTGTTCAATCCTCTTCCACAGCATTGAGGAGATCGGCAAGAATTCCATCAATAGCCGATTCCACCCTTTTCCAGTCGGGTATAAGCGGTGAACCATAATGCTGGTCACAAAAATCCACCACGCCTGAATCGATAGCTCCTGCAAATAACTCCACTGTTTTCAACTCTTCATGAAAATCGAAGGTTAACCTTTTTTCATACATTTCAGCGAGGGATTCATACATTCCAACCATTTCACGGGCATGTTTCAGGTAAGTAAGCCGGATCGTACGGAATACCTCCGTATTCAGGGATACCCCGTTACTGGCCAGATGGGTGAAAAATGTACGGGCTATGTCGGATGCCATTTTAAACAGGCCTTTTTCATTTTGCGAACCAACCTGCTGGTGCTTATGATCATAACGACTGGTAAGCTCAATCTGGCAAATCCTTGATTCGCGAACCAGGCGATAGATTTCTCCCAATAATCCCACTTCGATTCCCCAATCGGAAGGAAACTGTATCATACGGGCCTGGCTTGTATACGTGGCAAATTCACCGGAAAGCGGGTACCTGAAATCGCCCATGTAATCAAGAAAATCAGTGCTTCCAAACATATCTTTCAACGTGCGCACAAGGGGAAAATAAAACAGGCGGGTTACCCTGCCGTACAGTTTTTTATCATACCGCACATAATATCCCTTTACAAACTGAAACCGCATATACATCAAGGGAAATAAAAGCCGGGTGAGAAAATCACGGTCATACGTTACAATATCAGCATCATGAAAGGCAATTGCCGAAACCTCTCCTTTTCCGATTATATATCCGAGACCGGTCCATACTGCCCTGCCTTTGCCGCGCACTCCCAATGGCAGTTGCTTTTCAATCCGTCCGATCACTGCTGCTACCTGGGGTTTATCATTCCATATCAGCATTGCCTTTTCTCCCAACGGGCGAACAATCTCCTTTGCCTGCTGATATTCGCTTATAGTTGACTGGTCAAGTGAAATGTATATTTTCCGGATATATTCAGTACCGGCCAATACATCAATAATATGATGCATGGCATCACTTGAAAGATCCTTGAACAAAGCAGGAATCAAGACCCCTACCGGAATCTTTGCGGAGGCTTTCCAGACTTTGTCTTCCATCGCCTCGCAATTCTCATGCTGAAATAAGGAAAAAGTCGGGACCTTATTGATATGAAAATCTGCCATCTCAGTTAAGTTTATTGTAAAGCTAACTCTTTTACAACAGAAAAACCCGCGGAAACAAGCCCGCTATTTTTCAATCTGAATTTTTATCTTATATTTATTTTTATTTTATTTTTCTTAACCGGTTAAAACAAGAATATGAAATTCAATTGGTTAATTTTCACTGCCGTAGTGGCTTCCCTGCAAATGAGTTCCTGCAAAAATGCAGATAACGATAAGAAAAAGAACTGGGACCTGGTATGGTCTGACGAATTCGATTACAATGGATTGCCTGACAGCACCAAATGGGGGTATGATATCGGGGGACATGGCTGGGGAAATCATGAAAAGCAATTCTATACGGCATCCCGGCTGGAAAATGCAAGGACTGAAAACGGCAATCTGATCATTGAAGCCAGAAAAGAAAAACTGGATTCGAGTGAATATACCTCTGCCCGCCTGGTTACCCGGGGCAAAATGGATTGGTTGTACGGTCGGTTTGAAATCAGGGCCAAACTTCCTTCAGGAAGAGGTACCTGGCCTGCCATATGGATGCTCCCGACAAAACAATCCTACGGAAATAATTACTGGCCCGAAAACGGGGAGATCGACATTATGGAACATGTTGGATTTCATCAGGGTTTTATCCATGCTTCAACCCATTCCATTAAATATTACTGGAAAATAGGAACACAGCGCACCGATACAATATATTCAAAGGATGCTTCTGATGCATTTCATAACTATGTAATGGAATGGGATCCTGAAGTAATCAAAGTTTATATGGATGATTCTCTTTACTTCACATCGGTGAATGACAAGACCGGTTGGGAAGCATGGCCCTTCGACAAACCATTCTACCTTCTTCTGAATATTGCCGTGGGAGGAGACTGGGGAGGAGCACAGGGAATCGATGATGCCATCTGGCCACAAAGAATGGAAGTGGACTATGTAAGGGTTTATAAAAGAAAGGGAATGTCTCAAAAGTGAGGGAGTTTCGGCATTGAATAAGGTTTGCTCTAAGTTTGAAATCAATAAATAAAGGTGAAATATAAGCAACCCGGTACCGATGGCGATGGCAAAGCTAAGCAGTGTGCCGGTAAGCAAATATTCCGTCTTTAACGATTCATCGCTTTTAAACCGCATGATGGATTTGGCGGCCAGTAAAAATCCGATCGCTTCAAACTGGCTTGATCAGAATAAAAACAACAATAAGCCATCTTTCCACGATGCCAATCAGTTTGCCTGCATTGGGCAGATCGGTCTCTTCCGTACCTGTTTTTCTCACCTTAATATCAAAAACACCCAGTAATTCCTTGATTAGAATATTGGCAGGTTTTGAACAGAACAGAAATCCGGCGATGATGGCCGGTATTGAAGTATATGGCGGCAATTCAAAAACAGGTTCTGTATAGAACCATTGCTGGTAAAGGAGAACAACAGATGTGAGGATGACCAGGTGTATTCCCTGGTCAATAAAAAATGCATATTTTCCGAATCGCCTGCTTTTGTTTATATATACCTTCAACCCATCGATAAGCCAATGGCTTAATGAAATTACAAGAGCACCAAATACAAAAAGCCATTGAAATGATAATACCCACGACAGGAAAAATGCCAGTAAAATATGCCATTTCAGGAATTTACTCCTGAAGCCGTATTCATTTTTTTCAAGGGCTTTCACCGGAGGCTGCAGCGTATAATCCGTCAGCAGGTGAGCTATGAATTGAAGGATTAGCAATTGTTCTGTTTTCATGGTGTTTGCTGTTTTTTTAATACTTCCGCGAAACGGTTTACCGCTTTTTCAATGGCATTCCATCCAACACTGGTGGAATGTTGATTCACCACGGGCTGGGCAATATTCATTTTTGCGGCTATAGCCTCTTCATTCAGGTTCATCAGCTTCATGTACAATACCTCGCACTGTTTGGCGGTGGCCTTTGACAACAACACATCAATCAGGGCCAGAAGCGGTTCGAATTCCCTGTTCAGCTCCTCATTTCCGGATACAAAAAACAAGGTGCTTTTAATTACGATCCGCTCCTTATTGTAAGTTAATTCTTCATTGATCCTTCTTCCGGAAAGATAAATGGCTTCCCCGTCAATAATTCCTTTCTCAGGCTCAAAGCGCGTTAATTCTCCGTATCCGATGGCAAGCCGGATACCATGAATTTTAAAGAACTTAAAACGGCTGTCGTTATTATTCAATATTTCATCGCCCGAAATAGATTTAATGAAAGCCTTAATGATCAGGGCCAGACGAAGGGCATGTTCAGGCTCAGTTACAACACATTCG
Organism: uncultured Bacteroidales bacterium; assembly: GCA_963790105.1. Classification (GTDB taxonomy): domain Bacteria; phylum Bacteroidota; class Bacteroidia; order Bacteroidales; family UBA10428; genus UBA5072. Next base: position 79,665 of record CAWBNI010000021.1, on the reverse strand, counting down.
AGATAATCCCCCTTGATCATCCTCCCAAACATTTTATATTTTACATCCAATTCCTCAAGCAATTTTTTCAGCTCCTCTTCTATATGGATTCTTCCCTCGTCGGTAAGACTGGTTGAGGCAACAATATCCCCCGAGATTACTGCTTTTTTCATGCGGCTGGTATTTAACCCAAATTTAACCATTCTATTGGTATTTTGACCTATAAAATATATTTATATGCTTAAAATACTATATTTTATGTTTATATGCTTATAAACCTATATTTAAATCCATGCATAAGATCCCGTGTAGTTGAATTTGTAAGGTTATAATATCAAATTGATAGGATTGATTGTATTTTGGACGTAATAAAATGTAATTTTGCACAATTCATTTTTTCAGAACACATATTAAAATAATATAGGAGGTCTTACAATGGATAATGTTGATAGGGTATCAACAGATGTTTTGATCATCGGGGGAGGACCCTCCGGCTTAGCAACCGCAATTCATTTAGCGGATATATTTAAACAGAACGGACAGAATCACAGGATACTGCTGATCGAAAAAGGCAGTTCAATCGGAAGTCATATATTATCAGGTGCAGTCATTAAACCCGCTGTTTTTAAAGAGTTGTTGCCTGATGTGGAATTTTCAGAAATTCCCTTCAATGCAAAGGTAAATAAAGACAGTACGGTTTGGCTCACTGAAAATGGATCTATTAAGTTACCATTTCATATACCCTATATGAATAACATAGGTAACTATACCGCTTCCCTGGGTCAGCTGTGCAAATATCTTGCAGCAAAAGCCCAGGAAAAAGGAGTGGAAATATATACAGGATTTGCCGTCGATGAAATTTTATACAAAGACGGAAAAGTAATCGGGGCAAAGACAAAAGATACAGGGCTGGATCATCACGGTCATCAGCTGGAAAACTTTCAGCCCGGAACCTGTGTGGATGCCAAGATCACAATATTTGCCGAAGGAACACGGGGCAGCTTAGCCAAAATGCTGATCAAAAAGTTCAACCTGAACAAGGACAGAAACGAACAGGTATACTCATTGGGTGTTAAGGAAATATGGTCAGTTCCGGCAGGAAAAATTGAACCGGGTGAAATATATCATACCATGGGTTATCCGTTAAATAATGATGAATTTGGCGGAGGTTTTATTTATGGATTAAACGATAATAAGGTAGCTGTTGGTCTTGTTGTAGGCCTCGATTATAAAGATCCGACTTTTGATGTACATGATGCATTCCAGGTATGGAAAACAAATCCATTTGTGTCCAATATTCTAAAAGGTGGAAAAATGGTTGAATATGGCGCAAAGACCCTTCCCGAAGGAGGTTATTATGCTATTCCAAAACTGTATGTTGACAATGCCCTGATTGTTGGCGACAGCGCCGGAATGGTCACCATGCCTGCTTTAAAAGGCGTTCATCTGGCCATCAAATCAGGAATGCTTGCTGCCCAGACTGCTGCCAAAGCCCTGGCAGCAAATGATACATCGGAGAAAAGCCTTCAGCAATATGAAACTCTTGTAAATGAAAGCTTCATTTACAAAGAAATGTATCCTGTCAGAAATTTCAGGCAGGGATTTGCGAAAGGATTAATTGCCGGAGGAATACATTTTGGCACCCAACTTATTACCGGTGGTGCAGGTTTCTTTGGAAGACTCAGATCTCATGCCGATTATAAGACCACACAAAAACTGAGCGAATTCAAAAAGAAGCCCTTTAAAGAGCGTTTTAAAGGAAAACTTGAATTTGATAAAGTATTGACATTTGATAAATCTACCAATGTTTACTATTCCGGAGTTTACCATGATGAGCAACAGGTGGTGCATCTTCACATTAACGACCCGGAAAAATTTAATGCCGTTAACATTGAAGAGTATGGTGCACCTGAACAGTTTTTCTGTTCTTCGGAAGTATATGAATTTCACGTGAACAAAAACGGGGAGAAAGAGCTCCGAATTCATGCTGAAAATTGCATGCACTGCAAAACCTGTGATATAAAATCACCCGGAGACGGAATTACCTGGGTTGTGCCCAATGGCGGCAATGGTCCTGACTTTCAAAATATGTAACATTTAAAGAAACTGTAACAATGGCTTTAACAATAATAAGTTTAATAAAACAAGTTCCGCTGCCCAGCGAAATGAGAATGGGCGAAGATGGGTTAATGGACCGCACAAAAGCAAAATCAATCATTAATATTGATTGTCAGTTTGGCCTGGAAGCCGGATTGCAACTCAGAAAACAAAATCCCGATGCCAGATTGATCGTTTGTTCAATGGGTCCGGGTTCCTTTGAAACTTCGCTAAGAACAGCGATTTCAATGGGATATGACGAAGCCTATCTTTTATCAGACCGCAAACTGGGTGGCAGTGATACTTATGCTACCGGACTGGCCATTTCAACCATGCTCAAGCACCTGGGCTTTACCAAAGATTCCAAAGATCCTTTTATCATTCTGGCCGGCCGTCAGACCAGCGATGGTGATACTGCCCATGTTCCCTCACAGGTGGCTGAAAGTATCGGAATTCCCCAGGCTACTTTTGTTGAAAGTGTAAAAGTGGATGGCAATGGCAAGGTAATTGCAAAAAGAATCATTGAAGGCGGATACCAGATGATGAAACTGCCCATTCCCTGTGTCATATCATTAACTCCAACCGGAATTCCTCCCCGTAAACCTTCATTAAGCGGAGCCATCAAGGCCCGTAATCTGAAAATTACAACCTTTGGAATTGAAGATATTGGTTTGGGAACAGAAAAAATTGGTATTAATGGTTCACCGACCATTGTTGCAAAAGTAGTTAATATAGTAAGTGAACGTCCTCCCATAACCATGTCGGAAGGTCATAATGAAGCTTCCCTGGTGAGCAGTTTAATTGCCAATTTTAAAAAAGGCGGGAATGTTTTGGAAAAAAAGAGGAAGCAGAAAAGAAAGAGATCGAGCGTCCTGATTTTCCTGAAAGATTTCAGGAATGGAGCGAGAGGAATTCTTACCTGGGCTGAGGTAACAAATGGTAACATTTCCAGACCTTCGCTGGAACTCCTCACGCCTGCAAGAAATCTGGCAAATCAATTGGGGAATGATACCAAAATAATGACCCTGATGATTGGAAAAAATGTTCGTCATTTAGCCCAAACCCTTATTGAACATGGCTCAGATGAGGTAATTATTGTTGAAAATGATAAGCTTGAAGAATACCTTGTTCTTCCCTTTTCATCCATTTTTGCACAGGTCATCGGAGAAAAGAAACCTGAAATTGCTCTTTTTGCGGCCACTACTTCGGGACGTGAACTGGCTCCCAGGATTGGAATGAAAACCAGCAGCGGGGTTACTGCAGACTGCACGGGACTTGAAATAGGAGAATATATCGACAAAAAAGAGAAAGTAATTTATTCACCCATCCTGGAATCACGCCGTCCCACCTACGGTGAAAGCAAACTTGCCACCATTCTTGGTTTTGTTTGTCCGCAGATTTCAACAGCACGTGCAGGTACGTTTGAAGTGCCCAAACGGTTAGAAGGACGGAAGGGTATTGTTTCTGCTTTTAAACCCGTATTGAATGAAAAGGATTTTGTGGTTGAAATTATGAAAACCGTGAGAGGTGAAGGAGGCCTGCAAAATCTTTTCGAAGCAGATATAATTATTTCCGGAGGCAGAGGAACAACAAATGACAATTTGGGCCTGATAAAAGCCCTGGCCGATGCCCTGATTGAGAAGGGTATAAATGCCGAATGGGCCTGCAGTCGTCCGGTTGTTGACGAAGGAGTTACGGAATATGCGAGACAGGTTGGACAGACCGGGAAAACGATTCGTCCGAAAGTATATATTGCAGTTGGTATTTCAGGCGCAATACAGCATATTGCCGGAATGAAAGAAGCCGGAAAAGTAATTGCCATTGACCATAATCCCAAGGCAAATATCTTTAATCATGCCGATTTTGGAATTGTCGGTGAATACCAGGACATACTTCCGGAATTGATTGAACAGGTAAAGGCAGGATTTACCTTTGGCCTGGAACCGAAGAAGAAGTGACGAGGGACAAGGGACGAGGGACTAGGAGTACTGCAGTTCTGCAGTTCTGCAGTTCTGCGGTTCTGCAGTGTATCCCGTCAGGGATATACTGTCGGTAGAAAGAAGTCGTGCAGTCGTGACGGTTCAGACGGTTTTGCGGTTTTGCGGTATTGCGGTTTGCGGTTCACGTTTGCGGATTTGCAGTTTGCATATTTGCACTTGCATAGAACTTCGTAGACATTGGCACATTTGCACAGTAGCACATTTGCACATTGGCACATTTCCACCATTTGCACATTTGCACATTTGCACATTATGCAAATTGCTTATTTTTCCGAAGAGATGCCTTCGGCACATTGTCCATTGTCCCTACCCTAGCAAAAACTTTCTTTAAATCTCTTTCATCTTATCTGAAAATTCAGTAAATTATGGTAATCAATTAAACGGTTAAAGTACCGTTCCTCTTTTTCTTATTACATAAATTTATTACCATGAGCAAATTCGTGTACTTGTCAATTACGCCGGAGGCATTGATAGGTTCGATGCTCCCACCGGTTGAATTTGGTGCCTATCTTGCAACAGGTACCAAAAAATGCAACAAAGGCCAGGCAATCTTTTTTGAGGTCGACCTGGAACAAATCAAAGATCTTATCGACATGGCATATCTTGATCGAAGATGTGTCCGTCAGCCTGATGGTTCTCCCAAGCACTCTGTTTATCTGTCCGTATACAAAGTGCTGGAAACGATACCGTTAAAGGCCCTGAAGAACCTCTATCTTACAACTGACCATGGAATAGTTCTGGAATTAAAACCTTCAGAATACGATACTTCCAGGGAGAATAAAAGTACTCTTCATTACTACCAGGAGTTATGTCCTGTAAATCCACAGGTAGTCAGCGAGTATTCTCCTGCAAAATTTTTAAAGGTATTGACCGATGGTTCCATCCAGATCCGGTTACCAAAATTAATGTTTGTTGATTTGAAACTGGGCGAATTAAGCGTCAATCCGATAAGCGGCTCGGCGGAGTTTTTGCCGTATGCTCACACGGCCCATTTAAGGGACTGTCTTGAAACCCTTAAATACGATGAGAAAAAAATGAAGACAGTAGCAAGGTTTTATAATGGAACTTTGCTTTACAGGACTATCGAATCCGGTTTTTATATAGGCGCTGTGGATGAAATGATATTTTACCGGTATCCGACGATGGCTGAGTTGGAAAACATAAATTATGATTTCTTCAGGGGTCTCTGAGTAGGGCTTTAGGCTGTAGGCTTTTAGGCTGAAGGCTGTTAGGCTGTAGGTTTAGGCTGATTAGGATTTAGGCTGTAGGACTCAGGATGTAAGCTGGTGGATGCATTGAGTGTTCGAAGATTTTCAACTGCAAAACTGCAAAACTGCAGAACTCTGACAGAACTCTGCACCTCGTCCCTCGTCCCTCGTCCCTTGTCCCTCTCTTACTCCTCATATTCCTGGTAACGGAAAACGGCCTTTCTTAGTAATTCTTCAAAAATCTGCCCGTTTTCAAGTACATCCTCGTCATCCTTTTCATAATGCCAGATTACAATAAACTCTTTAATGTTATTGTTTGCATCCAGAACCTTCAGCAATTCAAGGATCTTTTTTGCAGAAGCGCTATTGATGTATTCAAGGTTTATATCCATTTTAACTACCTCAGCAGTTAGCATGGCGGCCCATTCTACGAGTGGCTGGTAAAATTTCGTCACATTCTCAGGTAACGACCTGCCCTCCATTAACAATCTGCCATCGGTGCCGAATTTGACCGTTGGAGTGTTAATCGTTGATTCAACTATCAGGTTATTCATAACTTGTTTTCTATATCTTAATATACGCACACAATGGTATTTAGATCATTTCTTATGATGAACAGACGGGTGATTTTGACCATTGTACACTGAAAGGAAACCAATAGTTAAAAATAGCGTAATAAAGAATCTGTAATTAGATTTTGATCAGGATCAGATTGAATCAGGATTTTTTTACATTTGCCAGGGATATAACAATGAAATTTTCAACCTTCATACTGCTATTTTATTTTTTGGTACTCATTGCCATGCCATGCTTTGATATACCAAAAGATGAACGCGTCTGCAATACCGAATTTTCTCAAAATTCACACTCTCATAACCATGATGGAAATGACCTCTGCTCGCCTTTTTGTGCTTGCAGCTGTTGCGTTTCACACGTAATTCAGCCGGACTGTTTCATTCAAATAAACACTTTTCTGCTGTCACAGGATTACAACTCCTGTTATACCACTTCTTACGTTTCCTCGCTTTTTGCCTCAATCTGGCAACCACCTAAAATAAGTTAATACAAACTTCCTCTTTACATAGTCGTTTTTTGCCCGGGTCAGCAAATTGCGATTGAAAATTTGTATTCACTTACTTAAGGTATTTGTTTTATGATTGAACGCATCATTCATTTTTCCATAAAGAATAAATTCATCATTGGACTATTCATCCTGGCTTTGATCGGATGGGGAACCTATTCACTCACAAATTTACCGGTGGATGCCATTCCCGATATCACGAACAACCAGGTTCAGGTTATTTCACTGGCTCCCTCCCTGGCGGTTCAGGAAGTTGAAAGCTTTATTACGGCCCCTATTGAAGTGGCCGTGGCCAATATTCCTGATATTATTGAACTGAGATCCATTTCCCGGTTAGGATTATCGGTAATTACCGTCGTGTTTAAAGATGGTGTGGATGTGTACTGGGCCCGGCAGCAATTAAGCGAGCGCCTTAAGGAGGCTGAAGAGGTTATTCCTGAAGGAGCTCGCCCAAATTTCTCTTGCTCCGGTTTCTACCGGACTTGGGGAAATATTTCAGTACCGGCTGGTGGTGAAGAAAGGGTATGAAAATGAATTCAATCCGATGGAACTTCGAACCATCCAGGATTGGATTGTGCGCCGTGAAATGCTTGGAACACCCGGTGTTGCTGATATCAATAGCTATGGAGGGTTTGTCAAACAGTACGAAATTGCCGTGAACCCGGAACAACTCAGGGCCATGAACCTCACCCTGACGGATATATTTTCAGCACTTGAAAATAATAACGAGAATACGGGGAGTGCCTATATCGACAAAAACCCTACGGCCTATTTTATCAGGGGCATTGGACTGGTTAAATCGCTCGAAGACATTGAAAAGATTGTTGTTAAAACCACGAATTCCGGAATTCCGGTGCTTATAAGGGATATTGCAACAGTGCAATTCGGGAGTGCTACAAGATACGGTGCCTTTGTGGTTGATACCACCGAGGCGGTGGGTGGTGTGGTAATGATGCTTAAAGGTGCCAACGGCCATGAGGTTATTGAAAATGTCAAAACCCGGATTGAGTCAATACAGAAGTCATTGCCTGACCAGGTGAAGATAGAACCTTTCCTGATCCGGTCCGACCTTGTGGGACGGGCGATTGGCACCGTATCCCGAAATCTGATAGAGGGTGCTCTGATTGTTATTTTTATACTGGTTATATTGCTCGGGAATATGCGGGCAGGGCTTATTGTTGCCTCGGTAATTCCCCTTTCCATGCTTTTTGCCATCTCCCTCATGAACCTTTTCGGTGTTTCCGGAAACCTGATGAGCCTTGGTGCAATTGATTTCGGGCTGATTGTGGATGGAGCCGTTATTATTGTGGAAAGTGTTGTACACCGGATCTCCATGAGCAAGCATCATCATGTGGGAGTCGAACGGCTCACCCAGGAACAGATGGATGAAAATGTATTTGACTCGGCAAAAAGAATGATGAGTTCAGCGACTTTCGGTCAGATTATTATTCTTATCGTATACCTTCCGATCATGGCACTGGTTGGCATTGAAGGAAAGATGTTCCGTCCCATGGCACAGGTTGTGACTTTTGCGCTTCTGGGTGCTGCTATTCTTTCCCTCACCTATGTTCCCATGGCTTCTGCCTTGTTCCTGAGTAAAAAGACGAGCCATAAGCCTAATCTTTCCGACCGTTTGATTGATTGGATCCATAAAATATTTCAATCCTGCCATAGCTTTTGCGCTTAAAAATAAACTCCTGGTTTCTTCCTTCTGCTATCTTGCTGTTCATTATCAGCCTGTTGATATTCAGCCGTTTGGGAGGTGAATTTATTCCGCAGCTTGAAGAGGGCGACCTGGCGGCCGGTGTAATTACCCTTCAGGGTGGATCCCTTACCAATACAATCAGCCAGGTGGTAAAGGCAAATAAGATCCTGCTTCAGAATTTCCCCGAGATCAAACATACGGTATGCAAAATAGGAGCCGGTGAGATTCCGACAGATCCAACTCCCATGGAAACAGGTGATTATATCATTACCCTGAAGGATAAAGACGAATGGGTCTCGGCAAAAACCCGGGAAGAAATGATTGAAAAGATGGAGGAAAAACTGATACCGCTGGCCGGGGTTAAATTTGAGTTCCAGCAACCCATCCAGATGCGGTTTAATGAACTGATGAGCGGCTCAAAACAGGACATTGCCATAAAAATATTTGGTGATGACCTGAATATCCTGGCAACAAAAGCAGCTGACGTTGAAAAAATAATTCAGAAAATTGCCGGTGTGGAGGATATTAATGTTGAAAAAGTCACCGGGCTGGCCCAGATGCAGGTTGAATATAACCGCGACCGGCTTGCACAATATGGAATCACGGTGAACGATGTGAACACAATTCTTCGCACTGCCTTTGCAGGCAGCCAGGCCGGTGTGGTTTTTGACGAGGAAAAGCGGTTTGGACTTGTTGTAAGGCTTGATAAGGATTATCGGCAAAGTCTGGATGATATAAGAAATCTTACCGTGGCACTTCCGGATGGCCATCAGATCCCATTTGAACAGGTAGCCAATATTTCGGTAAAATCAGGTCCGGCCCAGGTGTCACGGGAAGATACAAAGCGCAGGATCACGATTGGCTTTAATGTTCGTAAACGCGACATTCAGAGTGTGATCAAAGAGGTAAGGACAGAAATAGATAAAACGATCCAGCTGCCGACAGGATATTATGTTTCCTATGGAGGACAGTTTAAGAATCTTGAAGCAGCTCAGAAAAGGCTTTCAATTGCTGTTCCCGTTGCCCTGCTTCTGATTTTTGTTTTGCTGTACTTTACGTTCAATTCTGTAAAACAGTCGCTGCTTATCTTCACGGCGGTTCCAATGTCTGCCATTGGTGGCGTTTTCGCCCTGTGGCTGCGTGGAATGAACTTTTCAATATCAGCCGGGGTTGGATTCATCGCCCTGTTTGGTGTAGCTGTACTCAATGGAATTGTCCTCATTGCCGAGTTTAACCGTCTCGAAAAAGAAGGTATTACCGATATGACTGAACGGGTGCTGAAAGGACTTCATACAAGATTGCGGCCTGTAATCATGACTGCTGCCGTGGCTTCGCTGGGATTTCTTCCCATGGCATTATCCACCTCGGCCGGTGCTGAAGTGCAAAGACCCCTGGCAACGGTAGTCATTGGCGGTCTTATCACTGCCACACTTCTTACCCTGGTGATACTTCCCGTGTTCTATATCTTTTTTTCATCCCGAAAATTCAGTATCAGGATGATAAAAAGACCGGTTAAAAAAATCACGGCATTACTGATTTTATTGGGAATTGCTTCGGTTTCAAATACAATTAAAGGCCAGGCAAAAACCATCAATTTAAATGAGGCCATCCAGATGGCTCTCGACAGCAGCCTTTCCATTAAATCCGCGGCTTATTCGGTTGATGTAAACAAAGCCCTCAAAGGGGCTGCTATTGATCTGCCAAAAACTGCAATTGACGCGGAATACGGGCAGTTCAACTCCTATACAAACGACAATAGCTTTACCGTATCACAATCATTTGAATTCCCTACTGTTTATGTAAATCGCTACAAGCTTGCCGGTGCCAATGTGGCAAGCAGTGAATGGCAATACAAAATTGCCCGTCTTGAACTGGCTACACAGGTAAAGCAAGTATACTGGCAGTATGTGTATCTTACAGCAAAACAAAAATTGCTTTCATACCAGGACAGCCTTTTCAGTGGTTTTTTAAGAGCCGCTGAATTAAGAGCAAGGGCTGGCGAAACTAACCGTCTCGAAATGATCACGGCACGTTCTCAAAGTCTTGAAATCAGGAACCAGCTCTTCCAGGTATCATCAGATATTGGCACATTCAGTCGAAAACTTATGGTATTGCTGAATTGCCGGACTCAGTTGACACCTTCGGAAAATGAATTACATAAAATAGATGCTGCTTTTCTGTCGGACTCCACATCGGTTGACCAAAGTCCGCTGATAGGCTATGTTCAGCAACAGGTTGAAGTATCACACATTACCAAAAGGCTCGAACAAAGTAAAATGCTGCCTGATTTGAACATAGGTTATTTTAACCAGACCATCATCGGTACTCAGGAAGTGAATGGCATGCCGCGCGAATTCGGACCGGATTTCCGTTTTCAGGGTGTGCAGGCAGGAATAGCCATTCCATTATGGTTTGGTCCCTTTGCATCAAAATCGAAAGCTGCAAAGATCAGCGAAAACATAGCACGGACAGAGGCTGAGAACTATTCCCGGTCACTCACGGGCAACTACCAGTCTGCCCTTGATGAATACAAAAAATACTCTGTGAGTATCGATTACTACGAAAAGCAAGCGGTTCCCGAATCTGATCTGATCATTGAACAGGCTACCAGGGCTTACCGGGCCGGTGGAATGGACTATCTCGATTATGTGCTGAATCTGAACAGGGCATTGGCCATCAGGCAAAGCTATCTGGACGCATTAAACAGTTACAATCAAACGATTATTTCCATTGAATATATAACAGGTAAAATATTTTAAATAGACTAACAGTGAAAATTATGAAAAATAGAAAAGTTTAAATTATTATTTATCAATAGCCATTACAGGTTCCATACTATTTTTAGGCTCCTGTGGCAGAGAAAATCCATCCGTATCAGAAAAAGCCGGAGTTGAGGTCCTGCCTGAAGATATTGTTGAATTGCGTGACGACCAGATTAAGCTGGCCGGTATTGAAACAGGTTCAATTGAAATCCGGGCTCTGGGCAATACGATGAAAGTAAACGGCATAGTTACGGTTGCACCTCAAAGCACGGCAAGTGTGTGTATGCCTCTGGGAGGTTTTATAAAAAATACCAACCTGCTTCCCGGAAATGCTGTTGAATAAGGGACAGACGCTTGCCGTGGTTGAAAACCAGGAATTTGTCGATATCCAGCAAAGCTACCTCGAAGCAAAAAACAAGCTTGTATTTGCAAAAGGTGAATATGATCGCCATACTGATTTATACAAGAATGATGTTTATTCTGAAAAGAATGTTCAGCAGGTCACTGTGGAATACAAGAACCTTGTAGCCATGGTAAAATCGCTTGAACAGAAACTGCTGCTGATTGGCATGAATCCTGATCAGATCAGGGAAGACAACATAACCAGCACCGTTAACCTGGTTTCACCCATCAAAGGATACCTGAAATCGGTAAATATCAATATCGGCAAATATGTTTCTCCAACCGATGTGTTGTTCGAGATCATCAACAGTGATAAACTATTTCTTGAACTTACCCTGTTTGAAAAAGATGCCGATAAAGTTTCTGCAGGCCAGAAATTAAAGTTCCGGATAAATAATGAAATTGAGGAACATGATGCCGTGATCACGCAAACCGGAAAATCAATCACCAATGATAAGACCCTTCTTGTATATGCTGCCGTCACCGGAGTATGCAAAAATGTTCTGCCCGGAATGTATGTAAGTGCCAATATTGAAGAATCAGATAAAACAGTTACAACCCTCCCTTCTGAAGCAGTTGTCAGCTTTGATGACAAGGATTACATTTTTGTCTTTGAAAAAGAGAAGGATGAAGATGGCAAACCATTTGTCGAATACCGGATGATTGAGGTGAAGAAAGGAGCCAGCTCATCCGGATTTACGGAGATTGTGCTTCCCGAAGGATTTGACATGAAGGCAGCAAAAATTGTTACAAAAGGTGCCTACAACCTCCTCTCGGCAAAGAAAAACGCCGGTGAGATGGCCTGTTGATTGGTGTGTTGCATAAACGGGATTCTGATACCAGATTTAGATATTTTAACAGAAATAATTGCATTTGTAATAAATAGCGGATTATATTTGGTCAACATTTCTCCCGTTTTTGCGTTTATACCTGTAATGAAGAAATTTCTTACCATATCACTTGCTTTACTTATCCTTCTTTCAGGGATGCATTTTACCATTGCAACTCATTACTGCGGCGGTAAAATTGCTGCTACCAAAATATCCCTTTCAGGGAAAGAAGCTTCCTGTGGTATGATTTCCGGTCACGAATCGGATAATTCCGGTGAAACCCGGATTTCAAAACAATGTTGTGATAACGAATTTTCAGTTTATAAGATCGACTCTGATTATTCTCCTTCTGCATTTCATTTTAAAGAAATTACGCAGAATATTATTCATGAATTCTGCATTCCTGAAGGGTTTTCTTTTCATTCGACGAATGCATTATTAACTCATCCCACAAATGTCAGTCCCCCTGACTACTTTCTGGCCAATGCTGTGAGCATGGCCGGCATTTGTGTTTTCCGCATTTGATTTTTTTTCTGCAATACAAAATTAGCGCAAGGGATTAGTACGCCCGATTGCTGATATTTCTATTTTCCATTATTTTCCATTATTACTAATCAATTTTATACAAATGAAAACTATTAAATTCATGGCTACTGCTATAATAGCGGTTACAACAAGTGTATTTACTTTTGCCCAGACTTCACAGGTTGCATCAACCAAAACTGAAACCATTAAAGTATCCGGCAAATGCGAAATGTGCAAATCAAAGATCGAGAAAGCCGCCAAAATTGACGGCGTAAGCAAAGCTGAATGGAATAAGGATACGAAGGTGTTAACACTGGCTTACAATCCGTCTTCAGTTACAAGTGATGCAGTACAGAAAAGCATCGCCGCAGTTGGATATGACACCGAAAAATTCAAGGCAACCGATGCAGCTTACAAAAGCCTGCCTTCCTGTTGCCAGTATGACAGGACCGGATCTGCCTCAAAGGGAACTTCCGAAAGTTGCAAGTGAGTTTTCGCGTTTCTTAATAGCATTTAAAATTCAACAGTATGTTTTTTAACAGACTAGTAAAGTTTTTTCTTGATAACCGGTTGATTACATTCCTCTTCCTCATCACATTTGTAGTTTGCGGAATTGTATTCGCCCCGTTTAACTGGAAAACCGGGTTGTTTCCGCGTGATCCGGTGCCCGTGGATGCGATACCGGATATCGGAGAAAACCAGCAGATTGTTGCAACCGAATGGATGGGTCGTTCACCCAAGGATATCCAGGACCAGGTAACGTACCCGCTAACAACTGCCTTACTGGGTATTCCCGGCGTGCAAACCATCCGCAGCACTTCCATGTTTGGAATGTCCTTTATTTATATCATTTTTAAGGATAATGTTGAATTTTACTGGAGCCGTTCCCGTATTCTGGAAAAACTGAATTCGCTGCCTGCCGGTACATTGCCTGCGGGTGTTCAACCTTCACTGGGACCGGATGCAACTGCCCTGGGACAGATATTCTGGTACACCCTTGAAGGGCGGGATCCGAAAACCGGCAGACCCAATGGTGGCTGGAATCCGCAGGAATTAAGGACCATCCAGGATTTTTATGTTAAATACGGATTGTCCACTGCCGAAGGTGTTTCTGAAGTTGCTTCCGTGGGCGGTTTTATCAAGGAATACCAGGTTGATCTGAATCCGGAAGCGCTGAAGGCATTTAATGTATCGGTAATGGATGTGATGAATGCCGTTCGAAAAAGCAACCTTGATATTGGTGCTGAAACAGTGGAACTGAATAATGTGGAATACATCATCCGTGGACTGGGTTATGTTAAAAACCTGGATGATCTCGAACTTTCCGTAGTTGCTGTCAGAAACAATGTTCCTGTGCGGATAAAAGATGTGGCACATGTTTCCTTTGGTCCGGCCACCCGACGGGGCGGTCTGGACAAAGCCGGTTCCGAAGCAGTTGGTGCCGTGGTTGTAGCCCGTTATGGATCAAATCCGATGGATGTCATCAATAATGTAAAAGACAAAATAAAGGAAATTGATGCCGGCTTGCCTCAAAAAACATTGCCCGATGGCAGTGTTTCAAAAGTAACCATTGTTCCCTTTTATGACCGAACAGGGTTGATAAAAGAAACCATCGGAACACTTGAATCAGCCCTTTCGCATGAAATTCTGATCAGCATTATTGTTATCATTGTACTGGTTATAAATCTGAGGGCATCCCTGATTGTTGCCGGATTACTGCCTATTGGCGTTCTGATGACCTTTATCCTGATGCGGTTATTTGGTGTGGATGCCAATATTGTTGCCTTATCAGGAATTGCCATTGCCATTGGCGTGATGGTGGATATTGGAATTGTGGATGTGGAGAATATTCTCCGGCATCTGGAGATGCCTGAAAATAAGGGAATCCGGGGTAAAAAACTGCTGGATGTAATTTATCAGGCAACCACCGAAGTCCGGGCTGCAGTGGTTACATCCATTGCCACAACCATTGTCAGTTTTCTTCCGGTATTTGCCATGCAGGCAGCAGAAGGAAAACTATTTCGTCCGCTGGCCTTTACAAAAACATTTGCACTGTTGTCAGCTTTTGTACTGGGCATTGTAGTTTTGCCAACACTTGTACATATTTTTTTCAATATCCGTTTCGATACAAAAAAAATCCGGAAAATCTGGAACGGGATCCTGATTGCAGCAGGAATTTTCTTTCTCGTTTTCTGGCAAACATGGCCTGCGCTGGCATTGGTTGCAATAGGTATCAATAATCTGCTTGATTACCGCTGGCCGGAGAAACGCAAGGAATTTCCCAATTATATCAATATTGCCATTACAGTACTGGTTGCTGTCTATTATCTTTCCATCGAATGGTTGCCGCTTGGGGCTCACAACAGCGTATTCATCAATTTTATTTTTGTAGCAGCTATTGTTGCTGTAATTCTTACAGCCCTCATGATCATGGTACATTTTTATGAGCCCATTCTTCGCTGGTGTCTTATCAATAAATGGAAATTCCTGCTGATCCCTGCTTTTACACTTTTCTTTGGGTTGCTGGTCTGGCATGGGTTTGAAAGAATATTCGGTTTCGCGGCCAACGGGTTTGAAAAGGCCGGATGGAAAAGTTTCAGGCAAACAACGGCCTGGCAGGGTGCGGTTAATACATTTCCGGGTACCGGAAAGGAATTCATGCCGTCGCTAAATGAAGGTTCATTTCTGCTGATGCCAACCAGCATGCCTCATTCCAGCATTGAAAAGAATCTTGAATATATTGAAACCCTGGATAAACGGCTTTCCGCCATTCCTGAAGTGGAAATTGCCGTTGGTAAATGGGGACGGGTAAATTCAGCGCTTGATCCGGCACCGGTTCAGATGTTTGAAAATACGATCAATTACCGTCCTGAATATATTCTGGATGAAAACGGACACCGGATGCAGTTCAAAGTGGACAGGGATGGCAGCTATTTCTTGAAAAACGGAGGAAAATATAATCCTGAAAAAGAGAATTTCAGGGTATTTCCGGCAGACAGTCTGATTCCGGATAAAAACGGTGAATATTTCCGTCAATGGAGGCCTCAAATCAAAAAACCGGAGGATATCTGGAATGAAATCGTGAAAGTGACCAATATTCCGGGATTGACCTCTGCTCCCAAATTGCAGCCCATCGAAACCCGCCTGGTCATGCTTTCAACCGGCATGCGTGCACCCATGGGACTTAAAGTATATGGACCCGACCTGGAGAGCATTGAACAAGGCGGGATGCTGTTTGAACAGGCACTGAAAGATGTACCTTCCGTAAAAGCTTCCTCCGTATTTTACGACCGTGCTGTTGGTGCACCTTATATTGAAATAAAACTGAACCGTGAAGCCATGGCCCGGTATGGAATGAGTATCAGCGATGTGCAGGAAATATTGCAGGTAGCTGTTGGCGGTATGACGCTGAGCAGCTCGGTTGAAGGCCGTGAACGCTTTCCGATGCGGGTGCGTTATGCCCGTGAACTGCGTGACAATCCCGAAGATATAAAACGAATCCTGATCCCGGCCATGAACGGAGTTCAAATTCCGCTGGGCGAAATTGCCGATATTGATTATACCCGGGGTGCACAGATGATCCGAAGTGAAAATACATTCCTGGTAGGATATGTTATTTTCGATAAACAGGAAGGCAAAGCAGAAGTGGATGTGGTGGAAGAAGCAGCAAAAATACTGAAACAGAAAATTGCTTCAGGAGCCATTAAATTGCCTGCCGGTGTATCCTATAAATTTGCCGGTAACTACGAACATCAGCTAAGGGCTACCAAAAGGCTGGCCATTGTTATTCCGATAAGTCTTATGCTGATCCTCCTTTTGCTGTATTTCCAGTTCCAAACAGTTACAGCTTCATTTATTCATTTTTCAGGTGTGTTTGTGGCATTTGCCGGAGGATTTATCATGCTCTGGCTCTATGGACAGGGATGGTTTATGAATTTTTCAGTTGCCGGAATAAACCTGCGGGATATGTTCCAGATGCACACCATAAACCTGAGTGTGGCGGTCTGGGTAGGTTTTATTGCCTTGTTCGGTATTGCCACCAACGACGGGGTAATCATGGGTACATACATTCACCAGGTGTTTGAACAACGGCATCCTGCCACGGTTCATGAAGTGCGGGAAGCAGTTGTTGCTGCCGGGATGAAAACGTGTACGTCCTGCCATGATGACAACTGCAGTTGCTGTTATTGCGCTGTTGCCTGTGCTCACATCAACCGGTAAAGGAGCAGATATTATGGTTCCCATGGCCATTCCCACGTTCGGCGGAATGATCATCCAGGTAATGACAATTTTTGTGGTTCCGCTGTTTCAGGCGATGTGGAGGGAGAATAGGGACAAGGGACTAGGGACGAGGGACAAGGAGGAATAATCCTGTAGGGATTAACTATGTAGAAAAGAGAGTGAGTAGATAAGAATGATGAAGGCATTGAAAAATAGTGCATAACCCCGAAGGGGCAAATATCAATAACCGTGGTGCAATTCACGGATCTCGGTGCAATCCAGGTAACAAAAGCTAATTATGAAAACTATACTTATTTCAATAGGATTAATCTTTTCCTGGCAGCCTGGTCGCAGGACAGCCTCCTATTTTACCTGTCGGAAGCGGCCAAAAACAATCCTACGGTACTTCAGAAATATACTGAGTACCAGGCTGCCCTGCAAAAAGTGCCCCAGGTTGGCAGTCTTGCCCGATCCTGAATTAAGCATGGGAGTTTTTCTCAGTCCCATGGAACTTGTAAGCGGAAACCAGGTCGCTGACCTTCGGCTGATGCAGATGTTTCCCTGGTTTGGAACACTCAGGGCTGCCAAAGATGAGATGAGCCTGATGGCAAATGCCAAATACGAATCATTCAGGGATGCGAAATTGCAGGTATTTTTATGAGGTTCAACGTACCTGGTTTGATTTGTACAAACTCCGGCAGAATATCCGTATTTCAGAAAAAAACATTGAAATTCTGAAGACAATTGAAAGAATTGCCCTGGTTAAATTCAGGACTGCTCCATCGGACAATGGCGCTTCACCATCCCTCAGAGCAGCTCCGGTACCTTCAGGTGCTCCGTCAGATGCGCCCGCCGGTTCACAGGGAATGGGCGGCAACATGGCAGGTAATGCGAGGAAGTAATGCTGCAGTTGCCATCGAATCCAATGCCACAGGCCGATTCAATGGGTTCGTCTGCCGGTGGTTCCTCGCTGGCCGATCTGTACCGGATACAAATTGAAGCAGGCGATCTTGAAAACAATATAGCGCTGTTAAAAAACCAGCAGAATACCCTTATTGCACAATTCAACAGTTACCTGAACAGGCCGGTGACTTCTCCGGTTTCCTTACCGGATACGCTGATTGCCGATACACTGGGAATTCCCCTGCTTGGCGGTTTCCGACAGCATGCTCGCGAATAATCCGATGCTGGGCATGCTGCAATATGAACAACAATCACTCGATTCCCGAAAAAAAATGGTTACCAGAATGGGTTATCCGATGATTGGTTTGGGGGTGAATTATTCGGTGATCAATAAAAATGAAATGTCAACTTCCGCCATGAACGGTAAGGATATGATAATGCCAATGGTTACAGTGACCTTGCCGATATACCGCAAAAAATACAAGGCCATGCAAACAGAGGCTGACTTCTAAAAACTGCCACATGCACAAAATTATACGCTTCGGCCAATAATCTGAAAACCGAATATTACCAGGCAGTTCAGTTATACCAGGATGCACAGCGCAGAATTAATCTTTATGGAAGTCAAAGTCTTGCTTGCCGGCAAATCCCTCGATATTATGATTAAAAGTTTTGCAGTTTCCGGTTCCGGACTTACCGATATACTTCGCATCCGGCAGCAAACACTCGATTATGATTATAAACAAGTGGAAGCAGTTGCCGATTATAATACGGCTATAGCCTGGTTGAAACGATTGATGGCATTCCAACAATAATAATAAATTTGAGAAACAATGAAAATGAAAAAGATTTTTTCGAACAAATACTTCCGTTATGGTTCCTTTGTAATAGGTGGAATTTTCCTGGGATGGCTGTTTTTTCATTCGCCCGGCAAAGAACGCTGATTCAGAACGAACAAACGGCAGAAAAAAAACAGGAAACAATCTGGACATGTGCCATGCATCCTCAGATACGGATGCATGAACCGGGTAAATGTCCGATTTGCGGAATGGATTTGATTCCGCTGAATCAGAGCAATGTTGAAATTGACCCAGCTGCAGTTCATCTGACTGAAGATGCAGCACAACTGGCCAATGTGCTGACATCGGTGGTTACCCGGCAGAAACCGGTAAAGGAAGTACGGTTATATGGCAAGGTACAGGCTGATGAACGGTTGCTTCAAAGCCAGGTAGCCCATATTTCAGGACGAATTGAAAAATTGCTGGTGAATTTCACGGGAGAAGTGGTACAAAAGGGACAAACCCTGGCTGTTATTTATTCTCCTGAACTCGTTACTGCACAGCAGGAATTGCTTGAAGCTGTCAAAAACAAAACAAGGCCAGCCTGAAATATATGAGGCTGCCAAAGAAAGGCTCCGCCAGTGGAAACTCTCTGAATCGCAGATCAACTCCATTGAGAATTCCGGTAATATTCAGAACAATGTTGAAATTGTATCCGATATTTCCGGAATTGTAACAGCCAGGCGGGTTAACAATGGAGATTACGTTAACCAGGGAACAGTTTTGTTTGATGTGGCTGATCTTTCGAGAGTATGGGTTTTGTTCGATGCCTACGAAAGTGATCTGCAGTTCCTACAGGAAAGGGGATCACCTTGAATTTACAGTGCAGGCATTGCCGGGTGAGAAATTTACAGGAAATATTGCCTTTATTGATCCGGTCATTGATCCGGTAACCCGTGTGGCAAAAGTCAGAATTGAAACCGCAAATCAATCGGGAAGATTAAAACCTGAAATGTTTGTAACCGGAATTGTAAAGGCCCGGCTGGATGAGTACAGGAATATGCTTGTCATTCCGAAATCAGCAGTCCTTTGGACCGGTACACGTTCCATTGTATATGTTAAACAAACAGACACTGGTGAACCTGTATTTAAAATGCGTGAAATAGGTCTCGGACCCATGCTGGGAAACAGCTATGTGATTACCGACGGATTAACTGAAGGAGAGGAAATAGTTACCCAGGGGGCTTTCAGTGTGGATGCTGCTGCACAGCTCGAAGGAAAACCCAGCATGATGAATCCCGGTGGAGGGAGCACTTCTTCAATGCCCGGAATGGATATGCCGGGAGATAAGACTAATTCATCAAAATCTTCCGGAAGCCTTCAGGCAAATCCCAATAACACGGAAAAATCCTCAAAATTCAATGTCAGCATGGATTTCGTCATGCAACTCAATACAGTCTTTGAAAAGTACATCGGGTTGAAGGATGCTTTTGTGCAAAGCGATGTAAAGAAGGCAATACAGACGGCCGGAGTGATGGAAAAATCTCTCGCTGATATCGACATGAAATTATTGACTGGTGATGAACATACACAATGGATGAATTCAACCGGTAAATTAAATAACCTCCTGAAACATATACAATCCTCAAATGACATAGAAGAACAACGTAAGGACTTTTCCAACCTGAGCAGCGAGTTCTATAAGGTTGTTAAAAAATTCGGGTTGATGGGCAAAACAGCTTATTATCAGTTTTGTCCGATGGCATTTAATGAAAAAGGAGCCTACTGGTTAAGCACAACACAAGAGATCCGTAATCCATATTTTGGTGATCAGATGCTTACCTGTGGTGACAACAGGGAAACACTGAGTTATTAATGCGTTAAAAGAAGTAATTTTTTAAACTGTTTTATTATGAAAAAATCAATTCTGCTTATAGCGATAGCAGCCTTATCCATAGCAGCCTGCAACAAAAATGACCACAGGTCTGCCAAAGGTCAGAATGGTAATGCAGATACGATGGCCGGACAGCTTGCCGACACATCCATTTCGGTCAATAGTCCGAAAAAGTAGTAAATGCAGTAGCATGGGAATGCTCATTAAGGAACATGAAGAAAACCAGCACCTACCTGGTAAATCATTAACTGAGCTTCTTTTCCCGAATGGGAAGGAGCGGCAACAACCAGTTGATTCAATTCAGGCACAAATAGAGAGGTTCGGGCACCGGATCGGGATTCAATTTTTGAAAGGACTTCATATTTATCGGGACCGGTCTGCTTAATAACATCAATATACCCTCCCCCACAACTGATATAGATCTGTTTTGAAGAACCGTCATAAAAAATGTCATCTGTATCGCTGTCGATATGAATTGAAGAAACGGTTTTTCCTGTTTCACTATTGATAACGAGCAATTTTGCAGGTTTGCGGCATCCGATAAACAACCGTTTATTAACTGCATCCAGCGCCATAGGAAAATTTGCGGTTGCAGAATCTATTTTCCATTTATTCTTAATTGTATTATTAACCAAATCAAGAGTTGCAAGCATTTGTGCATCCGGCACGTTGACATAAAGTTCTTTTGCCTCATTGTCCAGTTGAAATGACTCGGGATGTCCGGGAAGCTTTATATCTGCCAATTGTTTAAAGGTTTTTGAGTCAATTACGGCTATACCGCCATCTCCATATCCCACATATATCTTCGAAGCAACCGGATCATATCTTACATTATCGGCGTCCCCTGCCAATTGAATCATTGAAATTCGCTGATAGGTGTCTGCATTAAACGCATCACATTCTCCGGATGCCCCGTTCGCAACAAAGATGACATTGGTCTCCTGGATATACCTTATGCCCTGGGGCTCGCTCAGCGCTTTTATTGTATGGACGGCTTTTTTGCTTTTCAGATCAACAACTTCAATGGAGTTACTTCCCAGAGCTGCAATATAAATAACATGAAGCTTGCTGTTGTATGCCATATGATCAATCCTTCCGATCACGCCGGGCATTGGGATGGAAGCTGTTAAAACCAGTGCCGTATTTGCATTATTTTCATTTGTTTGTCCCGTTGAACATTGTATTGACAGAAGAATAAATAATAATAAAACCGGACTGTTTATTCTGTTCATCCTGGGCCGTTCCCGGGTTATCTGCTTCATTTTTAACATTTTGAATAGGTTTTATCCAACGCGCTGGTATACAGGATACCAAATTAAAACCAATCAGCTTAAAATATGTTTTCCTAAAAAATACTAAACTTTTAAATGTTAAGAACCCATATTAAGCAATCCGTTTCCAGATGCCTAATATGGGTTACTTACGGAATTTCACAACAGATAATTTTACACTTTTACTGCACAATTATTTGTTTAACAACAGGGTCACCGGTGTCGGGCTGTATTCTTAAAAAGTAAACTCCCGGCTTTATAGATTGATCAAAAGAATAGACTTTTTCATGGGTGCCGGAATTTTGTGACTCCGATAAAATATTTGCGACAACCTTGCCTGTCATATCAATCATGTTGATAGTAACGTAAGCCTGCTTTCTCAGGGTAAAGGACATCCTGATATTATCGGTTGCCGGAACCGGGTACACCATAAAATCATCTGAAGTGAATGAAATCGGTTTAACGCCGGTAGGGATTTCACCCACATAAATCCGCCCCTTCATTTCATGTCCGGTAACATGCGGCTGGCAAACAAAGTAATGAACACCAGCTTCAGCAAAAGTTACCATTCCTCCGCCAAACGGCAAACTGAAACCGCCATTCGACTCAGTTCCATTTGCATCGTATGTCTCTTTGCTAACTTCCACCACATTGTGATACTTTAAAAGTGAGAAATAAACCGTATCTCCAACCTCAATATGAATTGAATCCGGCACAAATTGAAAATCGAGATTGTTGGTTATTATGTGCGTACGCGGAGGAGCTATCACATCAATTTCCCCTTTCATTCCGTGCATTACAACATGTGGCTGGCAGACATAATAATATTCTCCGGTATCATGCATAACTACAAATCCACCACCAAAAGGCAATCTGAAACCACCATTTGATGTTGTGTCATTTGCATCGAAGGTCGATTCGCTTACTTGCACCGCATTATGGTACTTCAAAAGTGAGAAGTAAACAGTGTCTCCTATTCCAACCTGAATTGATTCAGGTACGAACTGAAAATCGAGATTGTTGGTTATGACATGGGTACCCCGTGTAGCTACCACATTGATTACTCCTTTCATTCCAATTGACGCATGCGGCTGGCAAACATAATAATGAACACCCAGGGTATGAAATGCCACCTTGCCTCCGCCAAATGGTACCCTAAAGCCCCCGTTTGAGGTGGTATCTCCTGCATCGTATGTTGCCTTGCTCACTTCCACTGCATTATGAAAGTTAGCCAAAGTGAATTCAACCGTATCAAGTATATTGATCGTAATTGAGTCCGGCGAGAACGTCGTTCCCGAGTTGGTAATAACATGCCTGGCAGAAAATCCCGGCATAAATACGATTAATACCAAAGAAATGAGTAGAATGGTTTTTTTCATAGTATTGAATTTAGTGTATTACTAATTGAGAACATTTTTAATATTCAGTACTATGACAAAAAAATTAACTGATGGTCCTATCGGGTAAGAGAAATTTTCAAGTTATTTTCCTTAGTGTTATTTGAAGTGGAAATTGAAAAAGCGATTTTCAGAAGAAGAAATGGAATCAGATAGTGAATTCATTAAAATTCCAGTTATTTTGCAGAACATTGTAAATCAAAACAAAATATTCAATGGTTTTAAATAAATCCAAATCATCCCTTACCCGTTTTGCCTGGCTATCCATTGCAGCAGCCGTTCTTACAATTAGTTTAAAGACTATTGCCTATTTTCTGACGAACTCCGTGGGCCTGCTTTCAGATGCGATGGAATCATGCATTAATCTTGCAGGCGCATTAATGGCGCTTTCTATGTTAATAATCGCTGCCCGGCCAGCGGACGAAGACCATAATTATGGGCACAGTAAAGCAGAATACTTCTCAAGTGGTGTTGAAGGTTTATTGATTCTGATCGCAGCATTGTTTATTGCCTTTGCCTCTATCCAAAGGATGTTCAATCCTAAACCAATCGATCAGGTAGGAATAGGATTGATAGTTTCACTCGTAGCCTCGTTGATAAACTTAATTGTAGCCAGAGTATTATTAAAAGCCGGAAAGCAACATAATTCAATAACCCTGGAGGCTGATGCAAAACACCTGATGACTGATGTATGGACATCGGCAGGTGTAATAGTCGGTGTCGGGGCAGTTGCCTTAACAGGCGTGGAACGTCTCGACCCAATTGTGGCCTTGATTGTCGCTGCAAATATTATATGGTCTGGATATACACTTGTAAGAAGATCAGTTACAGGTCTTATGGATAAAGCCTTACCAATTAAGGAGCAAGAGTCAATTCAAAATGTGCTGGAAACTTATAAGAAAAACGGTGTTGATTTTCACGCATTTATCACGCGTCAGGCCGGCGCAAGGCAATTTGTCTCATTTCATGTACTGGTGCCTGGTGACTGGAGCGTACAGAAAGGCCATCAATTACTTGAACAAATAGAGAAGGATCTTCGAAATGTTTTTCCACAAATAATAATTACAACTCATTTAGAACCGATCGAAGACCAAAGCTCCTATAAGGATATTACCCTGCTCAGGCCTTAGGCGGAAAGTACAAGAAATCTGCTCCAGTCAGGGGGCAAGTTGATCGGCATACCGGTTAAACTTTGATGAAAATAATTTTGTCAGATGGCCCTGGTTTAATAACGATAAAATCAATAATTATGAATAAAACAAGAAACATTATCCTTTCGGTTTTAGCAATTTCATTTATTGCATTTACCTTTTATAAAGTATCAGTCCGAAGGGGAGACGAACCCTGGACGCAAAAACAATTGCTGGAACCGGCTGATCTGGCCAGAGTTTTAAACGATGCCAGTTCACCGCAACCAAAAATCTATAGCATCGGGCCAATGCCACTCATCAAAAATTCAATTGATATCGGCTCTGCAGCAGAAAGGGATAATTTAAAAAAATTAGAACAGGATCTTGGCAATGTATCAAAAGATGCCAATATTGTAATTTACTGCGGATGCTGCCCTTTTAATAAGTGCCCCAATATAAGGCCCGCATTTACACTGTTAAATGAGATGGGCTTTAAAAATCATAAACTTTTAAACATGCCTCATAATATTAAAGTTGACTGGATTGACCATGGCTATCCGGTTAGCCAATAAATTTTAAATGCCTTCGGTAATGAAAAGTTTATGGCCGATTATGATCATGTTTTACAAGTAATATTCAAATCAGGTAAGGCTATGGAAAAAACCGAAGCGCATGCCCTGGCATCGTTTTTAAGTCAGGAAGTGAATATTTCAACAGGATCTGCCTGTCACGCGATTCTATTGACATTTCACCGGTTCTTGAAGCCATGAAATTAGATCTTTTGACTGCGGCAGGCACGGTCCGTATTTCAACCGGAAAATTCACAAAAATGGAAGAAATTGATCAGGCTGCAGATATAATTTCAAACGCAGTAATGAAGCTTAGTTAAGAAAATAAATACCTGAATTATAAATAAAAATGCAAAAGATTTTAATTCTCATCAACGATGCTCCTTACGGAACAGAAAAAGCATATAATGCTTTACGAATGGCTAACCAGCTGGGTAAGGAACATGAACAGGCCGAAGTAAGGATATTTCTAATGGCAGATGCAGCATCCTGTGCGATAGCAAACCAAAATACCCCAAATGGCTATTATAATATTGAAAGAATGCTAAAATTCTCCATTGCCAGGGGAGCTAAGGTTAAAATATGCGGCTCCTGTGCCGATGCCAGGGGTTTGAAAAATGTGCCGCTAATAGAGGGAGCTGAAATCAGTACCATGGCAGAACTTACAAACTGGGTTGTTGACAGTGATAAGGTTGTGACTTTTTAAGGCTCTTTACAGGATGAAATGAAAGCCTGTCCTGATTTTTGAAAAAAATAAACCTGTAAAAAAAAGTAAAGAAGTCGTTTCAGTTGTTGAAGCTATCACGGAAGTTTAATCCGTTAAACCAGAATTCAGCAATTATGAAAAGATATATCTATTCAGCAACAGTTTATATAGCGGCTGCTTTAATGCTATTCTCCTGTCAAAAAGATGATACAAGCAACTCGGATAACGCAAGGATCAATTACAATGCAGCCTATGTTGTGAATGGCGAAAGCAGCACCATTTCGGTCATTGACCTGGCTTCAAACAAAGTAACCAGAACAATTGATTTAATTAAACTCGATTCAATAATGAATGGAGGAATGATGGGTATGGGGATGGCGAATATGTGGCCTCATCAAATATATCTTTCTCCGGATAAAAGTAAACTTGCTATTTCCATTCCTGGAATGGACTTTAGCAATGGAAACTGGATGATGCCACGCAGGGGAAAGTTATCATTCTTGACGCAATAAGCGGAAGTTTGCTGAAAGTATTGCCAATGAGATGGGATGACCTATAATGCCATCTATTCGCCTGATGGAAAGGAATTATGGACAGCATTGATGATGACCGGGGGCAAGGTCCTGGTATTTGATGCAAATACCTATGAATTGTTGAACACTATACCTGTAGGCCAGATGCCGTCTGAAGTAACTTTCTCTGACGATGGAACAAAAGTATTTGTAACAAACAGTATGTCCAATTCTGTTTTCATTATTGACGCCAATACAAAACGTGTGACAGATACTATTGCAACCGGTGAAAAACCAGTTGGTGCATGGCCGGGGATGGGCGGGATGATGTACGTGGATAATGAAGATGGACAAAGTATCAATATCTTAAATGGAATGACCGGCATGATGACTGATACTGTGCATCTTGGTTATGTACCGGGTATGGTCGCCCGCAACAACATGATGAACCAGATGTGGGTCTCTGACCCGACAGGCGGTAAAATCCATTGTTGGACAAAAACAGATACCGGGTATATAAACATTGCAACAATTAAGGTTGGAATGGGGGCCAGTGCCATGGCATTTACCGAAGATGGTATGGTCTGTTATGTTACCAACCAGGATGAGGGAACTGTGTCAGTAGTTGATGTGATTAACCAGGAAGAGATGATGAAAATTAAAGTTGGCAAAAAGCCCAATAGTATTTTAATAAGGTATATCACACCATAAAGACTTTCCAAAAAAAGCAAGATCATGCAATCCTGTCAATTTTGGGTCGATCCAAAGTTATCTTTTCAAACTTTATTTTTTTGAATTTGTCTTATCCAATGCAGCTTTTAAACCGGCAGCGAGTTTTTCAGGTGTATCGACTGCCCAAAAATGCAGCATAAACAACCTTGGATTGTCATACAACATATGGTTATGGATGGCAGTAACATTGATGCCGTTTTCAGTGAGTGCCCTGACAACAGGATTTACCTCATCGGCAAGTAATACAAAGTCTCCTGTTATACCAGCCTTGTCCCCCCATATTTGGAAATTTATTCCAGTTGCCATTCCTATGTACGGTGGCATCTCCATGCCGCTTTCTGTAAGCTTTTCAAGACGCGGAAAACTGTATTGCAGAAGATTGCCGTTATGCTTTCCACTGGTACCCAGGATAGTTTCCACTTTTGACCAGTCGGGTGTGACCGCTGGATTCTGGGCTTGTGGCGGAGCCAGGGGAGTTCCTGTGGCAGAAATTACTGACTTCATAGACTGAGCCAGTTTTACTGCATCTCCTTTACCCGAGAAATGAACATATTTAATTGCAGGAGATTCTCCCACCAGATGGTTATGCAATGCAGTAATTTCAAGTTTTTCTGACATCAGTTTTGAAATTACGGGCCCCACCTCCTTATCGACCAAAACAAGATCACCCATTATCATCGTATTGTCATCCATTCCCATCATGTTGTTGCCGGCCTTAATAAATCCGATCCATGAAGTAAGGGCAAGGCCCGGTTCGACTGGAAATTCCCCGACTTTAACCTTCAGATCATATCGCGGGAAGGTAATCTTGAAGACACCATCCTGCACGCTTCCTTTTTTGCCAAATACTTTTTCGACTCCCGTCCAATCACTTTGCTGAGCCTTGCACAGGGAAAGACTTGTGATTAAACTAAAAAGCATGATAATTTTTTTCATTTTATTATTCTATATTGATGATTACTAGAAAATTATTGCTTAGTTAATCAAAATAATAATTTTGGATTGCCATATTACTACTACTTTTAATCCGGAATACTGATTAAAACAATATAACAATCATTATGTTAAGCCAAAAAATGCTAAACTTGTTTTCAAAATATGGAGCTCCTTTTTGAAGGCAACCTGAATGATCCGTTATGGATGAATACAGTTCCATTTTCCGGATTTAATTCTACTTGTCGCTTCGCACCGGCGGGATTTTGTTGTGGGGGATTACTGCGTGATCCCCTTGGGGGGATCCCTGCAACAGAAATTATATCCCGCCCGTCGCTTCGCGCCGGTGGGATTTAAGAAAAACTGTGATCTGGTTAAACAAGATGCCTGGTGCAAAATGCTCTTCCTGAACCACTTTTCAAATATTTTTCAAAATCAAAGGCTTTGTATTTATCCATGAAGACACAATAAAATACAAGCTTTACAGGTAAAAATGTTTTCGTAGAATATACATAACCCTTCTGATGCCGGATAATTCTTTCCTCTAAATCAGAAGTACATCCTGTATAAAAGCTATTATTAGATAGCTTTAACACATAAACATACCAGTTTTGTGAGGCAGACGAGTGGACCGCGTCCGCCGAAGCTCGCCAATCCATAATTATAATTTACCTAACTTCTTCTTCTCGCCGTCGCCCTCCTAATGTCGGGCTATGGCGAGCGAAGGCGGAGAGAGAGGGATTCGAACCCTCGGAACCCCGAAGGGTTCAACAGTTTTCGAGACTGCCCCGATCGACCACTCCGGCATCTCTCCAGAATACAAAGATTTTGCAATCCAGTTTAGGCATTATTGCCAAACCGGTTGCAAATATACAATTTCAGACAATACCTGATTGCCTTAAAAGCAGATAACCGTATGTAGAACTGAAAAAAATACTGAAAGGTAATGGTGGGACTCTAGGGCATCAACGCTAATAAACGTTGATCTGGAATTCTTCAATTAATTCCCTGTTGGTTTTTCCTAACTTATCCGCAATCATGTGCAGTAATTCACTCTGAGAACTATTTCTCCAATGCAGATCTGCATTGGTCAGCATAGGATAACGCTGTTTAAGTTCCCTTTTAAGATCATTCCAAATTTCAATTTCTGATTCGTTTTTCATTTTAATTATTTTAACAACTGACAATTTTGCCAGCCTGTAAAGATACGCCGATATTCCTGGTAAAAGGACATACAATTGCTATTTATAATTAAAATTCACATTTTTTGTGATTTATGACTGGTACCGGCAGTTCTGGCAGATCCCGACTTTATAATTCCTGCATCCACCGACAATCTTCCCGCACCATACACAATCAGCCAGATCAAAAGCAAGGTCATTGCAAAATCGGTGCGGTATTCATGGGCGAAAGACCAGAAACCCTTGTCTGTAAGCATTGGCCATTTGGTAGTAACAAATGCAGTCATCATAATAATGAACAATGGGATTGAGGCCAGCCGGGTGAGAAAGCCCAGCAATACAAATAGTCCGCAAATGATTTCGAAGGAACCCGTAAAGTAAGCCCAGAACGCCGGATCAGCAAATCCGATCTTTTCAAATCTGCCAGTCCCAAGCAATTCAGGAAATAATGTATTTCTGGATTCCCTCGGATAAAAATATCAAACCCACAATTACCCTGATCAGGAATGCCCTGTTGTCATCAACAGTCTGCAAAATAATGGCTTTGAGTTTTCTTGAATTTGTCATTTTGTGTTGAGTTTGGATAGTGCTTAATTCCAGTTCCATATAAAGAACAACAACCCTGTCTGAAACAAGTTGCAGAATTCTTCCTGTACCCTTCTTCCCTCTAAAATCCCCATAATGTGGGATTGCATTACCCGATCGGCTGAACCTTTATTTTGTTCCGTATTCAAATACCGGATTTATGAGAAGAACAATACTAATTATAATGATGATCAGTTTGGGCAGGGTTTTTGCACAGGACAGGGTGTTTACATACACCTATCAAAGCCCGGTACTGAACAAGGGACAAAAGGAGATTGAAGTATGGACAACCCTTCGTGGCGGAAGGAATGACTATTTCAGGGGAATAGATCACCGGCTTGAATTTGAGATTGGCCTGGGAAAAAGACTTCAGACGGCATTTTACCTTAACTATGGCTATTCCAGAGGAATTGAAACCCAAAATGAAATTCAATCTGATAAATACTTCAACTTCCTATAGCTTTTCAAACGAATGGAAGTTTAAACTTACTGATCCTGTGGCCAATGCTCTGGGTTCAGCCCTGTATTTTGAATACGGAATAGGGCCCGATGAGTCAGAACTGGAAGGCAAAATCATTCTTGATAAGCAGGTTGGGCGTACCCTGCATGCATTCAATATTGTGGGCGAATATGAATTTGAAAAGGAATTTGTATCGGAAAACGGCATAATGGAGGCGGAAACAGAGCGTGAGGCATATTTTGAGCTGGATTACGCTTTCTCCTTCCGCATCAAGGAGGGATTGGCCCTCGGACTGGAGGCCAGAAATCAAAACCAGTTTTCAACATCATCTGAACTTGAAAGTTCCGTCCTGTCACTTGGACCCTGCCTATCCTATTTCACGGACGGCTTTTGGCTGAATTTCACACTCATGCCACAGATTGCCAATTTAAAAGGCGGCGGACTAGAATTAACCGAACATGAAAAACTACAGATCAGGCTTGCCTTTTCATTTGCTTTGTAAGGCGATCATTCTATTGCTCCTTTTTGGATTGATGTACCGATGTGGAAGTGCACTGTATATGCCCACGGCTGCCGACCAGGAACGGACAGGGATCCTGCTTGATTCCTTGTCAGAAGGTCGGAAACTCTATGTCGGATCATTGCGGAAGCTGTCACAATCTATACTTGCCGGAACGGTACAACGCAACAGAATGGGAAAAAAATGTTGCTGAAATGCAGTTAAAAGGAAAGATAACCGACAGCCAGAAGTCGAAAATAGTAGACTACCTGAAGAGCGGGTGTAAGATCATAGATCCGTAAAGGAAGGCACCAAGTTCATACTGGCCGGGGCATCACTCCGACGATCCTGGCCGGCGATGAATTATAATGAATTCTCCGGTTACTTTTTCGCTCTTTTTTTAATCTTTTTAAGATTGTATTTTTCTAATAATGCACCCATTTCTTCCTGGGTTTCCAGTTTAACTTTATGCGAAAAATTACTCCAGATAAATTGCATTAAAGCGGTATGTATTTCATCCAACATGGCCATGTGGGAGGCATTGATCCTTTCCTTCCCAAAGTACAGCCTGTAAATTTCATATTTTGCAGTTACTAATACAGGTACTCCTTTAACCCCGGCCGATAATTCATGAAGGTCTCCTTCATCATCCTGGATCATCCATTTTTCCGGCATCTTGAGAAGTTCAGCCAAAGAATCAATCAAACTTACTTCTTCCATAATTATATCGATTTTAAATTTGTCTTAAAGATATGAATCTAATGATATATAATATGTCTTAATTTAAAATGTACACTAAATATATAAATAGCGATCATAATAATGTAAAAAAATAGCAACAATCCGTTCGTCTTTTTCTGCATCTGGCAATTAAATAAATCGGATTTTATAGCCATTTAAAACAAATTGACTGTTTCACGTATCCTTTTTTTAAATCGGGACGTTAACCTATTCTTTTTGCATTTTCATCAACTGAGAATAGGAAGTTTGTCCATTTTTCGTATATTCGCATATTATTATCTTTTTTATTAAAACGGTGCACTAACTTCTAAATGGGTTTATGGACACAAAGGAAGATTTGGAGGAAAATATTAATCTCTCAGGTACTTCTTATTCAAGATTGCTGAATGGCGAGCCAAACATCGACAATTTGGAAACTATTCAACAGATTATCAATTCCTATCCCCATATTAGTATTGTTTTAAACCAGGATCGACAAATAATATTATCCAATCAGCAGCTTGTTAAGGTAGCCGGACTTGAAAGGCTTGAGCAGGCTTTCGGTGAACGACCCGGTGATGCTTTGCATTGCATTCACAGTACCGAAAACAATGGCTGCGGTCTTTCAAACAGCTGCAGATATTGTGGAATCATTAATTCAATCAAGGAATCCCAGGCTAATCGGAAAACGGTTACCAGAGAATGCAGGATCACAACCACCCGGGATGGCAGGCTCCTATTTCATGATTTCAAGGTTAATTGTTCGCCAATTACCTTGTTTGGAGAAAAATATACTCTCGTGAACCTGTTCGATATAAGCAGTGAAAAAAGAAACCAGGTACTTGAAAATGTCTTTTTTCATGATATTTTGAACCGGCTTGGCGGTTTGACCGGCCTTGTACAGATCATTAAATCGGAAAACACGCAACCTGAACTGGATGAATATATTGATGTACTCGACACCATTGGTGAATTAGTGGTTGAAGACATCCAGATCCAGCGCTTTCTTAAGGCAGCTGAAAATGCAAATCTCATTGTGAACATAAGGGAACATTCAGCATTCGATATTGTGGATTCCGTGCGAAAACAAATTGCCTTCAACCCGGTGCTTAAAAGCAGGAATCTTGAGGTATGCACTACCTGTGCGGATTTCAGGTTTAAAACCGATGCAGCCCTTTTGAAAAGGATTTTGTTAAATATGGCAAAGAATGCCGCTGAAGCAAGTCCGGAAAAGTCCCAAATAAAGATCAGCTGTTCAACAAAACCCGGTAAAGCTATATTCAGCGTCAACAACGCGGGCACAATTCCTGAAGAGGTGCAATTACAGATATTTCAGCGTTCCTTTTCAACCAAGGGCGCAGGACGGGGACTGGGAACCTACAGCATGAAACTTTTCGGGGAAAACTACCTTCATGGCCGGGTATACTTCCGCACGAATGAAAAGCAGGGCACTACTTTTACAATTGAACTTCCTCTGGAACAGGGACCAGGAACAAGGGACGAGGGACGAGGGACTAGGGACTAGGAGTTTTGCAGTTATGCAGTTATGAAGTCCCGTGATTGCATGCTCTCACCTCTCATCTCTCATCTCTCATCTCTCACCTCTCATTTCTCCCTACTCCATCTCTCACCTACTCACTTTCTCCCTACTCATTTCTCCCTACTCCTTTCTCCCTACTCACCTCTTCACCATTCACTTTAAATTTTTAGTTTTCCACTTTTCACTTTTATCTATAAACTTTTATACATTTGTTTCGTATCACTTCCAAATTTGAAGGTCAGGAAAAGTGTTTGAGTGATTGATAATTAAAAAAAATGAGACCATGAGAATTCCCAAGTCTGCCTATAACTGGCTAAGTGCTATCGGATTAATATTAAGTCTGAACTGCATTTTGTTGATGATAGTCCTTTTTATCATTTCCCTTACAGTTGGAGCAAGCAATACCTACCTGGGAATTTTCATATACATTGTGTTGCCCGCAGTTTTAGTTATTAGGACTGATCCTGATTCCTCTCGGGATGTTATTCACCTCGCGTAAAAGAGCCAAGGTACCGGATACAGGTCAAAAGTGGCCGGTTTTTGATTTCAATAACAAGAGGACCCGGAGATCCCTCACCATCGTTTCAACTTTTACCCTTACCTTTCTGGTGGTATCGGCTATGGGCAGTTACCAGGCATACCGGTACACCGAATCCGTTGAATTTTGCGGTAAATTATGTCACCGGGTAATGAAACCTGAATATGTAACTTATCTTAATTCTCCGCATGCCCGTGTACGTTGTGTTGAATGTCATGTAGGTGAGGGTGCATCATGGTATGTGAAATCAAAACTTGCCGGTTTGTACCAGGTTTATTCGGTAACTTTCCATAAATATCCCAAACCAATACCTACTCCTATACAGGATCTGAGGCCTGCCCGCGAAACCTGCGAAAAATGCCACTGGCCGCAAAAATTTTATGAAAAGAAGCTGCGAAACATCAGGGGATTTTTGACTGATTCTGCAAACACACAATGGAATTATGCGCTGCTGATGAAAATAGGACCTTCATTCAGTGCACAGGGACTGAGTGAGGGTATTCACTGGCATATCAATCCGGATGTTTCTATAGAATATATCGCATCAACAAAGGACCGTGAGTCAATTCCATGGGTTAAGTACACTAACAAGAAAACGGGAGAAGTGAAGATTTTCCAGGACAAAGAAAATACGCTGAATAAAAAAGCGATGGATTCTCTGCAGACAAGATCCATGGATTGCATGGATTGCCATAACCGACCTTCACATTCCTATAAATCAGCACCGGTATATATTGATAATGCCCTTATTTCCGGTGTAGTACCTGAAGAATTACCATTCATTAAAAAAGCTGCCCTGAAGGTACTTGCCAATCAATATACTTCTACCGATACAGCCCTGATGGATATCAGAAACAGCATCAATGCGTATTATCAGAATAAGCATCCCCAGATTTATAACGGGCAAAAGGAACTGATTGAAAAGGCAATCGCTGGTATTCAGGAAGAATTTCAAAAAAATACCTTCCCGGAAATGAATGCATCCAGCAGCAAATATCTTAATCATATCGGCCACTGGGAATCCGATGGTTGTTTCCGGTGTCATTCCGGCAAGCATGTGAGCGAAAAGGGTGAAGTCATTTCAAACGACTGCAATTTATGCCATACCATTATTGCAGAGGGAACCACGGATAATCTAAAAACCACATCCTATACGAACTCGCTTGAATTCGTGCATCCGGTTGATATTGGTACAACCTGGAAGGAAAATAAATGCACGGAATGCCATCGGTCCTTATAAACTGTACCTAATTGGATCGCACTAATAAATTGTAATATCGCTGTCTAATAAGATATGCAGTTCTGCAGTTTGCAGTTCTGCAGTTCTGCAGTTAATGGAGTGAGATTTCTCCCTACTCACCTCTCCCAACTCCCTACTTCTTTAATTATCCCTTAATTGAGATTTCCTTTAACAGTTGCATTTTATTAATATTTATACTCTTCCCGCTTGCCTGGACGATCCCTTCATTCTCAAACTCCTTGATTATCCTGATGGCACTGTCTTTCGACATCCCTGAAAATTCAGCGATGTCCTGCCTTGACAGGGTTATATCGAATTCGAGATTGTTGTGTATTTTTTCGGCGAGGTAAATCAATACATCGGCTATCCTGCCATGCATTTGTTTCTGGGTTATACCTACAAGGTGTTCGAATGTACTTACGCTGCAGGTTCCGCAATAGTTCATAAATCGTTCCGCAAAATCCGGATTCAACCGGATCAGTTTTTTAAAATTAACCGTATCTATAAAGCATGCCGTTGCTTCCTCCAGGGCAGTCACAGAATAGTGATAACGCATATCCACATAAATACCTGTTCCACCGAAAATGGTCCATGGCTTTATTATCTCTAAAATCAAATTGCGATGATCATAGCCCTCAATATACTGTTTGGCAAGGCCAGTGGTTAAATAAACCAGGTTGGATGCTACTGTCCCCTGCTTGATAATATTTTCCCCTGCATTGAAATGAACTTCAAACCGCTTGTCATTTATAATCTCCAGTTCTCCGTCCGCCAGTTCTGCAAATAACGGGATCCGTTCATTACATTTGTAACAATTGACGCAAAAAACCGATTTGTGAAATTGAGTCATACTATGTCGAATTTAACTGTAACAAATTATAAAGAAAGGATAATACCGATTAACAGACAAAAATATTACATTCCTACGATAAATATCGGTAAAAAAATGACATATATCTTTTTTTTCAGTTTCAAATGTCGTCTTATTGAAACAAAGACATACACTATAATATGATACATTTACGGTGCCTGAAAAACACAGCAATAAGTAAACGCATATACTTTATTCACGGAAATATGAACATAAAAAAAAGAAAACAAAGTAAATGGTTGATCCTGCCACTTTGCCTGATATTCACGGCAGCGTGCGAGAAAGTACAATTTGAACCTGTTGTAATTCCCAATGATTCAATTAGTTATTCTACAGTGATCCAGCCAATATTTGACAATAATTGCGTGAGTTGCCATCCGCCTACAAAGAGCCTTGATTTGACCTCTGAATACTCATACAATGCGACTTGTTCCGGAGTTTGCAGCTCCTGCTGATTCCTCGGATCCCGGGCAATCAAAGCTTTATCTCAAAATTACCGGCTCATCCCATAATCCAAGGACCAGTGATATTGAAAAGCAGCAAATCTTTAACTGGATTTCACAGGGAGTGAAGAATAACTAATATTTATTGATGTAATCAACCTAAAGCTTACTATAATTATGAAGACGCTAAAATCTTTAATTAACCTGATGATATTGCTTGTTGCGCTCAATGGCAATATATTTGCACAGGATTCCACTGCAGTAACAGCTGATAATCGTCCTGTTAAATCCCCATTCGCAACCAACGTT
This sequence comes from uncultured Bacteroidales bacterium, assembly GCA_963790105.1. Lineage (GTDB taxonomy): Bacteria > Bacteroidota > Bacteroidia > Bacteroidales > UBA10428 > UBA5072. Next base: position 43,643 of record CAWBNI010000021.1, on the reverse strand, counting down.
CTCATAGATGTTCAAACGGTAGTGTCCCCTTATAAAGGGTCACTTAACCTTCTTATCCAACATAGATTCGGAAGCATGGAAAATGGAATTTCCGATATTTTTGGCATATACGGTGGAGCAAATACCCGTTTGGGACTTGAGTACGGGATAACCGACCGCATTATGATCGGTATAGGAACCACGCAGGATTATAAACTTCAGGATTTGGAATGGAAGTATGCCATTCTGCAACAAACCCGTTCCAACAGTATGCCAATTGGTTTGAGTTATTATGGCAATGTGGTTATCGATGCGAGGAGTGAGGACAACTTCGGACCCGAGGAAAGCTACAAATTCATCCACCGCATGTCCTATTTTACCGAATTGATTGTATCGAGAAAATTCAGCAATGTATTTTCTTTTCAGGTGGCTCCGCAATTTGCATATTATAACGGTGTGGATCAATCCATGAATAACGTCAACTTTGGCGCCTCATTTGGCGGTAGGGCCAAAGTGTGGGGAGAGAAATCAATTATTGTGGAATATGACCTTCCGTTTACCAAACATGAGGCATTTGATCCCACAGCCAAATTTAGGTATAGGGTTTGAAATCGGCTCAGCTACCCATGCTTTTCAGATTTTCGTATCCAATTATCACGACATTGTATACCAAAGAAATCTTGTATACAACGAGAATAGCAAGTTTCAGATAGGTTTCAATATTACAGTTCGATTTTAGATAACACGGTCTTTATGCGTATTTTTCATTGTAAAGGCATAGCCAGGTTATCTTCATTGTTCCTGATAAGTCTGATGTTTATATCTGGTTTGGCTCAGACTGCGCAAAAGGCTGAAAGCGACACTTTAGGAAAAAAATCCCAGTTCTATGATCAGAACGAGAAGTGTTTTCGCTGCCATGGCAGTTCCAAGTATACCTATTATAATAAGGTAAGCAGTACTGAAGTTGCCGCTATGATGTGCGACAACAGGGTGATTCACAAGGATGAATTTTATACTGCCAACCACAAAAGCTTCGCTTGCACTGACTGTCATTCCGCAGAATATGACTCGTTTCCGCATCCGGGACAACTCAGAATGGAAAGTCAATACAACTGTATCGACTGCCATGGGAACGATGAAAAGTATGCCAAGTATCAATTTCGAGAAAATCGAAACGGAGTTTCAGCAAAGTATCCATTTTAATATTAATGGCGATGCATTCACCTGCTGGAAGTGTCATAATCCGCATTCCTATAAGATTAGTATCAGGAACACAAAAGATATCACACAGTCGATTGCGTATGATAATCATATCTGCCTGAACTGTCACTCTGATTTTGAGCGGTTCCAGTTACTCACCACCAGAAAAGAAATCGACTTAATACAAAAACATGAATGGCTTCCCAACCAGGCTTTGCACTTTAGCCAGGTTCGATGTATTGAATGTCATGCCCGGCCAAATGACAGTCTATTGGTAGCTCACCTGGTGATGCCAAAGGAAAAAGCAGTTAAGCGATGTGTGGAATGCCACTCACAAAATTCCCTGCTGATGGTTTCACTCTACAAATACCAGGCTAAGGAAAACAGAACTCAGGCAGGCTTTCTGAATGCCATCATCCTGAATAATGCCTTTGTTATCGGGGCAAACCGTAATATTATTTTAAACAAGATCAGCAGTATTGCCTTTTTTGCTATGATGGGTCTGCTTTTACTTCACCTGATATTCAGAATGAATTATAATAAAAATGATTGAAGGTATGGCTGAAAAAATATATCATTACCCCTTATGGATTCGTTTGTGGCATTGGGCCAATGCATTGTTTTGCCTTGTCTTGATAATCAGTGGTGTAAGCATGCAGTTTTCAGAGCCTGATAGTTCTCTTATCCGTTTCGACCTGGCCGTTACAATTCATAATTCAATAGCCATATTGCTGACTTTAAACTATCTGTTCTTTTTTATTACAAACAGCCTCTCTGGCAATCGAAAATTCTACAGGATTACTGAAAGAAATTATTTTGGTATGCTGCTCAGGCAGTTCCGATACTATACTTTCGGGCTTTTTAAAAATGAAAAAGCCCCTTTTCCGGTAAGTGCAGAGAGGAAGTTTAATCCGTTGCAGCAATTTTCCTATATCATAATAATGTATGGATGTCTGCCTCTGATCTTAATCACCGGATGGGCTATGCTTTTCCCTGAAACAATAATTAAGGATGTTTTCGGAATCAGTGGTTTATTTTTGACCGACCTCCTTCACATCATTAATGGATTTATAGTTTCCCTTTTTTTAATTATTCATGTATATTTCTGTACCATGGGTACAAAGTTGTCATCCACTTTTAAAGGGATGATCAATGGATGGGCAGAAGTTCATTGATAATGCACTACAAAAATTACTGAAATGGCTGAAAATAAGGAGAATGAATCCTCAAGAAGAAATTTTCTGAGGGTAGGACTTGGGGTTGGAGCTGCTGCGGTAGCGGGTGCCATGTCGACGAAACTGCTGGCTAAAGATGATAAACCTGAAACAGGCAAAGGAGAAAAGGTAAAAGTACTTACAACCGATGGAAAGCTTATTGAAATTGATGCCGAACAGGTTGGATTAGCAAGAAAAAAAGATGTTTATATTTCCAGGGATGAGGCCCGCCAAGGAATTCCCAACAGAAAATTTGTGATGGTGATTGACCTGGCAAAATGCAAGAATGCCAGAAAATGTGTTGAAGCATGCCAGGAAGGCCATAAACTGCCCAAAGAACATGAATGGATGAAAGTCTATATGATGCAGGATAGTGATGATACTGCTCCATATTGGTTCCCAAAACCCTGTTTCCATTGTGATAATCCGCTGTGTGCCAGTGTTTGTCCGGTTGGTGCCACCTATAAACGTTCTGACGGAATAGTTTTGGTTGATACGGAGCGTTGCATTGGATGTAAATTCTGCATGACGGGTTGTCCATATTCTGCCAGGGTATTTCACTGGAAAGATCCCGAAGTTAAAGCCGAACCTGGCTCAAAATACTCACCTGAACTGAATGTTCCTCCAAGAGAAGGGACCGTCAGTAAATGTATCTTTTGCCCCGATAAACTGAGGAAGGGTGAGTTGCCCCGGTGCGCCGAGGCATGCCCGATGGGTGTTATCTATTTTGGCGACCTTATAGAAGATGTGGTGACCAATGGTGTTGAGACAGTAAGATTCAGTGACCTTATCCGCGATCGTGCAGGTTACCGGCATCTCGAAAGCTTAGGTACTCAACCCAGTGTTTACTATCTTCCTCCCGTAGCCCGTTTATTCCCTGTTGACAGGGGCTATGATGGCTTAAAACCCAATATCAAGGAGCGTTTCAAAGATGTGCCGTATGTAATCAGCAAGGAGAAAAAGCAATGAGTTCATATACTACAGAAGGTCTTCTGACCGAATTTGCCCCCCAGCTGGCGCGGCCCAGCAAAAACTGGATCACCTGGTTTGTTTTCTTCCTGCTGTTGTTTGTTTTCGGAATGTATGGACTTTACACACAATTAACTAAAGGACATATTGTTACAGGTATGCGTGACAACGTGGTGTGGGGAATTTATATTGTGAATTTTATCTTTTTTATGGGCGTTAGTTATGCAGGTGCTTTGTTAAGTGGTGTGTTACACCTTTTTAAAACATCCTGGAGAAAGCCTATAATCAGAATGACTGAACTCATTACCATGGTTTCCCTACTGATCGGACCGGTATTCATCCTGTTTTGTATTGGAAGGTTCGAGCGTCTTCCATACCTTATTATTTTCCCTCGCATACAATCCCCGATCGTGTGGGACGTCATTGCCATTTCAACTGACCTTGTCGGATGTTTTATTTTCATTTACCTTTCCTTCCTTGAGGATATGGCCCACCTGCGGGATAATGCAGAGGCCCTGAACTTATCTCCCTGGAGAAGAAAACTTTACAAATTTCTTGCCATTGGATATACCGCTACCCCTGTTCAGAAAAAACTTCTTTATTTCTCGCGGAATGTCATGGCTGCTATGATCATTGCCATTGCAATCATTGTTTATTCCGTGTTGGCCTGGATTTTCGGCGTTACGTTGCAGCCCGGCTGGCATAGCACCATATTTGGCCCCTACTTCGTAATTGCAGCCGTATATTCCGGAACAGGTGTGCTGCTGGTATTGATGTGGATCTTCCGGCGAATCTATCACCTGGAAAATTATATCAAGAAACAGCATTTTGTAAATGTTGGTGTTCTTTTGTTCATTATAGGTGCATTTTACGGTTATTTTACTTTCAGCGATTACCTCACCAAATGGTATGGTTCCGCCAGGATGGACAAACTATTGATCGATAAATTATTTCGTAACTATTATTGGTTGTTTATTTTTTCCAACTATGTTGGCGTTCTCTTGCCCATGATCATCATTGCATTCAGGCGTTTCCGTACGATTAACAATATAAGCTTTGGGGCACTCATAACCATATTGGCCCTGTGGGTAAACCGTTATCTTATTGTGGTTCCAACTCTTGAGACTCCATACCTGCCTATACAGGATACCAGGTTGGATTGGGTAAGATATTCAGGCACCTGGGTTGAATGGTCGCTTACTTTTGCAGGCATTGCTGTCTTTTGTCTGCTGTTTATGATTATTTCTAAACTCGTTCCGATTATTGCAGTTTCTGAAATGGTTGAATCAGATGAATATGTTGTTGAAGATGATGTGGAATCACTTTTAAGCTAATCTCAGAACTTCATTGCATGAAACAATCCTTAAAAACGGTGATATTTAGCAGAATATTAGTGATCCTCCTTGTTTTCATTCCTGCATTGGTTATTGCCCAGGAATCTGCAGGAAAAGAAGACCCTACACTCGAGTTTACCTGCCTGAAAAAGAATGATGGCAGCAAACTACTTACTGCAACTCTTACTATCTTCCGCAACAGGATTACTTATCCCATAGTCGGAAGCAATATTGCTTTTTATCTGGGCACCGATACTGTTTCCGCAGTTGTCACAACTAATCCCGATGGAAAAGCTTACCTGTTGTTACAGCCAGGATTAGTCCTTCCTGTGAACAAAGAGGGAAAAACAGAATGCATGGCGAAATTCGGAGGAAACGATTCGCTTAATACTGCCGAGTCTTCTTTCACAGTGATGGATGCAGTGTTAAAAATGAGTCTAAACCTTATTGACTCGGTTAAAACTGTATCAGTCTGGGCATTCCAACCTGGAAATAAACAGGATAGCATTCCCCTTGCCGGCGAACCCGTGAACATCTATGTTAGCCGCATGTTCAGCCTGCTGAAAATTGGTGAAGGATCCTTCGATGACCAGGGTCGGTTTACGGCTGAATTTCCTGCAGATCTTCCTGGCGAAGCGGATGGAACCGTACAAATTATTGCCAGAATTGAAGAAAATGAAAAATATGGCAACATTGAGGTTTCTCAAAGTTATCCCTGGGGGGTTCCTTCCATGCATGGGCCTACAGGATCTCACAGGGCACTATGGACTGAAATAGCCCCCATGTGGATGGTAATTACCCTTACTATTCTTTTATCAGGTGTTTGGGGACATTATATTTATGTAATTATTCAATTAATTTTGATAAAACGTGAATCTAAAAAATTAAAACTTTAATTTTGGCATAGGAATTGTTTAACAACTAGAAAAATAGGAGGAATTATGAAATCATTTCACTTTAAAACATTATTTGCCGGCGGTTTAGTGCTGGTATTAGCGCTTAGCCTGATGTCCATGTTCAGCTATCAGCAGAAACCCTGGGTAATTGATGCCAAGTATAAAACCATGAAGAACCCGGTAAAAGCTGATGCTGCCTCTGTTGCTGCCGGAAAGACACTCTGGGACAAAAATTGCGCTTCCTGTCATGGGAAAACCGGTTTAGGTGATGGCGTTAAGGCCAGAACTCTTGAAACACACCCTGGTGACTTTACCAAAGCTGCCTATCAATCTTTGCCTGATGGTGAAATATTCGGCAAAACCAAATTGGGCCGTGATGAAATGCCTAAATATGAAGGGAAGCTCACAGATGAAGATATTTGGAACATGGTGAACTTTACCAGAACCCTTAAAAAATAATTGAATCAATTTATTTGATTATAAATGCAAGTAGAGATGGGTTTGAAACCCATCTCCTACGTCTTATAAGGCAAAAAATTGCCGTCAGTTTAAACTGACGGCAATTTTTTTTTAGATATCCTTGTTCCTACCGGGCATATACATGCACACTGTTCTGGGCTGATGGCAGGTAATTAATCCCAAACCAGCAGATCATCAGGACAATAAAAGAAAGACTCAACATCCATAAGGGTGCCCTGGTCTTTTTTGGCTGAAAAGTCCTGAAATGCATATAAATCAGGTAGGCCAGCCAGGTTAAAAAGGCCCAGGTTTCTTTTGGATCCCATGTCCAGTAATGTCCCCATGCTTCCTTTGCCCACAGTGCACCAAACAGCAGGCCCAGGGTAAGAAATGAAAAACCTATGTATACCATGTTATCGGCCAGGTGAAGCGTTTTCATCTCAAATTGCCTGAAATACAATTGATACAATCCTTTAACGGCCACCAATGAAGAAGCAGCCAGGAGGGCATAGGAAAAAATATACACAATTACGTGCGGAACAAACCATGGACTCTGCAAGGCAGGCATCAGGGTCTTCTCATACGTCTCAGGATGTAAATAATTTATAAAGAGGAACAGGATTGCGAGCAACAGAGCGTAGGTGATAAACCATTTATAACCCCAGCGTATATAGGTTATGATTCCAATCAGTGGCAAAAATACGGAATACCACAGGCGGGTTTCACCCAACGTGCGAAGGGGGGGTCTGTCCAGGTTTATCCACAGAATGGTAAGAAAAGTGACCAGAACTGCCAGTCCACCAACAATCAGTATATTTCCGGTTATTTCAAACGCTTTTCTTTTTCCTGAAAAATTCAGCAGGATCATCCCCAGTATCCAAAGAATTGTTGCAGACGAGGCAAACAATGGAAAATTTGTCCAATTCATATTGTCAGTTTTTTACTATTAATCTATAATCTTTATTCCTCTTTAACCGGTCGGCCCAGCCAGAAAAGATAAACGGCACCGCCCAGAAGCATCAGAATGCCAAAATACACCACCGGCAGCCATGGATCTTTTACCGCCTCTATGACGCTTCGCTTTGAATATTTACCCAATTCTGTATCATAGCTGAGCTGGTAAAGTTTCCATCCATTCATCCGGTGGGGTTTGTTAACCTCAAGTTTGATTGTATCTTCCTTTCCCTGGCTATCCTTCACTAAAACAAGCGATTCGAATTTTCGTGGTTCGGGATCGGTAAGGAATAGCAATTTAGACCGTTTGAGATCAAGAAACCTGGGTTCAAACATCACGCTTCCGTTGGTTATCCAACCTGAGGCTGTATCCCCGGTAATTATATTTTTAGTCTCAACGAAGGCAGCAGATATGCTTCCCGGTTTGTCAGCCAGGAATATATCCACTGTCGGTTTTGATGGCAAAAGGAAGAAATTCTTTTACCCTTATATTCCAATCAATAAGTTTTGATTCAAACCCCTTATATATTAATGGAAGTGTTTCCGCATGTTTCTGCAAGATTTCCCCTTTTGACTGATCTGCCACTGCGATCTTGGGATTGTAAAACTCAATATTGAAGTCAATCAATTTCATGGAAAACGGCATTTCAATCTTTTGCTTATCAGCAAGTATCCCGGCATTTGAGAAACCGCTGTCTTCAAACAGGTCAATCGTAACGCTTTTCTGGTCGCCGGCACCTAATCCAGCTGCTACCAGGGTGATCCACAGGCCGAAATGATTCAACAAAAAACCGAGATTTTTCATTTTGAATGGAATTCCCCGGCGCAGTGCAACCAAACCCAGGGATATAAGCAAATAAAACTGGACAAGGTAAAAAGGCCAGCTGTTTTTAAGATGGCTCAGTCCGGTTAACTGCAGCCACCTTGACTGATCACCCTCCTGTGGAATAAAGCCCAGTAAGAGTACCAGCAGGGCATATACCGAAATGGCACTGACAGAGCAGGGTACAGATGAAAACCACCTGATGAAAGGGGTGTGACGATAAGTAATATGAATAAATACCAGGATGGCAACTAATGCCAAAACCATGTACAGATTATAGGGAAGATGCGGAGGTGTTACACCCCTGCCCTTCAGAAATATTTCAACAACAAAACCAAGGATCATTATTTCAAAGGAAACAACAAAACTTTCCGTATACCCCCAAATTTTTTTAGCTTCACTCATAATTCATTATTTTCAATATCCGAAGAAAACAAAGATATTTAATTGTTTTAATTAGATGCAAGGAAAGTATTGGGTATAAAAAAACTGCCCGCTAAAAGCAGGCAGTTTTTATACATCTTGTTAAGAATCAGCTTAATTCAACATTGCCATTGAGTTGGTCAACAACGCTTTTGAATAGTTGAAATTGTGAACTCCTAAGCTATACTCCCTTAAACACAGCTGGAAATTGATAATGGCTCCCATTTGTGCATTTGTGAGCTTAATTATGGGCAAGGTATTATTGTAATCCTTCTGTTCCTGCGACCAGCTTGATGAGGGACTTGGATTTTTGAAAATTCCAGTAGGATTATTTGCCGGACCATCCGGGTTATTAATCGGATCATATACGTTTAAATAACCATCGTATTTATTGGTAGTTAATGATACCCATAGATTGGATTCTGCATCCGGGTTCCTGTTCAGAATTTCAACTCCGCCCACGGTTAATGTTGAAGCTAACTCGTTGAGCAAGGTCTGAATTTCATTTCTTTTGTCAGCCCAATGAGCAGGATCTGAAGTAGGAGAAGTCAAATTGGGGTGACATCCAACACATCCGTTAAAGTTGCCTTTAGCTACAAAAGTATGACCGCCGGAAACGCCGTTCATGGGTGCCATGTGACAATCAACACAAGTGGCAGTAGTAGTATGCTGTGAACTTGAATAGGATAAAGAACCCGGAAATTCAATTCCACCAACACCGGCATAAATAGCGCCAATAGTGCCATAATGGGTATGGGTTCTGTAACCAGGTTTTAATACTATAGTTGCAAGTGTCGGAGAATAAAAGCTATCGGCAGGATTGGCAACCAGATTGGCATAATCAAGTACATTCTTGTCAGTATTACTGTTAGTAAATGGCCTTGGCTGATGGCATTTAACACAAAGATTTGAGCTTCCGTCGCCATCTATAGTAAGATCGATGGTCTTGGCGCCACCCCACATCGTCATTGAAACGGGTTCTACGGTAGTAAACGCCGGGATATCAGAACGCTGGTAAGTTGTATGTATACTGCTATGGCAGGTGTTACATGTAATAGCGCCATAGGCTGTCGTGGCCGAACATTGGTAATTATTTACATATGAATTACCTGACAGTGAAAATGTAGAAGGAACATTCCTTTCAACAACATCTTTAAATGCTTCAGACTCATGGCACGGACTGCACACCGGTATTTCCTGCTTCTTCAAAATATACTTCCCCATAACCATGTTTGGAAAACTCAAACTGTACTGATATTAAATCAACAGTTTCAGGATTATGACATTCTTTACAGGTTTCATTAGCATCTTTCCATCGGTTCCATCTTTACCATCTTTACCGGCAACCCCGGCTGGTCCCGCAGGACCTTCGCAACTCGTTAAAAGTGCCGCACCCAATAAAAATGCTGTGGCGCCTGAAAGTAAAAGTAATTTTCGCATATGTGCAGTTTTAGTGATTAACAATTATATCAGTTTGTTTACTGCTAAAGTATAGTTTCTTTGTTTCTTTCAATTATTACCATCAAAGGAAAAAACCGGTATTCTAAAAAGGTTTATCTGAATATTTGAAGATATTTATATATAAATAAATCGACATTTGCCGTTTTTTATATGATATATATCTTTCCCGAAAAAAAACGACGATTTTCATTATTGGATTTTCCAGTCACAGCCGACGTTTGATGAAGAATGATGCCAAATGAACCTTATTGTGGAAATTTCAAAAGTGAACCCTTACCACCTGTAGGCTATTCTTCAATTTTCCTTTTTGCCGGTTGCAATTATGCAATTACTATTCTATTTTTGGCATTGCAAATAAACATGAAAGATGTTTTTCATCGGAGGCTTTAATTCTGTCATCCCCTACGTGGTTTATCTTTCGCTGATCTGGACATTTGTGATCCTGAGTTTTGGCGGAAAGATTGCCGCCATGCTGCATAAGCAACCCGACAATGAGATCACTTCTGCCAAAGTGATCACACGAAATGCCGATGATCATTTTCTTCACTGCTATCACTATGTTACTGTAAAGCAATCCCAAAATAAAACGACAGCCAGGATTCCTGATCTGCCGCAATTATCCTTCTGGTCCGACCATTGTCAACATATCAGGATAAGATATGTCTCGCCTCCTTTACCTTCGGCTGAAACATTTTCATTCCTGTACAGAGGCCCTCCCCTTTTCAGTTAAATTGCCTGCTTTTATTATTAAATTATTCTGTTAAGGGTTAATTCCCTTATAATCTATTCATTATATTATATTTATTATACTAAAGATATGAGAAATCTATTTATTATACCGTTATTCGTAACATTGGCCATGGCCGCTTGTAATAATGATGATACTACAAGTTTCATATAAAGAAGATACAGTGGATATGGGATCCGGAAGTGCTTCCGATGTTTATTACAGCCTGGCCGGCGGTGTAGCCAATACGGTAAACCGTGCAGACTGGGATATAGCCTTTTCGGTTCCGGTACAAACAGCAACCATCCTTATTAATGAAGGAAAAGGACTTGAATTATATTGTGTTGGTGATACCAATGCCTGGGGATCAGTAAATGCAAGCAGCATTGACGGATTGAAGCCGCGGTTTAACAATAAATCCGACTGGGCAATTGGTGCATTTAACCTGAATATATCCTCACAGACAAATTTTGGCTGGGGTACTTACCACCAGGCAGAACATAATGTAGTCGGTGATTCAATCTATATTATTAAATATCCCGATGGAAGCTTTAAGAAACTGATGATAAAAGCTAAACTTGGAGCCACTTCGGACAATATAATCCGATTTGCCGATGCGGATGGAAGCAACGAATTTACGGAATCTGTTTCAACCACACCTTATATTGGTTTAAAGAACTTTATTCACTATTCACTTGTAAATAAAGCAGTTGTTGAGGCAGAACCTAAATTTGACGCATGGGATCTTCTTTTTACCCGCTATGTCATTCAGATACCCACCGGACCGACTTCATTCATGAATTATCCGGTAACAGGTGTATTAAGCAATTCGGGAGTTACCGTAGCTAAAGTAACCGGTGTACCTGCTGAAAAGGCAGTGGATACACAGTCGGAAAGCGGATATGTTACAGCAGCGGATGCCATCGGATATGACTGGAAGGTTTCCGACCCGGTAACCCATGCAGTATCCATTGCCGACAGTGTAAGCTATTTCATCAAATCCGTGGACGGAAAGAAATACCAGTTGTATTTCACCAATTATGGCGGACAGGAAGCAGGCACGATCACTTTTAAGGTTAAAACGGTTGAATAATCTCTGCCGGAAGGTATGCATGCGAAAATATTAAATGCTGTCCTGCCCGGCTGACAAGGGTAAAGGACGAACAGGCTTTTCTGGGCTGGGAATTCATCGATTCCATCAGCCTGCTGGTCTTTTTGTTCTTTGCCCTTGCATTTCAGTATTCCTATTCACAGCCGATTGTCATTCAACTGAAGGACAAAATCAGCGGTATGCCCGTGGAATATGCCTATGTGACATTCAGGCAAATGAATGGCCCGGTGGAAGACAAACAGATAACCGATGTAAAGGGAGAGGTGTTTCTCAAAACCAGTTTACCTTCCATTATAGAAGTCTCTTGTGTCGGCTATAAGGACCTTTCTGATACTATCCTGACAACCGAACCCCAGATTATCAGCCTTTCGCCGGATTATTACCAGCTCGACCAGGTTGTGGTTACAGGACAATTCAGGCCTCAGCCTGTAGATAAATCAATTTACAAGATCCGTGTCATTGACAGCCGTCAATTCCAGCTCAAGGCCGCTTCAAATATCGGGGATCTGCTGAAAAACGACCTGAGTTTTCAATATCGTTCCGAAGGCGTGATGGGCGATTTCATCCGCATCAGGGGACTTTCGGGTGAATATGTCAAGATCCTCCTTGATGGTATGCCGATAACCGGAAGATTGGGTGATCAGATAGACCTGGGCCAGCTTACCTTAAATAATGTTGATCATATAGAAGTCATAGAAGGTCCCATGTCCGTTATTTATGGCAGCAGTGCCCTTGCCGGGGCAATCAATATTATTACCTCCGATAATTCCGGTAAAAAATACCAGGTTCAGGCAGGAACCTATTATGAAACTATAGGTACTTATAATGCAAATCTATCTTTATCTGCCAATAAGGGTAACAATTCATTCTCCTTAAACGGGGGCCGGAACTTTTTTTCGGGCTGGGGACCCGTTGATACGGCAAGATTTCAGATATGGAAGCCAAAGCTTGCAGTACCTGGCAGGTCTCGGTTACCAGTATCACAAGAAAAATTTCCGGGTTATATACAACACGGATTATCTGCATGAAGAGCTAAGGGATCTCGGCACACCCGCACCCGATGGTGCAACAATCAGTGCACTGGACGGTTATCATTATACAACCCGCTTGAACAGCCGTGTCAATTTTTCAAATACCTTCAATGACGATTTTGTACTGAACCTGCAAGGCGGATATTCATACTATCAGAAACGAAAGATCACCTATGTCAATGACCTGGTAAATCTTGAGAAAACGATTCATTCCAATCCCGGATATGAATGACACCACAACCTTTCAATCGTATTCAGCCCGGGGCTTTGTTTCCAATATCCCGGGAAAGAAATACGAATATCAGACAGGCTTCGACCTGAATAATGAATCTGCCTACGGCCAGCGAACGAACGGATTTCAATCAATTGCGGATATATCAGGTTTCATGAACTTTATTTACCGCCCCCTTCCTGTTATCAGTATCCAGCCTGGCATTCGGGTCATGTATAATTCCGATTACAAAGCGCCCCTGATCTATGCATTCAACGTAAAATACACGCCTGCCAATTTCACTTTCAGGGCTTCCTACGCCAAAGGATTCAGAGCACCATCCCTGAAGCAGCTCTATCTTGAATTTATTGACAACAATCACCATGTTTTCGGAAATAAAGATCTGCAGGCAGAAACAGCCAATAATGCAAATTTATCGGTGATTTACGATTTGCAAAGGAACCGGCATGCCCTGAATATACAACTGGACATGTTTTATAATGCCATTGAACATGCCATAGCACTGGCAGTAGATCCACAGCGTCCGGGATATGGCATGTATTTCAATATTGACGGTAGTCTTTACAAAACAAAGGGAGCTGAGTTTAAGGTCGGTTACAGGTATTCCCCGTCAATTGAACTGAATGCAGGTTTTATCCGCACAGGCAGATCCGAGTTTGGAAATGGAAATCACTTTGTATATTCAACGGATTGGGTTTCCTCCGCCACCTACCGGATTGAAAAATTCGAAACACAGGTAGCCGTATTTTATAAATACACGGATGCCTATCTCGACTTTGCCGGTAACTTCGACACCCGCGGGCAGCTTGAAGGAACCTCACAACAATATATGTCCGGATATCATACCCTTGACCTCACGGTATCCAAAGATTTGTTTGAGCATACGCTGAATATCTCCGCCGGCCTGAAAAATATCTTCAATGTGATGCTGGTAAACTCGTTCGGCAGCATTGACCCGCATAATTCAAGCAATGGAGAGGGCGCAGCCGGATACGGCCGTACATTCTTTTTCAGCCTGAGGTACCGGTTTACAAAATTATAAGCATATGCGCAGACTATTTCCATTCATTCTACTCATCATTTTTATTCTTCCGGCATGTTTCAAAGAGGATGAACGCCTCAAGCCCTACGATGGCGTGGTTACCATTATTCCGGAACCCGTGCAGACGAACTTAAGCTTTTTTGATTTTGAAACCGGCCTGGTACTTTCCTCCGTTCCCAGCCATACCTGGCAACTTGGATTTGAATGTACCGCGGAAGGATGGCATATCAGTACCAATTCGGGTGGCAACTGGTTTATATACAATACCGGGCAACCTGTAGTTAACGGGACACAAAGCATGCCGTCAGCTATCGACCATTTATATGATGTACCATCCGCATTCCCTGACTCCACTGCAGTTGGCAACTGGACAACTGTTTCACCCGGCGGAAATACATATACGCACAATATTTACCTCCTGGGACATTATGAAAGCGGAGTTTTCAGGAATGTAAAGCAGGTGGTATTTCTTTCTGTGAACGATACGTCGTACCGGTTTTCATATAAAGAGGATGTATCCGGCATTTCTGATACGGTCACAATTATTAAAAATGATACGGTGAATTATGTGTATTATAATTTTGACACAAAACAGCAGGTAAATATAGAACCCAACAAGGAAATATGGGACCTTGCCTTTGGTCCCTATTATGATCTGGCAACTTTGTTTAGTGTAACCATACCCTACCCTGTGGGTGGATCATATATTAATTCAGGTTTTACCGAAGCCGTGCTGGATTCAGTAAATTCATTTGAGCAGCATCAATGCGTCAATGATTCCTGGCTATGAATTTATCCGGCAGCGTGACATCCCCGGCTATCGCTGGAAAAATGTTACCGTTGATGCTACAGGAGGAGGTACAGCTACCTACAAGGTTAAAGACAATTACAGTTATATCTTTCACACGGCAGAGGATCATTATTACAAATTAAAATTCCTCAGCTATATGCACAATGGATTATCCGGTTATCCCCAGTTTGAATATATAAAACTAGAGTGAATGAAAGGCGCTTTCCATCATGAGGAAAAATGACTGTGCCTCCGTGGAAGTGCCTGATTTATCAAAGCTGGGTGATCCACAGGCACCCTGAACAATACCGTAATCATCCACCTTTGACCGTGCTGCCTGTCTCATAAAATCAGCCTTCTGCCTGTAGGAATTGTCAAGCCAGCCTGCCTTTATCCCCGTATATATTGAGAAAGACAGCATCTGGGCCAGGTTTGTTTCCACAAACGTGCTGCTGTCATCGATCACATCATAATAAAGGCCATCCGGACGCATATATTTCATACAACCATCGATCACCTCCTTGCCGAACCCCGTCATTTTATCTTTCAGATCCTTTCTTGAATCAGGCAGTAGATTAATGATTTTGGCAATTCCGGCAGCCGTCCATCCATTTCCCCCACCCCATAATTTTTTGCGTGCAAATTCATTTTTCCCCTCATCCCAGATATGATAATAGGCTTTCTTTTCTTTATCCATCAGGTATTTTCTAAAACCTTCGATCTGCTTTACCGCCTCATCAAAATCCCCCATAAGGGCAAGGAACGGCGGAGCCATAAATGATGCGTCGCTCCATACCTGCGTGAGCATAGGTAACATGATGCAGGATCCCATCGGTGGTCTTGGGGGCCTTGTTTTTCAGATACTGAAACATTTCATCTGCAGCCTTTTTGTATTTTTCCTCCCCGGTCTCCTTCCATGCAAGCAACACAGCTTCCCCGTTGGAAGCAGGATCGGTAACTCCCGGATCATCCCCGAGAATACCCAGCCGGCCTTCTTTAGTCTGCCTTACCAGGGCATCTTTGGCAAATAAAACTAGCCAGATCTTTCCGGCCAATGGAAATCAATGCCTGCGATGCAGTCCCCTGTTCCCAGGCGGCACGCTGCATGCACAACATGGCCATCATAGCCTGCACTACCAGCGGATCCGATAAAACATCATCCATTGAACCAGCTGGCAGAGGTTTACCTGAGGGGGATGCGTTCAGCATTCCGGTGGTCAATACCGGGATTGCCAAGAGTTGCAGAAGAAATAAAGCTTCTCCGTTTCATGAATTTAGGTTATATATTAACGTTATATATTAATAGGTGTGAGATTTAGTATAGTTTTGCAGTTTTGCAGTTCGTGCAGTCCTGCAGTTCTGCGGTCCTGCAGTCTTGTTCCGTGATTGACTCGTCTCCGTGGGTTTAGCTTCGCTGATTCTCAATTCGCACGGTTATTGATATCTGCGCCTTCTGGCACCTCTCACCTCTCTACCATCTCATCTCTCACCTCTCATCTCTCACCTCTCATCTCTCACCTCTCATCTCTCACTCTCTCACTCTCCCATCTCCCACTCTCCCACTCTCCCACTCACCCTCTCGTCCCTCGTCCCTAGTCCCTCGTCCCTATTCTCGCCCCCCAAATCGCATACCAGGTAACTACCACATAGCAAATCAACGGAACAACCATGGCAACCGCCATACTATGCTCTGAAATGACACCCATAAATGGCGTAAATACAGCACCCCCAATGATCGACATAACCATCAATGAACCTGCCAGTTTTGTCTTTTCTCCAAGACCCTTTATCCCAAGTGCAAAAATGGTGGGGAACATAAGTGACATGAAAAAGCTGGTAAACAAAATAGCATAAACCCCGATCCAACCCGGCAGTAATATGGCGATCAATACCAGTGTAATATTGATTAGGCCGTAATTACGCATGAGTTTCACGGGTTTGAAATAATTCATCAGGTAGGTGGCAAAAAAACGCCCGACAGCAAAAGCAACCAGGGTAAGAATCAGAAAAGTCCCGGCCAGTTTTTCACGCACATGCGTGTAATCCTGAATATACAAAATAAAGTAACTCCAGGTGCCAACCTGTGCTCCCACGTAACAAAACTGTGCAAGTACACCCTTATAAAAGTGCGGATATTTAAAAAGATCCTTGATTTTACCCTTGTTATTTTTAGCAAGGACATCATCAGCATGAGGCTCAGGAAATTTTGTCGCCAATATCAACAATCCCCACACGAATATAACCAGTCCAAGCACTACATAGGGGGTAATTACACGCAGTGTTTCGCTGTGAAGATATGCCTGGTACTGGCCGGCAGCCTTCATGGCGGCAATTTTTTCCTGACTGTGTTCAACACCTGAAAAAATAAAAATCGTTCCAATGCCCACGCCTGTAACAGCTCCCAATGGATTAAAAGCCTGGGAGAAATTTAACCGCTTCTCCGACGTTTCCGGATCGCCCAGCGTAGCAATGAACGGGTTGGCACCCGTTTCCAAAAATGATGCTCCGGAAGCAATTACAAACAATGCGAACAGGAACATACCGTATTTACCGACGAGCGCTGCGGGCCAAAATAATATGGCACCCGTGCTGAATAACATCAGTCCGATGACCAGTCCGGTTTTATAACCAAAACGACGCATGATCAGCGCAGCAGGTATGGCGAGAATAAAATAGCCCATGTAAAAAGCCGACTGGATCAATCCTGCCTGGAGCCTGTTAAGCTCAAACGACTTCATAAACTGCTTGATCAGAATATCGTTCATGTTGCTGGGAATACCCCAGAAAAGGAAGAGTCCGGTTACGAGAATAAAAGGAATCAGGTATTCCTTTTTAACAAGTTGTGTAGACTGAGCCATAGAGCTATTTATATTATATTGAGAATTATAAAAATATAATTTTTTTTAGAATAAATCAGCAAATACAATTTTTTGAAATCCCGGGTGATTTTATCAATCATTGCAAAAGGCAATGCATTGGAATGCTTTTATCTTGTTAATAAAAAGCAAACACGACCGGATTGAGAAAACGGAACAACTAAAGGATCTGGTTGAACTCGAGTTTTTCACCGCCGGGACCCCTGACGGTAAAGTATTTACAGCCCCGTTCCCAAAAGTCCAGCAAAACAGGTTTATCTTCGATTATTTCAAAATCAGCCTCTTTCAATTGGGCAAAGGCTTTATCCACATCTTCCACGTCAAATGCAATATGGTCCACATGGCCATCACTTCCGTGTGATTAATTCCTTCCTGGCCTGGCAGGGTTACCTGGTATAATTCAATAACAATCCCCCTTTGTTCCATAAAGGCCACCAGAATACGGTCATTTTCTTCCGGAACTTCCACTTTGGAAGCCAGAATTCTTTTAAATCCAAGCCGGGAATAAAAACTGACAGAAGTTTCCAGGTCTGTAACCGGTATTCCGAGGTGTTGTATGCCCTTGAAATTACCTTGCAAAAAGGGGGTGTCCGTATTCATATTAATGGTATTTCTTTTATTTGGACAGATTTAAAGATAAGGATTTGAACTTATATCTTAACGTGATTTTGCATATTACTCAATTATTAATTACATTTGTTCACCACTCACTGTGTTTATGTAATTTAAATGTTATTTACTTAAATTTCATAAATGAATAAAACGAATGTGTTCCTTGTTGTTTTAACTGCCTGCATGCTAATTGAGATATCCATTACGAGTTGCAAACCATCCGCAAATAACATTGAATTACATTGACTCATCTTATACCGAACCGTATCGCCCTCAGTTTCATTTTTCACCGGAAGCCCACTGGATGAATGATCCAAATGGAATGGTTTATTTTGAAGGGGAATATCATCTGTTTTATCAGTACTATCCTGACAGTAATGTTTGGGGACCCATGCACTGGGGACATGCAGTAAGCACCGACATGATTCACTGGAAACATTTGCCCGTTGCACTTTTTCCTGATTCCCTGGGATATATCTTTTCAGGAAGTGCGGTTGCTGATGTAAAAAATACATCCGGACTGGGTACTATTGAAAACCCGCCTCTGGTAGCCATATTCACCTACCACGATCCCATCGGGGAAAAAAAGGCAGTCAGCAATTTCAGAATGAGGGTCTTGCATTTAGTACGGATAAAGGCCGGACCTGGACTAAATACGCCGCTAATCCGGTTTTGAAAAATCCCGGGATCCGCGACTTCAGAGATCCTAAAGTCTTCTGGCATGATGAATCAGGTAAATGGATCATGATCCTTGCCGTGCATGACCGTATTCATTTATATTCATCGCCCGATTTGCTCGACTGGACCTTTTTGAGTGAATTCGGACAAGGGATTGGTGCTCACGGCGGTGTGTGGGAATGTCCCGATCTTTTCCGGATCAAAGTAAAAGGAACCAGTGAAACAAAATGGGTGATGCTTGTAAGTATCAATCCGGGTGGACCTAACGGGGGATCGGCCACACAATATTTTGTCGGAAATTTCGACGGAACTCATTTTATAAAAGAAAGTAAGGAAATCCAGTGGGTGGACTGGGGACGTGACAATTATGCAGGGGTTACCTGGTCAAATATTCCTGAAAATGATGGTCGCAGGCTGTTTTTAGGATGGATGAGCAACTGGCAGTATGCGACGTAGTACCCACCTATGTGTGGCGCAGTGCAATGACGGTGCCCAGGGAACTCGCTTTGATACATAAAGATGAAGGTTATTTACTGGTTTCAAATCCGGTAGGGGAATTGGAAACCCTTCGTTCTGAAAAGACACTGGTATATGAAGAACAGCATGGAAGTGCAGGCATAAGAGAAGTTTTCATTGACAGCATTAATCTCAGTCAATGTGAATTGATATTTGATTTTGAACATATTAAGTAATTCAGTGGATTCACTTGGTATCATGTTGCAAAACAATGTCAATGAAAAATTAATTATTGGTTACTCAGTTAAGCAAAAACAACTGTTTCGTTGACCGAACTGCAGCAGGTCCTTCCGGTTTCTCCAACGCATTTGCCGGTATTTCAAAAGCTCCCTATAAAGCAGGAAAACAGGTATTATTCCATGTCTTTCTTGATGCTTCCTCTGTCGAGCTATTTGTTGATCATGGAAACCGGGTACTGACAAACCTGGTTTTTCCCACCTGAGGATTTAATCAGTTGAAGATCTTTTCATCGGGTGGTAGATGTGATTTTAAAAAGAGCTGAATTCCATAATCTGAAACGTATATGGTAAATGAAAATTCCGGATAAATACATTTGATCAAAATTCAAACATTATGTAACTTAATTGTTAATACTGTTATTCTAAAACCAAAATGGCTTCCAAAAATCTGGTTCAGGACACACTGGAAAAATTCCGGAAGGAAATTTTAAATGGCAAATTGCCATTTGGCAAAATACTACCCCCAGAAATTGAATTGGCAGATTTGATGAAAGTATCACGGCCAACTATTGCCAAGGTATATAATGCACTGCAAAATGAAGGACTCGTAAAAAAAAGACAAGGTTATCGGCACGACGGTTATTTTTAATAAGGATAAAAAGCGATTTACATTTGGCCTGTTACTGCCGGGTTCCGGAGAAACGGAAATTTTTGGCATCATCATAGACCAGTTGCTTGCCCTTGGAAAAGGAAAAGGACTTTAATTGCCTTTGGGATGGCACCATTGCAAACAATGCAGAAATGAGACAAAGCATTGCCCTGCAGATATGCCAGTCATACATTGAAAAAAAGGTAGATGGTGTATTTTTTTCTCCCCTGGAAAGAACGCACAAGGCATCACAACTGAATGAAACTATTTGCAGGGTTTTTGACTCACATGAGATTCCCCTCATTTTAATCGACAGGGATATATATTGCCTTTCCTAATCGAAGTAAATATGATATTGTAGGAATTGACAATTTCCATGCCGGTTATGTTATGACTGAACATTTGATTAAAGCGGGCTGTGAAAAAATTATATTTTTTCACCGGAAAGACTCAGCCAGCACGTGTGCAGGTAAGGTTGGCCGGATGTCAGTCGGCTTGTTTTAAATCAGGTATTGATTTCAGTTCTGAAAATATCTTTGAAGGAGAGCCTTCTGATACCGACCTTGTAAGTAAAATAAAAATTGTCCCGAAAAAAACCGGAATTTTATGTGCCAATGATTCTACTGCCGCTGTTTTAATGTCGAGTCTAAGCAAATCGGGAACTCAGGTTGGATTGGATACGCTGATTGCCGGGTTTGATGATATGAAATATGCGAAACACCTTCAGGTGCCGCTTAACATCATACAGGCAACCCCTTTCTGATATTGTAAGAAACAGTTATGAGATGATGCTAAGCCGGATATCGAATCCCAAACAGACAACTGTTAGTATCAGTCTTTCGGGTAAACTGATTTCGCGTGAATCTACCCGGTTCAGGTAAATTCCTTCATGCATGAATTATTCCAAATGAAATATGAGCTTTTAATGAATCCAATAATTTATTAATCAATTAAAAAGGTATGAAAAGTAACCGTAATGTAATTGGCTATTCTCTCATTGTGGCTTTAGGAGGATTTCTTTTCGGATTGGATACTGCCGTTATATCCGGTGCTGAAAAGGCCATTCAGCAATTGTATCATTTATCGAATGCATGGCATGGCTTTACTGTAGCTATTGCACTGATTGGTACAGTTGTAGGATCATTTACTGCAGGATGGCCTTCTGAATTTTATGGCCGTAAAAAAGCCCTGCTTTTTATTGCTCTTCTTTATGGATTATCTGCCCTGGGTTGTGCCCTGGCTCCCAGCTGGCTGATACTTGTCACGGCAAGATTTCTTGGCGGACTGGCAATTGGCGCCTCATCTGTAATTGGTCCCATGTATATTGCAGAAATTGCACCGGCAAATATCCGTGGCAGACTTGTGGCCCTTTTTCAGTTCAATGTAGTTTTTGGTATTTTTCTGGCTTTTGTTTCAAACTACCTCCTGGCCGGGATTGGCGATAATGCCTGGCGCTGGATGCTGGGAATTGTGGCAGCTCCGGCATTTATCTATTTTGGACTTATCTTTTCCATTCCGGATAGCCCCCGCTGGCTTGTAAAACATAATCGCATTGCCAGGGCAAAGGAAGTTCTTGCATTATGCGGCCGGGTGGATATCGACGGCGAAATAAATGATATTGTAGAATCATTAAATATACATGCCGATTCACCTGCTGAAAGCCTGTTCAGTAAAAAATATTCAAAGCCGATCCTTTACGCTGTATTGCTGGCCGCCTTCAACCAGTTGTCGGGAATCAATGCCATCATGTATTACGCTCCAAGAATTTTTGAAATGACAGGACTCGGGGTAAATTCATCCCTGTTACAGTCTGTCGTTATCGGTGGTACCAACCTGATATTTACAATAATTGCCATGTCAATTATTGACCGTTTCGGAAGAAGATCATTATTGATACTGGGTTCATTCGGGCTTACCTTTTTTCTTGGAATGATAGCCAGGGCCTTTTTCCTGAATAAATTTGACGGTTCTGCAGTAATGTGGTTCCTGGTTGGCAACCAGATATTTTTCTCAATGTCACAGGGTACTATTATCTGGGTTTTCATTTCTGAGATTTTCCCAAATGCAGTCCGTTCCAAGGGACAGGCACTGGGAAGCTTTACACACTGGTTTGGTGCTGCAGCTGTGTCATGGACGTTCCCGATCATTACGAACAGCCCGGCATTCGGCCCGGGAAAAGCATTCATGTTTTTCAGCGTGATGATGTTCGTGCAGTTGATCTTTGCCTGGAAAGTAATGCCTGAAACAAAGGGCAAATCACTTGAACAAATACAAAAGGATCTTGGCATAAAATAAAGATTGCCCGGGATGGGGCTACAATTTGTCGGCATCGATATAGGGACAAGTACAATCAGTGGCATAATCTTCGATCCGGAAACCCGGAATTTCAGATCTGTCACCAGGAAAAACATGTCCCGCCTGGAATCAGAAAATGACTGGGAAGACCTGCAGGATCCACAAATAATCTTTACAATTGTTCAGGAAATCCTGGATGAATTTCTTGCCAGACCCGATGAAATCAGGGGAATTGGCATAACCGGACAAATGCATGGGATCCTGTATGTCGATAAAGATGGACATTGCATTAGTCCCCTTTATACATGGCAGGACCGAAGAGGAGATCTGAATTATCAGGATAATCTCAGCTATGCAGGTTTTCTGGCCCGTCATACTGGTTATGCATTATCTGCCGGATATGGATTGGTGACCCATTTTTACAATTTCAGGAATAACCTGATACCGGATGGTTCGCACAAGATATGCACCATCATGGATTATATAGTCATGAAACTGGCAAATAACAAAATTCCGGTGATTGATCCCTCGAACGCAGCCAGCTTGGGATTCTATGATTTGCAAGGCTCTGCATTTGACCGGCAGGCTCTGAATAAAGTATCTATCCAGTTGGATATCCTGCCTGAAATTGTTCCTTCCGGTCAAATAGCTGGTTATTACAATAAGGAAATTTTTGTATGCAATGCCATAGGGGACAATCAGGCTAGTTTTCTGGGCTCAGTCAATGAGATGGAAACGTCTGTTTTGATAAATATCGGCACTGGTAGCCAGCTATCTGTATTCACAAACCACCTATTCGAAAGAATCATGACCTGGAGTGCAGGCCATTCCCGGGAGGCGGATATATTGTTGTTGGTTCAGCTTTGTCAGGTGGGTCATCCATGGAGATCCTGAAAAATTTTTATTATGAAATTATTAATATGTTCAGTGACAAATCTTTTGTAGAAATCGATTTTTATAAAGCAATTAACTCGCTTCCCTATTCAAGTGAACAGATGAAAGAGTTGCAGGTAGATGTTCGTTTCAGGGGAACTCGTGGGGATCCCATAAAAAGAGGATCTATCACGAACATTTCAGCTTCAAATTTCACTCCGGTAAACCTGATTTATGGTTTTTTACATGGAATTTGCACTGAGCTTTTCGGTTTTTTTGAAAAAATACCTGAGAAAAATAAAATTCATACGATAATCGGTTCCGGCAACGCCATCAGAATGAATACCCTTCTTTGTCATATCCTTGAATATACCTTCGGACACAGAATACTCATCCCTCAAAGTTCTGAACAGGCAGCCTTTGGAGCCTGTCTCAATGCTTTGGCGGGTGGAAAATATGTCGCCGGTTATCATGAACTTGGACAATTTATAAGCTACTTATAAAAACAGACCTGCCAGGGGTTCGAAAAATTCAAGGCAATGTATCAACTTGTTCGATTTCGGACAGTTCAAGTTCAATCCCGGTCACTTTTGTACATGCGAAATTTGAGTGCTTTTATCGTATATTATTGTATTTCTGATAATTAAAAATAATGGCATGATTAATGTCATATGCATATCGAAAGCAATTATGATTTATTTAAATACAAAATACAGGCATACGCAGATAGAATCTTATTTTAAATAGGGAAAAGATTTTTATACCGGTCTTATTGATAGCAAGTCGGTTATAAAGCAAATTAAGAATCATCACACCATTTTTTAATGTGAAACTGGAACTATTGAGCAATCATGTGAATGGAATATTTATGCAGTGAAATCGGTAATCAGTAATCGGTATTCGGTAATCGGTAATCGGTAAAAATATCAAACATCAAACATCAAACATCAAACATCAAACATCAAACATCAAACATATAAATCAACAAATCAATAAATCAACAAATAAACTCTGGAGGACAAAATCATGAAAAAGTTAGCTATTTTAATCTCGGGAACCCTGTTCTGCCTCGCTGGAATGGCAGCTGAATCATCTGATTCATGGGTTATAGCAGGAAAAGACAGAATCAGTTGCGATAAGGTAAATGTAGGTATTGCAAAAGCCCGCATTACGCTTGATAACGGTGAAAAAATGACACTTCCGGTAGACCAGATCAACGCCTATTCTGCAGATGGTAAGGTATTTGCCAGCAAAATGGTGTTCAAGAACGGAAAACCTACCGGTCATAAACAATTCATGGAATTGATAAAAGTCAACGGTGAACTTAGCCTTTACAGGACCACCACCTTCAACGCTGATCTGGGAACAGCAGTAGAACAATATAATGTTTACAAAGGTGAAGATCTGTACCTGGCACTTGACAACAAATCCATGCCGAGTGTATTGAATTTCTTCAAGGTTAAATGGGAATATAAATAAATCCTTCTAACCTCGTGAAAAAGATCCTGCCGTAAAGCAGGATTTTTTTTTGAATTATTGAACGATAATGGGTCCGGATGACTTACCTGCCAATGTTAACCTCAACCCTTCTTATCAAGAATTTACGTAAATCCTTAAATTAAGGTTTTTCTTCGTCACAATTTTTGCAGATAATAATAATAGAATACTGTCAACTTGCTGCATTCGAATATTCTGAATCCCTGATGCCTGAAATCCCGGTTCCTTTTTGCAATCAATACAAGTACCCGGAATTGTCTCCCATAAATCAGTTATTTTATCTTATTGACCCTCAATAACTTTGGTCTGGTATTTTAAACTTCCAAATCCTACCAGAGATGATATCTGATTTAAAAAGTACCGCATCAAAAGCGACTCAGGGAGCAGGAAAAATGAGAATATCGCTTTTTAATCATGAAAATGAAAAAACCGGCATAATAACCGGCGCTACCAGTGGAATTGGAAAGGCTTTTGCTTTTCATCTGGCTCAGCAGGGATTTAACCTCGTTATAACAGGAAGAAGACATGAGGTATTGAATGAGGTGGCCGCTGAGCTGACAGATAGATTCAGGATAAAGGTATACAAAGTAATAGCAGATCTGTCTGTAAAAAAGGATGTTCAATACCTGCTCCATGTCGTTGAAAAGTTGCAGAGAATTGATATTCTCGTTAACAACGCCGGCTATGGACTTACGGCAAGGTTTCATAAGGATGACATCAACAATCAGTTAAAAATGCTCCAGGTACACGTAACAACCCCCATCATTCTTATTCACAAGGTATTGACTCCTATGATAAATGCCCGTCGAGGAGTAATAATCAATGTAAGTTCTATGGCCTCTTATACCCCGACTGCTGACAACAGCATGTATACCGGTACAAAGTCATTCCTTCGGAATTTCACCATATCGCAGCATTTGGCCTTGAGACAATATGGTATCCAGGTGCAATGTCTTTGCCCCGGATTTACCCATACTGATTTTCACAAAAAAATAGGAATTGCTCCAAATTTCAAAAATATTTGGGAAGGGTGGATGGAGCCCGGGGAAGTTGTCAAATATTCAATCTCCCATCTTAACAACTACCGGGTGATGTGTATTCCGGGCCGGTGGAACAGAATGGTTCTGAGATTATTGTCTGTTATTCCAGCCAGTTTACAGTATACATTATCGGACCTTATCAAAAATCACTTATTCAGACATAAAGATAGTATGATGCCCGATAAATCTTAGCTTCAACGTTTTTAACCGAATACCAATTCCCTGCCGAAAGCAGGATTTTTTTTGCAGTAATTCACGATATTTACGATTTTAGATTTACGATTATATCGAGTTTTGACTGCATGACAGACCAAATCGTATATCGTACAATACTACAAATACGATAAACTGATACTATGATAAACGGAGTACTATTCGACATGGACGGCGTTCTGCTCGATTCGGAAGAATTCATCACACGGGCAGGAATACTGATGTTTAAAGAAAAAGGATTTGATGTAAAAGAATCTGATTTCAAACCATTTACCGGGATGGGCGAAAACCGTTTCCTGGGCGGTGTGGCTGAAAAACATGGTATACCTTTTAATTTGGAACAGGACAAGGCCCGTGCATATTCAATTTATGAAGAAATTACCCGGGGTAAACTTGTACCACTCAAGGGAGTTAGGGAATTCATTGAACGATGCCGTAAAAAAAACCTGAAACTCGCCGTGGCCACGAGTGCGGATGAGGTAAAAATGCGTATTAACCTGCGTGAAACCGGTCTGGACGCCGATTTATTTGATACGCTCGTGAATGGACTTGAGGTAGAACATAAAAAACCGCACCCGGAAATTTACCTCCTGGCCGCCAAAAGACTCGGCCTAAACCCCAAAGACTGCCTCGTGGTGGAAGATGCCCTCAGCGGAATGAAAGCGGCCAAAGCAGCAGGATGCAAATGCCTGGCCATCACTTCCAGTTTCCGGGCGGAGGAATTTGATCAGGCCGATTGGGTGGTGAAGGATTTGAGTGAGGCTCCTGAGGCTTGTATTAATTGGTGATCTCTTTGAAATTTGCTTATTTGCTTAGCTTTCTGTATTTTCAAGGGAAAGATATATAATGCTTAGAAACTACCTTATTTCAGCCTTTAGAAATCTGCTTAAAACCCGTCAGTTTTCGCTGATCAATATACTGGGACTTTCCATCGGCATGACGGCCTGCCTGATGATCCTGCATTATGTAAGTTTCGAAAGAAGCTACGACAAATTTCATGAAAACAGTGACCGCATATACCGTTTGCGGTATGAACGCTACAGTGAGGACGGCGAATCGGTTCGCTTCGCATCCAGTTGTCCGCCTGCAGGTCTCCGGATAAGAAAACTGTTACCCGAAGTAGAGTTGGTTGCACGTATCTGCCGCTATCCGGGTGCTATCTCATATGATGAAAAAAAATTCATCGAAGAACGGCTTTTCTATGCGGAACCCGATTTTTTCAGAATCTTCCATTTCAGGTTCATCAAGGGTGACCCTGTAAAGGGGATCAGGGATCCAAATACTGCTTTTATTTCCAGTTCCACTGCCCGGAAATATTTCGGTAATGAGGATCCTATCGGAAAAACGATTAAGCTCGATAACAAAATGGTGTTTCAGATTACCGGGGTCTTTGAGGACATTCCCGGAAACTCTCACATCAAATTCGATATTGTATTGCCCTGGTCGAACCTGTTGGATATTCTGGGTACTGATTTTGATGATTCGTGGGGAGATTCAGGAGCCTTCACCTATATCCTGTTCAAAAAGGGGGTGAATATCACCGAATTTCAAAAAAAGCTTGATGCCATCGCAGATAAGGAATTTGGCGAAGCCCTCCGGGCCTATAAGCTTACCATGAAACTGCCTTTGCAGCCCATAACCGATATTCATCTGACTTCTCATTTTCAGCAGGAACTCGAGCCAAACGGTGACAGGTCCTCCGTTAATCTGCTGTTCGCCATTGCCATCTTTATTATTGGTATTGCCTGGGTAAACTATATTAATCTTTCCACCGCCCGATCCCTTACCCGGGCAAAAGAAGTGGGATTGCGCAAAGTGGCAGGTGCCTCCCGGTCCCAATTAGTGGTACAGTTTTTTATGGAAACATTCCTCATTAACTTATTTGCCATTGCCCTTACCCTTCTCTTGCTTTCGCTATTACTTCCACTTTTTACACAGATAACCGGAACCCCTCTTTCATATCGGATATGGGATCAAAGTTGGCTCTGGCCTGCATTGGCGGCATTGCTTTTTGCCGGTGTATTTCTTTCCGGATTCTATCCGGTTGCCCTCTTGTCTTCTTTCCGCCCCCTTCAGGTATTAAAAGGCAAACCGGGAAACAGTCCAAAAGGCCTTAACTTGCGTAAGGTTCTGGTTGTCTTTCAGTTTACCATGGCGCTCGGCCTGATTACAGGAACCTTTGCAGTATTCATGCAACTTTCATTATATGAAAAACCTGAACCTCGGTTTTGAGATCAACCAGGTTCTTTCAGTTCGTGCTCCCCGGGTTAGGGATGCCGCCTTTAAAAGCAATTTGCAGACCTTTAAACAGGAACTTCTTAAGAATTCAGGCATCAGCCATATGAGCGTTTCAACCGAGGTACCCGGGAGGCAGATATACTGGGATGCAGGAGGAATTTTTCCGGTAGGATCCGATGAAAGTAAGAACTACCAGATTGTAGGAGTTGATTATGATTTTGTTGACCTTTTCAATACTCAAATTGTTGCCGGCCGGAATTTCTCAAGGGATTTTCCCTCAGATAGCGTAGCCCTGATTCTGAATGAAACAGCCGTTCAATGGATGGGATTCGCGGATGCCGAATCAGCCATTGGAAAGCAGGTTAATTATTGGGACGTTATTTATACCATAATCGGAGTGATGAAAGATTATCACCAGCAATCCCCCAAGGCAGCCTTTGAACCTCATCTTTACCGCCTGCTTCCTTATGGAAGAGGAGTTCGTGGCAGGTTTACTTTCCGTTTGAATACACAGGACCCTAAAACCGCTGTAAATACGATTCAACAATCCTATGAACGATACTTCCCGGGTAATCCCTTCGAATTTTTCTTCCTGGATGATTACTTCAATCAGCAATACAAAGCAGAGGTGGTTATAGGCAATGTATTGGGGATATTCTCCTTACTGGCCATATTTGTTACTGTCCTGGGAATCTTTGGACTTTTCTCATTCCTGGTCATTCAGCGTACCAAGGAGATCAGTATCAGAAATATTCTGGGTGCCGGCATACCCCGGATTCTGCTTTTATTTGGCCGCGAATTTCTCCTGCTGATACTTACCGCATTTGTATTCTCCCTGGTGGGGTGTTACATGGGTATTAACCTGTGGTTGAATTCCTTTGCCAATAGGATGCCCATTACTGCATGGCTTTTTATCCTGCCCCTGGTGCTGGTGATTGTGGTTGCCGGATTTACCATCAGTTCACAGATCATAAAGGTTGCCAGAACAAATCCTGTGGATAACCTAAGGTATGAGTAATTTCAAACTGAGCCATTCAGTGAATCTCTTAAAATGATTTGAATTCCTCCTTCAGGCTTTCCACATCCCAGCCTGCATCACGATCCAGGTTCCGGTTTTGTATATCCGCCTCGATGAACTTTTCAAGTTCTTCAATTTTTTCGCGGGCCAGATTAATATATTGTTTATGATCATCCCGGATGGCGGACAGGTGTTTCAACGCCCGGTCATCATGCTTCCTGAAAATCATCGCTGCCCTGTGAGCCTGGTATGAACGGCGCCCCAGTAGCTGAAGGGCATCTATTCCCATGCGCAGTGAACTGTCGAATGTTTCACGGTAAAGATGCAAAACACCTGCGTCCATAAGTTCATAGGCATCAAACCGGTCCTGTGCACGGACAAGTACATGCAGATGCTGAAAATGCTTTTTGACAGTTTCAACCAGTTCAAGGCACTTTTCCGGACTGTCAAGAGCAATGATGATGAGTTTGGCAGCATCTGCACCCGCTGCCTTCAGCAGATCCTCGCGGGTTGCATCGCCGTAATATGCCTTTAATCCCAGTTTGCGCAGCAGTTCTACCCTGTCGCTGTCGATTTCAAGCACCGTAGGAACAATTCCGTTGGCTTTCAGAAACCGGCCGACAATGTTGCCATACCGGCCAAATCCGGCAATAATAACCGGGTTCTTTTCCTCAATCGTGTCAGGTTCCTTCTCTTCCAGGATCTTCTTGGGTACCTACCCGGGGCAGGACCAGCTTTTCATTTAAAATGATCAGAAGCGGTGTAAGAGCCATGGTCAGCGCAATAACAGCCATCATCATGCCTGTCATTTTTTCATCTACGATGTTCTGTTGCCGGGCAAATGACAAAAGCACAAAAGCAAATTCACCAACCTGCGATAGCGCAACCGCGAATACAAGACCCTGGTCGGTCCCCATTTTGAATACGCGGGCTAAAAAATAAAGCACAATCGTTTTTAATACCATGATGGATGCTACCAGCGCCAAAATCAACCCCGGGCTTTCCATGATCATCCTGAAATTTATGGATGAACCTACCGCTATAAAAAATAATCCCAGCAATAATCCCTTGAAAGGTTCTATATCGCTTTCCAGTTCATGCCTGTATTCACTGTTGGCAAGCACAACTCCTCCAAGAAAAGTTCCGAGGGCCGGACTCAGTCCCACAGAATACATTAAGTGCTGTTGTACCCACAACCAGAAGCAGGGCCGTAGCAGTAAATAATTCGCGAAGACGCGTGGCAGCAACGTACCGTAACAAGGGACGTACAAGGATACGTCCCGTGAAAATCACAAGTGCAACCGCCAGCAAAACAGCCATGGTCCTTGCCCATCCCGGTAATTGATTCCATCCATCCCGTCTGCACCTGTTCAGCATGCGCAGGCTGGCCTGCATGGTGAAATGACAAAAGAGGCAATACAGCAAGAATGGGAATCACGGCAAGATCCTGGAACAACAAAACCGAAAATGAATTCTGACCGGCTGCTGGAACGCATCAGTCCCTTTTCTGTCATGGTTTGCAAAACGATGGCAGTGGAGGACATGGAAAGGATCATTCCAATGGCAAGGGCAACATTCCATGACAATCCAAGTAAAATCCCGGGAATAGTCAGCAGCAACGATGTACCCAATACCTGCAGTCCGCCAAGTCCCAGAATAGAAGAACGTAACCGCCATAAACGCGACGGTTCCAGTTCAAGTCCGACCAGGAAAAGCATCATGACTACCCCGAATTCGGCCACATGCATAATGTCCTGTCCTTCCCTTCCGACAAAGCCAAGCACATAGGGGCCAATAATAATGCCCGACAAGCAGGTATCCCAAAACAGAACCCAAACCCAGCTTTTTGGCCAGTGGAACGATCAATACGGCGGCAGCCAGATAAACAAAGGCCTGTGAGAAGAATTCATGATCCATTTTTCAAATCGATTAATTCATTTAAATAAGTAAGTTTTTTAATGGCAGAATCCGGAATATTGATCTGCAACCAGCCCCTCCAGAAGTTTTTTATAGCTTTCTGCCTGCCTTTTCGATATCGGAACTTGTGGCCAGGTGCGTGCCATGAATTACAAAAGGAGGATAATATTCAATATTGCAAAGCCGTGCCGTTTGATCAAAGGGTGCCAGGAACTGCGCAATAGTAAACCGGTTAAATCCTCCGGCTTTGTATGCCTCCTGTCTTGCCACCGGTGCTGATGGCATTGAACATTTTTTTCCCTTTGCAGCGAATTTCCTTCTTTTCCGTAAGCCCATCCATGTTCAAGCACCAGGTCAATCCACTGTTTTAAAAGAGGCGGACAACTGTACCAGTAGAATGGATGCTGCAGAACGATCAAATCATGACTGATAAGCAATTCCTGTTCCTGGTCTATCTGCACATCAAAATCAGGGTAAAGCTCATATAAGTCATGGAAAGTAACGCCTCGTACCTCTCGTGCCGCCTTTGAAAGCCGTTGTTGCACCAATGAATTTTCATACCTGGGATGAGCGAAGAGAATGAGAATTTTAGTCATTTTAGTTCCTGGACTTTTTTAAATGAACATGGATAAAAATCAAATGTTCGGTTAACCTTCAAATTTGCGGACATTGATGTTTCCAGTCTTTACTAATATTTGCTAAATTTATGGGTGCGTGACTTATGCCGAAAGGCAGCCAACCGCATATTGATAATTTTCATAATAGTCTGTTGAATAATCAAAATATAAGAAATTTATCCTCCTGATATGGACACTCAATCTTCATCCGGTTCTTCAAAACGCGAAGAAATTCTTAAAAATAATCTTGATTATACACTATTCTCCTGGAGTAAGCAGAAAGGCCTTGATCCGATTTGTGTTGAGCGGGCCGAAGGGGTGTATCTGTATGATTATGATGGCAAACGTTTTTTAGATTTTTCCAGCGGTTTGATGAATGTAAATATTGGCCATGGTGATCAGCGCGTAACTAATGCGGTGGTAAAGCAGATGCAGAATGTCAGTTATGTTACACCGGGTTGCGCAACTGAAGTACGCGGTGAACTGGGCAAAAAGCTGGCGGAGATATGCCCGGGGAATCTTACAAAAGCCTTTTTCACCTTGTCCGGAGCCGGGTCAATTGAAAATGCCATTAAGCTTGCCCGCCTTTTTACAGGCAGGCATAAAATTATTTCACGATACAGGGCATTTCATGGCGGTACCTATGCAGCCATGACAGCCGGCGGAGATCCACGCAAACTGGCATCAGATTCACAACAGGTGCCGAATGTGGTACATGTGGAAGATCCTTACTGTTATCGCTGCCCCTGGAGCCAGCAGCCTGATTCCTGTAAGCTGGAATGTATCTCGCATATAGAAAGGATTATTGATTTTGAAGGTCCGAAAAATATCGCAGGCATTCTGATGGAAGGCGAAAGCGGCACCTCCGGATGTATAAAATATCCAAAAAATTACTGGAGAAAACTCAGGGAGATTTGTGATACACATGGGATTCTTCTAATTGCCGATGAGGTAATGAGCGGATTTGGCCGTACAGGTAAATGGTTTGGATTTGAAAATCAAGGTGTTATTCCTGATATGGTTTGTATGGCAAAAGGGATAACGTCAGGCTATCTGCCATTCGGTTGCCTGATGGTTACAGATACAATTGCCGCAAAATTCGATAATGAGCCCTTAATGATTGGTCTTACCTATAGCGCTCATGCGACGGCCTGCGCGGCTGCACTCGAGGTGATCAATATTTATGAAACAGATCATCTTATCGAAAATGCAATTAAGATGGGCCACTACGTAGAAAAAAGAGTTGATGAACTTAAACAGATTCATCCCTGTATTGGCGATTTTCGGAATACAGGTTTGCTTGGGTGCATAGAACTCGTGAAGAACCGCAGTACCAAAGAACCGATGGCTCCCCTATAATGCTCCTGCATCCGCAATGCAGGTCATGAATCAGGTTGCGGCACGTCTGAAAGAGCTGGGTGTTTATACCTTTGTACGGTGGAACTATATTTTTATTGCTCCACCCTTATCCATAACAGAAAAGCAAATTGATGAAGGCATTGATAAGATTTCTGAAGCGCTGAAAATCGCGGATGCTTCCTGTTCATAATCCGGATGCCTGCAACTTGACGATATTGATATCGGGCTTCAATTTTTCCTTATAACAGGCAACCTGGATTATAAGTGATTTTAATTTTATTTCAATTCCCCGATATTTCGAATATTGCCCCGTCGTATTTTTTGTCCAGGCTGACCTTAAAACCTGTCTGCGATAATTCTTTGCCTGTGGCCTTTAAAACCAGATCCCCTTCGGGAGCTTTCCTTACTTCATAAACGGATGTCGGATCGAGGAATTGGATGGTCACCGTTCTGCTGGTCTCTTTTGCTCCCTGGCGGAAAATCCCGACAATTCCACCCGATTTTGTTTCGGAATTAATTCGCTGAAAGCCATCCCAACAGCCTTCAGCCGGTTCACCATATCCTTCAAGATTTTGCCTGAATTCCATGAAATCGTGTTTGCCCTGCATGGTACGAAGCCAATCAGCCCATAACTTATAATGTGCCCTCCGTTCTTTGGATAATAAACGGGGATCACCCAATACAATTGGCAGTGAACCGGTTAATGACATGAGTGAAAATTCAAAGTCAGGATCATCAAGGTGTTGGTTGCCAATTACCATGGCGGTAGCTGGTATTACAGGCGACCTCCACCATGACATTTGCCGGATGCGCAACGATCCAAGCGGTGCTTTTTCACTGAAGTTTGAAAGCCAGTTCCCTTCCGCGTGCTTGCACATATCCAGATCAATGAGCTGCAGTGCACCCATTGTTTCGAAAGTACAGTCGATAAACAATTCCGGTGCTTCCTTATGTAAATCGTCAAATAACTGCCAGGTTGCCTGGTACATTTTCAGCATCGATTCATTTCGTCCGTTATGAGCTGGATGATCAGTTGCATGGCAGCCCGAACGCGTTTTGTCAGTGGTGTATGCCCCGGTAACCACGGCAAAATCAGCCTTAATATACTCAAGGCCATTTTCCCTGACCAGGTTCAGGATAACATTTTTAATATAGTCGTGCCAGCCCGTGGTCATGCACATGGAATAACTCTCCCAATTGTACATCCTATCATAGTCGGCATGAAGGTTAATCGGCGAACCATCGGCTTTCAGAACAGCCCATTCCGGATGTTCCCTGTAGACCTTACTGGTAGCTTCGGCAGCTGCAATGCTGATCCAAAGGCCGGGCTTCATTCCTTTCGATTTGATATAATCGAACACCGGTTTTAGCCCATTCGGGAATTTCGTTTTGTTTATGCCCCAGTCGCCATATGAATCCTGCCATCCGTCATCTATGACAAACTCCCCGAAACCACACTCTGCGGCAGCATCCACCAATTCGTAAATCATTTTTTCATTTATGTTATGCAAAAACGGTTCCCAGGTATTATAGACAAAAGTGGGCTTTTCAGGAATCCGGCTTAGCCGGGTCCCCATGTAGCGGCGAATAAAATCATTCACTGCCCCGTTGAGAACAACTGACGGATCGTCGGTGTTTTCATAGATCCCGGTAAAAATCCATGTACTTTCCCATGGTTCGCCTGGTTTAAGCCATTCGCGAAATCCAAAATTCTGATCGGCATGCGTTAATCCAGCCGTAAGCTGATCTTTCTTAAGGAATACACCTGTTCGCTTCATTACGCCAGGGGCCTCATTTCCAAGTACAATACCCCGGTGATGATCAACTTCATGTACAACTACAACCGGATCATACCAATTTCCAATAAATTGCCCAAGTGATTTTTGACGTGCATAATCGTTCATCACCCAACATCCGGTTCCAACATCGGTATTGCCGAAATGAATACTTTCAATATCAAGGGATTCCAGTTTGATATTCTGCCTCCCGGTGTTTAGAAATGATATTTTCTTCCTGATGATAGGAAGTTCGGGATATAACAAATAGGTGATGCTGATTTTGAGATTTATTGAAGGATGTTCAAGGATTATCCTGGCACCACTGCCTTTGTCCTCATCCTTAATCATATCCACCGACACCAGGTTCCATTTATCGAGGCCTGTAAGAGGTTTCCCATCGGCTTCGAAATAGAAATCTTCAGAACCTTCTGACAAAAAATCTTCCAGGCTGGAAGGAAGAACATAGCTCTTATTGACAATTCCTATGCCGTCATTATCTAACTGAATAACACGTTTTACAAATCCGTTGTCAAGTGTAAGCGTTTTTTCGTTCAGGCTGGCAAAAGGTTGAGCTGCCGTAATACCCGGTAACATTATAAAAAATAGTCCACTGAAGAATTGGATAGGTCTCATACAAATTGTTTAATTGTTATGTATTCCGAATTACGTTACAGGAATAAGATGCAGTTAAAACGATCATAGATGAAATTAATAAAAAAAGAAACTATAATGTACTTGTTAAATCGGAAAAAGAAGAGGTGATAGGTACCGTCCATGTATTGGAAACAATTTGTTTTTTTAATGCAATGCGGCATGAGCCTGTATTCCGGTAAGCCCGAATATTGTAACTGAACCAGGATATACATGTAATTGACGACAGACTTTCGTGAAAAAAAACCGGAAATCGTAAAGTTTTATTATATTTGTTTCAGCACAGCACAGCACAGGATGGATTCTCATGACTGAACTTCACATCCAGGACAATTATAGCTCTACCAAGGTGAAACACCTGGTAGATGCCTTGTGCGATGCCATCAGTGAGGGTAAATACTCCGCAGGACAGGCGCTTCCTTCCGTAAACCAGCTCAGCAGGCAGTATACTCTTTCACGTGACACGGTTTTTAAGGCATACCGCGAACTGAAGAAACGGGGAATTGTGTATTCCACCCCTGCAAAAGGTTACCATGTAGCAGTTATGATGAACAAGGTGCTGCTGATGCTGGACATTTACAGCCCATTTAAGGATGTCCTGTACAATTCCTTTGTAAGCAGATTGCCTAAAAACTTCAAGGTAGATCTGGTCTTTCACTTCTATAACGAACACCTCTTTGAAACCGTCATCTCGGATAGTATAGGCCGCTACAACTATTACGTGATCATGAATTTCGGAAATGATGTGCTGCATGATTCACTCCGGAGGATCGACCCGGCCCGGCTGCTTTTGCTTGATCTGGGCGATTTTGAAAAGAGCGATCTCGCTTTTGTTTGCCAGGATTTCGGAAAATCGGTTTATACCTGTCTGGCCGCCAATATAAGCCTCCTGAAAAAATACAAACGCTTTATACTCTTTATGCCTGACGAATCGGAACATCCGAAAATACTGGTGAGGTACTTTAAAAAATTTACAAAAGACTTCCGGATTGAATCAGATGTAATAAAATCATTGCAGAAAATCAGCCTTGAAAAGGATGCATCCTACCTGGTCATTCAGCAGAAAGACCTGGTGGAGATGGTAAAGCGTTGTCGGATAGAGCATCATTCAATTGGCAAGGATATTGGCATGATTGCATATAATGATACCCCCATGTATGAAATCATTGAAAATGGCATTACCGTGATTTCAACTGATTTCACTTCAATGGGACAAAAAGCGGCTGAATTCCTGATAACAAGGGAAAAAATTAAGGAAGTTATCCCGGCAAGAATGATTGTACGGGGATCTCTGTGAGCTAATTATGTGGGAGGAATTATGAATTATGAATTATGAATTATGAATTATGAATTATGAATTATGAATTATGAATTATGAATTATGAATTATGAATGAAGAATGGGCTAAATTGGTACTGAGGTTTACGTCAGACAGTCGTGCAGTCGGGCGGTCATGCAGTTCTTCAGTTCTGCAGTTCTGTAGCCTAGTAGCCTAGTAGCCTAGAAGCCTAGAAGCCTGGAAACCTAACAACCTACAGCCTAACAGCCTATAAACTATCAACTATCAACTAACAACTATCAACTATCAACTAACAACTATCAACTAACAACTATCAACTAACAACCAACAACTAAAAATATGAACAGATTAAAAGGTGCCTTGCCCAAGGTTGGAATCCGTCCCGTTATCGATGGTCGTCTCGGTGGTGTACGCGAATCTCTCGAAGATCAGACCATGGGAATGGCCAAACGTGTTGTAGCCCTCATTTCAGCTGAACTTCGCCATGCAGATGGCAGTGCAGTTGAATGTGTTATTGCCGACTCCTGCATTGGTGGAGTTGCAGAGGCCGCACTATGTGCCAGTAAATTCGAAAAGGAAGGTGTTGGAGTATCCCTCACCGTCACGCCATGCTGGTGTTATGGCAGTGAAACCATCGATATGAATCCTATCCTTCCGAAAGCCATCTGGGGATTTAATGGTACCGAACGTCCCGGAGCTGTGTATCTTGCCGCTGCACTGGCAGGACACAACCAGAAAGGGCTGCCCGCCTTCAGTATTTATGGTCATGATGTACAGGATTCCAGTGATACCAGCATTCCGGCTGATGTAAAAAGCAAGCTGCTGCGCTTTGCCAAAGCAGGACTGGCGGTGGCCACCATGAGGGGAAAATCTTACCTGTCCATTGGTTCAGTTTCCATGGGTATTGCCGGGTCCATTGTGGATGCCGACTTTTTCCAGAGTTTCCTTGGCATGAGAAATGAATATGCCGACATGTCGGAAATTATCCGCCGTGTAAACGGAGGCATTTTTGATAAGGATGAATTTGCAAAGGCCATGGCATGGACCAAAGCCAATTGCAGGGAAGGTGCCGATCAGAATGAACAGGCTGCCCAGTTAAGCCGTACCCGAAAAGATGAGATTTGGGAATATGTTGTGAAAATGACACTGATCATCCGCGACCTGATGATTGGAAACCCCGTTCTGGCAAAAATGGGATTCGGAGAAGAAGCTCTGGGCCATAATGCCATTGCATCTGGTTTCCAGGGACAGCGTCAATGGACGGATCATATGCCCAATGGCGATTTTTCTGAAGCCATACTTAATTCATCCTTCGATTGGAACGGAATTCGCCAGGCCTTTGTTGTGGCCACGGAAAACGATAGTCTGAACGGTGTTGCCATGCTCTTCGGACACCTGCTAACCAATACCGCCCAGGTATTTGCCGATGTACGCACATACTGGAGTCCCGATGCAGTGAAAAGGGTAACCGGAAAAAGCTTAACCGGCATAGCAGCGAACGGAATGATCCACCTGATCAATTCAGGATCTGCCTCCCTTGACGGAAGCGGCCAGATGTTGCGTAACAATGCTCCGTCAATGAAGCCATATTGGGAAATCTCAGATGCCGATGTTAAGAAATGCCTTGATTCAACAACCTGGTATCCGGCTTCACAGGGCTATTTCAGGGGTGGCGGGTATTCGTCAAACTTCCTTACACGTGGCGGAATGCCGGTAACCATGTCGAGAATAAACCTGGTTAAAGGAATTGGTCCTGTTTTGCAGATTGCCGAAGGATGGACTGCAGAAGTGTCCGCTGACATCCATAAACTGCTGGATGACCGTACCGATAAAACATGGCCGACAACCTGGTTTGTTCCCCGTGTGACCGGAAAAGGTCCGTTTGCTGACGTATATTCAGTGATGTACAACTGGGGAGCTAACCATGGTGCCTTCAGCTATGGACATATCGGGGCCGACCTGATCACCCTGGCATCGATGCTCCGCATTCCCGTATGCATGCATAATATTGAAGACCAGCATATATTCAGACCGAGCGCCTGGGGTGCTTTCGGGATGGACCCGGAAGGATCGGATTTCAGGGCATGCCAGACTTATGGTGCTCTGTATAAGTGACGAGGGACGAGACGTTGTCCCCCGCTGGCGGCATAGCCGTCAAGCTAAGTGAATTAAGTGATTAAATAATAAACAAATAGCAATAAATAGGATTAGCATATTTGAGGTAATAATAGGGGGGTACCTGAACCTGAAATCAAGAGTTTAATAAAGAAGTTCAAAACTGTTTTTTCAGAACGGAAGCTACGCAAAGTTGCCTATGAAAGCGGTTTCTGTAAAAGAGTATCCAAATTTTCTCCACTCATGTTCTTTGACAATTTGCTATACGATGCCAGTTGTGAGACAAGCAGGAGTTGCAATCAAATGGCCATTGAAACCAAATCCAGACACGGAGATAACATTACCAAGCAAGGCATCGACCAACGATTTAATGATGGTGCCCAGAAGTATATTCATAGCTTGATTGGCGATGTATTGTCCAGGCAGATATCGCAGGTTTTGATGAGGGGAGTCTTCAGCTTTTCGAACGAGTCATTATAAAAGACTCCAGTAAATTTGATCTGAATCCCAGAGTGAGAGATAAGCTGCCTGGTTTTGGCGG
Source organism: uncultured Bacteroidales bacterium (assembly GCA_963790105.1). GTDB lineage: Bacteria > Bacteroidota > Bacteroidia > Bacteroidales > UBA10428 > UBA5072. Next base: position 4,036 of record CAWBNI010000021.1, on the reverse strand, counting down.
AAGCGCCTCCGAAGCAGGGGCATGTGTACAATATGAATTTGATATAAAGACAGGTCACGTAAATGATTTAGCCATTACTCCAGCTAACTCATCTGACTCAAAAAATGCTTTATCTACTCTTGATTCAGTCAGGAAAGGAGATCTGACAATACGTGATTTGGGATACTTTGCAACAAAGTTTTTCAAGGAATTACAAAAGAAAGAAGCCTACTTTTTGTCAAGGCTCAATGCATCAGATTATTGTGTATTCAGAAAAAGAAGGGAAAACTCAAGGAACTGGACTTTGGCAATTTATACCAAAGAATGAAGAAAGGAAATATCAAAACTCTTGATATGGAGGTAATTATGGGTACGCAGACAATAAGTTGCCAGTGCGATTAATTCTTGAACCGGTATCGGAAGGGGTCTTTAACAAAAGAATGAAAAATATTAGCCGAGTACAACAAAAAGAAAGGTCACCAAATAAGTCAGAAATTATCGTGATCGATCCAGGTTCAATCTATTCATCACCAACATCCCATGGACAAAATGGAGGCTAAGACAATAGCCAAAATATACAAAATACGTTGGCAAATAGAATTGATTTTTAAGGTCTGGAAATCAATATTTGGGATAGACAATGTGAATCCCATGAGATATGAACGATTAATGGCTACTCTAAATGCTAAACTGCTCATGGTGCTAGTAAATTGGGAAACAATCCTCGTACACAGGGCCTATTTATACAAAAAGAAAGGAAAATTATTAAGCATCAATAAATGTTTTAAAACGCTTAAGGATAATAGTTTACAACTTACGAAATTTATTGACAAATGGAGCACATGGAATAGAGCAGTGGATGAAATGGATAACAGAAATTTTTGAATCAAAACATTGGTTGGAAAAGAAAAAAAATAAACTCGGATTTGAAGAAATAATTAGCCTAAATATTTTATAATCAATTAAATATGACTATATTCAAGAAAAAAACAGCGAGAAGCCGACAAAGCACATATCTCGCTGTTTATTAATAACTTAACGATCTTTGATATGAGCAAAATTACAACAAAGAACCCTGTTCTCCAAAGGAATGGGGTTAAAAATAGTTGTATTACTGTATATCAATGACTTATGAGAATTAGCTTGACGGCTATGCCGCTGGCGGGGGATATATCCTGGGACAAGCAAGAATGCCTTTTGCAATCCGTGTTGAGGATAAATTAATTTTCAATTGCTATGGGCGTAGAAGAACAAATCAAAGAGTATATTATGGGCCAGCCTGAGCCCAAACGGGGTGACATGCAAGAATTGCATCGCCTCATTCTGGAAGTAATGCCAGCATGTAAATTATGGTTCCTGGATGGTAAAAACAGTGAAAATAAAACTGTTTCCAATCCGAATATTGGATATGGACTTCACACCATAAAATATGCTGATGGAAAAACCAGGGAGTTTTATCAAATTGGTATCAGTGCAAACAAAACCGGAATCTCTGTCTACATCCTTGGTATCAATGATAAGACATACTTGGCCCAGACATATGGAAAAGAACTCGGCAAGGCGAGTGTGAGCGGATATTGCATTAAGTTCAAAACTCTGAAAGATATAAACATTGATATACTTAAAGCGGCAATACAATATGGGATTCTTACCTAAGTGCCCGGCAATTCTTCCAGCACTTCAACGGCAAAATCAGGCAAAGAGGGATCCCGGGCACCCATTAACAAAATAACATCGCCTGAATGGGTCATTTCCCTTAGCATGGCGGGCAATACTGACCGGTCATTAACCAGCAATGCATTTTTATTGGCTTCTTTGATAGCCTGAATTACAATATCCGATCCGATGTCTTTATTTACTGTTCCGCCTGCGTAATACACGTCGGACATAATGAAATGATCATCTTCCCGCAAAACTTCCGTTACTCTTTGGGCAAGCTCTTTATGCATAAACCGAAGGGGTCCGAAACCGTGTGGCTGGAACCAGGCGAATACCCGTGTGCCTATTTGCTGGCAGGCCTTGATGGCAGCTGCCACTTCGGACGGATTGTGGGCGAAATCATCTATAACGGAAATTCCATTTTTTTGTCCTACCAATTGCGTTCGCCTGTAAATCCCGGGATAACTTGCAAGGGCTTTGGCTGATCCGGCTACGTCAATTCCGATTGCCCCGGCAACCGCCGTGGCTGCCATGGCATTCTCCATATTATGCCGGCCCAATACCGGAATTGCAAACGGTACGTCATTTACGGTAAACCTGATCTGAAATCCCTGCTGGATAAAATCCCTGCCCTTGTAACCCACCTCTCCTGTAGTCCCAAAATCATATTTTGAATTCTGTGATAACTGATCGGTCAATTCATGGTCGTGGTTTACTATAAAGGTTCCATGCGTATGCTCTTTGAATGTCGAGAACAACTGCATGAGTTCATCAAATTCCTTGTGATCCCTGTCGATGTTCAGCACCACACTGATTTCGGGATAGTAATCCACAATCGATCCATCCGATTCATCCGACTCAATGACCAGCAGGTTGCTTTTCCCAACCCATGCATTTCCGGGAAGTCCCTGTTTCTGCAGGGAAGTCAGGCCCGCACCGGTCATCAGGGAAGGGGAAAAACCATTTTCCTGTAATATGTGAAATATCATGGCCGTGGTGGTCGATTTCCCCGAAGTACCGCCTACTGCAATAGTCCTTGTTTGATTCGATACCGCCGCCAGCAATTCGGATCGTTTCATCAGGGGAATTCCCAATTCTTTTGCTTTACGGTACTCAATGTTATTCTCCTCGATGGCAGTGGAAACAACGACCACTTCTGTTTCCGGGGTAATTCCCGATCCGTCCTGTGAAAAACACTGGATGCCCATGTTTTCAAACTGTTCCTGGATCAACATTTTGTTGCCCGGACAAAAAAGCCTGTCAGAACCTGCCACATGCAAACCGGTTCCCTTCAGGTACTGGGCAATAGCACTCATGCCGGTCCCGGCTATCCCGATAAAGAAATAATTCCTGTAGTTTTTAATATCCATCTGCAGGCCGCTGTTTGACGACAGCTGCAAAATTAACAATCCCGCAACAACTGTTTCATTCTAATCCAACAGTTTTTACAAGTCATTCTATTTTCTTAAAACTGAATGCCTTGAAACGGGTAGGCCGGTAAATATGTTCTTTAACCCGGCCATCGGGTTCCCCTACAAATTCAATCCGGAAATTGTGTAATTTATCGAGAAAAATATTCTCTGAAAGAGGATAAATATCAAATGTTTGCGGTCCGGGAGGCTGGACTTTCAGGTGATCACCTTCAACTGTCATAATTACAGTATTTCCCTGGTAATTATATTTGCCCGCATAATCCTGCAGTTTTTCAGCAGGGAGTTTTATTATCCGGTTATCTTCATCCGGGAAGAGTGCTTCATCTGAATCAACGAGGGATATCGCGATATTTCGTTCCCTGTTTTCAGTTTCCAGTTTATTGCATTTCCCTTCACGTATCCCATCTGCAAAGTTTTTAACCGCATTGGAAATGTAGTCGGATGAAAATCCATAGCCGTGTCCTGCCTCTTTAACAAAATACAACTGATAGCATCCGCCATTGGTATCAAATCGGCGGGCAATGTCCTTCGAACCTAGCAGGAGCGTTTGTTTAGCCTCTTTATGGCTGGCACGTTCAAAAGGAATCTCAGCATCATCCATACTATGGGCAAGTAAAACCGGCTTTTTGAGCATATCATGGGGCGAAATAAAGGATGTATCTGAGATACCACCCCATAAACTTATTACTCCCTTAATTGTAAAATGATCATGAAACTCATTCCCGGAATCATCCACCGATCCTGATGCTGTATGTAACGACATGATCTGTTTCGTCCCACTCCTCCTGGTGATATATAACCGGTAAAAAGGCTGGCAACGCCCCCTGCACTTTCGCCGCCAATAAATATCAGAGAGGTGTCTATTGAAAACTCATTGGCAGAATGAACAAGAAAGCGTATGGCTGCAATTTCATCCTGCTGTGCCCTGTAAACGGCTTTGGCTATTTCAGACCTGTAGTTCTGTT
>CAWBNI010000020.1:0-194518 GCA_963790105.1 uncultured Bacteroidales bacterium | reverse complement strand
ATACCGAAAACGAATCATTCGTTTTCGGTATGTTACCAAATTCAATATTTTCAGGGTTTATTTAATTGCTTTTCAGCGACATACTAATATTATGTCCGATTATTCTTCCCTGCTGTAAACCCCTTTCACAGGAGAGACGATAGTGAATACCCGCGTAAACACGGGAATCGCCGATTTCCTGTTCCATAGCATCAAAGGAAGTATAAGAACGTGGCGGCATTCCAAGATAATCATATGTGTGATCGGTAAAATGATAATCAGGTCCGAACAAATCCTTCATGATCTCACCAAAGGCGCCGGCAATAGTAGAATGAGCGGACGGGAAATCGGGGAAATTGGGTGTCGGGAACACCGGATTCCATGAACTATGACCCAAAACTTCTCTTATATATTTTATAGGTCGCTCCTGGTTATATAGATATTTGATCCCAAAGCAACCAATACCTGCGTCAATAATGGCGATACTGGCTTTGGCAAAAGCATAGGCAGTAAAATCCAGCTTTGGATCCTCCTGTACCAATACCTGCTTTAGGATAGAAAGATAGTGGCCACCACCAAAGCCGGGGTTATCACGATAATATACTGCAAGAGCTCTTTGTTCCGGTGTAAGTGCTTGTGAGACATCATATACGTCTTTAACCATCTTATAAAAATCAGAAGATGGGTCTTCCGAATAGGCTGGCGGAGCTTCCGGTGCCGACCCATCGAGGCTATTTGCCACCATCAGGCGGTTGTTGCCCCAGTAAGGTCCGAAAGCTGCTGCAAATGCAGGAGGTGTTGGGGCCCATAAACCCGGTCCAACAGGCGGAGTATAAGGTGCGTTGGCATTGGCAGCTCCGTCGGTTAGTGGACCAGTTAAAAACCAATTGCGCAACGACTTTCCCAAAATCAGCCGACCGTTGAACCTCTTCAGCATCCGTTTTTGATGCATATTCATCGTTCAGCGCCATTTCCAGGGAGTCAACAGATGCTTTGTTGGCAGCAGTAGCATTGGTAAAAAAATTTCGGGTCATGGCTGCCAATGCCGCATTTCCGCAGGCGGGCCAGTAATATGCAACTCCATGCAGAGTCTCCGGCATAGCTGGCATATTGGTTAATTGTCCCGAGAAGCTTCGATACCCGGGCATACCCGGCAATACAGACTCGTACAAAGCAATAGCACTGTAGCCGTAATATCGTTGCGGAGGCAGCCCTCCAAGAGGCGTTGGATTTGTGCGTATTAAACGCAGTTGCATGTCAATCCATTTAAAAGCAACTTCCGATGAATAAGTTTTGGTTTGCTGTAAATGGCCTTGACTTAGGTTATCATTTCCATTCAAATTAATACCATTCAATGGTTGGATCGATTCCATTTCCTGTTGACAGGAATTGAGTAATGCTATTGCCGTAAAAATAGCGGCAAATGATACGATGAACTTTTTCATATAAATATTTTTTAGTTTACAAAAAGATTTTATTGGAACAGTGTAAATGTAAACCGTAAATAATCCGCAGGCATGGCTCTGCAGTTCAACTATATGTCAAAAAAGTTCATTTTAATAAGAATGAGATAGTGCGGATTTATTTTGACGGTACTTCAAAGGAGAAATACCAAAATGCTTTTTAAAAGCATGGCTAAAATGGGTACTGTTTTCGAACCCGCTCTCAAAAGAAATATCGACAATGGAGTTATTGGAATTACAAAGAAGATTTAGCGCATGTGCCAGTCGTTTATTTAAAAGCCACCTTGCAGGTGACTCGCCGTATAGGTTATAAAAATCCCGTTTAAACGACGACAGGCTCCTGTTGCATAATCTGGCATATTCATCGAGTGTAAGGTTATAGCAATAGTTAGCTTCAATTACGGGCTGGATATTGTTAGCCTGCGGCGAAACCAAAGTAGTTAAGAAATCATTGAGTTCTTTATTGGCAGGATTTCCGATAATATTAAAGAGCAACTCCCTGAACTTCAACTCAAGCAAATCTTCAGATGGTTTTATCGGCAAATGAAAATAGGGTATTACTGATTCGTAGTAAGCAAGCATCATTTCATTTACTTCAAGTGGTATCACCAGGTTATTTGAATAAGTATCATTTTTTTCTTTAGTCATCAGGGTCCTGTTTTCAAAGAGAAAAGAACGCAGGTAGTTATCAGGTATAAAAAAAGCCATCAGACACAATACTTCGCCCTGCACTTTTTCAATAATACAGGCTCCTTTTTTTACAAAAACTGCTGTACCGTTTCGTAAGTAGCCAGGAACGTGTTGTTGGTATAGAATTTTTTTTTGCCTGTAATTATATAAAGGATGTAATTATACTGTGACCAGCTATCCTGCCGGTCGCTTCCTAATGGGCAATCGTAATTAACAAATAAGAGTTCTTTACAGAACAATTGTTTGAAAACTTTCGGGTTGGTTAGTGCCCTATGGTAATAATTAATCACAGAGTATTCAGTATCTGAATTTAATTTTTAAAGCCCCGGGTATCAATTCAATATGGAAAGGTAATGCACAACAGGATTTAGCCTAAAATGAAAGTTAATATACTGAAATATAAAAATTTACAATACATCAAAATAATCTAGGATAACAAACAAGCTGAAATTAATTTTGTTCAAAATCATTGTTAAGTAAATCTTTCCTATTTACGGGACATAAATTACTCTCGCAGGATTCATTGAGGCATTTAAAGCATCCCCAAAGGGGATAACCAAATCGTAGGGGCCAATTCAAAAAAATACCGAAAACGAAGATCCATTTTCGGTAAGTCCATATTTAATTAATGAGATATCGATTCAACGGTGATTTTCCCTCAATTATAATTCATGTCAATAATGCAGGCTGATTCAGGGTTATTCCTTAATCAGTTTTTTTTGTATTGTCCAATCTTCTCCCAGAATTTGAATAGTATAAATCCCCTGGGCAACAGACCGAATGTCAATTTCAGTTAATTTGTCAGGCAGTTCATGCTGAAGGATGCACTGACCTGCCATATTGAAAACCTGTAATTTCAGATTCTGATTACCGTCATGTTCAATTGAAATCTTAGAACTTGCGGGATTGGGATATATCCTTATTATCTCCTTCAGTTGTATGTCTTTAATCCCGCTTACAATATCCTTTACACACCGTATGCTTAACCCAAGATATTTGGGGGCAGGATTATGATCAACCCCTGTATTCATGGTCCATAAATAGGTGGTCCAGGTCCATGTTTGGTCAAAGGGTGTACTTGTCCACCACATCCCGTTTTGACCCACGGCATTGAAACTATTTACGGGATCACGCATGCCGCCTGGAAGGCCGGTAAATCCTGAACTGTTCGTAGCACCGGTATTGGGGCTGACCCAATGCGCGGTGCCCGCTTCTTTCATCTTACCGCCGGCTTCATCCGGGCCAAGATATGCCTCAGCCGCCTGCCATTCCATATCGGTGGATACATGCCATCCGGCGGGACAAATATTCCTGGTGTCATTTACAGCATACCCGTTGTACAACGCCCCATAAACCGGATTCCAGGAAACCGAATCGTTGTTATAATAGCACCTTGCACCTGTCGTCAGGTTACCCCATGTCACACTGTCCTGAACATTGGGTATCGGAACGCCATCATTGTAATGGGTAACTTTCAGGTTTTGTTTCATCCATACCTGGGTTCCAATATTTACGGTATCATACACATTACCGTCATAATCAACTACTGTTTGGGCTTGGGGTATACCTCCTAAAAATGCAAGTCCGGCTAAAAGCAAAATTGACTTTTTCATTTTTAAAGATTTTAATTTTCAGAGGCCATAATTTATTTACAGTATTCCTTCACCGCATGCATGAGAGGTTGATTGACAGGAGCGGTCATTTGAATTTTACGGAATACTTATTCGAATTTGTAGTCCTCCTTAATTTACAAATAATCAGGGCTAAAAGCAAGTAATTTCAAACAATTCCCCTTAAATAAATGTTTTCTGTAAAATATACTGTACTATGAAAGACCAGATTGCATTTTACCAGAACAAGCTAGCCTATGAGATGGATCCATCCGATTTGTTCAAGGCGCTGGAAAACGGAGAAAATATAATACCCCTGGATGCCAGGCAAGCTGGCCGGATTTGAGAACGAACATATACCCGGGGCCATCAATATTCCGCACCGGGAAATGAATGAGGCCAGCACGTCACACCTCGACAGAAGTAAAACCTATGTCTGTTATTGCGACGGGATTGGATGCAATGCATCGACAAAGGGAGCCCTGAATATGACCCGTCTGGGATTCAAGGTAAAAGAGCTGATCGGCGGAATTGAATGGTGGAAATTTGACGGGTATGCCACTGAAGGAACAAATGTATCGGCCGGACTGAAAATTAACTGTGCCTGCTGATGTATTTTAATTCCTGATAATTTTTTTGTAATGGATTTTATCATCGGTAGCAAATTGCAGTAAATACCGACCCGGGAGGAGATGACTCATCCCTAATAAGACAGGGATTTGCTCCTCACTCATCCTGAGTAATTACTATATTTCCAGGCAATCAATCCCTAATATGCGGATTGATGTTTTAGCACCGGCTCTTTAGCTCGTTCCCGCTTTTCACGCACAGGTTGCGATGGCATTAAACGGATTCTCGTCCCCCGGATCTCTTATACCGGTGAGAGAAAAAACAAATGGCTCTGAGAACGCGGAAAGACTGCCATCTATATTTTAAATGGATGCTGCATTTATGACAGTTGAAATTGTAAAAAGGCTCACCAACCTGTCCTTTTTCGGACAATGGTAAGCAAAAGTGAACAATTATACAGGAAAACATGATTTTTCTCATAAATTGATGTAAATAACAGATATACAAATAAATATGAAGTTTGGCATGGTTGGTGATAAATGTATTCAGAATGAACAAATATATACAACAGAAAGCCAAAGCCATGAAATCAATATATTCCCTCGCACTGATTTTAAGTCTGAGCCTGACCTGCACCATTTCACAGGCACAGAGCCTTGAAGGTATACAGGATATGGCAGCAGATCAGGCTTCTGCCCTGGATCTGGTGGCCGATCAGACTTCCGTCCCAGGATTTAATCACGGATCAGGTTATCTGATCGCAGGATGTTGTGACCAATGAATCCGCCATTTTTGAACCGATCCTACAAGGGTCTTGATTTTTTTGCATCGGAAGATCTGCTTGGAAATGACATTGGCTTTTGATATCAGGGGACTCGTAAAAAGCAAGAATAAGCCTGAATATTTTGATGCAACCCTTACGGTAAAGGAATCGGATACAGATTCAATTACCCAGCACATTAAGGTGAAAGCCAGGGGATATTTCCGCTGCAATTTTTGTTCATTTCCTCCCCTCATGATGAAATTCAAAAACAAGAATGACGATGCCATACAGGTGCAGGGAAAGACGCTGAAGCTGGTTACCCATTGCAACCAGACGGCCAAATTCGATGAATACGTTTTAAAGGAATACCTGGCCTATAAATTGTTGAACAACCTGGATTCCAACTATAGTTTCAAAACCAGGCTTGTCAGGATCCATTACGTGGACATCAATAAATCGAAAAACTCGTACACGGCTTATGGTATCCTGATTGAAAATGAAACGATGCTTGCACAGCGCAACAATGCAGTGATAATCAAGAGTGATAAGTTTACGCCGAAGGATATGAATCCCACGGATATGAACCGCATGGCCCTGTTTAATTTTATGATCGGCAATACGGACTGGTCGGTTCAGATGCAGCACAACATAAAAATAGTGATGTCATTTGATACGCCTACCGGCAAAGGAATACCTGTACTGTATGATTTTGATTATTCAGGTCTGGTCAATACATATTATGCTGCTCCTTTTGAAGAACTTCCGATAAAGAGTGTTACGGAAAGATATTACCAGGGTATATGCACGGGTGAAGAACAAATGAAGCCTCTCATCGAGGAATTTGCCGGGTTAAAGGACCAGATGCTGGGAACGATTCGTGATTTTCCATATCTTTCAAAAAACGACAAAAAGCAGGCTGAATCCTATATCACCAGTTTTTATAGTCTGTATAGGAACCAGAATTACATGATATCCCAGATGAACAGCACCTGCAAAACATTTTAAACGGGGACATACCAGCTTTGCTTACCTGCAAAGCTGGTTATACACCTCGGTGAGGATCATAAAATTTTTGAATTTCCGGAGATCCGGATTTTTGTTTAGCTCCTGCTGAATTTGCGGGCAATCGCCGAAAAGAGCGGCAAAAACGGAGTCATAATTATCTTTGTCGATTTTCTGAAACGGCCCCTGATCCTTAATGATAAAATAGCTTGAATACCTTGTCCTGCTTTCAATGACCCGGTAAGATGTTTTGTAAGTGGGGCCGACGGTCAGCCCGTCTTCTTTTGAATACCGGAATTCGATGCCGTCAAATTCAGTGTTGACCTCAGCCGTTTCTTTTGTAAAGACTACGCTGCTCCTGTTTTGGAATACCTTTAATTTTCCGTCGATAAGCCGGTTGTAAAAAACAGGGGTACCTTTTTTCGGGGAGGGCAGGCTGACGTAATTTGTCTGCGGCAATTCGTTGTCCTCAAAATCAGTCCTGGGGAAGATAGTCAACCCGGAAATCTCACCGGCATTCAGGATTTGAGAAGATCCATTTTCAGGAATGAATTTTATTTCAGTCGGGTTATTTTCAACATATTTCATTCTCCAGTTGATCCTGCCGTTTATCGTGTCCCCGTTTTTCATGATTACATAGCCTTCTCCGGCCATGGGGGTTGTTTCACCAGTCTGTGCATCTGTTATCAGGGGTATCCATAACATGACAACAGCGCTCAGGATCAGCCATAACTGAATATTTTTACCCATCTCAACCATTTTCAGTTCAACCTGCTTTTTAAATTCTTTAAAGTCTGAAACGGATGGGAAACCACAAAACTATTGGCCAGCCAGGAAGGAACGTCTCCTCCCGGTTCCCCGTGGAACTGGTAGGTTACGGTTACGTTTTTATGGTCATCTTCTTTCAGGTCCCAAAATCCCGATCCTTTCCGAACCCTCACCATATCTTCATTTTCTGCGATATAATCAGGAAGGGGTTTTAATACGATCCGGGCATGTTTGCCATCCTGATCAATTACAGTTACCTGCTCGAATACGCTGTCCCTGTCCTTTACCGGAAATGGTCCTTTGGTTTGTATGTAATGAATATCGTACCATTTCCCCACCTGTTTCAGAATCTTCGGATTTATGCAATCGGGGAACAGGTCATCATAATTCTGCACATCCAGAATAACATCCAGAACCTTAATCAGGGTGACATCGGATATGATTGTCACTCCCTTAAATTCATCAAAATCGGATCCTTCGAATGAGCGGGTATAAATTTCTATTCCGGAAGAGTTTTTCTTTAAATCCCAATCCGATAGATATGCTCCAGACAGGAAGAATACAGAGATAATAAGGAATTGTTTGATCATACTGGCAAATTTTACCCGTATCCCGCGGCCATGATAAAGTTATGAAAAATAATATTATTAAGATATTATTGTTCTGCAGTTCTGCGGTTCTGAAGTCGAAAGTCTCCGGAGCACATTATCCGCAAATCTTCAAAACAGGTAATTCCTTTATCGCTATATTTAGTAAAAATTTTCTTTCATGGTAACCAGCACATCAAAACGCTATTCTATCCTCTTTATTGTTGCTATTTATGTAATTGCCTTCCTGGTTGTTTATTGTATTTTCCCCCTGCTTTCGTTTTCCCACACCATGATCAACCTGTTCATAGCCGATGTGGTTGCTACCCTGGTGGTCTTCATTTTCAGCATGATCTTCAGCAATTCCAGCGTATATGATCCATACTGGAGCGTTATTCCTCCTGTTCTTGCTGTTTACCTCCTGATCAGTTTTCCGGGTGGCAATCAATCCAGGCAACTTGTGATTGCAGCTCCTTGTATTGCTATGGGGCATCCGGTTAACGTTTAACTGGCTCCGGGGCTGGCAGGGTCTGAGGCACCAGGATTGGCGATATACATCCATTGCGGAAAAAACCGGGAAATGGTACTGGCCGGTAAGTTTCCTGGGAATACATTTCATGCCCACCCTGTTTGTGTTCCTGGGTTGTCTTCCGCTATGGTATACTATGTCGGCCCCATCTCCCTTCAATGTATTTGATGTGCTTGCCGCCCTGTTTACCATTTTGGCCATCCTCACCGAATGGATTGCTGATGAACAGCTCCACCGGTTCAGAAAAAATGATAACCGGAATACATTTATCCAGTCCGGACTCTGGCGGTATTCGCGTCATCCGAATTACCTTGGGGAGATCAGTTTCTGGGGAGGGATGTTCCTGTTTGTTTTATCATCATCCGGATTCAAAGGTTCTGACGGATACTGGACCATTATCGGTCTGATATTCATGATTGTACTTTTTACTTTGATCAGTGTTCCCCTGATGGAAAAGAGAAATAAGGACAGGAAGCCGGGTTATGCCGAATATGTTAGAAATGTTCCTGCTCTGCTGCCGTGGCGATTTCCCGCAAAGGCGCAAAGACGCAAAGCCTGATACAGGCAATTTAAATTCTTTGCGGCTCAGCGGCTTTGCGAGAAAATTAATCTGCGGGATCACCAGGACCAGCGAGAATAAATTCAACGGCTCGGCGGGAAAAGGCCTGCGAGTTTTGGCTTTTCAGCGAGAACCACAATACCCATAAAGATCAGCAGCAGGGCAGAATGGAAGGCAAGCCTTGCGATCAGTGACTGAAAATGAACAAGCGTGCTGACAAGATAAAGGGCAAGCGATAATCCCAGGTATCCAAAGAACTTTGCCAGGTTATACTTCACCGGGAAATGCTTCTGGCCGATGAGATAGGAAAGAACCATCATGGAACCATAACAGATCAGTGTTGCCCAGGCTGAACCGTAATAGCCGTGAATGAGATGGTCGGCTGACCGCGGGATCCACCAGAAGTTCAATACCAGGGTGATCACGGCCCCGATGACCGACAGCCAGGCTCCCCATGAGGTTTTGCCTGTGAGTTTGTACCAGATGGACAGGTTGTAATACACCCCCAGGAACAGGTTTGCCAGCATAAGCACAGGGATGACGATTTTGCCTTCCCAGTATTCTTTTCCTACCAGGATGGGCATGATGAAATCATCAAGATATACCATGGTGACAAGGAAGATCAGGGATACAATTATGATGAAATAATCCATGATGCGGGCATATACCACCCTGGCATCCTTATCCCTTGATTTGGAGAAAAAGAAGGGCTCGGCCGCGTAACGGTATGCCTGGATGAAAATGGTCATCAGGATAGAGATCTTGTAGCAGGCGGCATAGATGCCTACCTGGTAAGTGGCCATGGTAGCCGATCCCGGAAGCAAATACCGGAGCATGATCCGGTCGAAAGTCTCGTTTATGATCCCTGCCATTCCGGCAAAAAGCAGCGGAAAGGCATAGATAAACATTCTCCTCCAGAGTTCGGGATCGATTTTCCATTTGATCCTTATCATCTGCGGCAGCAACAGCAAAAGGGTGATGATGCTGGCCACGAGGTTTGAAATAAAAATGTATTCGATACCCCAGTCGCTCCGGTATATGAGATGAATGGCCCTGGCCAGGATGTTATTGCCGTTATGCGCGAGGATTACAGGACATAAAATGATAAAGAAGAGATTCAGGCCAATGTTGATGCAGATGTTGGTCATGTTGATGGCGGCAAACCGTTTGGCTTTGTTTTGCGCACGGAGTTTGGCAAACGGGATGGCGGCAAGTGCATCGAGGGCGAGGATCCAGGCGAACCAGAGGATATAGTTCTGATGATCGGGATAATCGATCCACCGGGCAATGGACCCTGAAAACAGGGAGACAAACAGCAAAAACACCACCGACGACACAACCAGGGAGACCATTCCTGTGCTGTACACTTTTTCTTTGTCCTGTTCATGTTCATTGAACCGGAAAAAAGCGGTTTCCATGCCATAGGTGAGGATCACCTTCAGAAAAGATACAAACGAATAGAAGACATTTACCACACCATAGGCTTCCGGAAGGAAAACGCGTGTGTAAAGGGGGACAAGGAGGTAACCAAGTATCCTGCCGAGAATACTTGGAATGCCATAAATTGCAGTCTGTTGTGCGAGTCGTTTGATATCAGCCACGGCACAAAGTTAAATTTTTTTGCCACTCATCTCTCCGCTCTCACCTCTCACTTCTAACAAACCTCCCTGCTCCTTACTCCCGACTCGCTACTCCTAACTCCCTACCTCTGGTTCAGTCCGTTTTCCTTCAAATGTGTCATAATTAAAGGGGAATATTTGTCGAACCACTCATCCAGGTCCTTTGGATTGGTGGCTTCCGACTGTATGGACCATAACAGTTTGTCCGTTGCCAGATCATACAGGTTGGTCTCCAGGTAATAGGATTTATCAACAGAGTAATAATCATCCGTATAAACAACCGGGTAATAATAATTGTAGTAGCCATAGAAATTACCGTAATAGCCATAACTCATGGGTGTATAGGCATATCCCGGGTGATAGGTTTCAACGGTTTTTGTATCCAGCAAAGCCAGAGAAAGAACGGCATCGCATCCGGCTTCACTGAGGGCCTTTTTAAGCTGTTCACGTGTAAAATCCTTGGTGAGGGAGAAATCAGGCGGAAAGATTTCCGTGCACTGCACTACCTGGAAGCCCTTGCTTCTCAATAATTTGGAGATCTGGGATTCAATATAGTAATTAGCATCCTTGTTTTTGGAAAGTACCACCACAAAGGCTTTTTTATAGGGGCCCATTGTTTTGGCATCCGGATCCGCCCAGGAACCGACAATTTTCTGACTCGGTGAGCATCCTGTTATGATCAGGGCAAGCAGGACGAAGGAGGCTATTGCGTATTTCATGGCGGAGATTTTAGTTTTGAATTAATACGCAATAGTACGAATAATTTTTAAGAGTGATGAGTAAGGAGTGACGAGAGACGAGATTGTGCGGAGCACGTGAGGTATTATAGAAAAGAAAGAAATGAAAACCCTGAACAAATCTCTTTAGGGATTATCTGTCGGTAGAATAAATGACAGAGAACTAGATGATTTTTGGGACCGCAAAAGCTTCAAGTTTCAAAAAGATAGTTTGATTTTCGTTTCTTTTTATCAAGTGTTTTTTTAAGAATATTTTTATTATGGAGTTGAAATGTAAAAAGGAAGTATTCGAGTTTTGGTCAATAAAATGTAATTATCCCTCGAAGAACAATTGCAAATCGTCAAAAACTGTTATAATTTTCACATAAAATGAAATAGTATAAAAAATATTTTCTACATTCATAGTCCAAATCTCTCATATCTTCATTTTTCAATTGAACAACTTGTTTTCATTTTAATCAAACCCAATCTCATGAAAAAATCAATTTTTGTATTGCTGAACTCTGCCTAGGAAGAAATAATTTCATTATAAAAGCAATCTTGGGAATCAGTTTTAAGAGCATGTCAATGCTCAAAAGGATGCATTATAATGATCATATTTTTCTGCATTGAGGATATAAGCGCTTTTGATTATTTATATATAAAAAGAATAGTTATGAAATCTCCATTCATAAAAGTGATACTATTTGTTTTTTTCAGTATACTTTTCACATCCATTGCAATTAGTCAAACGGTTTCTATATCAGATGCCTCCTGGACATCAAAATCGGATCAAGATGGAGATGGATATCGAAGGTCGGGTATTCTAAGATTAAATATCACGTCGAATAGTAATTTTTTTGGATATGTTAAAATGCAATATGTTAAGGCGCCTGGCCCTGTTATGGTAGTTTATTATACCTCCCCTAGCCTGTTGATTGTCAGTGGTAGTAATTATGTTGATTTTGAAATTGGTACCTCATCAACTGGTGGAGAATTATCAAACGGGAGTTATGACTTTTATATCAATCTGTATAATTGGCCTAATGGGAATACTATTCTTGCTCAAATTACGGATACTGATAACGATTTAAACGCCGAAAGATTTGAGGCTGCCAGCGAAGATATAATCATTCCTAAACCTATCGTAGTCACAAATACAGCATCAAATCTAACTACACGATCGGCAAGATTAAACGGCACAGTAAATCCTAACGGAGCATCCGCAACTTATCATTTTGAATATGGTAAAACTACCAGTTATGGGTCAGTCACTCCGGATGTCAATGCAGGGTCGGGCACAAGTGTGTTAAGTGTAATGGAAAATATTGATTATCTCGAGGCTGGAGTTACCTATCATTATCGGATTGTTGCCACAAATACTGGTGGAGCATCATATGGTGCTGATCAATCTTTTACAACAACTGCATTATCGATTAGTATGTCTTCCCCGTCTGCTAATGTTACGGTAATACAAGGAAATAGTGTCACACTATCCTGGAGTGGTTCTCCTTCAACTGCATCTGTAAGCCTCAGAAGGGATAACGATAATATCTGGGATAATGGAACCGGTGAGAGCAATATTATAGTAGCACAATCGGCAAGTGGCAGTTATCCCTGGAATACTGCTGGTGTTCCAATAGGTAAATATTATATTGGGGCCTATATTAGTGATGGCAGTAGCCAGAAATATGCATATGCTCCAGGGACAGTTACCATTGGCTTACCTAAACCTATTGTAGTCACAAATACAGCATCAAATCTAACTACACGATCGGCAAGATTAAACGGCACAGTAAATCCTAACGGAGCATCCGCAACTTATCATTTTGAATATGGTAAAACTACCAGTTATGGGTCAGTCACTCCGGATGTCAATGCAGGGTCGGGCACAAGTGTGTTAAGTGTAATGGAAAATATTGATTATCTCGAGGCTGGAGTTACCTATCATTATCGGATTGTTGCCACAAATACTGGTGGAGCATCATATGGTGCTGATCAATCTTTTACAACAACTGCATTATCGATTAGTATGTCTTCCCCGTCTGCTAATGTTACGGTAATACAAGGAAATAGTGTCACACTATCCTGGAGTGGTTCTCCTTCAACTGCATCTGTAAGCCTCAGAAGGGATAACGATAATATCTGGGATAATGGAACCGGTGAGAGCAATATTATAGTAGCACAATCGGCAAGTGGCAGTTATCCCTGGAATACTGCTGGTGTTCCAATAGGTAAATATTATATTGGGGCCTATATTAGTGATGGCAGTAGCCAGAAATATGCATATGCTCCAGGGACAGTTACCATTGGCTTACCTAAACCTATTGTAGTCACAAATACAGCATCAAATCTAACTACACGATCGGCAAGATTAAACGGCACAGTAAATCCTAACGGAGCATCCGCAACTTATCATTTTGAATATGGTAAAACTACCAGTTATGGGTCAGTCACTCCGGATGTCAATGCAGGGTCGGGCACAAGTGTGTTAAGTGTAATGGAAAATATTGATTATCTCGAGGCTGGAGTTACCTATCATTATCGGATTGTTGCCACAAATACTGGTGGAGCATCATATGGTGCTGATCAATCTTTTACAACAACTGCATTATCGATTAGTATGTCTTCCCCGTCTGCTAATGTTACGGTAATACAAGGAAATAGTGTCACACTATCCTGGAGTGGTTCTCCTTCAACTGCATCTGTAAGCCTCAGAAGGGATAACGATAATATCTGGGATAATGGAACCGGTGAGAGCAATATTATAGTAGCACAATCGGCAAATGGCAGTTATTCCTGGAATACTGCTGGTGTTCCTATAGGTACATATTATATTGGGGCCTATATTAGTGATGGCAGTAGCCAGAAATATGCATATGCTCCTGGGACTGTTACTATAGCCTTACCAGTAATACCAGCAGTAATAGTTACCGTTGATGGACTAGATTTTACAAATTTTGCCATTCCAATGGCATTCGTTCCATCACAAACTGAATCGTATTTGGAGAAAGCAATAAAGACATTTGGCATTTCTATTTCAGAAAATGATTTATTGCCATTTATATGGAATAGAGATGCTCGTTCAACAGATCAACACATCAAAAACCTTCGAAGTTTCTTGCGCAATGCTTACACTAAAGCAAAAAATGAAAATAAAAAATTCATTATTATTTCACATAGCTGGGGTACTTTTCTTAGTTATATGGCTTTATCCTTCGAATCAACCGTGCAAACCCCTATAGAAGCCGATTTATTTGTAACGCTTAGCTCTCCACTCGGAACCTACTTTGCCCATCAACCACCAATTTATTTATTGGAAATCCCAATTAATGGTTATGTTAATGAATGGTTTGCAGCATTAAACTATTCTAATTGTGATAATTGCTATCCTCGAGCAAATAGGTGGGTAAATTATTGGGCTTGGGGTGATTTGGTTTCGGGACCGGTAGACAATTATAATAGTTTTTCAATTAATATACAGGTTGATCCTAATATTTACAATAACAATTCAGATTATCGAAATTTTTCAACTACCAAAAATTGGCATATGTTTACTTCTTTACAGCCTGAAGGACCAATTGATAATCAATCATTAAAAGATCAAGTTAAACAAGAGATTTTACTTGCAATCGATCAATCTAATTCAGACAATCAACCACCAATAGTAAAATATAATTCTTTAATCAATTCTTGGTATAAATTAAATTCCTTTTTCGATATTGATTTTATAGATAATATCGCTTTAAACAGTGTTTATTATCAAATAGATTCAAAAGATGATTCAAATCCTTCACTTTGGCATTCTTTGACAAGCGATGGTATAAATATATTACCTGGTTCTCAAAACAATTCAGGAACGAGATTAACAACGGATTGGAAATTAAGCAATACTGATTGGAACAACCTCACCATAAACGGTCAGAATAGTGGCAAACACTATATTTATTTCAAATTGACTGATGACGCAGGCAATACCTATATAACTCCAGATCAGGCTTCGGCATTTGAAATCAGAAAAGACAATGTGCCTCCAAATATTTCCTTTAATTCTCCAGTTAATGGTCAAGTTTTAACTTCATCATCTGTACAAGTTACATGGTATGCTGATGATCTTATGTCCGGTTTATTATTAAGTGGTCTTGACTCAATATATATTTCATTGGATCAATCGACTAAGTACACAAGATTAGAGGAAGGTACACGGAACTATACTTTTAATAATCTATCCAATAATACGCATACCATATATTTAAAAGCTAAGGATAAAGCAGGGAATTTTTCGACAGTTAAGCAGGTTGCATTTTCAACAAGCGCTGTCCCTGGTGCAAATTTATCGATTGGAAGTGTAACCGGAGGTAGTTCAGTAGCTTTGCCTGTAAATGCTTCAGGTTTATCTGATGTCACTGCTTTTCAATTTACTATAGCTTATGATAATACAAAACTATCCTATGTTAATTCAACTAATTGGAGTGGAGTTAGCAGCGCATCCAATGTGCAGGAAACTTCTCTAGTAGATAATGGTAAAATTACTTTTGTTTATAATGATGATCCCATAAACATTTCAAATGGAAAATTATTCGATCTTAATTTTACCATCAAGAAAGCTTCGACAGGGACGGCCAGGGTTTCCTGGAGTGATGTTCCGACGCCAAGGGAATTATCTAATTCACAAGCAAATAATGTATTATGTAATTATGTTGATGGATCTATTAATATTATTACAGGGTTCCAAATAAATGGGACACTCAATTATGCCAATTCTGACCTTACTCCGCTAAGTAATGTTTCCATTTCATTACTTAATTCAACAAATACATCGGTAGGGAATACTATCAGTAATTCAACCGGTGAATTTTCATTCTCTGGTTTATCAAATGGCGCTTACAGCATAAAACCTGTCATTGCAAAGCCATGGAATGGAGTAACTGCAATGGATATAACTTCTTATAAAAAGTACATTGGTGGCGCGGCGACACTTACTCCATTGCAAAGTAAATCAGGGGATGTCAATAATTCAGGTCAAACAACCATTACTGATCTTACAATCATTAAACAAAGAATCGGATGGCAGAGGCAGGAATTTTCTGTTGGGGATTGGTTATATGAAACTCCAACCATATATATAAATGGATCAGATGTTACGCAGAATATCCAGGCTTTATGTTTTGGTGATGTAAATGGATCATATTCATTGAATGAATTAAAATCATCATCGGATGCATTTGCGGTCGGGCACGATGATATTAAACTCAATGAAAATGGTGAATTTGATGTGCCGTTCAAGCTTAACAAGACAATTCATGATTTGTCGTCTGTAACTTTAGAATTTACTTTTCCTTCAGATTTCTTAGAAGTGAAGAAAATAGAAATGGTTTCCAACAATGAAGAATTATTCTACACAATTGTTGACGGAACTATTCGAATGGTATTTTCCACACTTAATTCACTCAATTTCAACAATGAGGATTTACTTATGACAATAGGATTCAGACTAAAAAAGGACATTAACCCGGAATTGTCAAAAGATTTAAAACTAAGTTTTTCAGGACAGGGTGAATTTGGCGATTACAATGACAGGATTATTGAAGGTGTTAAATTACTTTATCCTTCTCTTAATACGGAACCTAAAATTGATATAGACGAAATATTGGCATATCCAAATCCCACAAGTGATATATTAACTATATCTCACGCTGAGAATTCAACCATTACCATCTATAATTTAGTTGGTAAAAATATTCTGGAAGTTGCTTGTAATTCTGACAAATTAGTTATTGATGTCAGCATGCTTTCCGTGGGTCCCTATATAGCAAAAATCAATAAAAACAATAAATGTATTATCAGAAAATTCTCCATAATAAAATAGCATATATATTAATGATGTATTTTATTATGTAAAATAGAAATTTAAAATAATCTCCATGAAAACTTTACAAGGGATCGTCCTAAGTGCCATAATTTTATTTTGTAATTGTGAAATCGGATTCTCACAAGCCTCATTAACTATTGGTAGTGTATATGGAACTCCAAATAACGCAGTAAGTATACCAGTCCAGGCAATTGGAATCTCTAATATGGCTGGATTTCAATTTACCATAACCTATAATAAAAACCTAATTACCTATGTAAACTGTACAAATTGGAGTGGAGGTACAAGTGCTTCGGATGTTCAAATAACTTCGCTGGATGGGAAAATTACGTTTGTTTATAATGAGGAAAACTCATTGATCAATATACTGTCAGGTAAATTTTTTGACCTGAATTTTAAAGTGAATGCAGGCATTAGCGGATCTGCCATTATTTCCTGGAGCGATGTTCCTACACAAAGAGAATTATCCAATAATAAACCCGAAGTTATAGCCTGCAATTATAATAATGGAAGTATAACTATTCAGGAAATTGCAGTATTGCCCACCGTGATAACATCAACTATTTTACCAACATCCCCTAATTCAGCAACCGGTGGCGGTAGTATAACATCCGACGGTGGCGCCCATGTAACGGATAGAGGAGTATGCTGGAGTACCAGTCCCAATCCTGAAGTCGCAAATCTATTTACATCCGATGGAGATGGGACAGGGGCTTTTACAAGCTCTATCGAAGGATTATCAGGAGGCGTTACCTACCATGTAAGAGCTTATGCAAAGAATAGTGCAGGAACAGGATATGGGTTGGATGTTCCATTTACGACTCCCCAAAATCCAGTAATAACCGTGACAAGTCCAAACATTGAAACAAATTGGTATACCAAAACATCACACGCAATAACATGGAATGATAATATTTCTGAAAATGTTATTATTTATCTTTATAAAGGAGAAGAATATTTGGCCACGATTACATCTTCTACTTACAAGCAATGGTTCATTTACCTGGCCTATTTCATCAGAATTGCAACCAGGGAATGATTATAGAATATGTATCGTTAGCTCTACGAATAATGCTATAAAGGATTATAGCGATTATTTTACTTTGGTAATTCAGCCTGAAAATTGTCCAGATTCGTATGAACCCGATAACACATTAAATGCACCCGCGACTAATGCCTTTAGCTCATTGGGTGCATCTGGGTATTATAAAACTTTATACGGTACTATTCATAACGTAACCGATAAAGACTATTATCAATTAAATATTACGTTACCAGGGCATATAACAATAGAATTACCAAATCCACCTGCCGATTTTGATTTAATGCTCTACAATCAATCAGGTGAACTTCTAAAGGTCTCATCTACTAATAATAGTGAATATATTGATTATGATATTTTGTCAAGTGGTTACTATAATTTGCTCGTTGTAGGTAAAAATAATAGTTATTCATGTTCGCTTTATTCGTTGAATCTTAATTGGCAACCAATGGGATGTACTGATGCATATGAGCCAAATGATACGCCGGATAAAGCAAATATCACCTTACTTTCCGAGGCTAGTATTACAAGTACAACCAAATCTATTCAGGGTACTATTTATCCCCAAGATGATTATGACTTTTTTAGAATAAATGTTACCAACCCAGGCACACTCAATGTCTCATTAAATAATCCTCCTGCTAATTATTGCGTTCAATTATATGATGCTAACAATAAATTTATAGGAATTAAATATGCTAACGATACTAAAAGTTGGCCGATTATCTCATTGGGATATTATTATATTATTGTTGGATCATATCCGAATAATGAATTCTCTTGTTCAAACTACACAATAAATGTAACATGGACACCAGCTTCTTCGCCTCTTTTGCAGGTAAGCCCAGCCAGGCTTGACTTTGGAAGTTTATTAGTCAACAATTATTCCGGGTATAAATTATACAATTTACAGGGCACAAGACTAACCGGAAATATAATTGTTTCAGGACCAGAAGGTTTCCAGGTTTCCTCTTCACCCACAGGGCCATTTGCAGGCTCTTGCAATTTTGTACCTACAAATGGAACTGTTAATAGTTCCGTTTATGTAAGATTTTCACCAGCTACAGCAAAGTCCTATTCAGGGAATGTTTCTAATACTACGTCGGGAGCGCCCACGTCCAATGTTCTTGTTTCGGGGATTGGAAGTAATTGCATTGATGCATATGAACCAAATGATGATATCCCGGTCGCAAATACAAGTATTTTTGAAACCAACTTTGGAAATTCAACAATTAATAAGACCATTTATGGTACAGTTTATGGTTCGGTATCTCCTTCGGATGATTATGATTTTTACAGAATAAATGTAACGAACCCAGGCACACTTGAAGCTAACCTCATCGATCCTCCTGCAAATTATAGCATCCAGGTATATGATGCAGATCGCAATTTCATGGGGATTAAACTCCCAAATGAACAAAAAAACTGGCAGTTGTCAAATTCAGGGTACTATTACATAGTAGTTAGTTCATACCCGGAAACATCATTTTCTTGTGTGAGCTATACGCTTAATGTAGGCTGGACGCCTTCGAATTTATGTAAGGATGCCTATGAACCAAATAATACGGTTTTTAATGCAACCAGTTCACTCATAAATACATTGGGTACCTCATCATATGCTAAAAATATTACAGGTACAATTGACGATATAGAGGATGTGGATATTTTTAAATTAAATATTACAACTACTGGGACTCTTTCAATGGTTATGAATAATCCACCAGCAAATATTGACATTGAAATTGATGATCATAATCTAACATGGATAACAGGTTCTCACACATCCGGAAATGAAAGCTTTAATTATTCTGTAACAACACCAGGAATTTACTATTTTATGGTTTCAAATTACAATAAAGTGAAATCATGCAATAATTACCTGGTTAATTTATCTTGGAATCCTGGAACATTTTGTACAGACGAATATGAACCTAATAATTCATCAGGTTTTGCCAACGCAGATGCTATTGATAATTTAGGTTCCTCATCGTTTACCAAACTACTAAATGGAACGATTCATGCATCAGATGATTGGGACATGTTTAGAATTAGTAATACTTCAGATGGGACACTTACATTATTGTTGGATAATCCTCCCAAAGATTATCGGTTAGAGTTATTAAGTGAAAATCGTGATATTATTAATTATTCTTCAACTAATGGAACTGAAAAAATAGTACAAAGACTCAGTGGAATAGGAGATTACTTTATCAAAATAACCAGCACTAATGGTGAATTTTCGTGTACGAATTATTCACTCAAAATTGACTGGAATACTAAAACAGACCAAATAATCACCTTTAATCCACTTCTAAACGCTACTTATGGAACACTAGATTTTCTTCCTGGTGCTTACAGCAATTCCGGATTACCCATATTATATACCAGCGATAATTCAACAGTAGCAGCAATTGTTGATGGGAAAATTCATATTACAGGTGCGGGAATTTGTAATATAACCGCATCCCAACCGGGAAACCAATATTATACCAGTGCAAATAATGTATCACAATTACTGACTGTAAACAAGGCTAATTTAACGGCTTCGGCAATCAGTGTATCAAGAAGCTATGGTGTAGATAATCCTGATTTATTGGTATCATACTCTGGATTTATGAATTATGAAAATAGTTCCGTATTAGATGTATTGCCCATGCCCAGTACTTCTGCAAGCAAAAATTCAAGTCCGGGAAATTATCCTATAATATTAAGCGGAGGTGTCGATAACAATTATAATATAACTCTTATTACTGGCATCTTATCTATTACAAAAGGAAATGTTGTTGCAACGGCGGAAAATAAATCAAAATTGTATGGTTCTGATAACCCAGTTTTTACTATTCAGTATGATGGATTTGTGAATGGAGACAACTATACCTTTTTGGATTATTTACCTTCTGCAAATTCTCTTGCTGACAGGAGATTTCCGGTTGGAAGCTATTTGATTAGTTTGGAAGGAGGTATTGATAATAATTATAATATCTTTCTGGTAAATGGATATCTAAATATTAATAAAGCTCTAATTTCTGTTGTTGCTGACAACAAAACGAAGATACAGGGTACTGAGAATCCTGAATTTACGTTTAGTCTATCAGGGTTTGTTAATGATGATGATAAGGATGTAATTGATATGATGCCAGAAATCAATTGTGTTGCCAATGCTTCAAGTATTGCAGGTGAATATCCTATCACGTTAACCGGAGGATACGATAATAATTATGAATTTCTGTATACTGATGGTATTTTAACTATAAATGATTATGCAACTTCAGCGATCGATAATGAGGGAAGTGTTGTGTGTATTTATCCTAATCCGGCAAAAGATCAATTAAGGATAAAAGTTGGCAATTCTCGTCCAGAAAGTGTCATTGTAGAGATAACTGACCTCAATGGCAGCATTGTTTATAAACAAGTTTTTATCGATTTGGATCAGAATGTTATTTTGATTGATATTAATGACCTTCAATCTGGGATTTATACTGTTTCGATTCAGACCAATCAATGGATTAAAGTTCAAAAAATTGTGAAATATTGAAAATATTCGGACCTAAAAAAGAACCCATAAGCCTGGATATTATATGTGCAATTAATCGTATTAAGTATTGACCCAATTGAAGGTGATGACTTTGAGGGAGGTTCTTAAAATATAATTACAGATACTTATTGTATTCAGTCAGCAGTGTTTTAAACCTTGCAGCCAGATACTTGTTCCCTTCCTTAAGTTCATTATAAATCAACCGGGCTTCCTGCAGATATTCAGCCTTTTTAATGCATCCCATTTTACCGGCGGAGGCTGAAGGTTGGTGATCCGGTCCGCAAGTTTGACAGCCCAGACTTCTTTTGACTGATTTTTAATGCGGAGCAGGCAATCCATCATTTGGTCTTCTTTGGGGCGGAAAGAATCACTTTTTGACAAGGCTAAAACCCCTTGTGCAACATCTATTCCAAATAATTCTTGCAGTTCTTCAAAAGTTGTTGACGTATCTTCCAGGGTATCATGCAACAGGGCTACCTGGATTGCGAAGCCAAGGTTAAAATCCGTGGTTTGCGAAGCTGCGATAAATATTTCCATTGCCACATTACATACATGCACCAGGTATGGAAGATCAGTGCCGGTAATCACATTTCCGCTGTCCTTGTGTTTTCGGGCAGCAAATAGTATGGCTCTTTGATAAAGAGTTTGGACAATCATAATGTTTTACTGGTTTTATATTATCTTTTTTCTTATTAAGTCTAAATAATCATTAATCACTTTTCTTATCCGGGAATAATTCTCTGATCTTTAATTTAAATCTGAATCCGGAAGAATGCGGGATGTGGAAAATTTTCCTTTTCACAGGCTTCTTCATTAAGCAGGAAGAATTCGAGACTCATAATAACCTTGTCTGAGGTATCCCATCACAATCAGGTATTGACCGGCAATATAAGTGAACATGATCAGCGGGGATGCAAAAGGGAATGGATTGCTGAATTTGTTAATGGCTAACATCGAATCAGATGAAAGAAAAAGCACGGCCCCAACGAGCACCAAATAAAAACTAGTCCGGTTTACTTTTTCAATCCTGTTTATGGCAGCGGCTACCATGGCCAGGATTACAGTTGTATAAATAATTACCGGGATTTTCAATTCTCCCAGGTCATCGTATAGAATATACAACAGTACGACTCCATATAATAGCACCGGAATAACTGAGTAAAGAAACTTTTTTGGAGGCAGGTTTTTTCCTGCAGTCCTGAAGAAGACTATGACATAGAGCACATGGGTGAGCAGAAAACATACAAGACCCAGTATAAACATGGATTCCTGGTGCCGGGTAATCCCCAGCGCAACGTCCCCGGCCCACGAAAAGACCAGGGCTGCAAAAATGAGCCAGTGTGAAAGGGTATTCCCATTCCTAACGGTAACCTTAAATACAATGATCAAAATGGGTATTATAAGAGCCTTGACGGCCAGCGGGGGAAGGGAAAGCGGGATTACAGGCAGCAGGATGTAGAGGATACCAATGAGGAAATATAGCACCGAAAGGATCCATGTTTTTGTGCCAGGGATACCGGAAGATTTAAGTACTTCTTTCATTTTTCTTTGATTTAATTTTCAGGATTAAAATCATCAGGATTGCGCCAACCATGGCCAAAGCCATATCTTTCTGAGCATCCCACATATCACCCTGTTGACCATTATAGGCATCTGCCTGATCAGGAGACAGAAAAACAGAAAGCCCCCATTCAAATACTTCATACAGCATGCTTGTGGCCAGTACAAACAGCAAAGCGATATGCCGGGTTAGTTTTGCAGGGACTTTAAACCAGGTATTATAGATCTCACATAGCGGGATTACGAGCAAAAAGCCATACATAATATGAACGAACCGGTCATAATCGTTCCTCTTAAAATGGAAAAGCTCATTCAGGCTAAAACCAAAAAGTGATTGGATCCAGTTGTCATAAGGAGTATAAGAATAGATCCACCGTGCACCGATAACGTGCAGCAAAGTCAACAGGACAATTAAGAAAAATGAAAGGTCCGACAGGTTATTTTTTATAACAGACATAAGAGAGGAATGCGATCATCACGACGGTGGCTGAATGCTGCAGGTACATCTCATGGGGATAGAGTGGATGTATGCAGGAAATGAAAAGGGCAAGAACCAGTAATAACAGGAGGAGGAGCTTTACTTTTTTGCTATTCATTTAAAAAAGGATGTAGATCCGCTTTAATTCAAATTGTTTTTACCCTTTGTGACAATTTCCAGATTGTAAGCAAGAATTTGATTGATTTCATTGTAATATGAAAATGAAATTAAATATACGAATTGTTTATGCTTCAATATCACAAAAGCAAAAAATGGTTTTTTAAACAGGAGACTCAAAGGCTCTGCCATACCTTTTGTTGTAAATATTACTGGAGCGTGTGATTAAAGGTTCGCAGGCATAGCCTTATCCGAACAAAAACATATCTTTGAATCAGAGACCACGACGCTTTAATTTTCAAATTATGACTCACAAAATTTCAATCCTGGTTACTATTTGTTTTCTTTTTTCCACATCCCTGAATGCCCAGGGATCCTCTGAAAAATCGAAACCCGGCAACTATGAGGTGGCAGTGTACTATTTTCCAAATTATCATCCTGACAGTATAAACGCCCGGTGGCACGGGAAGGGCTGGACTGAATGGGAGGTAGTGAAGGCTGCGAAACCCCGTTTTGAAGGGCATGAACAACCCAAGGTCCCCACCTGGGGATATTTCGATGAGTCAGATCCTGCCTGGGCTGCAAAAGAGATTGATTTGGCTGCGGATAACGGGATCGACTGTTTTATATACGACTGGTATTGGTATTCCAATACAGGCCCCTATTTGCAGGAAGGACTCGAAAAAGGTTTTTTGAAGGCTCCTAACCAGAACCGGATAAAGTTTGCCCTGATGTGGGCAAATCACGACTGGCTGAACATCCAGCCGGCAACATTCGATAATGGCCGGGTAGCCCTTACACAGGGTGAGGTATCATGGGGGCTGTGGGACACCATTTCTACCTATATAGTTAAGAATTATTTTACCCGGCCCAATTACTGGAAAATTGACGGGAAACCCTATTTTTCCATTTACGAGATCGTCACCTTCATAAACGGCCTGGGGGGAATTGATAATGCAAAAAAGGCGCTTGATCTGCTTGAAGATAAGACAAGGAAGGCAGGACTTCCGGGAGTTCATTTCAACATCATGAGCTGGATGATCAATGATAATTTGGCCTCACAGATCACAGGGCCGGGCAAATCCGGGAATGCCCGCGAAATGACCTCGATCCTGGCTCCGCAAAGTGTGTCAACCTATTGTTATGTGCATCATTTCGATATTTCAAAAGCCGGGTTTCCGACAGTTCCATACCAGGATGCCTTTGAGACCATGAAAAAGTACTGGTACAAGTTTTCCAAAGATTATCCTGAAATAATCTACACTCCCAATGTATCGATGGGATGGGATGCAAGTCCAAGATGTATGCAAAGCGACCGGTTTGAATTAAAAGACTATCCGTGGACACCTGTACTGACTGGCAACACCCCGGAGGCTTTCCGGAAGCAGTTGGAAGAAGCGAAGACCTTTCTGGATGCATACAATCCCAAACATAAGATCCTGGTGATTAATTCATGGAATGAATGGACCGAAGGAAGCTACCTTTTACCGGAAAAGAAATATGACGATGCCTATCTGAAAGCTATTAAAGGGGTGTTTGGAGGGAATTAGGCATGAAAAAGATTGCCGGTGGCGTTAACTACTCAGCAGCTGGGGATTTCTGAGAAATCCGGTTTATGACACACGAGGATCAAAACGACTACAGGCAATACAATACTGATTCCCCCGGTCATGTGAATAATAATTGCTCCACCCATGTATGAACTGAGCAAAAATGTCCCGTAAAGATTTGTTTTCGGGAATAGGAACAAAAGTGAAGAGCTAATTTCTCCCAGGGCGATTATGATCCGCCAGTTTGCTAAATGTATCTTTTCCATTTCCTCCGGATGGAGGAATAATTTACCTGAGGCACTAAAGAGATAAAGGGCAGTCAACAGCCCTGCAATGATCCAGGCTGTGATTTTTCTGGATTTTGAAATTTCCTGTATTGCCATTTTAATAAGTTTAGATGAATACTAGAAAGTGTTTTTCCTATTAATAAAATTCACGGTATTTTGTTCATTTTTTTAAAAACTCGTCCCTAATAAGAATAAACCGAAAAACATTTTCCACGCCCTTCGATTAGCTCCCCATCCGGAGGGGGTTACTTCAGGCAAACGTATTATATTTCCCGGGGGAACCTGGTTTGCTGCCAAAGTGGCCCTTGAAGATTCCTTTTCATTGTTGGGCTTTACTGTAGCGCCATAATTTAGCCACAGGGGGCACAGAGTTTTTCACAGAGGACGTCGGGTTCTTTGGCAATTATAAAGGCGAAATATTGAAAACCCAACGGTTAAACAATCAAGACGGAAATTTGGGGCGGAGTTCGGAGGGTTTGAAAAACCACGCAATAGCGCTCAGTGAGTTCAATTAACTTCGGAATTTTGTCAGGTTCCTTTGTTTGAATTTCAAACTTTATCCGGATGACGGTAAATCCTACCGGTGTTTCACGGGATACACCCAGGGTACCTCTGAAATCCAGGTCGCCATCCACGATAACCCGGGCATTTTCCAGATGAATATCCATGGCGGTTGATACGGCATTCAACGTAACGCCGGCACAGCTGGCCAAAGCCTCAAGCAATAATTCCGCTGAACAAACCAGGCTGCCGTCACCTCCTGTGGCCGGGTGCAATCCTGCTTTAATAAGATCTTTTCCATTGGTGACGTCGCATGCAATGCCTTCCTTCAGGCGGCCTTCTGCATGCAGGGTTATACGGGCGGATGCAGGGTCCTCCCTATATTGCTGCTTTAGCGGAGCCTGAATGGCTTTAAGCTGGAATGAGTCCATGGTTTTATTGTAGTAACAATTGGAGAATGGAAATGGGTGATTAACTCCTGAACTTCACTGCAAAACTGCAAAACTGCATAACTTACTATCTATCTTTCCACAATTAATTTATGCGTCCAGTATTTTCCGCTTATCGTGAGGTTTATGAGGTAAACTCCATAAGGTAACCGGCTGGTGTTGAATTCATATTTTTCATCGGTGATTCTGTCCCTGAAGCGAACCGCACCCTGCATATCATAAATACTTAAAATAGCCCCCTGTGTAATGTCGTTGTTTATTTCCAGTCGGAATTTCCGGGATACCGGATCATTGAAAAACTGAATACCGGATAGTTCTTTTTCAGGGGGGAGGTTTGTGGCGCGACTTGAGATCCTGTAAATGATACCGTTGGAATGACCTGCCACATATAATTCTCCCTTGATGTCTTCCCCGAAAGTGCTGAATCCGTTTCCGGGAAACTGCCCGAAATCCTCTCTTACCCATCCTGTCGAATCCTTATGTAAGGTCCAGATCCGGTTCGAACAGTAATCCGCAAAAAAATACTTTCCATAATAAGGGGATAAGGAATCACCCCTGTATACAAATCCTCCGGTCACTGAACATTCTTCGCCATGAGGATAGGTATACACCGGGAAAGTAAATGAATCAGCCGGGTCACACCCTTCCAGGTTGAACGGCTGATCGCCCTCATAGCATCGCCATCCGTAGTTTTCCCCTCCATGGCTTCCTGCAGGCTGAAAGTCAATTTCCTCCCATACATTTTGTCCCACATCGCCAATCCACAGATCTCCGGTCTTCCTGTCAAAGCTGAACCGCCAGGGATTTCGCAGGCCCATGGCCCAGATTTCATTCCGGACCGAGCTGAAAGCATAAAATGGATTGCTGTCCGGAATAGTATAGGGATTTCCATGATCCACATCGATGCGGAGAATCTTTCCCAAAAATACAAGCGGATTCTGTGCCCTGTTTTCAGGGTCTCCCCCCGATCCTCCATCACCCAGTCCGATATACAGGTAGCCATCCGGCCCAAAGGCCAGGTTTCCGCCATTGTGATTTTTATAGGGCTGTGCAATGGTCATGATTTTCATTTCGCTTTGCGGATCGGCCTTATCCGGGTTACCTGTACTCAGGGTAAACCTTGAAATATGTGTGCTGTCCCCGGCACCGATATAGTTTACATAGAAATACCCGTTATGGGTATAATCCGGATGGAAGGCCAGCCCCAATAAGCCCTGCTCTCCTCCAAAAGTTACCCTGGCTGTTATGTCCAGGTAGGGTTCAGGATTAACAGTACCCGCCGAATCCACAATAAAAACTGATCCCGGCTGATTGACCACAAACAGTCGGCTGTCACCCGCATGAGTAATTATAACGGGACTGGTAAACCCGGCGGCAAAGGGGGTCAGAACGCCCGGATCCTGGGCCGTTGAATATAAAGAAGATGTTGAAAGCACAATCAACATCAAAAAATTATATTGTGTTTTCAAGGTTAATTTTATTTGGTATTTTATTGATAAATAAGCATATAGAAAACAATTCAGGCAGGTCATTGTTCAGGATGGCCTGATTTTTTGAATTTGTTCTGCCTTCCGTTGAACCATCGCATATTCATGTTTGTTATTAATTTTCTAACCCGGGAGTCTGGTTTTATTCCCAGCAGGCTTCATCCCACTTCCCATTAGTTTTCAAAACCTAAAATCTTTCCACCATGATCAAAATAGTTGGCTGTTTATGCATGGCTGTCTGCAGCGGGACTTTCTCTTACGCTCAGCAGGCAATATCCTCAGCCGGAGGAAACGGTGACAGGATCTGGAGGTACTGTTAGTTTTGTTTCAGGGCAAACAAGCTATTCTTCTATTGTTAGCAGCTCCGGAACAGTATATGAGGGAGTTCTGCAGCCTTTTGAAATACATGTTGTAACCCAGTTGGACCCAGGCAAGTCAATTACCCTGGAATGTGAGGCCTATCCTAATCCGGCCACGGATTTTCTGATATTGAAGATCCATAACGATCAGATTGAAAATATGAAGTATCAGTTGATTGATCTGAACGGGAAAGTACTTGAAGAAGCTTTCATCGGGGATGCAGAGACCAATATTTCGCTAAAGCATTACAAACCAACTACATACCTTCTTAAGGTATTGGATAAGTCAACAGAGGTTATGATTTTTAAAATCACTAAAACTAACCAGCCATGAAGAGAATAATTACGTTTTTAAGTTTGATTTTAATTGTATCCGGCCTGTTTTCACAGGCGCCCAATAAACTAAGTTTCCAGGCCATTGTTAGAAATTCAAACGGTGAATTGCTGAAAAACAGCAACGTTGGATTCAGAATACAGGTTTTACAGATCCAACGAATTTGGAGCCGCAGTGTACGTTGAAACACATGAAACCACAACCAATGAAAATGGACTTGTGACCCTTGCAATTGGTGACGGAACGGTAGTATCAGGCAAATTTGATACAATACATTGGGAAAAAGGGCCCTATTTCCTGAAAACGGAAATCGATCCGGCCGGGGGTACAAATTATACAATTACAGGTACCAGCCAGTTGTTAAGTGTACCATATGCCTTATATGCAGAAACCACCAGTTTGCCCTCCGGTCTGCTAAAACTGTCTGCAACCCCGGTTGCAGGCGATCTTCTCTTTTTTGATGGTACCGGTTGGAAAGCTTTGCCCAAGGGGAATGATGGACAGATTTTGACGATGGTGAGCGGTTTGCCTGCCTGGAAGGATTTTCCCACAGGAAATGAAATATTGAAACTACATGATCCGGTACTGGAGATTGCATTTAAGGACAGACCGGGTAATCATAACATGGGCATTGCTTCCGACGGCAAATATCTTTATACCTGTAATGGAGGAAATTATACTGTGGGGAGGATCAATAAATATACTCTCACCGGCGATTCGATCACTTCCTATCCCATTGCCATTGACATGAGAAGCATCATGTATAATACAGCAGACGGGAATTTATATGTTTCAGGATTCGAAAGCAACGTGTCTGAACGGAATATTTATAAGATTACCAGCCTGGCAAGCGGAACATTTGTCAAGGCCCTTCCCAACCTGTATGATTATTACCAGAGCAGCGTGGCCATGAGCGATGACGGCCAGTTTCTTTATGCATTCAACAAAGGAACTTTAAAACAGTACAAATTGTCTGACGGATCCCTGGTAGACACCTTTAACGGGCTGAATTATGGCATTGGCGGCGCGGATGGTGCAGTTGCCGTTGATGCTGATTATTTTTATACCTGGGATCCTGCCACAGGCACCGTTTATCTTTATAATCACGCAGGGTACCTTTGTTACATCACTTACCTTGTCAAATGGAAACTACGGGTATTCCTTATCCTGCTTTAACGGATATTTATTTGTGGCCAGGGATGCTGGTTATGCCACCGGTATCTGGTATGGATACAACATCCGGCGGAAGATTGTCGGGAAGTCCGGTCATGAATACGAAACTGGCGGTAAATGAGAAAGCGGGTGTTCCGGATTCAAAGGACAGTACAAGATAGGGACCAGGGACAAGGGACTAGGAAGAATAATGCTTTTAGGGTTGGTTGGACCCCCGTTGGGTTGGTGGTTTACGCCAGGGAAAGATTTTTGTGTGCAATTGAAAGGAGCGTCTGAATTTTTACGCCATATGGACAGGCTTTTTCACAGAATCCTTCGCAATCCGCACAGCCAGATGCTTTATTACCAGGGATCTCATTGTATTTTTGGATAGCGAATTTTTCTTTTGCCTGAGCCATAAAATAGTGATTGTACCGCATGATGGCATTCACAGAAACCCTTGCAGGGCATCTGGTTTCACATAATCCACAGGCATGGCGGCAATATATGGCACTGAAATCTTTGCTCAGGGCGTTGATGACGGAACGGTTTTCAGCTGTTAAACGCGTACCCGACAGGGGGATATATTCTTCAATTTCTTCAAAGTTTTTGAAAGAAACCAGGATTGAATGAGCATCCGGGTTGTCAAGGATGAACCGGATGGAAGCATTCCTTCGTGAGGCAGCATCATTTAACTGGTATTTATTGACAAAGGGTTCTGCATCCTTCATAACCTGATGGCGTTTGTCATACATAATCTGTTCCTTATCCGAGACCGGTTTTCCTTCCTTTTTTAACGTTTCAATATGTTCAATCATTTCCAGGAGGGACCCGCCAAATGGTTCTGTTTTCATTATTGCCGTCCCAACATTGTTTTTCCTGCAGGCACTCAGGATGTTTTCTCCCATCTGTTTCTGGACAAAATTATACACAAGCAATACCAGGTCAAAGCGACCGTCTTCGGCTGCATTCACAAGTACCTCCTCCATGGATTCCTTCGGGTTGTCATACCAGAAAGCACCATGATAGGATACAGCACAATATTTGACCTTACCTTCACTTTTAAGCTGTTTAAAAGCCTGGTGAAAGGCATCGTTCCTTAATAGTTTAACTGAATCTGCATTCCAAAGCATAAAGCCATCGAGATAACTGGTATCAAGGCGTTCGAGGCATTTCTGGGCTCTGGCCAATATATCGTCTTTCGTATCATTCGCGGTTACTCTTAATTTGGTATTGATAAAAAGGGAATCCCTTTCAAAACCTTTGATGGCCTTTCCAACCATTAATTCGTTATTCCCATTGCCATAGAATTCAGCCGTGTCGATGCAGTTTACCCCGGCGCTGATAACCGCTTTCAATAAATTCTCATTTGATATCAGGGCAGGACCGCATCCTATATCCGAGGCTTTAAATCCTGTACGTCCGAGTACCCTGTATTCCTTAATGCGGATATCGTTTAATGGCCCGCCAGGATTTGCTGGTTGAAAGAATTTAGCAGTTATCAAACTTGCACCGCCCATCAAACCAAGAGAAGAGCTGGCAAGGAAGTTTCTTCGATTCAGCTTTTGTGGTTTCATTAATGTTTAATTTAGGGTTGATTGAAAAGAAAATGTTAGATTAAATTTAGAGATAATCAGTTTAAATTCAAATGATTTGAGCGATTAATACCTGAATTGGACCGCAGAACTGCAGAACTACAGAACCGCAGAACTTTTATTTATGTATTTTTGAATCAGAAGGTTTTTATGAAAAATAAAAGGAATCTTAAAGAAAAATACGGACCGACCGCATTGGTTGCCGGAGCATCGGAAGGAATCGGGGCGGCATTTGCCACCTGCCTGGCTGCAGGAGGGTATGGACCTTGTGTTGATTGCACGCCGGGAAGGTCCCTTGCAGCAATTCGCCGGATCACTTGAGAAGAGATTTGGCATCCGTACAATCTGTATTCCCTGCGACCTGTCAGCAGAAAATGCCACACGGCAAATTGAAGAAGCCCTTGACGGGATTGAGATCAACCTTCTCGTATATAATGCTGCCCTCTCCTATATAGGCCCTTTTATTAAAAATTCCGCTGAAAATCACAGGCAAATGGCACAGGCCAATATGCTCACCCCCGTGAATATGCTGCATGTTTTCGGAGGGAAGATGCTTGCCAAAGGATGCGGGGGCATTGTTTTAATGGCCTCCCTGGCGGGGTTCCAGGGAAGCGGTTTTTTATCCATGTATGCGGCCACCAAGGCGTTTAACAGGGTCATGGCCGAAAGCCTGTGGTATGAATGGAAAGATAGCGGCGTGGATATAATCGCCTGTTGCGCCGGGGCCACTTCCACGCTCAACTATATTGAAACACAACCTGGAAAAACCTCCTTCCTGGCGCCCAGGGTTCAGGCACCACCGGAGGTGGCAAAGGAATGCCTTGAGCGGCTGGGCAGGCAACCCTCATTCATTGCCGGAAGAGGTAACCGTATTGCCACCTTTTTCATGCAAAAGATACTTCCGCGCAAAGCTGCCATCAACATCATGGGCGACACAACCCGTAAAATGTACCGGCTGCAGGTTAATAAATAAAGGGGATGATTCTATAGGGAACCTTTTTCACATAAGTTTCCCAAAGGGCTCCATACTTCTTTGCGCATCTGCGGTTATCATCCACCTGGCGGGTGAACAACAGTGCCACATAGTACAGCGGGTAGAGCCAGGGCCAGATCATGGCCGGGTAACCGACACATAAAATGATGCCGGTTCCCATCAATATTTCTCCAAGGTAATTAACATGGCGGCTGATACCCCAGAATCCATTCACCAGCAGGGTATGCTTTCCATCGCTGATGGTTTCAGGAACAATTCCCAGGAATGGTCTGCCCGGATCTTTTTTGAAAAAATATTTTTGCAGGTTGGCGCCACGGGACAGCACCCAGCCGGTGAAGAAAAGGAGAGCATAGATTACCAGCAGCCAGGCAGGAGTATGGGGATCAGGCAAAGGAACGGTGGACCACAGGAAGATGGCATAAAAATACGGATAGAAGAGGATGCATCCCCAGCCCAGCTTGAAGCCTACGTTTTCGGCAAACAGATCATATGTGTAAAGGTGGACTTCTTCAAAGGTGAGGTAATCGACAAGGAAATACATGAGGAGGAGAGTCGACAGGAAAATGCCGGGAGATGCAAGATTCCCGAATTGAATATGATGTTGAGCCATGAAACTCAGGGCATTTAATGCAAGAAAGGTTGCCCCGTAAAGGTATAGCCACATTTTTGCATCTACCCTGCCATTGCATAGCTGGAGATTTCCTATCCGGCCAAAAAAGAGATCGGCAAAAAATGATTTTCTCACCGGAGGGTAGGGTAAAACAACAGACAGGCTAAAAATGATGCCGAGCAGGCATGCACCGGCAAGTCCATACCAGCGATACGTGTAAAGCCAGTTGAATGGCATTATCTTTAAATACCCCAGCACAAACCACGTAACTAAAAGCACAATAAACACGAAAATCCCGTTGAGGTGATACCGCATTTTTTCATTTGAATCCGGACGGGTAATATAACCGGCAACCCACCGGCCGGGAAGAATGGCGTTTAAAATGAAAATCAGGAGGGCAATGATGGTTGGGGCAAGGAATCCGAGTATTTTGTCCATGGTTTTATAGTTGGGGATTAAAAATAGTAAATAAATTGTGAACCTCATTGCATTCGGTTTTATTGTTACACAGAGTTTCACGGAGTATTCACAGAGAGCCACAGAGTTTTGATTACAATGCTTTTTTGCCACGATACTGAGTTAATTTCAAATGCTTCTTTTGCCACGAAGGCACAAAGACACAAAGAATCTTATAGCAGGATTCACTATTCACTATTCACCATTCACCATTCAACTTTTTCAACTGCAGAACTTCGGAACCGCAGAACTTAAATTTTTTAGTGTAATTTTGCCCGGTACTAATTAAAAAATTATCGTGATCAGAACTTATTCGCTGCTAGCCTTACTGGCCATCCTGACCCTTGCTGGTTGCAACCGCAATCCATCCCCAAAAAAGACAAAACCGACGACCGAAATAGGACTTGAAATCGGAAAAATGGCGCCTGACCTGGCATTTTCGTCTCCCGACGGAAAGGTCATCCCGTTGTCATCCCTGCGTGGGAAAATGGTGCTGGTTGATTTCTGGGCATCGTGGTGTTTGCCTTGCCGGATGGAAAATCCAAATATTGTGAAGGTTTACCAGCAGTATAAAGACGCAAACTTCACAGAGGGCAAGGGATTTACAATTTACAGTGTTTCGCTTGACACCAAGCAGTCGCGCTGGACCGACGCCATTCAGGAAGACGGGCTGGTATGGGAAAATCATGTCAGTGACCTGAAAGGCTGGTATTCAGATGCCGCCAAAATATACCAGATATCCGCAATTCCCACCAATTTCCTGCTTAACGGAGACGGCGTGATAATCGCCCGGGACCTCAGGGCCGAAACTCTGGAAAGCATGATTAAAAGTCTGGAACAATAAGTTACTCCGAACTGTCAATTTGTCGCTTTCTGCAAAATGGCAAGTATTTTGCAGAACGGAAATTACTTTTGGGGAAGGATCATGTTGATCACGTAAGAGAACTGAACGTGTAAGGAAAAAAATTGAAGGAATGAAACAAGAGAACAAGACAAAAAAGGCCTCATCAAAAACTGCGGAAGCAATCAATCATCCGGGTGTTGACCCGGTTGGGGGACCTGATGTGCAAACAAATATAGATCAGACAGATAGCGTGGAACCGGATGTGCAGAAAATGCAGAGTGAACTGAAGGAATGTACGGATAAAAATGCGGAGCTGCAGGACAAATATCTCAGGCTTTCAGCCGAGTTTGACAATTACCGCAAGCGTACCCACAAGGAAAAGATGGAGATGATCAAGACAGCATCCGACGATCTGTTGAAGAAAGATTATTCCGGTTATGGATGATTTTGAAAGAGGACTTGCTGCTGTCAATATTTCAGGAGACCTGGAAGCCATAAAACAGGGCATGAACCTGATCTATGGCCGGTTCAGGGAATTTCTTCAGCAGCAGGGAATCCGGGAGATCGAATCGATAAACCAGGATTTCAATACAGATTTTCATGAGGCGGTGACCAAAATTCCGGTTGCTGATGAGAGCCTGAAGGGGAAAGTAGTGGATGTGATTGAGAAAGGTTATTTCCTGCACGATAAGGTGATCAGATACCCCAAGGTGGTTATCGGGGAATAATTCAATAACCATACCGGACAAATAACCAGGGGAAATTTACCATGACAAAACGCGATTTTTACGAAATACTGGATGTTTCAAAAAATGCATCGGCAGAGGAAATTAAAAAGGCTTACCGTCAGCAGGCATTAAAATTTCATCCCGACCGGAATCCGGGGGATAAAGCGTCGGAAGACAAGTTCAAGGAAGCTGCAGAAGCCTATGAGGTACTGAGCGATCCGCAGAAAAAGGCCAGGTATGACCAGTTCGGCCATGCCGGCGTTGGATCCTCGGCCAGTGGTGGATACAGCGCGGACGGCATGTCGATGGATGATATTTTTTCCCATTTTGGTGATATTTTCAGTGATCTGGGGTTCGGCGGGTTTGGCGGATCCGGTCAGCGTGGCAGCCGGGGAGGTCGTCAGGTTTCCAGGGGAACCAATCTCCGGGTAAAAGTGAAACTCACCCTCGAAGAAATCGAAAAAGGGGTTGAAAAGAAGCTCAAGGTTTCAAAATATATCAGTTGCGACGAATGCTCAGGCACAGGCGCCAAAGGCGGAAGTGCATATAACACCTGCAGTACCTGCCGGGGTTCGGGACAGGTGACCCGGGTAACCAATACCTTCCTGGGCCAGATGCAGACCACTACCGTTTGTCCGGCCTGCAACGGAGAGGGCAAGACCATCACAAACAAATGCAATAAATGTGCAGGAGAAGGCGTGATGCGCGGTGAAGAAGTGATCTCGGTAAAAATTCCTGCCGGTGTTGCGGAAGGCATGCAGCTTTCTGTTTCAGGAAAAGGGAATGCCGCACGCCGCGGAGGTATCAATGGCGACCTGCTGGTTATAATCGAGGAGGAACCGCATAGCGACCTGATCCGTGACGGGAATGACCTGCTTTTTAATTTATATGTTTCCCTGAGCCAGGCATCCCTGGGCGGACAGGTTGAAATCCCCACCCTCGACGGAAAAGTTAAAATCAAGGTAGAAGCCGGAACACAACCGGGGAAGATCCTTCGGCTTCGCGGCAAGGGATTGCCCGAGGTAAATTCCTACAACAGGGGCGACCTCCTGGTCAGCATCAATGTATGGATACCCAAAAGCCTCAGCAAGGAAGAGAAAAGGATCCTGGAAAAACTGGACGAGTCGGAAAACTTCAAGCCCAATCCCGGATCCGGAGACCGTAATTTTTTCGACAGAATGAAGAACTATTTCGAGTAATTGGTTAAATTCGATACCTCGAAGTGTAACGTTCCAATTCTGAAAATACATGTACCTTTTTTCTGCAAAGGATATCGTCAAGCGATATTCTAATCATCTTGCGCTGGACAAGGTTTCGATCAATGTTCCGGAGGCAACGGTCTTCGGCTTGCTTGGACCCAACGGTGCCGGCAAAACAACCCTTCTTCGGATTATCAATCAGATCACGGCTCCCGATGAGGGAGAGCTTTTCCTGAACGGTCGAAAGCTGGCCGCGGAGGATATTGCCTCTATTGGCTATCTGCCCGAAGAAAGGGGTTTGTATAAAAAGATGAAAGTGGGCGAACAGGCCCTGTACCTGGCCCGGCTGAAAGGCCTGAGCCGGGATGAGGCCATGAAAAGGCTCAAATACTGGTTTATCAAATTTGAAATCCAGGCGTGGTGGGACAAAAAAGTGGAGGAACTCTCCAAGGGCATGCAGCAAAAGGTGCAGTTTGTTACAACCATCCTGCATGAACCAAAATTGCTCATATTTGACGAGCCTTTCAGCGGTTTCGACCCGATCAATGCCAACCTGATGAAACAGGAAATCCTGGAACTCAAAAAGAAGGGATCAACCATCATATTTTCCACCCATGATATGGGTTCTGTGGAGGAACTTTGCGACAACATCACCCTCATCAACAAGTCAAGGACGATCCTTGAAGGCAACGTCCATGATATCAAAATGAGTCACCGGTCAAACCTGTTTGAAATCGGATTTGAAGGAGATGCTTCCGATGTTTTGAATAAACTCGACGGTAACTTCACCCTGGTGGACCATCATGAAGAAAGAAATATGCACCGGATCAGAATCAATGCATCGGAAAAAAAGACAGGGAACGACCTGCTGAAACTGGTGATGCCCCTGGCCTCCATTACTTCTTTCAATGAAGTGATCCCTACAATGAACGAAATCTTCATCCACGTGGTGAAAGCTCAAAACCTCATTTTAAAACCCGAAGAACATGAATAAGATAGCCCTCATCATCGGGCGTGAATACTCCACCCGGGTACGAAAAAAATCGTTTATTATAATGACCATCCTGGGACCGGTTTTATTTGCTGCACTGATAATCGGACCCGCCTGGCTGACAACGCTTGAGGATAAGGATGTAAAGGAAATTGCAGTGGTTGAAGCAGACGCAAACGGTCAGCCTGTTCCGGATTCCCTTCAGTTTTTCAGGGATATTATTCCCAACCGGGAGAATATTAAATTCACCTACCTGGGAAGCGTGAGGCTGACCGACATATTGAAAGCATTCAATGAAACACAGTATGAGGGAGTGCTTTACCTTCCCCAAACGATTATTTCATCCGGAAGTACCGCATCGGTTGAGCTTTTTTACCGAAAACCGCCCAGCATCGGGATGGAAGTGCACATCACCAAATCACTGGAAGATTTTCTTTTTAAGAATAAGCTGATCGTTAAAAATATTCCGGCTTCCGAGATACAATCGCTTCAAACCAAGGTTCAGCTGCAGCAGGTTGAATGGAAAAACTGGCCCAGCAAACAGATCGATACCACAGGTGCCAAACGCGGACTGGGATATGCGGGGGGCTTCCTGATCTATTTCTTTATTTTCCTGTTCGGCGCACAGGTAATGCGGGGTGTTCTTGAAGAAAAAACAAGCCGGATTGTGGAAGTTATCGTTTCATCGGTGACTCCCTTTCAGTTGATGATGGGAAAGATCATTGGCATCGGGCTGATCGGACTTACCCAGTTTGTGGCCTGGATGATGCTTACCTATGGCATTACCATGTTCACTGCAAAGGTTTTTATCACCGGACAAGAATACGGTAAAGACAGAACAGGCTGCCCCGGCGAACAGCATTATGAGCAGCAATAGCAATGAGAGCGCACAGGAACAGGCTTGCCACTCCTGCTCCAAATGATGACAGTACCCGGGGATTTCTCGGGGGAGCCCTGAAGCAGCTGGGACAGGTCAATTGGGTGCTGATTATCCTGGCCTTTGTCTTTTATTTCCTGGGAGGATTCCTTCTTTATGGTTCACTTTTCGCGGCAGTTGGCGCGGCATCGGACAACGAGACGGATACGCAGCAATTCATGCTGCCCATCACGATTCCCCTTATCCTGGGCTTGCTGGTCATGGCCAATTCCTTCCTGAATCCATCGGGAAAGATTGCAGTCATTTTTTCACTTATTCCGCTCACATCACCGATCGTGATGATGGCCCGGATTCCCTTTGGTGTGCCGGTTACACAGTTGCTTTCGTCCGCTGCCATTCTTATACTTACCTTTATTGGTTCCACCTGGCTGGCCGCCAAAATTTACCGCACCGGCATCCTGATGTATGGGAAAAAGGTTTCGTACAAGGAACTGTGGAAGTGGATAAGATATAAATCTTAGGAGAATTATGAATGATGAATTATGAATGATGAATGGAG
The DNA here is from genome assembly GCA_963790105.1 of uncultured Bacteroidales bacterium. Taxonomy (GTDB): domain Bacteria; phylum Bacteroidota; class Bacteroidia; order Bacteroidales; family UBA10428; genus UBA5072. Next base: position 156,087 of record CAWBNI010000020.1, on the reverse strand, counting down.
GGTTCAGTTCATAATTCATAATTCATAATTCATAATTTAAATTAAAATCTGTACTTTAGTGGGATTAAGAAAGTCATTTTTTTCGGATTTTATATTTTCCTGTTTATGCGCATAGCTGTCATTGATCTGGGTACCAATACTTTCAACCTGCTCATTGTTGACATGGGAGAAGATCAGGGTTATAAGATCCTTTATAACAATAAACTGCCTGTTAAACTAGGCAAAAGTGGTATTGATAAAAAGGAAATCCGCCCGGATGCCATCACTCGTGGCTTGAATGCCCTTGAACGGCATTTGCAGACAATTAGTGAATACAAGGTTGAAAAAACATATGCCTTTGCGACTTCGGCGATTCGCAGCGCCCGCAACGGCGACCAGTTTGTAAAACTGGCGAAACAGCGCTGCGGAATCGACGTTGAGATAATCAATGGCGAACGGGAGGCAGAGCTGATATATTATGGAGTGAAGCAGGCCGTGAGGCTCAGCGAGGAAAAAGTACTGATTCTGGATATTGGCGGGGGAAGCAATGAATTTATAATTGCCGACAAGGACCATATTTTCTGGAAGAAGAGTTATCCGCTGGGTGTGGCCCGGCTGCTCTCAAAATTCAAGCCGTCGGATCCCATATCCATCGAGGAGATTGAGTTTATTTCCAATTACCTCGAAGAAAGGTTATCCGACCTGTTTGAGGAATTCAAAAAACATAAAATCACCACGCTGATTGGCGCATCAGGTTCTTTTGAAACTATTGCAGCCATGATCCGGGCCGATGATCCCAATTTTGAATCCGGTACCTCCCTGTCGCCTGAATCCAATGTAATTGATCTCACTGATTTTGAAAATTTATACCAGAAGCTGATCAATTCAACGCTCAAGGAGCGGAAGCAAATGAAGGGGCTCGAAAGCATGCGGCTCGAAATGATCGTGGTGGCCACCCTGGTGGTGAAATTCATTTTGCAAAAGCTGAAATTGCGTGAGATGATTCAATCCAACTTTGCCCTGAAGGAGGGCGTTGTATATGAATTACTTTCCCTTCAGACCATAAAACAATAGTCCGGTTTACGGTGTTTTAACCCAAGTCACTTTTAAATTACAGAGATGGCAAACATACTCGTCATTGACGACGAAAAAAGTATTCGTAATACCCTTCAGGAAGTACTTGAGTACGAAAGCCATAAGGTTGACCTGGCTACCAATGGCGTTGAGGGGCTTGAATTTTTCGAAAAAGGCGATTACGACATTGTTCTGTGTGATATTAAAATGCCCGGCATGGACGGCATTGAAGTGCTGGAAAAAATGCATGCTTTGTCACGCGACATACCCATCATCATGATTTCCGGACACGGCAATATTGATACAGCCGTGGAAGCAATCAAAAAAGGGGCCTATGATTTTATTGAAAAGCCCCTCGACCTGAACAGGCTGCTGGTTACCATGCGCAATGCCACGGAACGGAATGAGCTGGTGACAGAAACCAGGGTGCTGAAGCGGAAGATCAGCAAGACATACGATATTGTGGGGGAATCAGAAAGTATTGCCCGGGTAAAGGAAATGATCGAGCGCGTGGCTCCCACGGATGCCCGTGTACTGATCACCGGCGATAACGGAACCGGCAAGGAACTGGTGGCACGGTGGCTTCATGAAAAAAGCGCCCGGGCAAACATGCCTTTTGTGGAGGTGAATTGTGCCGCAATTCCTTCCGAACTTGATTGAAAGCGAATTGTTCGGGCATGAAAAGGGAGCCTTTACATCTGCCATCAAACAGCGGAAGGGCAAGTTCGAGCAGGCCCATGGCGGAACACTTTTCCTGGATGAGGTGGGCGATATGAGCCTGTCGGCCCAGGCCAAGGTGCTGAGGGCGCTGCAGGAGCATAAGATCTCACGGGTGGGAAGCGACAAGGATATTGATGTGGATGTAAGGGTTATTACCGCTACCAACAAAAACCTGAAGGAAGAGATCAGTCAGAAAAATTTCCGGGAGGACCTGTATCACCGGCTTTCGGTGATCATCATCCATGTTCCTTCCCTCAATGACCGCATCGACGACATTCCCCTGCTGGCCGACCATTTCAATGAGCTGATCAGCTCGGAATATGGCCGTCCCAAAATGCTGATCCAGCCTGATGCCTTAACCGAATTGCAAAAAATTACCTGGACCGGGAATATCCGCGAATTCAGGAATGTGCTGGAACGTCTGATCATCCTGTGCGACAAGGAGATTACCGCTCCGGATGTGGCTGCTTATGCGCAACCCATATCAAAATAAAATAGTACATCCATTACCTGATTCGATGGATAAAAAAACCCTGAATGCCTGGTGGCTTGTTGTTTTTCCAGCGCTTCTTTTCCTGACAGGGATGCTTTACCTGTACACCACGGGAGATTTCTTTTTAAAAAGTGTTGACCCTGAATATGCTTATCTCTTTAACGGGGCTGTTTTGGCAGATCATAAACCGGACATTTTCTATGTAGATCATCCGGGAACTCCCCTTATAGTTTTAATTGCAGCCGTTATCCGCACCATACATGTGTTCACACCGGGACAGGATATTCTTACTGAAGTTATCAAAAATCCTGAATTATATATAAAGGCAACCATTTTCATCATCAATCTGCTGGGTGCGATTTTATTATATCTCCTGGGACTTTTTACATTTAAAAAGACGAGGAACATATCACTGGCAGTATTCCTTCAGTTGATTCCCTTTGTACAAACCCTGGGATTGGAAACCCTCGCAAGGCTAACTCCCGAGTCTTTAATGCTGACCCTCATTTGTTTATGGATAATATTGGTAATCAGCATGAATAGTGGCAAGAAATCCAGGTTTAGCTGGATATGGTACGGCCTGGCTTCCGGAATTCTGACAGGATTATGTGTGGCTGTTAAACTTACACTTATTCCCTTTGTAGTAATACCGCTGATCATTCTGTCCGGCTGGAAGGACAGGCTGTTGTTTGCCTTTACGTCAGTTATTTCCTTTTTTATGTTTGCCTTCCCAATCCTTTATAAATATGAAGAGTTCTATTACTGGGTTAAGAACATTGTCACTCATACAGGGATTTATGGAACGGGGGATCGCGGGGTTGTTCACTGGAATGAGTTTTTCGCGCATTTGAAGCTTCAGCTTGTGAATTCACCCTATCTGCTTGTTTCACTGATCATTTTAATAGTGAGTTTAATACTATACTTATTTGTAAGGAAAGAGGGAATTCGTCGTGAACCTTTGAAAATAAAGCTGGCTATTGCAGCCATATTGGTGGTCATTTTCAATTACCTGATTACAGCCAAGCATTTTGCGTTTCACTATATGTTGCCATCGATTCTGCTGACAGTTCCTGTAATCGTATTGGCCGGAAGTATGTTAGGGCAAATATTCCCGCCTTTGTATCAGCGGCTGAAAACGGGAATTATAATACTTGGGATCCTTATTCTTGTCAATATCATACCCAGGTCATACCGGCAACTTTCTCTCAGGGAGGACAGAAGAAAAATACTGAAGGAATCCTGGTGGATGTATAAAGAACACCGATCTCAGGGACCCTTGATCATATGCCCCTCCTATTATGGGTGTTCTGCGGTAGAGTACGCCCTTACCTTTGGAATTCATATGAGCGGAAAATATGGTCCTTATATTTTTGAGAAGATGAACCGTATTTATCCGTCAACCTATTTATATTTTCCCTGGGGAAAGGTATTTTATGCCGGCCGTAATGAAATTTCTCCATCTGTTTTCTTACGGGAGGGAACGAGTTATATGCTTTATATTGCAGAATATTCAAAAGAGAAACTGGATGAGATAACCGGTTTGATCAATCAGAATGAAAAAGGAATGCACTGGATAGCCGTTAAGGTATATCAGATAGAATCGTCTAATGAAGCATTATTTCAATTACAGCCCGGCACCGAATAGCCTGCTTTCAGAAATATAGCCGGGGTGGATCAATTGAAATCTTTTATAACAATTAATGTACAATGGGAATTTTATCGGGCATCTATAATAATTCAATTCTTAAGAAAACAGGGCCCAACCTTGTTTTAGCATTATTTGGATGCATATATTTTATTATCGCTTTCTGTAATCATTATTTTTTCCGCACGTATGGCTTCGATTACGGCCTTTATAATTTTGCGTTTTATGATTATGCCCATTTTCGTTTCAGTGTGTGTCCCCTGTTTTTTGTCGACAACATGAAACTTATCCAGGATCATTTTTCCCTTACCTTACTTGTTTTGATGCCATTTTACTGGCTTTTCGGATGGTTAACAGGTACCTATACGCTGCTTTATGTTCAGGTCCTTATAATCCTTTTGGGAGGGTGGTTTACCTACAAACTGATTGAACTGAAGACATCCGACAGACTGCTTTCCATTCTTGCGTTAATTCAGTATTTATTCATATATGGCAGATGGACAATGATGGATGCCGACTGTAATATTGCCATCATTGCTTCTTCAATGATCCCGGTACTTATTATATTATTTTGAAAAGAAGTCCTACCTGTTGTTGGCTCTTGTTTTTCTATTCATTCTGATTTGCAGGGAGGATATGGCCTTATGGACTGTCTTTATCGGGCTTTTTCTTTTAGTCAGTCATTACAGGGAAAAAGAATACAGAACGGCTTCCCTCTTTATTATCTTTTTATCAATCGCCTATTTTGTGCTGGTTTTTACGGTGCTGATTCCCTCGGTTGAAACTCAATATAAAAAGTACAGCCTTTTTAATTATTCTTCGCTGGGGAAAGGACCCATAGAAGCAGTAAAGTTTATTATTCTGCATCCTTTAAAAACGATCCGGTTATTCTTCGTTAATACTTCCGGAAACCCCTTATTTGATCATGTTAAGTTTGAATTCTATTATGTTTATTTACTCTGTGGAGGGTTCCTGCTGTTCTACAGACCGAAATTCCTGCTGTTATTCATTCCGTTACTGGCAAAAAAAATGCTGAACGACGAACCTCTCCGGTGGAGTACCGACACTTTTTATTCCGTAGAATTTATTTCAATCCTTCCAATAGCTGTTTTTTTGATTCTTTCAGAAATAAAAACAAAAACAGTACGGACAGTTTTGATCATTCTGGTCAGCCTTGGAACTGTCTTTATTACGGTTTATAAGTTGCAATATCATAAAGGAAGTTCAGTGTTCTGGACAGACAGCAAACATTCATTTTATAAAAGCAGTTTTTATAAATCGAATTTCAATATCCGCGAAATAAATCATCAGATTAATCAAATCCCCGATGGAGCCATTATATCTGCATCAGGAACAATAACTCCTCATATTGCCTTCCGGCCCAAAGTGTATAATTTTCCAAAGGTACTTGACGCTGAATATATCGTAGTTTTTACCGACAGGGATACGTATCCCCTGAATCAGAGTGAATTCGACAGCACATTAAATTATTATCAGAATAATGGCAATTGGAGAACCCTCGTTGATAATTTTCCCTTATTGATTTTAAAAAAGGAGAAAAAAGAGAATATACATACACCCTCAAAGCCGAAAAAGACATTGGAATATTTCTGTGATGCTGAAAGTTTAAGTCCTGATAAGGATGCATTTTTATCCTCACCCGGTTTATTGTTTTACAATGCCAATCTGCAAAGCAATCAATATGCTCATGGAGGCCATTATTCCATCAGGTTAACCAAAGATTCACCTTATGGAATGACGGCTATAATCAAACAGGTCGTTGCCGGTGAACGATTTGAAATTTCAGTATGGAGGAGGGCTCAAAATAATGATGCCGGGATAGTTGCTTGTTCAACGCTTGAAAAGGGGTATTACAATTATGATTGCGTAGCCGAGAAGAAAGAAAATGATTGGGAACTATTGAAAATGAAGTTTGTAGTATTTCAGAATTGGCCAAATGGTGAATTGAAAATTTATCTCTGGAATTCAGGTAAGGACACAGTGTATTTTGATGATTTACATATTATCAGAGAAATTAAATAAGACCCCATATTATGCCCTTTTCAATTTAGAGGAGGAGGAGATTTTATTTTTTTCCGCAAAATGATTATAGTTGAATCATCCACCAGTTTTTCCCAATCCGGCGACTGGAGGTATTTGTTTATTTCTTTTCTGAAGGTTGGCTTATCCATTGGCCAGGTATCCCTTCCATTCATCACAGCAATATAAGTGGCATCATACACATGCGGAAAATAATAGTTCTTCATGCGAAGCATCAGGTGGGGATTTATTGTGCCGCTTGACGAAACCGCTGCATCCGGGGGGATCATCTGCAGTTTATTATGAATATCACGCACGGGTAAGGGCGATTTATACATTGAACTTCTATAAAATGCAAAATTGGTATTATCATAATTCAGCACCCGATCTTTTTCAAGCAGCTTATAGGTTGTGACCCATAGCGTGTTAATACAAACCAGGATGGTAATTATATTCCGGGCCAGCTTGTTTTTTATCTCAGAAATAATCAGAAATACGGCGATTGGCAGCATGGAAACAAATTCAATGGAATAAAAGGATTCTATGCTCCACCTGACCGGCACGTCATTGTACATTTTTTTAAGGACAAGCGGGATAAAGAGCAGTATATACCGGGGCCTTAGCAACAATACGAAACCCCCGCAGAGCATGTACACGTAATAAAACTCAGCCTTTACTCCATCATAGGCAGGTTCACCGCTGTGGTTCACAAACAGCAGCTCAATTGCCCTGAACGGATGGGTGAGGATAAACCGGAATGCCTCCGCCGGATTTTTGCCGAGAGCGGAATAGTTGAACAGAACATATTTTATTCCGGGCGCTTCAAGAAGGGGTATAAATACCTTGAAGACAAGGATAAAATACAGGACTGAAACGGTTATCATCAGGATGGAGGTTTTCAGCAGGTCCCTTTCTTTCCGGTGTTCAATAATAAGAAACAACCCGACGAACAGCATCCATAATGCCGTATCCTCCCGGGCCAGCAAAATAAAAATAAGGGTAAGCCAGGCACCGGTGAATTTCCTTTTTTCAAAATAGTATAAAAAAACCGGGATAGCAGAGGATGCAATAATAGCAATATTACAGGGTGTACAAAATGAGGCCCATCTTCCGTAAATTGTAAAATACTGTAGCATGGCAAGTATAGACAAAATCCGGTTTGACGTCTTGAACTCGATCAGTTTATACAGGGCCATCCCACCGATGGCAACAAGAATTATCTGAACAACGGATAAGGTGTAAGTTCCCAGTAGCCAGTTCAGGGTCCAGTAAAATGGAGCGAGCAACATGAGTGTAAAGGAGAAATGATCCTGCAGCAGGATCATGTTGGGAAGCAGGACCGGACTCGGACTGATGCGAAAATGGGCATAATCCCAGAATGAAAAGTTGTAGGTTCCATAATCCCATGCCCAGGTGCGGAAAAAATAATGATTGCAAAAAGCCATTACAAGGTAAAGGATGCTGAATAGTAAGATGATTATAACGGGAAGACGGTTATCCCGGGCCTTGCTGATGCTATCCTTCATATTGCTGACTTTAGAAATATCTGTTATTCCGGGATAATCCGTGCGAAGATTTAAAATAGATATTTTCATCCCGGGGGGCAATCAGCAGATCATCTATCTGCAGCGGTTTGTTCCGAAGAATTGTGTTTTGAACCGAAGCGGAAATAATGTTTTCGGGGGATTTCAGTCGGAATTCCATATTTACCAGCGCCCAGTTGCCTTCTATAATGCCCAGATGCTTGTATACCGGATAGACCTCATAGAATACAGCCTTTCCTGATGTGTCGGTTTCAGTAAGGATCACAACAGTTCTTGCATACAGATCGCTGCGGATATTGTTCATCCAGAAGGACAGAACATAGGTCCGCGAAGTATCTGCGGCCGGGATCCTTCCTGAGAAGATTTCATTGAAATCCTTTGCCCTCCCCTGGTAGCATCCTGCACCTTCAAAAGCATCCGTGTTGGGAATGCTGTCGAAGTTTCTGAACTTGAAGTTCAGGATGGAATCCGTTGATTTGAATCCAAAATGGTCAAAAAGCCTGAGTGTAGTGTATTCATTGGCAACTGCACCGGCAATGGAATCGGCAATATCCTGAAAGGCCTGAAAGGGCATTTCATACAGGTCGAAACGGCCTGTTGAATCGATCCACCTGCTGCGGCCGATCATTTGTTTTTCATGTTCAGAAAGCAGATCGCAGCGGGCTGCCATGAGCAGAAATGGTTTTTCTGAGGGGAACCTGTCCAGGTGGAGTGCGTTGGAAGAAGGCCCCAGCATGAGGGAAACATTTTCCACTGTCTGGCTGATGGAAGTCCGGCTCAGCATGACGCCCAGGCTGGGAAGTTTAGAGTTCTTTATGGCAATGAAGCTGGCCGGAACGATGTCGCAGCCCCCGTCAATCCAGATGTTTTCGGATCCGATGTGGTAGTAGGGCATGGGGATCAGTGCCTGGTAACGGGAAAGATCATGTCTCTTTATCCACTGGTTTTCCGGTTCCGTAAGATTCCGGTCCACGAGGGAGGGTATGTTGTTTTCAAGGCTTTTGCCCCGGTTCCTTACCTGGTAATAGGCATCATAAAGAAGAATGAACATGGACACAATTAGCAACCCCAGCGCCCAATGTTTACGGTTGGCCTTTTTCCATCCTTCCCATAGCCAGTAAACTGTCACGATGTTCATTACATAATAAAAGAGCCAGGAGAAGCGGGCTATTCCACGCATCTGCCGCACCGGGCCGATGAGGTCGATCAGCCATTCCAATCCCAGGATAAACGGCAGTCCGAAGGAATACAACAGCAATACCAATGACGCCCAGAAAAGGATATTCAATTGTGTATTGGTTGTTACTTTCCAGATTTCCCGGAAACGGCCGGCAAGGGTCTTTATGAACGTGCGGATAAGAAAAATAACCATACCTGTTGTCGCCATCAATCCCACAAAGGCAAAGCCTTCCCAGTCGATAAAGTTTGTATTGATAAAACGATGTAAAAACTGTCCGTACGGTTTATTAAACGGCAGAAAGATGCTTTGCGGATAAGCCCTGTAATATAGGAATCCCCAGGGATATCCTGGCCGGTCGGTTACATGGTCGCTGATGTAAAAGGCCTGTAAAATAAGAAAGGGCAAGTATAAGCTGGATGAAGAGATGTACTGCCCACATGTATTTTTTTGAAAAGATCTGTTCATTTGCCGGCCAGGTAAGCACCATAGAAAAACAGGAGCAGGACGGCCAGGAAGCCATAAAAATAGAAATGGGTCAATGCGGCGGCCATTGCCGTGAGGAAGATCAGGAAAGTGAGCAGAAATCCCGGCTTTTTGAAAAATTGCATCACCAGGTAGATCATCAGGGGGATCACACATACATAGCACAGGTTGAAATGCCCGCCAAAGCGGTCAATTTGCGGGCTGAGATAGGTAATTCCCACTGAAGCAAGGATTGAGAGAACAGGGCCCACGCCAACTCCGGTGAAGATCAGGTACAGGATCAGGGGGGCGATCACAAGGCAGAACAGCATCGTGAAATTCAGAATACCCAGCGTATAATCAGAGATGTCAACGATGTTCTGGGATATGAATTTGACCGTATTGCTGATGAGGGGCTGGTTATTGGTGAAGAAAACATGCTCTCCGTAGGGATAATTCATGGAATTGCAGCGCATGTAAGTCCGTGTCAACCCTAATGTGGTAATCCATATTGATATAGCTCTGCATGCCATCACCGCCACTGGCAAAGCATACCCGGTTCAGCTTGTTGAACAGGTTGCCGTAAAATACAGACAAAATGGCCAGCGAAAGCAGGGCAGTGATTATAAATCCGGCCGGTTTCGAAAGATTGCGGATCATTTAACTTGTCTGGTCTTTGATGAAGTACAGGGGCCGCGATTTGGATTCATTGAAAATGCGGGCCAGATACTCGCCGATAACGCCCAGGGTAAGCAGCTGAATACCTCCAAGGAGCAAAACGGTCACCAGCAGGGAGGTCCAGCCGGGGATAGTCTCTCCTGAAATATGCCGGATGATGGCATACACCGCATAGAGCAATCCGAGCAGGAAAACGATCACCCCCACATACGAGGCCATCCGAAGAGGTTTAGCGGAAAAAGCAGTGATCCCGTCTGCAGCAAAATGCAGCATCTTGCGAAGGGTATATTTTGATTTTCCGGCAAAGCGGGGCGGACAAATGTAATCGATCACCGTTTGCCGGAAGCCCATCCAGCTGACCAATCCACGCGTAAACCGGCCTCTTTCCGTAAACTGGAGGAAACTGTCAAGTGCCTTGCGGCTCATCAGCCTGAAATCGGAAGATGACTCGGTAATGGGAACCTCCGAAATGCGGTTGATCATCCTGTAAAAGAGCCTGGATGAGGTTTTCTTGAAATATCCTATTTCCGCTGTATCGATGCGGCGGGTGTTTACGATATCAAATCCCAGGTTGTACTGTTCAATGAGACGCGGTATTTCTTTAGGCGGGTGCTGAAGGTCAGCATCCAGGGTGATCACCATTTCGCCCCGGGCATGCTGCAATCCGGCAGTCAGGGCAACCTGGTGCCCGAAGTTCCGGGAAAGGGAAATGCCGCTGATCCGGTTATCCTGGATGCTTAATTCCTTAACCATTTGAAATGATTTGTCACGGCTGCCGTCATCCACAAAAATGACTTCAGCCGGCCGGTTGATCTCATTGATAACAGAAACCAGTTCCCGGTAAAGGGCCTGAAGATTTTCCTCCTCGTTGTACAGGGGAATTACCAGGCTTATTTCGGGATTTTCAGTCATGTATGGGTCGGGTGATTTTGGTATAAATTTAACAAAATTATTTTGGAACAGCCATTTCCCCGCTGATCTCGCTGATCCCGCAGGTGGATATATGTTTACGGGGCTTTTACTACCGACGGCGGTCAGCGTACCGGACTAAAACCTGAAATAAATAAACGGCTGGAGGCTGGCGGAGATGGACTGGTAGATGATGAAGACCACCAGGGTGCTGAGGACGGCCTGGAGGTAAACGGGGGTGGCGATAAACAGGTTCATGGCCTTTTCCTTGAATGATCCGGAAAGCCAGTGAAGGGTGAAGCCAAGCACCATGATGGCCAGGGCACTGTGGTAGGCAATCAGCATGGCGGGAATTTCCGCCCAGCCGAACTGGTAGGCTATCTGGTAAATCATATCGGCGGCGCCCTGCATGGATTCACTCCGGAACCAGATACGGGTGAAGGTGATGAAGGTAAATGTCAGGAAGATTTTCCAGATGTTGACGGCCCAATGGTTGGAGCTTTCCCATGGACTGATCTTTCGCCACATCTTGTATACGATCAGTCCCAGTCCGTTCAGTCCTCCCCAGATGACAAACATCCAGCTGGCGCCATGCCATAGTCCGCCGATCACCATGGTCATCATCAGGTTGATATTCGTACTGACTGACTTTCGAACGGGCGGTGAAAAATACATGACAAGTCCCGTGACGGCCAGTATGCCTGCAAAAACCGGAACAAGCATGATATTTCCCGATATCAGCACCACAAAGGCAAGTACCAGGGTGAGACTGATATAAGTGAAAGCAGAGGCTCCCCGGTTCCCGCCCATGGGAATGTAGAGATAATCTTTCAGCCAGGAGGAAAGCGACATGTGCCACCGTTTCCAGAAATCGCCTACATTCCTCGCCTTGTAAGGAGAATTGAAGTTCTGCGGCAGGCGGAATCCCATCAGCAGGGCCAGACCGGTGGCAATATCGGTATATCCTGAAAAATCGCAATATACCTGCAGGGAATATCCGAACAATCCCATCAGGTTCTCAAAACCGGAATACAGCCCCGGATTCGCAAAAACCCGATCGATGAGGTTGACTGCAATGAAATCCCCGATCACCAGTTTTTTGAATAATCCTTTCAGGATCATGAACAGCGCCAGCCCGAACTCTTCCTTTGTGAGCGAATAATCTTTATAGATCTGGGGAATGAACTGCGAGGCTCTTACAATAGGCCCTGCCACGAGCTGCGGGAAAAAGGAGACAAAAAAGCCGTAATCAGTAAGCCGGGTGACCGGTTTAATGGAACCCCTGTACACATCAATGGAATAACTGATGGTTTGGAAGGTAAAGAATGAAATGCCCACCGGAGGCAGCAGTTTGCCGATTTCAAAGTGAGTGCCCATAAACAGGTTGGACCAGGCGGCGCCATGGTTAACAACCTGGAAGTGGGTTCCCAGCAGTGTATTCAGCGTTTCCGTTAAAAAAAGATCGTATTTGAAAAAGGCCAGCACCGACAGGGTAATTATCAGGCTGAGTGCGAGCCAGGCTTTTTTCCCGGCCTTTCGGACGGGTGTAATAAATGGCAAGCCCGATGAAGTAATCCACCACAGTTGAAAAGACAAGGATGAACAGGAAGAGTCCGCCCGTTTTGTAATAAAAGAAAAGCGAAACGAGCCACAGGTAGGTATTCCGTAATGTTTTTCGTTTATAGACAATGGAATACAACAGCAGCACGACGAGGAAAAACCCCCAGAAGTAAAGCCGGGTGAAAATAAGCGGTGCATCCGCGTTAAAAAGAAATATCTGCCGTAGGGAAGCTTGCATTCATATCGTTTTTGCGGTTTAACATCACCTGGTTTTCGTACCGGTTATAGTCAAGAATAAAAGCGTTGTAAAACATGCCGCCAATTGTTCTGGCCCCGCGCAGGTTAAAATGTACGAAATCCTCCGAAGCCAGCGGCGGGTCGGCAAATACCCACGAAGGCATTGAATTTTGTCCTCCCATGGCCTCATAGGTATCCCAGAATGCGGCCCCATTGCGAAAAGCAGCCGTGCGAAGGGCATCCCGTACCTTTACTACATTGGGATTTGTAACGTACTTTGTCTTGTCTTTCTGCGACATGTCCGCCACGCCCATGACAAGGATGGCAGCATCAGGGCATACTTTCCTGATCAGTCTCAGCTGTTTTTCAAACCATCGTTCATATCCGTCAAAGTTAGGGAGTCCGGCCGGCACAAAATTCCCGCCGAACTGAAGAATGAACAGTTTTACATTCAGTTCCCTGTACATGTCGCGCATCAGTTGCTCATCGAGGGACGTAAAGAATAGCCCGGAGCATCCCCGCATGGGGATATTGTCCACTGCCACGCCGCTCTGGCCATCGAGGGCCACACCGTATATTTCGGGACTTGACTTTCCCTTGAAGGTAAGTGTAATATCTCTGGCCGGCCTGTCGAGGTTCCAGCGAATGACCTGCAATCGTTTTGCTGACGGAAGAATTTCGGCATCCACCCGTTTGCCATCCTGGTAGATCTCATTTAAGAAGGGTTCCCTGTTCTGGCTGTAAAAAACCCGGCACTGGTAAAATGAACGGGTGTTCGCATAGGAAGTGGAGGCTGACCGGAACCTCACCCAGGCACCCACTGTATCGGGCGAAGGAGCATTCCCCGGGGAGCGGTAACTGCAATAGCTGGCCAGCGCGCCATACCGGCGGTGTTTAATAGTTGTATCCCGCCTTCCGAAACCGGCGAACCGTTTCCAGTTCGCAGAGTTCGATTGCCGCATGGAAAATGAATACGGATAGGGCTGTGCGACGGGTACAAGTCCGGCCCCTGAGCCTCCGAAACGGATTTGCAGCTTATTTCTCAGCAGGGAGGTGATGCGGTCATCCTCAATCTGGGAATCCCCGTAATGCATGATCCGGATGAGGCTGCCGTTTTTCTGCACATTCATCAGCGATTCAAAAAACGGGTAAAGCACGGTGGAATCATTATCCGGGTATTCGATGCGGGTGATGCTTTTCAGGAGGCTGTCGGTACTGGCACCCCTTACATTTAACCCGGCTTCGTTGCTCTGGGCAAGAGAGGCAAGAACAGAATCGGACAGGTATTGCTGGTGTTTCAGCAGCGGGTTTATATTGGCATATCCGTTGTCCGTGCCTGAAAGCAGGTCTTTCTTTGAAATGAACTGCAGGCGGAGGTTGTTGCCGAGAAGGATACCATCTTCGGGAAAATACAGGGCAGCTGCGGTTAGCAGGGAGAATACAGAGATCAGGAACAGGAATGTGGCCCTTGGTTTCATATTAGTGTTACGAGTGACGAGTGACGAGTGACGAGTCAGACCAGGAACCAGTCATTGCCAGTCACTGCTCGTTGCTCGTTACTCGTCACTTGTTACTATCTTATACGAAATTACAGAGGTCTCCGTTTCAGGATTTGGGCTTGATTTTAATTTGCTGGCCTGCTTTGAGTTTGCTGGCGTCGGACATGTTATTGAGCCTCATGATCTCACTCTGGGTAACTCCCGGATATTTTTTAATTATATCCCAGATGGTATCGCCCTGTTTCACCGTATAGAGGACGTAATCACTGCTGGTTGTGACAGGAGGGGCGGGTGTTGTTTCAACCTGGGCCGTAATCGGTTTTCCCACGCGGTTTTGTTTTTCTGCAAAGGTCATCTGGTTTATATCCTGGTACCGGCTGACCTTACTGCGTGGCACATAAATGGAGAGCTTCTGGCCTGCCCTGATCGTATTGCGCCGGATATTGTTCCAATAACGGATATCCGAGGTGCGCACATTGTACCAGGTTGAGATGAAGCCAAGGTTGTCACCGGATTTAACAGTATACGTGAGCTTGGCATAATTTCCGGGAGGAGGTTCCTCAATTCCCCGTGAATCAACTGAAGTGGGGTTGACAACCACCTTTTCGGGATTAAAGTAAACAGAATCCTTATAGGCATAAATTTCTTTTTCCATGTCTATAAAGCGGGCGGTTTGTTCAAGTGGCAGGCGCAAAACCTGTTTGCCCGACGTACCTGCGGGAATAATATCTGTGCGGTACTGCGGATTCATGTCGTGCAGCAGGGGCAGGGGAATTCCCAGCACTTCCGAAACCTGGGCCATATGGAGGTTGCGGGTAATGATGATTGTGTCACTGGCAATGGGAAAGCTCACCGGGGCAGGCTTCAGGTTATGTTCCCTGTAATAGTTCATTACATAGGTTGCGGCGATAAAGGCGGGCACATGTCCGCGGGTTTCACGGGGAAGATAATAATAGATGTCCCAGTAATTTCTCTTTCCACCTGACCGGCGGATGGCCTTGTTCACATTTCCGGGCCCGCAGTTATAGGCTGCGATTACAAGGGTCCAGTCGCCGTATATCGCATACAGATCCTTAACATACCGGGCAGCAGCATAGGTTGATTTTATCGGATCGCGCCGGTCATCCACAAGGGAATTGATTGTAAGCCCGTATTGTTTTCCGGTTCCATACATGAACTGCCAGAGGCCGACTGCCCTTGTGCGGGAATAAGCACGGGGATTCAGGGCAGATTCGATGATGGACATGTATTTCATTTCATTGGGGACATCATAGTAATCGTAGATGTCATCGAAAATGGGGAAATAATATTGCGACAGGCCAAGCATTACCTCCACGGATCCTCTTTTCTGGCGGGTATATACCTCGATATATCTTCTTACAATTGAATTATAGGTAAGGTCAACAACGGTGGGAATTTTCTTGAGGCGGTCAATGTACACGGAATCGGAAAAATCAGGGATCAGGCTGTCGGCTTCCGAATTCCAGAACTCCGGATTTTGCGAGATGGAGTGGCCAACATAATACAGGTTCAGCAGGCTGTCGAGATTTTCATCGAAATTCAGCGTCAATAATCGTTGTGTCTTCCGCAAACGCAGGAGTGGTTTCTTTTTGTGCAAACAGGGGAGAGGAATATAGTAAGGTCAGGGATATTGCCAGGAAAAGCAATGAAACAAGTTTCCGCATAATTCAGATTTTTCGCAAAAATAATTAAAATAAGAAATTAATTTGTAGTCCAAGCGATGATGTAGCCCCGGGATTGTTAAAAACAGCAGGTTGGATATGCATGGTCAGGTTGTCGGAAACATCATAGTAAAAAAAATGAGCGTCGATCATGGCGTCCACAATGTTGAGAAAATAAATGGCACCAATGCCAAGTGCGTTGAGATCGCGATAACGCCTGTAATAATTCTCGCCCGTTGATAAGGAACCGTAATCATACCATTTTCCGTCGATAAGGTATTGCTGGCCTTCTTCGCCATTCGTGTAAGCCGTTCTGAATTTTACGTATTTATCCTGGAAGTATCCCAGAAAATAAGCAAACGAACCTCCGGCTCCATAAATTATAGGAATCTTCCAGTATTTTTTATTGTATGCCTGGCCTAGTCCGGGAATAATGGCGGACATGATAACCGCCCTGCTGGGGCTATGGGTTTTAACGACCGGTTTTACGGATGCAGTATCTGCCTCCTGTGCTGACACGGGGCAAAAATCCAACAAATAAACACCTGCACACAGAATGCAGGTAAAAATATTCTTCAGGTTGAACAACCGGTTTAATCTTTTAACCGGTCAAATATACCGATAATTCTTTCGAGTTCATCATCGGAGGCAAAGGGGATAATTATTTTTCCCGTGCCTTTTCCATTGCGGCGGAATTCAATATCCGTATGAAAGAAGTCGGCCAGCTGGTTTTTCAGTTCCTCGTACGGCTGCGGAAGTGTAGGCTGAACAGGTGGTTTCGGCTTATCGCGATGAATGGCGCCATCCTCTATTTTCCGGGCGAGTTCTTCTGCTTTTCGTACGGATAGTTCTTCCTCAATGATCCTGTAGAACAAGTTGATCTGATCGTGATGATCCTCAATGGCAACCAGTGCCCTGGCGTGGCCCATGGTTATCTTGTTTTCGCGTAATCCAACCTGAATTTCGGCAGGAAGCTTTAAAAGCCGGAGGTAATTTGCCACGGTGGCCCTTTTTTTGCCAACGCGGAGGCTGAGGTTTTCCTGGGTGAGGGAGCATTCTTCAACGAGCCGTTGATAGCTGATGGCGATGTCCACAGCATTCAGGTCTTCGCGCTGGATATTTTCAACCAGGGCCATTTCAAGCATTCCCTGGTCATCGGCTGTGCGAATGTAGGCAGGTATTTGCGTAAGTCCGGCCGAAATAGCGGCTCTGAAACGACGTTCGCCGGTTATAAGCTGATACCGGCCGGTTTCCATTTCCCTTACCGTGATGGGCTGGATAACTCCCAGCTCCTTTATGGAAGCGGTTAACTCGTCAAGGGCTTCCTGGTCAAAAACCGTCCTGGGTTGAAAAGGATTGGCATCAACAAGACGAATATCGACTTTGGTACCGCCTACCACCTTTTGCACTTCCGGTTCGGCTTCTTCGATCAGGGCACCGAGGCCTCTTCCAAGTGAATTTTTCTTTGTCATAATGGTTAATCAATGGTTTTTTGGTTCTGGGGAATTCGGGTGTCACCGTTTTTCTGCAGCAATTCCCGTCCCAGGTTCAGGTAGTTCAACGAGCCCTTTGACTCTGCGTCATACATGATCACGGGTTTGCCAAAACTGGGGGCCTCACTGATCTTCACATTACGTTGAATAATTGTATCGAATACCATTTGCTGAAAATGACGTCTGACCTCTTCTACCACCTGGTTTGAAAGCCGCAGGCGCGAGTCATACATGGTGAGGACAAATCCTTCGATTTCGAGATCAGGGTTCAGCCGGCTCTGTATAATCTTTATCGTATTCAGTAGTTTTCCGAGTCCCTCCAGGGCAAAATATTCGCATTGTACAGGGATCATAATAGAATTCGCGGCTGTAAGTGAATTCACCGTGATCAATCCCAGGGATGGAGAACAGTCAATCAGAATATAATCGTACTTTTTCTCAATTTTGTCAATCACTGCCTTCAGCATTCTTTCCCGGTTGGGCATATTCAGCATTTCAATTTCCGCGCCCACCAGGTCGATATGCGATGGCAACAGGTCGAGTCCCTCAATTTCACTGTTCAAAATAATATCATTGGGATTGACCTCATCAATCAGACATTCGTAAATGCTTGTCTTGATATTTTTCACATCAAATCCGGATCCTGAAGTTGCATTGGCCTGCGGGTCAGCATCGATCATCAATACTTTTTTTTCAAGAACGGCAAGACTCGCTGCGAGATTTATGGTGGTGGTGGTTTTACCCACGCCCCTTTTTGGTTGGCAATGGCAATTATTTTTCCCATGTAAAAAATCGGTTGCTGTTTTGTGAATTGTCCGCGACTTGTGCGGCTTCAAAAATACAATTTAATAAGCCAATGAAATTTTTTTTAATTCTCCCATTTGTAAACAATCAATTCGCATTTATGAACAAGTTATTAACAAAACAGGTCAGTTGCCTGACAGCGAACATCCTAGTGTAAAATGCTGTAAATCAAATTGATCAGAGAGACGGACTTAGGCTAATTTCATATAAAACAGGCCAATGCTTGCCGGTAACATACAGATGTCCTGTCTGCGGATTGTAAGCGATGCCATTGAGCACCCTGTCGAGGTCCCCTGCCGATCCTTTTGGCAGGAGGGACTTAAGGTCCAGTTTTCCCAATACCTTGCCGGACCCCGGGTCGATCATTACGATGTAACTCTCGCCATACACATTGGCCAGTATTTTTCCATTGAATAAATTCCAGTTCATTCAGCGACGGGATCATGCCCTTATTATCGAATACATCAATTTTGTCGACCTGTGTAAAAAATTCAGGTTCAATGAAATACAATTGAGAGGAGCCGTCGCTCATCACAAGGTACTGTCCATCGGTGGTAAGTCCCCATCCTTCCCTGATCTGGTAGTCGAAACTCCTGATCTGCTCCAGGGTGTTTTTATCATAAACAAATCCAACCTGCGATTTGTAGGTGACCTGGTATATCTGGTCCTTGAAAAGGGCAATGCCCTCGCCAAAGAATTCCTTTCCCAGTGCCACCATCTTTTCCGGCTTACCTGTGCTTATATTCACAATACGGACGGAGGATTTTTCTTCGAGCCCCGTGCTCTCAAACAATTTGCCATTCTCATAGATGAGTCCCTGGGTATAGGCATCGGCATCATGAGGATACTGGCTGATTACGCGGCAGGTATATTTTTGAGGCACAACATCCGACAGGATAACCAGGCTTGCTGCATGGGATTCCTCGAGGGAGTCATTGTAATAAACCTGTATTTTTAAGGTAATCTGGCCAACCTTGTTTTTTCCTGAATGCCAATAACCGTCCGTTTTTCCTTTTAACCGGAGCACCGGGTTTTTTCCGGCGGTAATGACCACTGAATCCACTTTGTTCCCGGTAACTGGGGGTGCAAGGCTGATCTTTACCGAATCACCGCAGGTGATGATTGTGCCGTTTTTTGGACTGGTCACCCTTGTAATGGAAGGACGCACGCTGGCTTCCGGGGCATTATGACCCGGGGCATGTTTGCGGCAACAGCTTAGCAGCAGGATCAGTAATACTGCCGGCACCACACGGGTTATTCTAAAGGAGGCAACCATATTTTTCAGCCAGGGGAACTACTGGAAAAGCTTTTTCAGCCGGCTTCCCACGCGGGTATTACCGCGGGCGAGACTACTGAGTTCATTATATTCCGAATCCGCATAGTCGGGATTCAGCATCTGCCAGATTTCACTCCAGCCAGGAAATCCACCCACGTTTCTGTCGTCAATAAACAGATCCACATCAATCTTCCGGCTGAAGTTTTCGACTTCGAAAACCTCTTCGGGGTAGCTTTTATTGATTGCATAAAAAACAATGCCTTTTTTCTGACAGAATTCCACTGCCTCATCCAGTTCTTTTCCGTGCCGGAATGTCCAGAGGATCAGCTGGTGTCCCAGTTTCTGCAATTGTTTCAGTGTTTCAAATGCAAACAATTTTTCTTCCCCTATCTGGGGATAACGATGTTCAACGATGGTTCCATCAAAATCGACAGCAATTTTCATCCCTTTAAAGCTTAAGTGAAATTTGAAATTATGCAAGGATCCATTTAGTCAGACTGTGTGAAGAACAAAAATAGGAAAATAACCCCAATTATGTACACACCATTCAAAAACATCCTTAATTTAGGGTTTCTTTTATATAACTGAATCACATGAAAATTATTGCAAAGGGATTGCCCAGCTTTATTACCAGTCTGGCACTTATTTCCGGATGCATTTCCGTTGTCATTTCCACCACGCGGGGTGACCTGACCCTGGCCGGATATTTTGTCCTGATCTCTGCCGCACTTGACTTTGTTGATGGCATGGCAGCCCGGCTTTTGCACAGTATATCGGAATTTGGCAAGCAGCTTGATTCACTCGCCGATGTGATCAGTTTTGGAGTAGCCCCTGCCATGATCCTTTACAGGCTAATCCTTTTTTCTTTTACCGGAGGATCCTTGCCCGGATCCGGGGATCTCCTTCCCTGGCAGGTGGTGATTTTGTACAGTCCTTTTCTGGTAGCTGCATTTTCGGCCCTGCGGCTGGCCAAATTCAATCTCGACCTGAAACAGGTGAAAAGTTTCCGGGGACTGCCCACACCCGCCAATGCACTGTTTATTATTGCTCTTGGTTTTGCCTCGGAATCCCGGTTTCCGTTCCTTCAGGAAATCGCCTTTAGCCTGCCCTTCCTCCTTGTTACAATCGTTTTATCCTGCTTCATGCTGGTTTGCAACCTTCCGATGTTTTCCCTCAAATTATCATCCTTCGGTTTCAGGGAAAACAGCATGCGTTACCTGCTTGTTGTATGTGCTGTGATCCTGCTGGCTATTTTATGGCTACCGGCTTTGGCAGCCATTATCCTGCTTTATATCCTCCTGTCGCTGGTGGATAACTGGTTTGTGAAAATGCCGTGATTGCAATCAGCTGATCTGTCCGGATTGCGCCTGCCTTTTAGCCTGTTTTTTTTCATACCGGGCTATGACATAGCGGATGACAAACCATGAAATCAGAATGATTACCGGCCAGCTGAGCAACATGATTATGGAATGGGTGTACATTATATTTGTTGATTTATTGATTTATTGATTTGCTTCGCCCGCCGTAGCCTTGGCGAAGGCGGGTTGATTAATATTTATGTGTATCGTGCTGCATTTCATCGGCCGAAATCTTATCCCCCGTCATCTGTCGCCATGCATAAACGATATAGGCTAATACAAAAGGCACAAGCAGGGACACCCAGCTCATTATCATCAGGGTGTAACGGCTGGATGAACTGTTGACGATGGTCAGGGAGCTTTGCAGGTCGTGTGTGGACGGATAATACGCGGTATTGTTATACCCGGCCAGGGCGAACAGGCTGAATACAACGAAAACGGTACCGAATCCCCCGAACCATATTGCCTTATCGTGTATCCTGCTGTATAGTCCAACGGCTATACCACCCAGCACAAGTACGGTCCCGCAAAGGAACAACAGGGCTACTGCCGGCATCTGCAACAGGTTATGCAGGTATTTAAACGCTTCATACTGAACAATCCCGGTTTTGGGATCCACTGCAAATCCTTTGCTTGTGAGCAACAGTCCGACAAACGTAAGAAAAAGGACAAGGAAAGGGATTGTATTCCGGAGAAGCGATTTTTTTGACCGTTCAATAATCTCTTTCTGGTCAATGGTGTGCATAAAGAACAGGATGCCCAGTATGCGTGCCAGGAAGAATACCGCCAGGCCAAGAGAAAGGTTCTGAATGTTGAATGCTGCCTCCAGTCCCCTGAGTGGCGATTCCCACCTGGATATGACGGGGTCGCTGACCCGGGTGAGGTTATTGAAATCAATGCTGAACCGGGAACCCGTAAAGAAGGTAGCCACTGCTGTGCCAAGGAGAATTGTGCCGACAGCTCCGTTTATATAAAGAAACATTTCGTAGGTTCTGTGACCGAAGATATTCCGGGGCTTCGACCGGAATTCATAAGACACGGCCTGCACGATGAAACAAAAGAGAATGATGATCCATACCCAGTAAGCCCCGCCGAAGCTGGTAGAATAAAACAGGGGGAAGGAGGCAAAAAAGGCCCCGCCGAAAGTAACCAGGGTGGTAAACGTGAATTCCCATTTACGGCCAAGCGCATTCACCAGCAGGGTGCGTTCAGATTCGTTTTTTCCCAGGGTATAAAGGAGTGTCTGACCTCCCTGCACAAAAAGAAGGAACACAAGGATTGATCCCAGCAGGGAAATAATGGCCCACCAGTACTGCTGCAGTGCGAAATATGAAAATGATCCGAACATATGAATTCCTCCTTATTTAGATCCGATTTTTATTTGTTTGAACAGAATACTCAGCTCGGCAATAAGCAGGGCTGTGAAAAGCACGGCAAACATCCAGAACGTTACCTGTACGGAGGTGGTAGATATATGCGATACGGCGGCAATAGTGGGCAGAAGATCCTGGATGACCCAGGGCTGGCGGCCCATTTCAGCGACAATCCAGCCGGCTTCGCTGGCCAGGTATGCCAGGGGCACAGTAAGTATCGCCAAACGGAGAAGAAATTTCCTGTTTTCGAGTTTATCCGTGAAAACGTTATAAATGAGGATCATCATCAGAAAAAGAAAATAGAATCCGAGGATCACCATAATATGAAAACTGTAGAAAGAAAGCGGCACATTGGGAATTACTTCATCCGGCTTATTCAGAAAGCCGTAACCGAAATACCGGAAGTAATTATTTTTAAAATCGGTATCGTCAAATTTTGCTCTCAGCAGGGCATATTGTGCCGTATCCCCCTTATCGCGGGCCGTTTTCAGATCTGCAAGGGTTGCACGGGCTACCTTGCCCCGCTCAATCTTATCGCTGACCGGCATAATATTCCGTTCGAAATTACCATCCACAAGATCGTTTACACCGGGAACAAAGGCATCGAAATGTCCATAGGCCATGTAGGAAAGGAAATTGGGGATTTCAATGTGGAATGAAAAATCTTTGACATTTCTTGAATTGGTGTCTCCCGGAGCGGTTGACATGATGCCTATGGCCACCAGCCCGGCGCCGGTCTGACCGTTATACAGTCCTTCAATGGCTGCAAACTTCATCGGTTGCACATGCACAAGCTGCCGGGTGGATCCGTCGCCTGAATAGATCAGCATCAGGGAGGAGATCAGCCCAAAGACAGAGGCAATCAGGATGCTGCGTTTGGCCAGGAAAAGCTCGCGCTTTTTAAGAAGAAACCATGCGCTGATTCCAATTACAAATATGGAAGCCAGGACATAGCCGGATGTGATCGTATGGATAAATTTATGAATGGCAACCGGAGAAAGGAATACATCCCAGAAATTTACCATCTCATTGCGGGCAGTCTCCGGGTTAAAATGCATTCCCACGGGGTGCTGCATCCAGGCATTGGCCACCAGGATCCATAATGCGGAAAGGTTGGCTCCGAAAGCTACCAGCCAGGTAGAAGTAAGGTGAAATTTCTTGCTCACCTTATTCCAGCCAAAAAACATGACGGCAACAAATGTCGATTCCAGGAAAAAGGCCATAATGCCTTCAATGGCCAGCGGGGCTCCGAAGATGTCCCCCACAAACCAGGAATAATTCGACCAGTTTGTTCCGAACTCAAATTCAAGAATGATGCCGGTGGCCACCCCAATGGCAAAATTCATCCCGAACAGGGTCATCCAGAACTGGGTAATTTTCTTCCATTCTTCCTTGCCGGTTCGAACATACATTGTTTCCATCATGGCAATAAGGAAGGACAAACCGAGAGTAAGCGGAACAAAGATCCAGTGATAGATGGCTGTGAGGGCAAATTGTCCGCGGGACCAGTTTACTAATGAGAGGTCAATGTTTTCTAACATATTTATCTTGGTTTTGAAAGCTGTTCAATTACATAATCGCTCCGGTCCCTGTCATTACTGAAACGGGTTTTAAGCAAATCAGGGAAAAAGAATACTTTAAGGATGGCAAAGAGGATGAAGAGCTTGATAAAAATGATTATCCAGAGCTTTTTACCGACGGTCATGCCTGCGAAACCATCGTAGTAAAAATAAAAGATCCGTTTGAGAAGTGAACGGTTCAATGAATTAATATATCAATCTATGTAAAGATAGAAATTCCTTTGAGTCGTCCTAATTCGGTTAAAAAAAATATCTCCCTTGTCCAAGGCAATTCGCAAAACTTTCTAATTTTGGGCATTGCAAATAAAAACAAAAGGTATGGCTGATTTTGAACTGTTTAAAATAACACCGGATGTTAGTTGGGTTGGGGTACCGGATAAAAATATTGTGACATTTGATATTGTCATGGAAACCAAGTACGGCACCACCTATAATTCCTATTTTATTAATGCGCAAAAGAAGGTTGTGATCGATACGGTAAAGGAAAACTTCAAGGAGCCTTTTCTCGCGAAGCTCAGCGAAGTCACCAATCCTGCAGACATTGATTATATTGTTGTATCCCATACAGAACCCGACCATTCAGGATGTGTGAAATACCTGCTGGATCTTGCTCCAAAAGCGGTTGTCTATGGCAGTCGCCAGGCCATCACTTATTTGCAGGACATGGTGGGACGGCCTTTTGAATTTAGCTATGTGAAAGATGGGGATGTGCTGGACCTGGGAGACAAAACCCTGAAATTCATCTCTGCGCCGAACCTGCATTGGCCGGATACAATATTCGCCTACCTGGAGCAGGATAAGCTGCTGTTTACCTGTGATTCTTTTGGCGCACATTTTTGTCATGAAGGCATGTATCGATGATCTCACCGGTGATTATCATGATGCATTCAAATATTATTTTGATGTAGTTCTGAGGCCGTTCAGCAGTTTCATGATAAAGGCCATTGAAAAGATCAAGCCCCTCGACATTTCCATGATATGCCCGGGTCATGGACCCATCCTACGCAGCACCTGGAAGGAGAAAGTGAGGCTGTCGGAACAATATGCAGAAACATACATTGCCGATTCGCTTTGCATGGATAACCGCATCCTGATCACGTATATTTCCGCCTACGGTTATACGCGACAAATGGCGGAAGCCATTGCACAGGGCATCCGTGAAGTAGTTGACTATAAAGTAGAAATTGTGGACATTGAAAATATCCTGCTCGGAGAGCTGGAAGAACTGATAGTGCGAAGCAAATCAATCCTGGTTGGCTCGCCCACAATTAATCAGAATACGCTTTTGCCTGTTTACCGTTTGTTTTCGGTGATCAATCCGCTGCGTGACCGGGGCAAAAAGGCAGCCTCATTCGGATCCTATGGCTGGAGCGGTGAGGCTGTTAAACTGATTGAGGGCCAGTTGAAGGCACTTAAACTGAATGTTCCGGTGGAAGGGCTTTCTGCCAAATTCTCTCCCGAAGATAAAAAGCATGATCTGGTAGTTGAATTCGGCCGTGAATTTGCCCGGCATCTTAATGACTGACGTTCAGTTTTTGTGTTCCCAGTACCGATGTTCCTGATACGGCACGGATAATGTATATGCCATCGGGGAAGGAGGCAGTCGGGATGCCCTTTTTATCGGCTGTTCCGGGGATTTCCACGGATTTAACCAGTGACCCCAGGTTGTTGTAGATATCCACCCGTACAGACCCGCTGACCGGTTTGTCGAGCTTCAAAAATACTTCATCATTTGCAGGATTAGGATAAACCAGCAGCTGGTTGTCAGAAGCGGAAGGATCTTTTATACCGGTCACCAGGTCGATTTTGCTCATGGCAACCTGGTATATTTCCGAAGTGGATTCGTCCTGAATGAATGCAAATACTTTCAATTCATTCGCGTTATAAACATTCTGCAAATACCAGTAATTTGGCACTGAATCCACATCGTTAATATTCCATGCCCTGGAAAATGTTTCGCCGGCAGCGTCGGGAAGGAATGCCTTTACCACATTCCTGAATATTGTTTCCCCGTTGATTCCTGTCTCACCCGTGATCTTCCGTTCAACCACACCCACATGAACGGTGTATTCACTGGATGGCATATCAGCCAGTGCAGTTACCCAGGTGGTGACATATAGTGTATTGTAGTCAATGAGTGCAGAATATAACCGGATCCCGAATTTTGCAAATTCAAGTGATTCAACCCGAATGGGTTTCCATGTCAGTTTTCGGGTGTCGTAATTAAACCGGTAAGAAATTTCTGTTCCGCCGTTCAGAATGGTATAGGGAACATCCAGAAGTCCGTAATATAACAACCGGGAGTTGGGAACATAGGGCTCCTGGGCATTGAATGGATCAGTCCCCGGAAATGACGTATGATATTGCAGATCAACTATATCCAACGAATCTGCACTCACCATATTATTGAGGGTGGCATTCGCTGTTCTGGAAGCGGAATCAGCCGAATTTGTAAAATGCTCCAGGAGGACGGTCCGGTCCCGTTCAGTTATCCTGAAATTATCAAATGCAATCCCGTCTGTATTCAGGGCTGTACCATCCGATCCGTAGGCTATCCGGAACTGAACCCTTGTCTTCCCCTTCAGCACATCCAGGTCATGGCGTGATTCCTTCCAGTCATTATCCTGCATATCGGCCCAGCCAACGCTTTGTTCGCCGGGATACCCGCTGATTCCATAGCTGTTGAACCAGTTTACGCCATCATCGAGTTCCCCTATGTTATTCCATGTTTTACCACTGTCAGCGGTAGCCTGCAAAACAGCCCCATCCCTCAGGTTATTGAATTTCCTCCAGATATCGAGTATGACCATTGGCTTCTCTGTGCCTGAAAAATCAAAGCAGGGGCTTGTTACCCATGAATCTTCAACGGGGGCAATCGTGGAAGAAACTTGGGTATGCCAGAACAGATGACCCGATTTAGCATAAGGAAATCCTTTCGAGGAATCGCTTAATTCCCAGCTGTTCACCGGTTTTGCAGGAAGGTTTCCTGTGTGCCAGTAAAATGATGAATCCTCAAAATCTTCAAGGAAAGGATGATCTGCCAGTTTTATCGGGGAACTTAACACGATTGTTTTGGTTACATCATCGGCACAACCATAGGATGTTTTAACAGAGAGGCTTATATCATACCTTCCTTCATCGGGGAATGTATATTCAATATTTCAGAGGATAGCGTATCCCTCCGGCCCTGGGCCTGGATAGTCCATAAAAATCCGTCAATACTGCCGAAAGTACTGCTGGAAGCATCTTTTAACACGACGGATTGACCCGGAACATAGCATTCCGATTCCCATTTAAAGTCGGCCACAGGTGCTTCCCCGATCTCAAAGGTCTTCTTCACGGAAAAAGTTGCACCGTCGGTATAGGTGTAGGTAATTGTATATTCACCTGCCCCCAGGCCATGCGGATCAATGGTTGCCGTGTTATCCCCGTTATTTACCAGCCCGATCCCGTTGCTGATCGAAAAACTGGCCAATGCTGTTATTCAGGTTAACTCCTCTGATTGTAAAGGGTCCTTCATTTCGGCAAATGGTGGTTCGGTTTTCAGGAAACTCAATAATGGCACTTGCCTCAAGGACCCTTACAACTGCCGTATCATAGCCGAAACAGGTACCTGGCGATTCCTGGTATGCATACACGATATTAAGCGTGCCAACAGGAGCGTATCCGGGAAGGAAATACCAGTCAGGGGATGAATAGAAAAGCCCGGGGCCTGTGAATGTTCCGCCAGCGGGGTATCCGGTGATCAGTACCATCTGATTGTCCTCTTTGTTATAAGCCGGGGCCAATCCCGATATGGATACATCGGGAGAGGGTTTTACTGAAATTCGTGCCGATCCGGATACTGTTCCCTTACAAAACTTATCATATACCTCATAAAGGGTATAAAAGCCTGCCTGATTTACGCTAATAGTTTTAGGGCTGGCACTTATGTCCTGTATGTAAACAGGCGTTCCGTCATCCTTTTTATAACTGAGCTGCCAGGGAGCGGTACCGGTTAAGCTTACATTCAGTCCGGCGGAAGTGTTTTCACAGATTGAAGCGTCTCCTGAAAGCAGTGCGGTTGGGGCGGTTAGCTGGATCACGGTTGCGCTTCCGGAAACTTTTCCATTGGTGCAAACAGCATCAGTCACAGCCGACAGCGTATATGTACCGGCAGAAGTGACTTTTAACTTATAATCGGAAGTATTGATATTGCTGATCACAGTTGAATTTGAACCATTGCGATAATAGGTTATACTCCAGGGAGCTTTGCCCGTCAATGTGATGGAAAGCTCGGCCGTTCCACCCTGACAAATTGTATCAGCCCCTGACAACACAGCGGTAGGCGGGGTATTGACTTTAAGAATAACCGATCCGGATCCCGTTGTATCCCCTGTACAATTTGCATCGGATAATGACTTGATCCGGTATGTACCTTGCTGGTTTACATTGAAGATATAGGGATTCCTGGTAATGTGATCATAAATTTTATCATTTCCGTTATCCCTGGTCAGGGTAAAATTCCAGGGGGGTGTTCCTGTAAAATCAATTTCGAGTGGGCATATCAGTCAATTGATCACTGCACAGGGTAGCAGTCCCCCTAAGAACAGCGCTCACCGGTCCATTTACATATATGCCACGGCTTACCGTATTTCCGGAGGCCTTTCCGTCATTTACAACAAAAGACACCGTATGTATTCCGGTAACAGGGTTTTGAGAATTGGTATTCTCATATCTGATGCTTCTGAGGGCGTCCTGGTAATTTGCTTTGGTGGCCTGGCCCGAGAGTGTAAGAATTCCGCCGGAAGCATCCCAGGTGCCGGCTATTCCATTCTGATCTGTAAAACGGAGGAAATCCTCATTGCGAGTATAGTTGGTTATAATCTGTATTTTAGCCGAGCTAAGATTTTCGTCATCTCCATCCGAAACAGCCAGGGCGGAGGTAACAGGAACTTCACCGGAATTAACACAATAAATGATCTGTGTATTTTCAAGTCCTCCCAGCACGGGTGCCAGGTTAGGAATTATGATTATAATATTTCTGGATACCGTATTACTGTTTGAAAGGCCATCATTCACGGTAAATGTCACTTTTCGATTATCTGTGGATGGATTGGTGACATTGCTGTTTTCATATTGTATGCTCCTCAGCGCGGTCTGATAGTTTGACTCATGGTAGCACTTCCCGTAAGGGTAAGAATGCCGGTGCTTTTATTCCAGACTCCGTTAATGCCGTTTTGATTTCTAAAAACAAGAATATCCTCTTCGGAATGGTAGCCGTCTGTAATGCGAATGGCAGCGGACCGCATATTTTTGCTGTCGGTATCGGTTATGGTTATCGAGCCAGTAATATTGACCCTTCCGCTTGCTCTTTGATACAAAAGGTCAGACGATTCAATTTTACCCAGAACCGGGGCTGCATTGATTGCTTTTAACAAGGAATGCGGAGCACTTCCTGCGAGAAGACTTGTACTAACAGCCAACCAAAACAATCCAATCAGGAGTGTCAAGGTTCGGTATTGATAATTTCCAGTATTCATAACTGTGAAATTTATCAGGCAGGTATAACGCCGGATTTGTTCATGCATAACAAAGTCACTCCATAACTTGTTCATCCGGCCATCCTGGCAAAACTCGCAAAGACCCTAATGTGTAATATTCAGCTTCGTTACTCCCAATAGCTCATTACCCGTTATGATCCTGATAATATATAAGCCGTCGGGATATTTATCCGTCATTATTTCACCGTCAGTGTCTGTCATGGGAAGCATTCCGGAATAAACAAGGCTTCCCAGGTTATTAAACATTTCGATCCTGACTTCCTCTTTCACCGGTTTATCAAACCGGATAAATGCCTGGTCACTTGCCGGATTGGGGAATACAATAAACTTATCGTGCGATAATCCGGGCAATACGTCATGTGTTCCGGTTATATCGCCAATTTTGACAATGTTAGCCTGGTATATTTCATGAGTTTCTTCATCCTGTATAAAGGCAAACGCCATAAGTTGATCCCTGTTATACCCATCCGGGACTTCCCACACATATTCATGTTCTTTCCGCGTACCGGCAGGCCATGCCTCATAAATGGTTATCCCGGCAGGATCCGGCAAAAGAGCCCTTACTACGTTCTCATAAACAGTATCTCCGCTGGGACCCGTTCCGGCAACCCTTCTTTCAAGCACACCGGCATGAACGGTAAATTCATGAGCCGGCATATCTTGTTTGGGCTCGAATTGTATAGTAAATATCGCATTATTGTTCAAAAAGCCTGAAGAGGAAAAGTCAAGGCCAAATTTGGCATCATTCAGTGACTCCAGATGAACTGAATTAGCATCCAGGTCCTTCGGCTCATCCAGATCATTATTGTCATAATCAAACCGGTAACCCGTTTTGTAACCACCGTTCAGAATGGCAAAGGGTACTTCCGAAATCCCATAATACAGCAATCTGGCGCTCGGGGCATAGGGTTCCTGCTCATTGAACGGATCGTCACCGGGGAAGGAAGTATGGTATTGCAGATCGATTGTATTGAGTGTATCCGGATTAACAAGGGCATTCAGTTCGGCATTTGCTGCTTCGCTGGCTGCATCGGAAGAATTGGTAAAATGTTCAATCAGCACCTTACGGTTACGTTCACCGATCCAGAAATCATCAAATGCAAATCCGTCTGTATTTTGAACCGTGCCATCGGAGCCATAAGCGATCCTGAACTGCACCCTTGTTTTTCCCTTAAGCATGTCAAGGGAATGCCTCGATTCTATCCATTTTCCATCCTGTATATCAGACCAGCCAATGGATTGATTTCCGGGATTCCCGAGTATGGAATATTCGTTGAACCAGTTCAGTCCGTCATCCATTTGTCCGATGTTAAACCAGGTTTTTGCACTATCCGTGGTTGCCTGTAAAACAGCACCATCACGGCGGCCGTTGAAATCACGCCAGATCTGCATTTTCAACATGGGCCTGTTCATTCCTGTAAAATCATAGCATGGGCTTGAAACCCAGGATTGTTCCCTGGGGGCATCAGATGACGGGATATTGGTATACCAGCAATAAGGCTCACTGGATGCTCCGTTTATCCCCGAAGGATCCTGCGGTGTTCCCAGCGTCCAGCTGTTGGTTGTGGGTGTTGCAGGGGTGGAGCTGCGCCAGCTAAGGGGGTTATTATCAAAGGTTTCTGTGACATAACCCTCCAAATGCGGATTAATCGTAGGCCTTAATCCGAATACTTTCGATACGCTGCCCGAGCATCCGTAGGATGTTTCTACCTGCAGTTCCACGACATGATTTCCGGGTTCACTAAAAGTGTGTATGATGTCCGGTGTGGAAGCCGTATCATAGCCGGTGGATGTGTAAACTTTCCAATGGTACCCTATTATATTGCCAAAGGTGGAGTAAGAGGCATCCTTGAACTGAATTGACTGTTCCGGTGCGAAACATTCGGATTCCCATTGGAAATCGGCTACAGGGGAATTGCCCACTTCAAACGTGCTCTTAACGTTCAGCGTTGTTCCATCAAAATAGGTGTATGTGATCGTATATTCTTTTACACTTAGCTGTGACGGATCAACCGTGGCCGTGTTGTCGCCGTGGTCAACGAGTCCATTCCCGCCGCTGATCACAAAACTGCCGATGTTGTTGGCCAGGTTCACGCCGATAACGGTGAACGGAACCTCATTCCGGCAATATTTAAGGCGGTTCTCCGGGAATTCAATTATAGCATTTGCCTCCAGTACTCTTACTGTAGCCGTATCGTATCCATAGCATTGCGTGGTTCCATCCATGTAGGAATATACAATCTGATGTGTACCAACGGGTGCATACCTTGGAAGGAAGTACCAGTTGTTGTTCGAATTGAACAATCCGGGTCCGGTAAATACGCCGCCTGACGGAGTTCCTGTTATGGACACCATCTGGTCATAATTCTTGTCATAGGCCGGGGCCAGTCCCGACAGGCTAACCGATGGGGCCGGGGTTATTGTAACATTTGCCGAACCGGAGGTGGTGCCCTTGCATTTATTCTATCAGAAACTTCGACAAGGGTATAGGTGCCCGCTTTGCTGATGGAAACCGTATTTGGACTTGAATATACATTCAATACCTCAACAGGAGCTTCGGAATTGAGCTTATAGCTGAACTTCCAGGGGGAATTGCCGGTCAGGTTGACATTCAGGTTTCCGGTCGCAAATTCGCAAAAAGTTGAAGTTCCCGAAAGGGTGGCTGTGGGTACTATGTGGGAAATAATTTTACCTGTTCCGCTAACCTTGCCCGTACAACCGCCATTTAACTGCTGTACTTTCGACAGGGTAATATGTTCCGGTACCCTGAACAGAAAGTGTATAGGGTGAACTTGAGATAGAATTAACAACCGTCGGATTGGCACCATCCTTCAAATAAGTGATGCTCCATGGACCGGATGTGCCGGTAATTGTTACTTTAAGATTGCCTGTTCCACCCGGGCAGATTGTGTCCTGTCCCTGAATAGAAGCAGTAGGTGAGGGCAGATAGGAAATACGAAGGGTCCCTGAGCCAGTGGTATCTCCGGCGCAATGTGCATCTGAAATGGCAATTAACCGGACGGTCATGGGCGAAGAGGTGATCCGGGTAGTGAAAGTAAACGGATCACTGGTGACCCCTGTGAAAGTAGTGTCATTACCCGCGGTTCCGCGACGTATTGTAAGGTTCCAGGGAGATGTACCGGTGAAGTTTACATTGACGCTGGATTTCTGCACACCGTCGTTGCATATCGCGGCTCCGCCGGAAAGAACGCCGGATGGTTTGGAAAACAATGCAAGAACAACCGGGGTGGGAGAAACGGTGGCTGCTTCGAGGTTGGCATCCGTAAGGGATATTAATTCATAGCTACCTGTAAGTTTTACGTTGATAGTATAAGGTGTTACGGCAATTCCTGTGATCACCGTATCTTTATTCGCTGCACTTCCTGTGCGGCGAAGGGTGGCAGTGAAGGGTGCTGTGCCATCTGAAACTGTAAGCACAATGGGCATTACAGTGACGGTACAGTAACTTGCAGTACCTGAAATATTTCCGCTGAATACCCCTACGCGGGTGACGGTTATATCCCGGTTCACCACGTTGCTATTGAGAGAACCATCGCTAACCTGGAAAGTGACCGTGCGGGTGGCAGTATTCGGATTGTTGCTTGTATTTGTATATTTTACAGAACGCAGAGCAGTCTGGTAATTTGCCGGGTTTACATTTCCAGTAAGGGTTAGCGCACCTGTTGTTGCATTCCATGATCCGGTAATTCCATTGGCATTTGTAAAAGAGAGTACATCCTGGGGACTCTTATAATTGGCAGAAATGGTAATTACGGCCGACTGGAGAGTAAGGTTGTCGTTATCCGTTACTGTAATGGAACCAGATACGGATACTGCGCCATCCCCTTCCGTATAGGCAAGGTCTGCACTTTCGATACCGGCAAGCACAGGGGGATTGTTCACCACGGTTATGGAGATATTCCTGTTTTGCGGGTTGCTGTTATTGGTGCCGTCGAAGACCCTGAAGGCAATGTTCCTTATCGCAGTATTCGGGTTAGTGCTTGTATTTGTGTATTTTACTGATCGCAATGCGGCCTGGTAATTGGCAACCGTAGAACTTCCGGAAAGGGTTAACTGGCCTGCCCCGACATTCCAGGAGGCTGTGATCCCATTGGCATTGGTAAACGAAAGTACATCTTCGCCATTTTGATAATTTCCTGAAATGGTCACTGTGGCAGAGGCCAGATTGACATCATCCGCATCCGTTGCCGTTAAGGTTGACGTGATGCTGACAGGCCCGGTTCCCTCGGTGTAGGAAAGGGCGGCGGTTTCGATACCGCTAAGTACCGGGGCGCTGTTAAAAGAGCTCACACTGATGTTCCGGCTCTGGGTGTTGCTGTTGTCGGTGCCGTCATTCACCATGAAAGTGACCGTGCGGGTCAGGTTGCTGGGTGTGGCGCTGCTGTTTGTATATCTTACAGCACGGAGGGCGGCCCTGTAATTGGCAACCGAAGAACTTCCGGAAAGGGTAAGTTGTCCCGCGGCGGCATTCCAGGTGCCGGTTATGCCATTGGCATTGGTGAATGACAGCACATCTTCGCCGTTCTGATAATTGGCAGAAATGGTGATCACGGCAGAGGCCAGGTTGGTATTGTCGGCATCCGTTGCCGTAAGGGTACTGGTGATGTTCACGGGTCCATCTCCTTCGGTATAGGCAAGCGTGGTGCTTTCAATAGACGCCAGTACGGGTGGATTGTTTGTGCCGGTTACACTGATGTTCCGGCTCTGGGTGTTGCTGTTGTCAGTGCCGTCATTCACCATGAAGGTGACCGTGCGGGTAAGGTTGCTGGGTGTGGCGCTGTTGTTTGTATATCTTACCGCACGAAGGGCAGACCTGTAACTGGCAATGGTTGCACTTCCGCTGAGTGTAAGCTGGCCGGTGGAGGCATTCCATGAGCCGGTTATGCTGGCAGTATTTGTAAATGACAACACATCTTCGCCGTTCTGGTAATTGGCAGAAATGGAGATCACTGCAGAAGCCAGGTTGGTATTGTCGGCATCCGTTGCGGTAATGGTACTGGTGATGATCGCGGGTGGATCTCCTTCGGTATAGGCAAGCGTGGTGCCTTCGATAGAGGCGAGCACGGGGGGATTGTTTGCAGCCGGTCACACTGATGTTCCGGCTTTGGGTGTTGCTGTTGCTTGTCCCGTCATTCACCGTGAAGGTAACTGTGCGGGTAAGGTTGCTCGGTGTAACACTGCTGTTGGTATATCTCACCGCACGGAGGGCGTTCCTGTAACTGGTAACGCTTGCACTTCCGCTGAGCGAAAGCTGGCCGGTTGAGGCATTCCATGAGCCGGTTATGCTGGCGGTATTTGTGAATGACAACACATCTTCGCCGTTCTGATAATTTGAAGTAATGGCGATCACGGCAGAAGCCAGGTTGGTATTGTCAGCATCCGTTGCTGTAATGGTACTGGTGATGATCGTGGCTGGATCTCCTTCAGTATAGGCAAGCGTGGTGCCTTCGATAGACGCCAGCACGGGTGCGTTGTTGGTGCCGGTCACACTGATGTTCCGGCTCTGGGTGTTGCTGTTGTTGGTCCCGTCATTCACCGTGAAGGTGACCGTGCGGGTCAGATTGCTGGGTGTAACGCTGCTGTTTGTATAGCTCACCGCACGAAGGGCAGCCCTGTAACTGGCAATGGTTGCACTTCCGCTGAGCGAAAGCTGGCCCGTGGAGGCATTCCATGAACCGGTTATGCCATTGGCATTGGTGAATGACAGCACATCTTCGCCGTTTTGATAATTGGCAGTAATGGCAATCACTGCAGAGGCCAGGTTGGCATTGTCGGCATCCGTTGCTGTAATTGTGCTGGTGATGTTCGTCGGCCCCATCTCCTTCGGTATAGGCAAGCGTGGTGCCTTCGATAGAGGCGAGCACGGGGGGATTGTTTACAGCAGTCACACTGATGTTCCGGCTTTGGGTGTTGCTGTTGTCGGTCCCGTCATTCACCGTGAACGTGACTGTACGGGTCAGGTTGCTCGGTGTAGTGCTGTTGTTTGTATATCTCACTGCACGGAGGGCGTTCCTGTAACTGTATAAGAGTTGCACTTCCGCTGAGCGAAAGCTGGCCTGTGGAGGCATTCCATGAACCGGTTATGCTGGCGGTATTTGAAAATGAAAGCACATCTTCACCGTTCTGGTAATTGCCAGAAATGGCGATCACTGCAGATGCCAGGTGGAATTGTCGGCATCCGATACGTGTAATTGTGGTGGTGATGATCACCGCCCCATCTCCCTCGGTATAGGCAAGTGTAGTGCCTTCAATGCCTACCGAGAACCGGGGGAATATTAACCAGGGTGATGTTAATGGTCACCGTGACCACATTGCTTTCGTTTGTACCGTCACTCGCTTTGTAGGTAAAAGCATCGGTGGTGAAAGCAGAACCGTCGTTTACATAACTGAAGGATCCGTCGCTGTTTAGGGTCAGCGTGCCGTGTGAGGGATCGGTTACTTTTATGGCAGAGAGAGGATCAAGGTCCGCATCCGTATCATTCGACAATACCCCGGGTGCAGCTACATTCAGGGTAGCCCCCTGGGTGGTGGAATAACTGTCGTCCACGGCCACCGGGGCCGCATTAACTGCCTTCACCTCAAAAGTAGCATCATCTGATGCGCTTGCACTGGACGGATCCTGCACCGTAAAGGTTAGTTTTTCGGCGCCATTCCAGTTTGCAGGGGCATTTATTGTGGCAATATGAGATCCATCCACGGAAGGCGTAAGGCTTGTGTTGCCGGTAATTGTCCATGCCAGCTCCGCCTTTGAATTATCCACGTCAGTGACATAATTATCCAATGCGATTGTGCTGAATGACTGACCTGAAAAAATGGATTGGTCTGGGATATCGCTCACCACCGGGGCATCATTTACCGGTGTAAGTGTGAAGGTCGCCGCATCTTCGGAGAATGCCGACGCAGGGTCGGTGGCTCTGAACGTAATTGTTTCCGAGCCATTCCAGTCAATATTCGGGACGCCGATTAAAGCGGTGTGGGTGCTGGGATTGATATCCACTGAAAGTGCCGAATTGCCGGAGGCACTCCAGGTCAGCTGGTCATTTGTATTATCCGCATCGCTGACATAATTATCAAGATTTACAGGCTGAAAGGACGTACCTTCCTCAAACAGCTGATCAGGGATATCGGTCACGACGGGAGCCGCATTGGCAAGTTCCATAATTGTAAAGGTGGCTGCATCGCTACCGGTATTCAGTTGGGTATCAGTGGCAAGGAAAGTAATCGTCTCGGAACCCGTCCAGGTATCGGAAAGGGGTACTACACTGGCTTGCCGGCCCTTGTCAATATTTACGGAAAGCTGGCTGGCCCCGGATGCACTCCATTGAATTTTATGGAGCTCGTTACTGGGGACATCTATATAATCGTCCAGATTAATGGTTGAAAATGACTGACCAAGATTAATAGTCTGGTCAGGAATATCTTTGACGGTTAAACTTTGCCCGGATGCTCCGGCATAAAGGAATGTAAGGGAAAAACCAATGAGGATAAGGACTAAACGATTAACCAAGGTACTGGTTTTCATAATGGAATTTTTAGATAATAAACGTGTTCATAGCTTCGGGTTGAAGGCTGTTTTCCACAATAGCTACAAAAATACAAATTTACCGGTAAAATATACCGATAATTTGATGAACCACCCTAAAAGGTATTCAGGAGACTGATTTTCCGTGTTAACGTTGAAATATCTACCAGAGTAAACCGTTTGATTTAAGCTTGATGAGAGCCATGGATTGATCATTTTCCGAATGCTTGTTTGTTCCGGCAATTATAAATCCATTATCGGCAGTCTTTTCAAATGAGGAAGCGCTTAACTGGGTTCCCTCGCCGATTTCGGAATAAACGGCATTTGCGCCATTCAAATCAGTGGTGATCAGTGTTATGGTTGTATTGATGCCTGTGGAAGAGGTTGTTGCAAGCAAATACAGGCTGTTTCCATCAAGAATTGCACAAACGCCTTTGTCGTTTCCGGTGCCATAATAATTTTCCCATTCCAGCTTCAGTCCTGTGAGTAAGTAGGTAACTTTTTTCATCATGATATCACTGGTTGAAGAGGAGGTATATGTCGTTCCGCTAATGATAAATGTATTTTCATCAACGATCTGTATGCAGTTGGCTTCTTCATCCACATCAGAATGAATTGTGAAAAGACTGCCCCCAAGACCGATAGATCCTGTCCGCAGGACAAAGGCATGCATTTTATTGTCGGGATAAGTGGTTGTGCCTGTAATAACTATTCGTCCATCCGGGAGCAACTGCAGGTCGTTGCCCACGTCATCAAAAGTAATAAAACCGATGTCCCTTTGCTGATCCCATTTGGGCTGACCGTTTTGATCAAGGGCATAAAGCCAGATGTTTTTATTCAATGGGGAAGCTCCCTTTGTTGAAAGGCAATATCCCACAATATAAAAATAGCCCGCTGCATCTACCTTCATATTTTCAGGAACTATATCCTCTATATCATTGGTACCGCTAAAGGTTCGCTCAACCACTATATTTCCAATACTATCGGTCCTCAAAAAATACGCTGCTTTCTTATTATTCGCATCCGTGGTTTGACCCAGGATGGCAAAGCCGTGATCGCTTAAAACCTGGATGCAAACAGCCTCGTCATCCAGTGTAGTTCCATAATATCTTGCCGTGTCCACCGAATTCCCGTAAAGGTCGGTACGGATAAGACAGATTTGCCTGCCCTCCGTGTTGGATGTCACAGTGCCCAGGATGACATATCCCTTACCCGGTATTTCCTTTACATCAGAACCCGTAAAGACAGGAAAAGTATTGTAAAACTTGATAAAGGAATCAGCCTGTGCAGGTGAAATATCCATTTTATCACAGGAGGCCAGCAATACCAGCCATATGAAAATAAACAGGGTACGGCTCATCTATCGGCTTGTTTCTTTGGCTTATAAAAGGAAAAATAATATCCTGCGGAAAACGAAAAAGTATTTATCGAAAAATTGTCGTCCTCATAATAGGATTTCATGATCTGCTGCATGTTTTCAAACCGTCTTTCCGGTCTCACGATATTATTCAGGCCTATGCTTGCCCTGAGCTCCGCGGTCAATACACCGTGCGGAACCTTGTACCTTACACCGGCACCTGCAATACCTGCATACATTATATTTTTCCTGTATCTGGCGATGTCATTGGTTTCACCCGGTACAGGAGCAATTTCTTCGGTAAACTGGCGGGATGCAGTACCTGTTACCCCGGTGATGCTGGCCACTGAAAACCCGCCGCGTAAAAAATAATGCAACTTTTTGCCGCTAAATTCATACGAAACGGAAAGCGGCATCATGAGCTTGTACAATTTTTCAGAATAGGTGACCGATGAAATTCCGTTTAGGCCAGGTAAGGGAGTGATAACCTCATCTTTAAAGCCATACCTGTTTTCTGAAAATTTCAGTTCAAGATTGACGAACATTTTCCGGCTGATATATCTGCCCACACCAATGCCAAACTGGAAGCCGGGTTTCATTGTGTTCTTCAGCGACACATTCCTCTGGTCATACACGCTGTAGGATTCAATGATCCGGGGATCGGTCATGTTAAAGCCGGCGGTGAAACCAAAGGAGAAAATGGAGGTGGTGCGGTACGATTCGAACAGGTACACAAATTCCACCGGGTCATTCGGCATAATTTCATATTCGGGGAATTTTTTCAGAAATTCAACCATGGTTTTCTCAGCTTCAAACTGGTTATCATCAAACAAATACGACAGGATGATCAGTTTATAGGCTTCGATGACCTGGGTGCGGGTGAATCCATCCTGCATGCAGGGGGCCAGCATTTGGGGAATTTCCTCGATCATACCCTGTTCATATAATTTCTGGGCATCCTGTATTTTCGTGCTGCAATCATTCTGAGCCTGCACAACAGGGTTGAAAAGGATCATTATCAGCATTAAACTGCTGATCACTATATAACGGAGTTTGAAATTCAGGCTGTAGGGCATTCTATCTTATTTATTTGCACAGGTTTTCTGATAAGGAAAATCGTAACTGATATAGGTTTCCCATTCCCGTTGGGAGAAATTACGCCCCAGTTTGCCGCACATCTGGTCCGCCATTAATGACGCATGGGTGGGCCAATAATAAATATAATCACCGTCCTCACTGGATGACACAAGGTATTTTCCATCCGGGCTAAAAGCCAGGGATAAAACCCAGGCATCATGCTTTGTGATCACAATAGGCTTATTCCCCAGGTTATTGGCATCCCATATTTTTACTGTTTTGTCCATACTTGAAGTGGCTATCTGCCGGTCATCCGGACTGAATTTTACGTCAAGGCTGCGGGCGGAATGTGCCGGGACAACTTTCACAATGCCGTTTGTCCGGGTGTCGACTAAGCGAAGTACCCCGTTTTTGTCCACGAAGGCAATACGGGAGCCGCTGGAATTGATGGTTACAGCGTATATTGAATTGTTATCGGACTTAAATACAACGGTTGCTTCTTTTGTATCCAGGTTCCACCGGATAATCTGGCCATCATCAGTTCCACCGTACATGAAATGACCGGCCGGGGCGATCGTCAGGCATCTCACTTTTGTATTTTCCATTGTAATAAATACGGTACCTGACCCGGTAATCAGGTCCCAATAAATAATGCTTTTATCCGTGCTTGCAGAAAACAATCCTTTGTTGTCCGGCGTAAAGGCAAGGGCTTCTACCCAGCCTTTGTGTCCCTGCAATATAACAGGGGGACTGTTTTGAGCATTCAGGTTGAAAAGCTGGATCCCTGATGTGGTGGTACCGCAGGCAAGCCACCTTCCATTTGGGCTGACAGATAAACTCCTGTTAATAAAGTTATTGTCAATCAGGGTGCGGTATGATTTCGTATTGCCGTTCAGGTCCCAGCGCAGGATTTTCCCGTCTCCTCCCGAGCTAAAGAAGGTATTGGTACCCGGCAGAAAGGCCAGTGACCT
Source organism: uncultured Bacteroidales bacterium (assembly GCA_963790105.1). Classification (GTDB taxonomy): domain Bacteria; phylum Bacteroidota; class Bacteroidia; order Bacteroidales; family UBA10428; genus UBA5072. The sequence continues at coordinate 116,010 of CAWBNI010000020.1, read as the reverse complement.
TACTGCACCTTCATGACCCTGGAGGCCATTGAATTTATCTCCGTTAAATCCGGTAAGGGCATTGTATAATGCATTATAAATATCCGGCTGGTCAACCTGCCCATCATAATCATGGTTAAAAAGATAGGCCTGGTATGCCAGCAATCCCTTCAGGTTTTTATCATCCACCTGGGTAACCTTTCCCGCCATAGTTTGGGCAGTGACCAGCATACGCTTGTTAAACTCTATGTTCTTTTCTTTTTCGGTCACATTTTGTTCCTCTATGGCCTTCTCGGCAGTCTTCTGGGATTCCTCTTTTTCTTTCTTAAACGTCTCGCTTTTTTTGGTTGCTTCGGCTGCCTGTTGAATTGCCAGCTGTCTCTGCTGCTCCGAAATCTGCGATTTAAACATGGCGACAACCCTGTTTTTTTCGGCAGAGTCAGCATCGATCTGGGCAAGCATGCGTTCTACGTCTGCCCTGTCGGCTCTTCCCTCGGCCACGGTTCGCAAACTGTCGGATTCCTTCTTGCGGAATTCAGCCTCAGCCCTGGAATTGTCCGCTTCCTTCGCCTTTTTCATCGCTTCCCCGCGTTGCTGAAAACCCCAGACGGAGATAAAGAGGAAGGCAACGGCAGCTGAAAGCATGGCCACTGCAAATTTACGGGTGCGGTTAAGTTCCATTCGCTGGAGCCGTACCTTATTCTGTTCTTCCTGCGTGTACTTTTTCTCACTGGCATCGAGAAAAACCATTACCTTTTCAAAAGCAGGATTGTATTTTTTTGCCCATGCAAGCGAGGGTTGCTGGGTTTTTTTCCAGTTGAGGGCCAGCTGGAGGTCAGGTGGCCTCCATAACCCGGTTTTTCCCACCTGGTATTGCGAAGAGGCTTCGGCCAGGCGCAGGTACATCTGTACGGATGAAAATTCCTCGTCCACCCATAGTTTCAGCCTGTCCCATATTCGCATCAGGCTTTCGTGGGAAATATCGATAATTGTGTCGCTGTCAATTGGAATTCCTTCACCCGGGGTAAGAAAGGAACGGCCCTTAGCCCTGAACTTACTTACCACATCGATCACTTTATGATCGGGTGCCTGTGCAATCTCCGCAATATGCTTGATGGTAGCCGGATGACGGGTTCCCTTGTTGTCGGTTCCTTTTTCAGTAAGGCATTTGAACATAGCCCGGCAAATGGACTTACCCTCGTCGGTGAGTTCATCAAAGGCTTCATTGGCATGCATTGAAAGGGCATTCTCAATCTTGCCGGCAGCCTCATAATCCCGCATACGCAGCGGTATGCCGGTTTCGTTATTCCGGGTCCAGAATTCCCAGGTCCGCATCATCACATGCTGCAATACCGGCAGCTGGTCATTCTTATCCTCAATGGCATTCAGCAGATGCTGCAGCAGCTGTGGATCAATATTGGCGCCTCCCACCGCGAGGGGACCCATAATGGCATCCTTAAAATCATCGCGTGTCATCTGGGGGATCAGGAAATTGCTCTTGTTGATGAGCCGGGTGAGTTCCTGGAACTGTGAACATTCGCCGATAAAATCGGAACGCATGGTAAGCACCAGGTAAATAGGCTGATCGGTCTGTTTTAAAGCGTTGACAAGCAGCTTGATGTATGCCTCTGTTTCATTGAACACCGTGCTGTCCTTCCGGCTTTCCTTGTACCTGAAAAGTTCCTCAAACTGGTCAAGGATCAGAAGTATATTTTCTCCGGCAGCAAGACGGGTTTGTTTTACAGCGTTCACAAGTCCGAAAGAACTCCGCCTTAAAATGGTATACAGGATCTGCTTGTTTAAAGCCAGTTCCTCGGCGGTGGCCCCGTTTTTCTCGCTAAAAGCAATGGCTTCCGCCAGGTTTTCAATCGGGCTGTTGCCGGGCCTTGTAGCGATGATCCTCCATTTTGATCCGGCTTCGGTTATAAAGCCGCCGTATAGCGCCGGGATCAGTCCGCAATAAATGAGTGAGGATTTTCCGCTTCCGGAGGCCCCGGTTACTGCGGCAAACCGATTACGGGTCAGATATCCGAGAACCGTTTCACATTGCCCTTCGCGACCAAAGAACAGGTGACTTTCTTCCACACTGAAAGGGCGTAATCCAGGGAATGGATTTGCCAGCGTAAGGGTGCTTTTTTTTATATGTCGGGGAGGATTTTCGGTCATTTCTTTGCCAAATGATCTAAAAAATGAGTAATCACTTCGGTGTTCATTTCGTCATCCCAGATTACCGGAACATTATTCAAAAATAACAACGATTTATCAGCCGTTTTTTGTTTTGAAATAATCTCTATGGCCCTGAATGGTTTACTTTTTCCGTATCCGGGGGCTTTTACAAGGTCTCTTATTTTGCTGTTCAGCCAATCCATAGGACAATCCCCTTTATATATAAGCACTGCATCGGCAACGAGCAGGTTGTTGATATGCCGGGCAAGGGGATAGTAATTCCCGTTATCACCATGAGATTCAAGGATATCAAATCCTTTCGACCGGATCTGCTTCAGGTAATCCGCTATTTTATCCCTGCTTTCTTTTTCATAAATCACATACAACTTGTTCTTCTCCGCAACGGGGACAACAGTGGGATTGGTAAGTTCGTTCAGCCTCGCGTTGAGGATTGTCTTAAACACCTCAAAGGGAGTTTCAATAATTTCCGTATTATACTGGGCCTCATCCCTTTTCAGACGCTTCAGGTATAGTGCCTGCCGCTGATCGGTTGGTTTGATGTCATTCGGAATCCAAATGAGCTGATTAAAGGAAGTCTGGACCTTTCGCGCAGTCAGATAATCCTTGACAGATTTAATCTGGAAATCAATAAATGAATATTTCGAATTCTTTACGAAATCACCATACCACGCACCCAGCAAATGCACTGCCATCACCGACTGATCGAGGCTGCATTCAATGGCTGTGCGGGCTTTTTCAGCGTCATCGGGAATCTGTGTATAAGGGAGTACGCGGAAACCGAGATGCTGCAACTCACGTTTCAGCATGTCCCTGTTTTCAGCCTGGTCGAAACTTGTTTCAGCCAGAAACACGCCGGGACGTTCCTTTCCGGAAGCGCTTTCTTCCTTGTCGCCTGAAAGATCAGAAACAGCATCGGCAATATCATACGCGAGATCAACCAGTTTTGACCAGAATTTCGGATCCGGCTCAGTCTTGCCGCTGAGATCATATGTGATGGGTTTTTTGTTATACCGGTTGATCTCAAAGAAATTATAGTTCAGTTCCTTTTTAAGGAAGGAAGGCTGTTCCTCCTGGGAGATGGGCTGCCTGATGACCTTAAATATGCGGTGCCTGATTCCCGTTTCCGTTTCATGGTTGCGCAGGACATTGAAAATATCCTCCAGTTCCTTCATATAGGTGGCTGAATGAATATAATCGGGAGATAGAATGACCACAATTACGGCTGTTCCTGATATTATACTCTGGTAGCTTTCTCCAAGCATGGATTGCCTCACCCGGAGGTCGTCGTGAAGCATTATTACCGGCTTTTTTTCATAGAGCCGGTCCATAAGGGCGGCCAGGTAATCGCAAAATTTTAAAGACCATTCCGATACGGCATTGTTCTCCGAGCCTGCCGCGGGAGCGTAACTGATAAATATGTCGTGTTCAAATTTCATTTCCTGGTCTTAAGCTTCTTCAACTATGTCGAGTATGGCATTCCTGAAATCAATGTAATCGAACATCAGCGAGTTCAGCGCCTCCTGTTCCAGACTGTACATCCGGAGATCGGTAAGTGCGCGTAATGAAAACGTATGGTCTTCAACAAATATATCACTGTAAATTATATCATTTTTGTCAAAGGTAAATACTTTACCCGAAGAAATCTTTATTTGCGCGGTTCCTTCAATAATAATCATGAAGGCATAATGTACGTCATCGCGCTTAATCAGAAATTCCTCATCCTGTTTTAAAGTATTAACATCCAGTACTTTACATATCTCCAGCAGGATGTCTTCCGAAATGGATTTCATCTGCCGGCAGGCTTTGATAAACCGGATGCGGTGAAGCAGCAGGTAAGGGATGCCGTTACCGGCATGCGACAGGCTTGACTTGATCTCATTTACCCAAACCGGGTCGAGCCTTGAATATACGGATTCCAGCTTCAGCGGTTCAATCTGTTCCATCACGTACGCTGCAGTTTCGCGGATAAGCTGGTTGGGGTGAAACACGCTGGCCACCAGTTCCTGGCTGGCCTCCTGTTTATTGAGGATCGGCAGGGAATAGAGTGCACAGCTTTTTGCGTACAGGGAAACCATGTTAAAATCGCGATTGATGATATCATGGATCAATTCATCCGGAACTTCACGAACAGCCTGGAAGAAATACTGAAGTTGTTTGAACCGGTCTTTTACCGAAATATTTTCAACGATCGGGAAAAACACCTGTTTAATTTCCTCGTTCACTATCTGGTCAAGCAATTCAATGGCAAAGCTGATGTCCGTGTCATTTCCTTCGAGGAGCATATTTTTTATGTTTCCTATGGAAGTAGGATTGTATGCCAGAGAAAGAAGGTGATACAGGGTGCTGTAATTATTGGCAATTTCGGATTCAAACGCCTCCTGGAGCAAGGAAAAACGGGACGATTTATTAATACTTGAATAGGCGGCAAAATTCCAGGACATCATATTGATCAAACGCACAATATCATTTAGAATTCGGTTGATGTTGCCGGGAGTTGCCTGGAATTTTGCCTCGCGCAAAGCAAGGAGGGTTTGTGCTACAATCGTCCGGTTCTGGTTTTCCATTTTCCCGAGAAGGTACTCAATGGCAGCCTGGGTGCCTATCTTGCCATATATCCGGACAATTCTCGACAACAGGATATTATCCGCATCCGGCATAAGGAAAGCCTGTTCCATATAGGGAAGGGCCGGATCACCGATGCGAACCAATGATTCAAAGGCATATGAATAATAAACAGGTGTTGTAAGATAACCGATAAGAATATAACTGTGATCCGGATGGGCCATCCGGGCCATGGCTTTTACAGCAGCGAACTTTACATCGGGTTCAATATCGCGATGCAGATAGAGCAAAAGATCTGCGAATTCCTTGTTTCCTGAATTTCCAATCAGTTCAGCAGCCAGGATGCGGTCTGTCAGTATCTTTGAGTTGGTGAGCCGGCAAATAGACTCACTGTCAAGGCCTACGCTGAATTTTAACTCAAAACGGCTTACCAGTTTGGACAGATGGTTTCCCTGGTGCCTGCTCTGGATGGCCTGCAGTTCTTTTAACCGGGTGAACGAACTAAGCAGGGCATTTTCCTCGATCCGCTCAAGCAGGTATTTTCTCAGCTCCGGAGAATCAGTTCCCAGTAAAGACAACAGGTGTTTTTCATGGTTAAGGGGCTCAAGTTTCTCTACCAGCGACAAGGCATTGATTGATTTTACAGGATTGGGACTATTGATGAGGTGATGGGTTTTTTCATCCGTATTCAGCAGTTCCGCTTCAATGGCCCGTTTACTTGTTTTCAATCGTCTTATGGTTTCCCGCAGGGCATTCTGATAGGCTTTCACAAGAAATATGCTCACGGGCAGCCAGATCAGGCTTAATACCAGAACCGCCAGGTTCAGAAACAGGCTGCTTGCCAGTTTGAAATACAGCAGGACCGATAAAAAAAGTCCGGCTAAAAGCAAGGCTGCCATTCGGAAAGAACCCTCAAAGCGGGGAATAAGTGCATTGCTGAACCGCAAGTCCACCGTGCGGAACATTACCCTCAGGGAGGGCAGTTCGATGGATTCCAACGTTGTTTCATAACCTGTTTTCAGCATGGCCACCATCATGAAACCGAAGGAGAAACGGGCGATAAGCGTGGTAGTTCCAAATAACAGGTCAATGGCCACGGTAGCCAGGGAAGTTAGTATCAGCACCACGGGGATGAGTACCAGGCTGTAGGGAGAATCGTAGGAGTAAAGTATTTTCCGTACAAGGAATTTTTCCACCCCGTATACGAACAGGAACATGGTGCCCATAAAGAAGCCGAAGAATTTTGCCAGTCCGATTGTATTCGGGTAGTTTGCCCTGGTTTCAGCCACGAAATGATAATGCAAAACAAATCCGGTAATGGCAGAAAGCAGGACAAAGGCCACCAACAGCAAGGTATAGCGGGTATAGAACAATTCGTAAAACCGTGAACGGAGCTGGTTGGAGCGCTTAACTACCGGCTGGAACCGCGGAGAATACCGGTAAATGAGGCTGAGAGGCAACTGCAGCACAACGGCCAATCCAATAAACATGGCACTCCATCTGATGATCATGAGCATATCCCAGGTGATGAACAGGGAACCGACCAGTGCATAACTCGAAAGGATGATACCTGCCATCTGGGCGGTGCGGATAAATGGATTTAACCTTCGGTGCTGCTCAGGTGTAAATTGGTGTCGCAGTGATTTTCTGAAGGCGACCATCACAACAATGGGAAGTGGTATTGCCAGTACAAAAGGGAACATCAGGGGTATGCCTGAGATATTGTAATTTACAACGTCCTCATAATTGAGAAAGAGGAAGAGGTTCAATACAAAGGCAATAAGCAAAATAAGGGGCACAAAAAGGGCTATAGTGACCCGGTTTGTAAATATGGAATAGAATGTAAACAGGACAATTCCCCAGATACCTGAAAAAATAAAGGCCTGCGGTATGAAAGAGGGTTCCCAGGACTGAAGAAAAAGTACATGTGCCCCAATAGCGAATAACGATGTGAATGCCCCAATGCAAAAGGCCTGAAGGGCAGCGAAGGTTAACATGATCCCCTCACGGCGGTTATGAATGGATATTCCCAGAAAGGTATTCTTCATAACGGAACGTTCCTTTAGGCCCGCCTGACAGGCCTGGTTGTTACAGATAGTAAAAATGTAAAAATACTAAAATATCGTAATGAAACCAAGATTTTACATGGACTTGCTGATTTGCTTGATGAAATTCCAAATACCCTCTTCCGGAAAAATCGGGTAATTTGGTTTTTCACATGGAGAAGTTCAGGAATAATTGTACTTTTATTCTTCATTTAAAATCAAAAAGGTAATTGGCAATGGCACACGAATTAACCGGGAAAGTACTGCAGGTGCTTCCCGAGCAAACAGGAACAGGGCGCAATGGTCAATGGTCGCGCCAGGATTTTATCGTGGAAACCCAGGAGCAGTATCCGAAAAAAGTATGCTTTTCGGCCTGGGGCGATAAGGTGTCGCAACTGAAGTCGTTTAAAACAGACGACACCGTTAAGATTTCTTTTAATATTGAATCACGCGAATTTAATGGCCGGTGGTATACCGACCTGCGTGTATGGAAGATCGAAGCCGGCCTCCAGGAGAAAGCACACGGCGCCGACAGGTTTATTGATCCCGGTCTTCCGACTGATTTACAGCCTTTGACGGCTGATGACGTTAACGGAGAGAAAGACGATTTACCTTTCTGATCCCGACCGGGTCGGGATGGTCATGCTTTTCAGCAAAGCAGGAAGGTTAATGTTTTCGCCATCCACGATGTATTTTGCTCTTTTATAATGGTGCTCACAACGGCTCCGCAGATCCGCTATGTATGAACGCAGCTCCTCCTCCGTCTTGCCCTTCACAATGGGCCGGTCGTGCACGGCTCTTTTCAGGCGGTTTACAAGGGTTTCATCAGTAACATTAAGATAAATGACCTCGCCATATTTTTCCATCAGGTTCATGTTATCGCAATGACAGGGTACGCCCCCGCCGGTTGAAACAACGAGGTTATCTTTTTTAACAAGTTCCTTCAGGGATTTCCATTCCAGTGTGCGAAATGTTTCATCGCCCACAGACGTATATATTTCAGGGATGGATCTGCCCTTCCTTTTCCTCGATGTATTCGTCGAGGTCAATAAAATCCAGGTTCAGCATCCGGGCCAATTTCCGGCCTAAAGTGGTTTTTCCGCTGTTTTTGAATCCGATGATGAAATAGCGCACAATAGTAATTTTTTGCAAAGATAATGCAATTGTTTTCTCGCAAATATCTTCTCGCTAAGCCACAGCCGAAGAAAATTACAGATCTGCAAATCGCGAGTTTTTGCAAATTTTTTAGCGGTTCCATTGTCGCCTAACTCCTGTGCCCGCTCAAAATAATCTGCGTTAAAATTTTGGCAGTCCACCCACCCTGACGGGTGTCTCCAAAATATTATATTTGTGCCAAATACAGCTATCATGAACAACACCGATCTGAGCGAACAGGAGATTATAAGGAGGCAGGCATTGAACGAGCTAAGGAATCTGGGAATAGATCCCTATCCGGCAGCCATGTTTCCGGTTAATTGCACAACCCGGCAAATCAATACATTTTCGGAAGATGAGAAAACCCGGACGGATAAATCCATCGATTTCACCAGCGTTTGCATTGCCGGCCGCCTGATGAACAAACGGATCATGGGCAGCGCCTCCTTTGCTGAATTGCAGGACGAAAAAGGACGGGTGCAGCTGTATCTGAAGCGTGATGATTTATGCCCGGGGGAAGATAAAACCCTGTACAATCTGGTTTTTAAAAAGCTGCTGGATATCGGGGACTTTATCGGGGTGAAGGGATTTGTATTTATAACCCAGATGGGGGAAATTTCAATTCATGTGAAGGAACTCATCCTGCTTGGAAAATCACTCAAACCCCTGCCCGTTGTGAAGGAAAAAGATGGTGTGATCTATGATGCGGTAACGGATCCCGAATTCAGATACAGGCAACGGTATGTGGACCTTGTTGTGAATCCCGCCGTTCGCGATGTATTCATCAAACGGTCAAGGATCATAAATTCTCTCCGGGAACTGTTTAATTCCCGCGGCTATCTCGAAGTGGAAACGCCTGTTTTACAGCCAATTCCTGGCGGAGCAACTGCAAGGCCGTTTATTACCCATCATAATACGCTTGATATTCCGTTATATCTCAGGATAGCCAATGAATTATATCTGAAGCGACTGCTGGTGGGTGGTTACGAAGGTGTTTATGAATTTTCGAAGGATTTCAGGAATGAGGGGATGGACCGCACGCATAACCCCGAGTTCACTGTAATGGAAATATATATTGCCTATAAGGATTACCTGTGGATGATGGATTTTGTGGAAGAAATGATTGAAAAGGTAGCTCTCGATCTTCATGGTACTACAAAGATCCCTTACGGCGATACTGTAATTGATTTTAAACGTCCTTTTACGCGGCTTACCATGGCTGATGCCATAAAGCAATATGCCGGGATTGACATAACCAGGATGGATGAGGACCAGTTGCGGGAGGCCTGCCGGAAATTAGAAGTTGAAACCGATCCGACCATGGGAAAAGGAAAACTGATTGACGAAATTTTCGGTGCAAAGGTTGAAAAGCAGCTTTTACAGCCTACCTTTATCATGGATTATCCCGTTGAAATGTCGCCGTTATGCAAAAAGCACCGTTCAAACCCGTCCCTTACGGAGCGTTTCGAACTTATAGTCAATACCAAGGAACTGTGCAATGCCTATTCCGAGCTGAACGATCCGATCGATCAGCGCGAAAGATTCCAGGAGCAGCTGAAGCTGTCAGAAAAGGGAGATAATGAGGCCATGTTTATAGACCAGGATTTTCTCCGCGCACTGGAATATGGCATGCCGCCGGCATCCGGACTGGGTATCGGAATCGACCGTCTTACCATGATCATGACCGGCCAGCCAAGTATTCAGGATGTGCTCCTTTTCCCGCAGATGAAACCGGAACAGGGACAAGGTGACAAGGGAAGACGGACAAGAAAAATACCTGGAAATAGGGATTCCTGAGGTTTGGGTGGATGTATTAAAAAAACTGGGATTTTCATCCATTGACAAACTGAAAGAGGCAAAAGCCGGCAAGCTGGCCAATGATCTGAACGGATATAACAAGAAAAACAAACTGGGACTGAAAGGATTGAGTCCGCAGGAAGTGGAGGAGTGGCTGAAGTAGGGACGAGGGACGAGGGACGAGTGGGGAGATGGGGAGAGGATGAGAGGTGAGAGATGAGAGGTGAGTAGAAAGAATACCTTTAGGAATTGCCTGTCTGTAGAAAGAAAAGAATTTACGATTTACGATATATGATTTACGATTGTGCAGAACGGAACCCATTTTTTCAACAATTAATGAATTTGCCACCGGGGTTATGCACCGGTTAATAATATGTATTTCAGCTCTGATGCCTGTATATAGTGCTTTTGATGTTATCAGCATGTTAATAAAGAAATAATTTTAACTGGCATCTTTATTTTATTTTTGCGCAAAATCTGGATGATTTATGACCCCTGTTACCTATACTGAAGATACAATTCGTACGCTTGACTGGAAAGAGCACATCCGGAAGCGTCCCGGTATGTACATCGGCAAACTGGGGGATGGTTCTTCGCAGGATGACGGTATTTATGTTCTGCTAAAGGAAGTTCTTGATAATGCCATTGATGAGTTCATGATGGGCTTTGGCAACCGGATAGATATTACCATTAACGAGGATGTTGTACAGGTTCGCGATTACGGTCGCGGAATCCCGCTGGGTAAGGTACTTGATGTGGCTTCGCGAATGAATACAGGAGCAAAGTACGATTCCAAGGTTTTTAAGAAATCAGTCGGGTTGAATGGAGTGGGCATCAAGGCAGTCAATGCCCTGTCATCCTACTTTGAGATCCGTTCTTTCCGTGAGGGAAGGGTAAAAGCCATAACATTCAGCGAGGGCAACCTGCAGGTTGACGCACCTGAAGAACCGGGCGACTTCAAAAACGGGACCCTTGTTTCCTTTGTGCCCGATCATAAGATGTTTGGCAACTTCACTTACCTGCAGGATTACCTGGAGGCCATGATCAAGAATTATATCTACCTCAATTCCGGCCTTACCATCTATTTGAACGATACGCCCTATTTCTCCAAAGATGGCTTAATTGACCTGTTGCGTGATAATGTCAACGGCGACAGCATGTATCCGATCATCCAGCTCAAGGATGAGGATATTGAGCTGGCCCTGACGCATGGAACACAGTACGGTGAAATATACTACACCTTTGTGAACGGACAGCATACCACGCAGGGCGGCACGCATCTGACGGCATTTAAGGAGGCACTGGTAAAAACGATCCGGGAATTCTACAAAAAGGATTTTGATCCTGCCGATATCCGCACTTCCATGGTCACTGCCCTGAGCCTGAAGGTTGAAGAGCCGGTATTTGAATCGCAGACAAAAACAAAGCTTGGTTCAAAGGAAATGACACCGGATGGTGTTTCTATCCGAAATTTCATCGGGGATTTCCTGAAAAAGCATCTGGATAATTACCTGCATAAGCATACAGAAACTGCCGATATCCTGCTCAAAAAGATCATCGAATCGGAAAAAGAACGAAAGGCGATTTCAGGCATACAAAAACTGGCCAGGGAAAGGGCGAAAAAATCAAACCTGCACAATAAAAAGCTGCGTGATTGCAAGATCCATTTAACGGATAACGATGAACGGCGGCTTGATTCAACCATTTTCATCACCGAGGGTGATTCAGCCAGCGGTTCCATAACCACATCGCGGGATGTGGCCACACAGGCTGTATTTAGCCTGAAAGGCAAGCCCCTGAATTGTTTCGGCCTTACCAAGAAGATTGTTTATGAGAACGAAGAGTTCAACCTGCTGCAGGCGGCTCTGAACATTGAAGACGGATATGAATATCTTCGGTATAACAATATAATTGTTGCAACGGATGCCGATGTGGATGGCATGCATATCCGGATGCTGCTGATGACTTTCTTCCTGCAGTTCTTTCCTGAACTGGTGCGGCAGGGGCATCTGTATATTTTGCAAACACCCTTGTTCAGGGTAAGAAACAAAAAGGCCACCCATTACTGCTACACTCCGAGGAAAAGGAAACGGCATTGAAAAAAGTGGGTGCAAATCCCGAAATCACACGTTTCAAAGGATTGGGTGAAATATCACCGGAAGAATTCAAGCATTTTATTGGCAAGGATATGCGCCTTGACCCTGTGCGGGTAAAAAAAGGCGAGCACATTCAGGAAATTCTTCCTTTCTTTATGGGAAAGAATTCTCCCGAGAGGCAGGATTTTATAATTGACAATCTGCGGATCGAGGAAGACCTGGTGGAAGAAGTCCGGTAATGAATTGCAGCTTCAGTATAATAATTTGAATAGCCCGATGGATCCTGAGGATTTAAATAGAAAGGATGAACATACCGAGGAAGAGGCTCCTTTGATTCCGGAGCCTGATCCGGAGGATAATGCTTTGATTCCGGATCCGGAGGATAATGCTTTGGTTTCGGATCCGGAGGATAGTGGTTTCGATCGGAGACCCTGATCCGGAGGATGGGCTTGACGAGCATCATATCGGCACCGGTAATGTTACTGAGCTGGCCGGCAAGTATAAGGACTGGTTTCTCGATTATGCTTCCTATGTGATCCTCGAAAGGGCCGTTCCCCATCTTGATGACGGGCTTAAGCCGGTACAGCGCAGGATTTTGCATGCCATGCGCCAGATTGAGGACGGACGCTATAACAAGGTAGCCAATATCATCGGCCAGACCATGCAATACCATCCCCACGGGGATGCATCCATTGGCGATGCCCTGGTGCAGTTGGGACAGAAAAACCTGCTGATCGATACCCAGGGTAACTGGGGCAATATTTTAACAGGTGACGGGGCTGCTGCACCGCGGTACATAGAGGCCCGTCTTTCCAAATTTGCCCAGGAAGTAGTTTTTAATCCCCGTACCACCAACTGGAAACTTTCTTATGACGGCCGCAACCGCGAGCCTGTCACCCTTCCGGTGAAGTTTCCGCTGCTGCTGGCCCAGGGAGTGGAAGGAATTGCTGTGGGACTGGCATCAAAAATTCTGCCGCATAATTTTCTTGAGCTGATTGAGGCATCCATTGCATGCCTGCAGGGGAAACCCTACGAAATATATCCGGATTTTCCGACCGGAGGATCCATTGATGTGGCCCGTTATAATGACGGATTACGCGGGGGACAGGTAAAAATACGGGCGAAGATCAGCAAACTCGACAGGAAATCCATTATCATTACAGAGCTTCCTTTCGGGCAGACGACAACCTCATTGATTGAATCCATCCTGAAGGCCAATGAAAAAGGCAAGATCAAGATCCGGAAAATTGATGACAATACGGCAGGCAATGTGGAAATCGTCATACACCTGATGCCCGGTATTGATCCCGATGTGACCATTGACGCCCTGTATGCCTTTACCGATTGCGAAATTCCGATTTCACCCAATGTTTGCATTATCAGGGAGGATAAGCCGGTTTTCATTGGCGTAAGTGAAATGCTTCGCCTGGCAACTGAAAATACGGTGACCCTCCTTAAGCTGGAATTGCAGATCAGGCTGGATGAACTCGGGGAACTCTGGCATTATGCCTCGCTTGAAAAGATATTTATCGAAAATGAGCTATACGAGCCCATCAAGGACTGCAAAACAGAGGAATCCATTCTGGAGACCATTGACCAGGGGCTGATTCCATATAAAAAACTGCTGCGCAGGGAAGTGAACAGGGAAGACCTGGTGAGATTATCGAATATTCCCATTAAGCGGATCTCGAAATTCAGCGCTTTCAAGGCGGATGAATATATAAGGCAAACTGAAGCTGAGATGGAGGTGGTTAAAAACAACCTCGAAAATATAATTCCCTATGCCATTAATTATTACAGGCAGATCAAAAAGAAATACGGCACCGGGCGTGAACGCAGGACGGAAATCCGGAATTTTGATACGATCATGGCGGCCGAAGTGGCAGTTGCCAATGAAAAACTATATATAAACCGCGCAGAGGGATTTATCGGCACGGGACTGAAAAAGGATGAATACATCAGTGATTGTTCCGATATTGATGAATTCATCATTATCCGCAAGGATGGAAAATTCCTGATAAACAAGGTTAGTGAAAAGCAATTTGTAGGTAAGGACATTGAATATGCGGGTGTATTCAAGAAGAATGATGAGCGGACCATTTACAATATCATTTACAGGGATGGCCCGGCCGGTCCGAATTACTATAAAAGGTGCGCCATTACCGGTCTAACCCGCGGAAAAGAATATAACCTTACACGGGGAGAGGCCGGTTCACGGTTGCTGTATATGTCGGTAAATCCGAACGGAGAAGCTGAAACCGTGCGGGTTACACTAAAACCCCGGCCGCGCGTAAAAAACCTCGTGTTTGATGCCAGTTTCAGCGATCTTGACATTAAGGGAAGATCATCCATCGGGAATATTCTCACAAAGTACCCGGTGCATAAGATTGAGCTGAAGGAAAAGGGAAGTTCCACGCTGGGTGGCAAAAAGATCTGGTGGGATGAAACAGTGCAACGGCTCAACCTGGATGGGAAAGGCAAATTCCTGGGTAATTTTTCACCCAGTGATAAGGTTTTTGTCATGACCCGGTCAGGAGAAATGAGACTGTCAGGCCATGAACTTACTGCCCATTTTGAAGAGGACTGGATCCTGATCCGGAAATATGAACAAAATATGGTTTTTACCGTTGTTTATTATGACGGTGAACAAAAATATTATTACATCAAACGGTTTCAGGCTGAAGTGACCGAAAAACCGGTAAGGTATTTTGAGGAGCATCCAAAGTCAAAGTTCATGTTGCTTTCAGAAAATGATTACCCGCGGCTGGAGATAAAATTTGGCGGGAAGCATAAAAAACGCGATCCGGAGGTAATCGAAGCAGCTGATTTTATTGCTGAAAAAAGCTATAAGGCCAGGGGGAAAAGGCTTACCGTGCTGGAGGTTGCATCCATCACTGAACTGAAACCCTTGCGTTTCAAGGAAGATATGCCGGTTACCCCGGAACCGGATACAACTCCCGAATCAGAATTCGAAACGGAAATCAATCCGGAGACGGAACCGGAGGTGAGAGATGAGATAGAAGAAGAGGTGAGAGGTGAGAAGGAAGAGGTGAGAGATGAGAAAGAAGAAGAGTGAGAGGTGAGAAGGAAGAAGAGGTGAGAGATGAGAAAAATAGAAGAGAACAGAGCCTGAAAATAAACCAGAGATAAAGCCGGAGATCATAAAACCCGGAATTAAACAGGAGATTCCTGCGATAAAGCCCGGGATCAGACCGGAGAAAAAGACTGAGGTCCTGCCGGACAAAGATCCGAAAGACAGGGCAGGGATCATGCCTGAAATAAAGCTGGAGATCAAACCGGAGATTAAGCCGGAAATTAAGCCGGAGATCAAACCGGAGATCAAGCCGGAAATCAAGCCCGAAATTAAACCGGAGAATAAACCGGAGATCAAGCCGGAAATCAAACCCGAGATCAAGCCGGAGACCAAGCCGGCCCAAAACCCAAATCCAAACCGGATAAACCATCCTCCCATGAGGGTGGGGCTGCCGGAGAACAAATGTCATTATTTTAGCTTCGCGAGGTTCAATTTGCATTCATCCACCTCATTCATTATCTTCGTTGCGACTGACTAAAATTTGAACCTGTGAAACTAAAATCCATGGCTTCGCGGTTGCAGGGAGAAATATATGTTCCTGCATCAAAATCACATACCATCCGTGCAGTGGCCATGGCAGCCATGGCTCATGGAACTTCGGTTCTGAGCAATCCCCTTATCTCAGACGATGCTCAATCGGCCATTGCTGCAGCCCGCGAAATGGGTGCATCGGTTGAAATGGGAAAGAACTGGACCATCCAGGGAATTGGAGGAGTACCCGGCAAAAACTGCCGGCATATTGATACCGGCAATTCAGGAACATCGCTTCGCATTTTCACGGCACTTTGTGCCCTGGGCAGCCATCCCATCTCTTTTGACGGGGACAATTCCATTCGCCAGCGACCCATGATGCCCCTTCTTTCTGCCCTTGAAAACCTGGGTGTGAAGGTGATCGAATCGACAGGCGGTAAATGTCCGTTTACAATTTCCGGTCCCTTGCTGGGAGGTAAAACACGGGTGAACGGCATCAGTTCACAGTTTCTCACGGCGCTGCTTATTGCCTGTCCCCTGGCACCTGAAGATACTGAAATCACCGTCGACAACCTGAACGAAAGGCCCTATGTTGAAATAACGCTCGACTGGCTTCGAAAAATGGGTATCCGATTTGAGCAGAAGGGCCTCGACTGGTTCAGAATATACGGAGGTCAGAAATATACTGCTTTTGAGCGAGCCATTCCGGCTGATTTTTCATCCGCCACCTTCCCTTTGTGTGCGGCGGCCATAACGGGTTCGGAAGTGCTTATCGCCGGACTCGATTTTAATGACCATCAGGGGGACAAGGCAGTTTTTACCTATTTTGAAAATATGGGCATCCGGATGAAATATACTCCCCGGGGCGTACTGGTTTCAGGAGGACCCTTGCATGGGATTGACATTGATATGAATGCCACACCCGATGCACTGCCTGCCATGGCGGTAGCCGGATGTTTTGCCTCGGGGACCACCAGGCTCCTGAATGTTCCGCAGGCGCGGCTGAAGGAATGCGACCGTATTGCAGCGTCTGTGAGAGAATTGAGGAAAATGGGGGCCCTTGTGGAAGAACTTGAGGATGGAATTGTAATATACCAAAGCCAGCTTACCGGGTGCGAGGTGCACGGGTATGATGATCACCGCATGGTAATGGCCCTGGCCATAGCCGGTATGGCTGCCCGGGGCATTACAACGGTTGACACAGCTGAATCTGCCAGCGTCACATACCCTTCCTTTCTTAAAGATATGCAAAGACTGGGAGGTAATTTGGAACTTGTTTAGCAATCAGAACAATAATAAATTTTAACCAAATACTCATTCATTATGCTTGGATGTACATACGGAAATTTATTCAAGGTCACCGTGGCAGGAGGATCTTACCAGGAAGGCTTATCGATTAATATCCAGGGTGTTCCCCCGGGATATTACTTTACGGAGGAAGAGATCTACGTGGAACTGATGTTGCGTAAACCCGGGCAGGGTGAACTTACATCTCCAAGGCGTGAGGCTGATGTCCCCATTATTTTCAGCGGTGTAAATGCAGCCGACACAATGCCCGGTTTCCAGAATGCCGGCTATTCGAATGGAACTCCCATGGTCATCCTGATCCCCAATGTGGACCGCCACCTTGAACATATTGCACAGTACCAGCTCACAAACCGCACCCCGAGGCCCGGACATGCCTCTTATGCTTCATTCATGAAATATGGATCCTGGGATGATTCCATCGGGGCCGGATTTTTCAGCGGACGGTATACATCTACCATTGTAGCTGCAGGATGTATCGCCAAAAAAATCCTGAAAGAACATGGTATTGAAGTGGTTTCCTATGTAAGGGAAGCAGCCGGAATTCGAATGAACGATATGCCGCTGGAAGAGATCAAGAAAAAGGCAGCCGCCTACCGTGAAGTCCGGAAGCAATATGATCCCATCTATCTTGATCTGTTTGCTTCAGGCAGGATGAGTCCTTCCATGCGGTTTTTTGAAAGAGCGGCCATGCTCGCCGATTTGGAAAAACGAATTCCTGAAATCAGAAAGCCGGTTTATAAGGAACAGGAAGTAAGAGAAAAATATGGGATCAACCCCAAATTATTTTGCCCGGATGCAGATGTTGCCGATGCCATGTATGCCGAGATCCTTCGCATCATGCGGGATGGGGATTCATCCGGCGGAGTGGTGGAGGTGGTTGTGACAGGGGTTCCGGCCGGTATGGGCGAGCCCGTGTTCAACAAACTCGATGGAGAACTGGGCCGCCTTATGAGCATCGGCACAGTGAAAGCCGTTGAAATTGGTTGCGGTGTGGAAGCCTCGAAAATGACAGGTTCCCAGTGCAACGATGCCATGCGGGTAAAAGATGGCAAGGTTGTTTTTGATTCCAACAATGCAGGAGGGATAACCGGCGGACTCACCACGGGGCAGGACATAGTTGCCAGGGTTACGGTTAAGCCTACCCCTACCATTGCCAAACCGCAACATACAATCGATAAGGTAAGCCTTGAAAATACGGAACTTGCAGCCGTCACACGCCGCGACCCGACTATCGTTGCCCGGATGTGGCCCGTTGTTGAGGCTTTTACAGCCATGATCATACTGGATTCCTATATGCAGCATGTTGCTTACCAGGCTATGCGTCCCAAATAATAAATCATGACTCATTCCGAAGCTATGGCGGGCTTCCGCGAATTGCAAGTCAGCAAATCAACAAATCATCAAATAATAATGAAAACACTCAAGGTAAATTCAGAAAAGCATGGCATCCCGTCCTCGTTGCCATGCTTCTGTTTTTCCTGCTCCAGGCCCGGTCAATCCAGGCTGAGGTAACCCTGCCGTATATCCTTTCGGACAATATGGTATTGCAGCGGGACATTCCGGTTAATATCTGGGGTTGGGCAAAGCCCGGCGAAAAAGTGACGGTTGCCGTTTTGAAACAAAAAGTTTCAGTCAAAACCGATGCGAAAGGAGAATGGAAGGTAAAGCTCAATCCTTTGCCTGCCGGTGGACCATTTGACATCACAATCACAGGAAAAAACACCATTGTGCTTAAGAATGTTCTGGCCGGTGATGTTTGGGTATGCAGCGGGCAGAGCAATATGGAGTTTCCGCTTTCCCAGTCGCGCAACTGGGGCACTGACAGGGCTTCTGCTGAAAACAACCAGATAAGGTTGTTCTATGTTCCTAAAAAGATAAGCAGTAAGCCTTTGCAGAATACGGATGAAGCAAAATGGGAGCTCTGCAATGAAAATAGTGCTGCTGTGTTTTCTGCTGTCGGGTACTATTTTGGAGTGGATCTGAACAAAAAAATTGGTGTTCCCATCGGACTTATCAACAGCAACTGGGGAGGCACCGATATTGAAACATGGACAAGTCTTGAAACCATGTATGCTGATAAGGATTATACAGCAGTGATTGAAAAAATGAAATCTGCCAACCTGGAGGAGTTAAGCAAAGAAGGCTGAAAAGAAGCAAAAAGAATGGCAAAACAAGATTGACAAGGAAGATCCCGGAATTATGGAAAAATGGTACATGCCCAGGATCCAATTCAACCGGGTGGAAAGAAATGAAACTTCCACAGGCATGGGAAGGTGCCGGTTTGCCTACCCTCGACGGTGTTGTATGGTTTAAAAAGGAAGTTGTGCTTACAGCGGCAGACGCCGGCAAGGAAGCAAAGCTGAGCCTCGGACCCATTGACGACAGTGATCTGACATTTGTGAACGGAACCCAGGTAGGAGAAACAATCGACCGTTATAACCTGCCCCGGGAATATACAATTAAACCAGGCCTGTTAAAAGAAGGAAAAAACCTGATCGCCATAAAGGTTATTGATACAGGTGGAGGCGGAGGTGTAAACGGGGATGCCAAACAGATGAAACTTGAAGTGAATGGGAATACCCAGTCTCTTGCAGGCGACTGGTCTTATAAGGTGGGACTTGACCTGCCGTCACCCCGGAGTGCATCCGGCCCCAACAGCTATCCTTCTTTGCTTTATAACGGGATGATCAATCCGCTGATCAATTTTCCCATCAAGGGAGTTATCTGGTACCAGGGAGAAAACAATGCAGGGAATTATGTAAAATACCGCAGCCTGTTTCCGGCCATGATCAATGACTGGCGGAACAAGTGGAAGATTGGTGATTTTACCTTCCTGTTTGTTCAGCTGGCCAATTATATGGAGCCGGTTTCAGCACCCCAGGAAAGCAGCTGGGCCGGATTACGTGAAGCGCAAACCATGGCGCTTTCATTGCCCCAAACAGGGATGGCCGTCATCATCGATATTGGTGAAGCAAAGGATATCCATCCAAAAAACAAGGACGATGTTGGATATCGTTTATCGCTTGCGGCACAGAAGGTTACATATGGAAAGGACGTTGTCTTTTCCGGTCCGATGTACAAATCGATGGAGATTAGTGGAAACAGCATCATGCTTGATTTCAGCAATGCAGGATCGGGATTGATGGTGAAGGATAAATACGGCTATCTCAAATCGTTTATGATTGCAGGGGCCGATAAAAAATTTGTATGGGCCAGGGCTTCAATTGCTCCCGGCAATAAGGTGATTGTTTCATCTGATTTAGTGAAGAATCCTGTCGCAGTGCGCTATGCATGGGCAGATAATCCGGATGATGCCAATCTATATAATAAGGAGGGACTCCCGGCGTCCCCATTCCGGACTGATAATTGGTAACAACGGAAAGCTCACACCCCAAAGGTTTCGCAATCTTTGGGGTGATTTTCCGATAAAATCACTATATTTCCGTACTAAAACAACCAGTCATGATACCTGAACGGTTTGTCGATTATGTAGAAAGTAGCATCAAAAAAAACTGGAACCTTCCCGCTCTTTCGGATTACAATGGAGAAAAGCTTACCTATGCTGAAGTTGGTAATTACATTCTGAAATATCATTTACTGTTTAGTAAGTTAGGGATCAACAAGGGAGATAAAATTGCACTGGTAGGCAAGAACTCGGCACGGTGGTGCTGTATTTATCTTTCAGCAGTTTCATATGGAGCAGTGATTGTACCCATATTGCCCGATTTTAAACCGGACGATGTTCAATCCATTATCAATCATTCAGATTCCGTTTTGCTCTTCTGCTCGGATGCCATTTTCCAGTCGCTTGATCCCTGGCGGATGCCCGCCCTGGTGGGAATTATTTCGCTGAATACCTTTGACACCCTGCATGCCGGTTCTGACAAATTTTCAGCCGTAATGGAAATTCTTGACGCTGAATTTGTAAAACAATACCCGGTAGGACTCGTTGCCGATAAGTTTGCACTTCCCGACATAGGCAATGAAGAACTGGCTGTGATCAGCTACACATCTGGCACCACGGGGTTTTCAAAAGGGGTCATGCTTCAGCACAACAGTCTGGCTGCCAATGTTCGGTATGCCCAGCATAATATGCCGTTAAAGTCGGGCGATCCCATTGTTTCGTTCTTGCCCCTGGCTCATTCATATGGCTGCGCTTTTGAATTTCTGTTTCCTTTTTCTATCGGCTGCAACATCACAATCCTCACGAAAACCCCCTCACCCCAGATCGTAATCCAGGCTTTCCAGGAGATCAAGCCCCGGCTTATCCTTTCTGTACCGCTTGTAATTGAGAAAATATATAAAACACGAATACTTCCTTCCATTTCCAAGTTCCCGGTTGGTTTCATGCTTCATGTTCCGCTCCTGAACCGAATGATCCATAAAAAGATCAGGATGAGCCTGATGGATGTATTCGGTGGAAATTTTGAAGAAATTGTGATTGGCGGGGCTGCTTTTAACCTGGAAGCGGAAACCTTTTTTAAGAAAATCGGTCTGCCTTTTGCTGTGGGGTATGGCATGACCGAATGCGGCCCCCTCATTAGTTATGCCTCATGGAGGATCAACCCGCTGGCTGCATCAGGTAAGGCGGTAGATACGCTGGAGGTCAAAATTGATTCCCCTGAGCCGCACCGGATTGTGGGAGAAATTCTGCTTCGCGGTGAGAATGCCATGACGGGCTATTATAAAAATCCGGAAGCCACCTCAGAGATTATTGATGAGGATGGGTGGCTGCATACAGGTGACCTGGGATTAATTGACAAGGACGGGTTTATTTATATCAAAGGAAGGTGCAAGAGCCTGATCCTGGGATCAAACGGTAAAAATATATACCCCGAAGAAATTGAGGCCGTCATCAACAACAAATTCTGTGTTGCCGAATCACTTGTGGTTCATCGCGATGAAAAGCTCATTGCGCTGATCTATCCTGATAATGATGCCATAACGGCTAATCATATTTCAAAGGAAGATCTTCAGCGTATCTTTGAGCAGCACAGAAAAGAGGTGAATGCCAGCATTCCGGCCTACATGGCTGTATCGCGTTTTGAACTTCACCCCGAGGAATTTGCCAAAACCCCGAAAAGAAGTATCAAGCGGTTTTTGTATAATTAGAGATAAGAGGGACATTTTAATACACATTTGCCTGCGTTGTATCAATAAAGTGTTTCGCATTGTTATTTGCTACACCTTTATCACAACATTTCCTTTTTTATGACCTTTTTCAACATATTCATGAGCTGCCGGTAATTCTTCAAGTGGATATTGCCTGTCAATTATTGTTTTTAATTTACCTTCTTCAATTAGTGTCCGGATAAAATTCAGTGCTTCAGTTTTATTAAGAGACATCGCAAAAATCACTTTCTTTTTATTTCCAAATTTTGTCAGGAATGATTGAAGAACAATCTTTAAAGTCATTACAGTTGCAACATATTTACCATTGCTTTTAAGAGCTTTCCTGCAATGAGCAAACGAGCTTTTGCCAACTGTGTCAAATATTATATCATAAGTATCACCGGTTTTTGTAAAATCTTCTTTTGTGTAATCCACTACTTTATCGGCTCCCAATGATTTAACCAACTCAATATTTTTTGTACTGCAAACACCTGTAACCTCAGCACCAAAATATTTAGCCAGTTGCACTGCAAATGTTCCGATACTGCCTGATGCTCCATTTATAAGAACTTTCTGACCTTTTTGAATATTGGCTTTTTCTTTAAGAAAAAACAGAGCAGTTGTTGCACCGTCAACTACTGATGCAGCTTCTGCAAAGTCCATATTACCGGGTTTTATGGCAAGCGACCCGTTTTCATTCATACATTTATATTGAGCATAACAACCGGTTCCAAAGCCTCTGAATGCATAAACTTCATCACCTGGTTTAAACTTTTTCACCTTACTGCCTACGGCTTCAATCTTACCTGAAAATTCTGTTCCTAAGATTTGAAATCTTTTCATTGGTTTGATAAGATCCCAACAGTATTCTGCTTAAAAAAGTATCGCCTCTTCGCATCATGCAATCGGCAGTTGTTACTGTAGTTGCAAAAACTTTGATCAGAACTTCGTTGGGTTTAGGAGTTGGTTTTTCCACATCAGATGTTCAAGCACATCTGGCGAACCATACTTTTTGTATACATTGCTTTCATATAATTCTTATGAGTATTGGTTGCTTTAATTCCTTTACATGAGTGCCCTGCCTGAATCGCATTAAAAATAAGAGGATTCCTGCGACTCCTGAAGTTTATAAGATGAAGTGCTTAATTCTTTGCAGTTAATTAGTTATTTGTTAGGCGACTCTGAATACTGTTGGTGAAACGCCAACTTTTTTCTTAAAGAATTTACTGAAGCTTTGAGGGTATTCAAACCCGAGTTCGTAAGCAATTTCATTAATGCTTTTATCAGAACTAACCAGTATGGTTTTTGCTTTCTCCAATAAATGATAATGAATATGTTCCTGCGTGTTTTTTCCTGTTTCGCTTTTAAGCAGGTCGCTAAAATAATTTGGAGAAAGGTTCATTGCTTCTGCACAATACTTAACAGTTGGGATACCATTATTTTTGAGTTTGTCAGAGTTGAAATAATCTGTTATAAATTCTTCAAACCGAACAATGACATCTTTATTCTGATTGGTACGGGTAATAAATTGCCGGCCATAAAAACGTCTGCAATAGTTTAGAAGCAGTTCAATATTCGATATTATAAGGTCGTGAGAGTAATGGTCAATATTGGTATTATATTCATTTTCCATCTGTTTTAAAATGGAGAGTAAAGTTTGTTTTTCCTGTTCAGAAAGATGCAAGGCTTCGTTTTCGGCATATGAGAAAAAAGAATATTCATTTATTTTTTTCCCCAAAGCTGTATTTCTTATTAATTCAGGATGAAAATATAAGCCCCAGCCTTCGGAACTGTCTGCTTCTTTTTTCCGGTTGAAAGTAATAACCTGCTCCGGAGCAGTACAATGCAAAGTGCCTTCCTGATGGTCAAAAGCTTGTCTGCCATAAATAAAATTGCAATGTTTTTTAAAATTAACTGAATAAAAACTGCAGATAAAACTACCCGATTCGGGAGTGTTATTTACATTTACTTTTGAGTAGTCAATAACTGTAACCAACGGATGTTTAGGTTTTTCAAAACCTGCGATTTCGTGCAGTTCGCTAATTGTTTGAACTTTGTAAACAATATTTTTCATGACTGTTTTGAATTTTCATGATACAAAGTAAATCAACTTTGGAGGAATTGTAAATAGCCAAATTACAGGTTGTTGTATCCAATTTACAGATTATGGTGAAGCACAATTAATTTTTTAGCAGGCTTCCGACTGGAAGAGGACCACCAGGCATAGTTACAAACTACGCTTAAC
The DNA here is from genome assembly GCA_963790105.1 of uncultured Bacteroidales bacterium. Lineage (GTDB taxonomy): Bacteria > Bacteroidota > Bacteroidia > Bacteroidales > UBA10428 > UBA5072. Next base: position 91,959 of record CAWBNI010000020.1, on the reverse strand, counting down.
GCTCAGACACATTACCCTGCATATCCGGGATCTTAAACCAGGCTGTAGCAGACCAGATGCTGCAAATGCCTGAGATAAAGCCTGCCGTTTGCCACCACAGGAACAGTCCAGGCAGCACTTTTAACATCTTCCACGGCTTTTAAAACCGTACCAGCCAACTCGAATGATGTGGGATTGGGCTTTACCAGGTATACATTCCCCGAAATATCCATGCAGATCAGGTGTCCATCTACAAATGTCGCGGTACCCTGGCTAATTTTGTCCGTACTCCACATCTCCTTGCCGGTTGCCATTTCCACGCACTTGAACAACCCGTTCTTACGGGTGCTTTCACCGGAGTAACTATATAAATAGCCGTCAATCAAAATCGGATCGGAATGCTGGGCACCAATTACATCGCTCTTCCAAAGGGTTTTGTAACCATCTTTACTGAACTTTAATGCCTGTCCCCCCATATCGTATCCTGAAGTATTGAAAACTACGTCACCATTTATGACCGGGGTGCTGGCATTAACACAATAACGGGTCACCCAGGGAGCACGCCAGAATTCCTTTCCGTTGTCAGGATTTACAAGGGAGAGTCCCTTTCCATGATAAACCATCAATTCCGTTTCGTTATCAATGGTAACGGGAATGGTCGCTGCATATCCGGCTTCCCCCTGCATGGATTTCCATACCAGTTTGCCTGTATTTTTGTCAAAAGCCATAACCAGGGCATTTCCACCTCCCTGTACGATTACCATGTTATTATATACCAGGGGGATGTTGAAAATCCCCAATCAGGTTCCTGTCCTCCAAAATCCTTGACGTTATTCTTCCAGATGAGCCCGCCGTCTTTCAGATCCCAGCAGGCCAGATCGCCACTACGGCCATATGTATACACAAAACTGCTGTCAATAAAGGGCGTAGCCCGTGATCCTTCCCCATGACTGGGCACTGCTTCTGCTTTATAGGATCCTTTCCAGATCAGGTTGCTGGTTTCAGCATTGAGACAAAATACAATGTCGTTAACCTCGTCCCTGCCCATAACAACAAGTCTGTTCCCCTTAACCACCGGAGACGACCAGGTTGCCGATGAACTTCCCTGGCATAAATAATCTACCTGCCAGAGCTTCGTTAATCCATCCGACCAATCTGTTTTTATTCCGGCAAAAGGACTTTTCCCGTCGAATTTCTTGCCTCTCCAGTTTGGCCAGTCGGCCGGACTGTTTAAGACAAAAGCAGTATCGCCCAGAACAGATGGAATTTTCTCTTTTTTGCCGGCAATTCCTTCACTGCCGTGAGTTATCGAGTAGATCATGTAACCGAAAACCAATCCGGATATTAGAATTATGGAGCAAATTATGAGAATGAGTTTTAAAGATTTTTTCATGGGATATTGTAGCTTTAGTCTTGGGTTGTTATTGCCGAATAATAGAGTATAATTGGGTTCAAAATTTCATAAATATAATTCAACCTTTTATTCCTGCAAAAAATTTCTGGATTAATAGGCTATTTTTGTGATACAGCAGATCCTTTAAATAGTTGGTCGTCATAAAATCATTTTCATGGGAAGACTGGTATTTTTCATTCTTAAAATCTATAAAAATCTTCGCCTTCTCTGGCTTGGAATTTCCGGAAAAACGGAAGCGGATATTCATGCGAGCCGCATTGTAACCGGAAAAGCATGGTCTGAATTCTGTGACACACCTGAAAACGGCAGGTGCGGCCCTGGTTTACCAGGGAGCCCCCAGGGATGCTTTTCAGCAAACAGAAGGAGTGCGATATCTTTCACGATTAACAAGGGCAGCACTGGAAGCGTATGTGGAATATGGCGATGTGGAATTTCCTGAACTGAGAAGGATGGTGCATGAGACCGTGAAGCTCGGTGCAGACAATCCTGATAATTATTACATGAATGCCCAGATAAGCGGTAAATTCGAATACCGGATTACAGGGAAGAGAAATACGATCGATTACATTGGATTCTTCACCCAGAACGGAGGCTATGGTACTGCCGGAGGAATGCTTCCCTGCGGTGTTCTGGAATCAAAAGACCTTCGGATGGAGGAAGACGGCAGTTTCGAGATCATTCTGAGCACAGAAAGGAAAGGGAAGAACTGGCTCAAAATAGAAGAAGGATACAAGCCTGGTAATTGTAAGACAAACATTTTATGACAGGAATACAGAGATTCCGGCGGAACTGAAAATTGAAAATCTGAATGGACAGAAAGTCCCGCAACCGGTTACACCCGAAAAAATCGACAAGGGACTTGACAACGGCAGCGCTGTTTGTTGCCGGGGCTCCCGTGTTATTTGCCAGATGGGCAAATGGATTCAGGAAACATACCAACAGGCTGCCGGTATTTGATGCGGAAATGTCAAATGCTGCAGGTGGCGATGCCAGCATAATCTATCATCATAGTTACTGGAAATTGCAGGATGATCAGGCCCTGGTGATTGACTTCATTCCTCCCGAATGCGATACCTGGAATTTTCAGCTAAACAATTACTGGATGGAGTCATTGGATTACAGGTACTTCCCGGTTTCAATCAACAAGAATTCGGCAAAAGCAGAACCTGATGGAAGCGTCAGGATCGTTGTTGCAAAAAGTAATCCCGGGGTACCAAACTGGATTGATACCTGCAGTCATAATGAAGGGACCATGTGTCTCCGATGGTATCGGGTAAAGGAAGGTGTCAAAACCACGGAACCTGCCTGCAGTGTGGTTAAACTTTCTGATATGGTATAAGATGAGCCGGCAGCGGAAAGTTACTTCAGTCAGCTTTAAGAATAAGCCTGTCATGGTTCAGGGTCATTAATTCTGCCTGGGAAAGCTCCTATTTCCTCGGTACAAAGATTAAACTCAATAAAGATCACCTGATAAAACTTGCCCGGAAGAAAACAGGCCTTCATTCATTTGGGGATGAATTCTGGGAAGAACCCCTGGACAGGCTCCTGGATTCGATCAATCATGAAGCTGAACTTCACCCGGTAGGAAGGTTTATCACCCGGGAGAGGCTGACAGGACTCCTGGCCATCCGGCTGAGGGCTGAATACTGGTTTAAAAAGTATCCTGAAATTCTTGAACAGGAGTTGTATCCTGTAAGTTTAATATGCGGACTTCAGCGCACCGGAACCACGAAATTGCACCGGTTACTGGCGGCAGACCCTGAGAACAGGGTTTTGGCAAGCTGGGAAGCCCTGAATCCTGTGCCACTGAATGAAGATCCGGGGGAGACTGTTAAAAGAATCCGATACTGCCCGCATCAGCGAAAAAGCGCTGCGGCTGATGGCTCCCGGATTTTTCTCCATTCATCCGGTGGAATATGAAAAACCGGAGGAAGATATCCTTTTACTGGATACCACTTTCCTGAGCACGACTCCCGAGGCAACCATGCATGTGCCCTCCTATGCAGCCTGGCTGGAGCGGACGGATCAGTCCTATGCATATCAATATACGGTCAGGCTACTGAAATTATTACAATACCAGCGGCCTGCAAAGAGATGGGTACTGAAAAGTCCCCATCACATGGAATTTCTTGATCTTGCTAAAAAGCATTTTGGCCGGGTGCACTTTATCTGGACACACAGGAACATCCTTGAAAGTCTGCCCTCTTTCATAAGCATGGTGGCACACAGTCAGACTATATTCAGTGACCACGTTTCCCCCGACAGGGTGGCAAGGCACTGGGTGAAAAAAACCGGCTACATGCTTTCAAAAGGGATTGAATTCAGAAAAACTAATCCCGGTGCAGAATTTACGGATGTGTTTTATAAGGATATAGTGGCATCTCCAATGAGTGTTTTGGGTGAATTATACCGGAATGGCCTTTCCATTTCCCCGTGAGCTTTATCAGAGGTTTCTGGAAGCAGACCGTCAAAATGCTCCAAACCGATATGGAATCCATAAATACAATCTTGACGATCTGAATCTTAATATCGATGAGTTGAACAGGACGGTGAGCATTTACACCGATTTTCTCAGAACCATCGAGCCCTGACCTATGAACAAACCCGGGAAAAATTACTCAAACGCTTTTACGGCAACCCTGACCGGTATTCGTGACCTGTTTCGGAAGCAAAAGGATGTGGTTGTTCTTAAGGACGAGGATACACTCACAGGCAAAACAGTTTTAATAACAGGTTCAAGTTCCGGACTTGGATTTGAAGCCGCTGTGCAGCTTGCCAGGCGCGGGGCCCATATTTTGATGGCCTGCCGGAGCGGTATACCGGAAAAGGGAGAACTGGTCCGTAAACTTTCGGGTAATCCCCATGTGGAAATGTTTCAGGTTGATCTTTCCGACATGGAATCGATAATCAGGCTGGCAGATACACTAAAAAAATCATCCCTGAAACCCGATGTTTTGATCTGCAATGCCGCTGTGGTTCCTTTAAAAAGCAGGAGAACCAGGCAGGGTCTGGAGGAAATGTTTATGGTAAATTACCTGGCAAGCTATCTGCTCGTACGATTGCTTCTGGAAAATGATTTGTTGAACACAGGCAGTAATGGCACACCGAGAATCATATTTGTGTCTTCAGAAAGTCACAGAAATCCAAAATCCTTCGATTGGGAAGGATTTGGAAAGTACAGGGAATATTCCATTGGCAAAACAGTTGAACTATACGGCTATAATAAATTATTGCTGACCACTTTTGCCAATGAGCTTTCCCGCCGGCTCAATTCATCGGGTAATAACCGGTGTTCTGTTTTTGCGCTTTGTCCCGGTCCAATTAATTCCAACATTGCCAGGGAAGCCCCTGTCATCTTCAAACCCTTGTTAAAACTGGTTTTCACAATTTTCTTCAGATCACCCGGAAAAGCAGTACAGCCTGTTCTTTATTTTGCCTGCTCACCTGAAGTGACGGGAAAGTCAATTGACTACCTTTTCCTCATGAGCCGGAAAGAAATGGATCTAAAAGCAACGGATGTACAAAACGGAGAGAAGCTCTGGCAGTATTCGGAAGACTTACTGGAATCACATGGTATTGTGTTTAAAAGATAGAATTAATCGGAGACCTGAATTAATGTGAAGTGGCGAATGTGACGCAGAATGTTCTCTCGCAGATCTCGCGGAGCTCGCAGATTTATTCGCGGATATTATCTTATAGATCGCTATTGATTTTCTCCTGCGGCTATGCGAGATTAATTGCCGTTTTAATCTGCGAAATCAGCGGGATCAGCAAGAATCTTGCTTAGCTTCCCTGCAAATTATCAGGATTTAATATGATACTCCGCCGCAAGGTAAGTCTCCATACCCGGATAATCAATGAAGGACTTTGTATCCGAATACACCATGATCATCCTGGGAATTATAATCAGCGGATTGCCAAAAAACCGGAAAGGATTCAGAAGATCGGAAGCTTTCTGTACCTGTTCCTCCACAATGCCATCAAACCATACGGAATCTTCTGCCAGGCTTTCGTTTACCACATTACGGACATAGTTCCACAAGGGATGAATGCGGAGTGAAAGAGGGGTATGCCCGTTATGCCACCGGTGGATGAAGGTCTTATAATCAATGCTTTTCTTTTTGGAGAATAAAGTAAGCAGGCAAACCCCGGGAGTAGGTTCACCATCGTTCCAGTTTTTCCGGTAAGCAACCGGCAAAGCTTCCGTTACCCGGTAAGCCCCGTAAAACCCTTTTGCCGTCATAAGTTTTTCAACCGGTTCGGGGTTACTTTTATAAACGGATATAGCAGCAATCTTGCTTCGTCTGAAGGGAATTATGGTCATTCGGGGAGGTGCCATTTCGGTGATGGTAAACTTCAGGGCTTCGGGATTTAATTCTTTTGAAACGACTGATGCCATATTAAATATCCGGTCCTTAAACTCCTGATAACTTTCCTGGTCAGTGCCTCTTATGAGATAAATTTCTTTATTCATAGCAATAATCCCCCTGAAATTAATATTTTGGCACTATGATATGAAATTACAATGACAAATTCAAAGTTGAACAATACTATTAAATTAAGCATTCTTGTCACGGGCGGGTCGGGATTTCTGGGGAAAGCCATTGTGCAGGAATTCCTGGATGCCGGTTCACCGGTTGAGGTGAGTGAGTTGAGGATCCTCGACATAAGAGACTATGATGGGGTCATCGATGATCGCATACATTACCTGAAAGGCGACATTTGCAACTATGATGATATCAACAAGGCATGCAAAGGAATTGATATTGTGATTCATACAGCTGCCATTGTGGATTGGGGGACAAGGTCGGAAAAGGAAGTATACGAGACCAATTTCATTGGAACACAAAATGTAATTAACGCCTGCAAAGAAAACAAGGTAGCCATGCTGGTGTACACGAGTTCGCTGGATGCCGTTATTACAGGAGCTCCGTTGGTGGACATTGATGAATCGCAACCCTATCCTGAAAAGCACCTGAATATGTATTGCGAGAGCAAGTGCCTCTCAGAAAAGCTGGTTTTAGCCGAGAATAGTGAAATTCTTAAAACCTGTGCCCTGCGCCCTTCCGACATCTATGGTGAGAATGATCCCTACCATATCCCGCCGCTTATTGATATGGCAAAGGGAGGTTTCTATGTCCGTGTAGGAAACGGTGCGGCAAAAAGTCAGCATGTGTATGTAAGAAATATGGCCTGGGCCCATGTACTGGCTGCCAGGGCCCTTGTTGAAAATAATCCGGATGTAAAGGGGAACGTCTATTTTATTACAGATGGTCCCGGAGCCAACTTTTTCACGTTTTTCGATGCAATAGTCGCCGCTTCAGGATATACGATCTGGCCGCGTAATTTGCGATTGCCCCGGAGGTTTACCTATTTTCTCGGAACAGTTTCGGAGTATCTGGCCGTGCTGATACGTCCCATTAAACAGGTATAATCCCCGGCTAAGCCGTTTTGCGGTAATGTATACCTGTACTGATTTTACTTTTACGTCGGAGAAAGCACACCGTGATTTCGGATTTACGCCAAAGTACAGTAAGGAGGAAGCTTTTAATAATACGGTTCGCTTTTTCAAAAAGAAATAATTCCCGGTCCGAGTTTCAAATATGTTTTAATATTTTTCTTCAACTATAACCGCAGTACCATACGCCAAAACTTCAGTTAATCCGTTCATTACTTCATTTGCATCATATCTCATATTAATAATTGCATTGCATCCCAGGTCTTTTCCGTGTTTAATCATTAATTGCAATGCTTCTTCTCTTGCGTTTTCACACAATTCTGTATAGATGGCACTTTTCCCTCCAAATATTGTCATAAATCCTCCCGCCATATTTCCAAGGATACTTCTGGAACGTACAGTTATGCCGCGCACAAGACCTAACTGTTTTGTTATCTTGTAACCTTCTAAATTAGTACTTGTTGTTATTAAAATTAAATCTGTCATTTTTTATTTATTAAGTTCCCTACTAATCTGGCTGTTCAGTTCTGCCCCGTTTTTGAAGTGGGTTCTGGTCTCCACTTAATATTTTTTTGTTATGGAAAGTTTCCTTTATTTATCATCATGCCAATTTCACGATTTTCTTTCCCCTTGCCAGTGAGGCGAATACACCGGCTATGCAAAGGACGGTGAAGACGGTGAAGATGACCTTTATACTGTTCATAAAGCCGGGGATGCTGGCCGTATTGATCGGCGCTTCTCCAATGAACAGATGAATTGACATGGCAGCGATGGCCATGCTGAACATCATACCGGTGAGACGCATTGTTCCCAGTGTGGCTGATGCGGTACCCAAAAACTTCTTCTCCACCGCGCTCATCACCGAATGGGTATTGGGGGAGGAAAACAATCCAAACCCGAGTCCAAGTAAGGCAAGGGTACCAATGAGGTAACCCTGCGAGGTGTTACTGGAAAGAAAAATCAGCAAAATCAATCCAATCGAAATGATTCCCATTCCAACAGAAGAAAGAATTCTTGAATCTATACGGTCTGACATCCGGCCGGATATTGACGCCACAACAGCCATCAGCACAGGCTGCGTAACCAGCAGCATTCCAGCTTCTACAGGCATGGAGTCCCTTCACATTCTGCAGATACAGGCTCAGTACAAAGGTGATGGCAAAGGTGGCTGCATAGTTGATGAGGGCTGCCAGGTTTGAAAAGGCAAAGATCTTATTGTCCCTGAACAGGCTGATATTCAATACAGGTACAGGTACCCGTAATTCCAGGATAACAAAAATTATAAGTCCTGCCACTCCGATGATTGTAAGCACCGTGCCAGTGCGTCCCGGTATTTGTGAAAAACCATACATAAGCGAGGTCATGGCCAGCAAATAAACCACTGAACCAGTCCAGTCGAAACGATCGTTTTTGGCTTCCGCCCATTCTGCCTTCACACCATACAGGATACCCACTATTATGATGCATCCGGCAGCTGCGTTTACATAAAACAGGCTGTGCCAGCCCAGTTGCTGGGTTAGAATTCCGCCCAGCAGGGGAGCTGCGGAAAGTCCTACATAGGTAGCGGATGTATTCAGCCCAATAATCCGGCCTCTTCTTTCAGCCGGAAATGCAGAAATAATAAGGGCCATGCCCGAACTCAGGATCATGGCACTTCCTACCCCCTGTAACAGCCGGGCGGCAATCAGCATTTTCCCGGATGTGGATAAGGCACACGCCAGGGTAAAAATTGTAAACAGGATGTTACCGGCCAGTAACATCCGCTTCCTTCCCAGAATGTCGGCGAGCTTACCGAACGGAACAAGCAGCACAGCAGATGACAACAGGAATGACATTGAAATCCAGCTCAGGTCAACCGCATTCATTGAAAAATCCTCGCTGATACGGGGAAGGGCAATGTTCACGGCAGCACTCATAAAGGGATTGAAGAACGAAGAAATCATAATTACCGCAAGCAGAATACCCCGGTTGTACTGTTTATCGGGATTATTTTGCATGGCTTTTCTCTTTCTTGAATTTCAACTTTTGCTCCCTCGTCATTTTTTCTGTGGCATACTGGATTATTAACCGGGGAGCCGTATTTTTCCATTTCAGCAGGAAGGTTTCGGTTACAGGGGCATCCTTCTTCCAGGCTTCACGGAGGAACCATCCCATTCCCTGGTGAACCTCCCTTTCCGGATCTTCCATCAGGGGTTCCAAAAATCTGAAAATGGCAGGATAATCCTTATGCGTTTTAAGCGATTTGATCATTGTAACCGGAACTGACCTGCGCATGAATTTATAAGGTGATCCCAGCCAGTCCCTGAAATCATCCATGGTTACAATTTCCTTTTTCAGGAAGAGGGGAAGGATTCCCATGCCCAGCGTATCGGCATGGGCCCAGTTGAAGATGCCAATCCCGTACCATCCGGCTATCGTGTCAAACGTTTTTCTTGTATATTCCCCTGATAAACCCCGCACGAGCAAAAGGATAATACCGATTTCCTCGTACTTACCAATTCTCATTAATCGCGGCGCTGCTTTCAATACAACATCCAGGTTAATTCCGGGAAGTTTCAGCATATCCTTTGCCCCGGCTTCCATAGTAGGTTGCGACAATCCGTAGGCATCATATTCGCCTTTAAAATAATAACTGTACTTGATTACATTGGCCTCATTTGCATTTTGAAGGCAATAAGCCCTGATTGTGCTGGTAAGTTGACGTGCATTCATCATATGCGGTGCAGGTTTAACAAAATCAAAGATAGGAATATCATGAATTGAATCCAGCGACCACGGATCATCTTTCATTTTTTACATTTCATCCGGTGAATTCGTCAGTCCGGTAACCTTTATTTGTTTCAGGGCATACAACCAACCATCTTTATATCAGCAAAATGATAAAACCAAATCCAAATGAAAACAATAACCTGCCTGATTATCTTTTTATTCCTTACCGGATATGTTCATTCACAGGTTATCCTTAAAGGAAGAGTAACTGATAACGACGGCATTTCCATGCCGGGTGCAAATGTATCCTTACGGGAAACATACGACGGAGCTTCAACAGATACTGCCGGGTATTTCAGTTTTAAAACAACGGAAACCGGAAAGCAGGCCCTGGTTGTAAGTTTTGTCGGTTACAAAACCGTTGAAAAGGAAATCGATCTGTCATCCCGGGTTGAACCGGTTGAGATCGTTCTCACGCCCCAGGCCGGTGAGATCGGTTCTGCCATAGTCACTGCCGGTGCATTTGAAACCGGTGACCTGAAGCGTCCCATTGTACTAAAACCCATGGATATTGCCACCACTCCGAGTGCCATGGGCGATATTTACGGGGCCCTGACCACCCTTCCGGGAACACAGATAGTTGGAGATGAAGGGGGATTGTATGTTCGCGGGGGCGAGGGATATGAAACCAAAACATACATCGACGGCATGCAGGTTGTAAGTCCCTACCAGGCAAAAATGCCTGATTTGCCCACACGCAGCCGGTTTTCGCCCATTTTATTTAAAGGCACTGTATTCAGCACGGGAGGTTATACCGCTGAATATGGCGAAGCATTATCTTCTGCCATCAACCTGAATACAATCGGGTTGGCAGATAAAACCCAGAGTGGGGCCACAATCATGTCCGTTGGAATGAACGCTTCCCATTCGCAGCGCTGGGAAAAGGGATCTGTGGCAGGTACAATGCAATACCTGAACATGACTCCGTATTACAGTATTTTCAAAACAAACATGGATTGGGAAAAAGCGCCTGTCCAGATGGATGGAAGTGTCCTGTTCAGGCAGCAATATGGAAAATACGGTCTGCTGAAGGTTTTCGGAACGTTCAATATAAATAAAAGCATATTAAACTACAGCGAAACCGGTAATCCGGAATCTGCTTCACCCATCGCCATGCAGAATAACAATTACTATCTGAATGCGGTGTACAATGATGTTCTGTCAAAAAGATGGAAGTACAAGGCGGGATTTGCGGCCACCTATGATCATACCGGTACCGGAATTGATTCCGACAGGCTCGACGAGACGGTTCATGCCTACCATCAGCGGCTTACCTTCACCCACGATTACAATGAAAATATTTCAGTTAAAATAGGAGAGGAGGGTTCCTGGTATACATTCGACCAGGGATACCGTATGGCAGGCACAGAACAAAATTATGCCTGGAACATCCGTATCGGGGACTATGCTGTTTATGCCGAACCGGAAGTAAGGTTAAATAAACGCTTTGTTTTCAGAACCGGGTTAAGAAGTGAATATGTGTCAATGCTTCATGAATGGAGCCTGATGCCACGATTGTCATTTGCTTATAAGCCGGGTGACTATTCACAGATTTCACTGGCATACGGTTTGTTTCGCCAGCGCCCTGAAAACGGGTACCTGATCTGGAACAATGATCTTCATTCTGAAAAGGCTACTCACCTTATCCTGAATTACCAGTATGAAATTGAAAACCGCATATTCAGGGTAGAACTGTATAAGAAATGGTACAATAACCTTGTAAAATATACCAGTGAGAACAATCCCGATCCTTCCACTTACAATAATACCGGCAGCGGATCTGCACAGGGAATTGACCTGTTCTGGCGTGACAGCAAAACCGATCCGGGACCTGGACTACTGGATTTCCTATTCCTTTATCCAAACAGAACGCAACTATAAAAACTACCAGAAACCCCTGGTGCCCTCTTTTATTTCGCCACATTCCTTTTCGGTTGTGATGAAATATTTCATCCGCCGTGCAAACACTTACACCGGACTCACCTATATGTACGCAAGTCCGAAGACCTGGTACAATCCTGCCCTGTCTGCCACAACCGGTGATAAGACCCTGCCTTTCAATGATCTCAGTATGAACATCCTGGTCATCCGGCCGTTCCTGAAAAGCTATTGCGGAATCTTATTCAATGTCAGCAACGTGCTGGGATTCAATAATGTATTCGGCTATCATTATTCTGCTTCACCTGATGAAATGGGTAACTATGAACAATATCCAATTAAACCGCAGTCAAAACGATTTTTTATTCTTGGTCTGTTTATTAATCTGTAATTTTAAAACCATCCTTATGAAAACAACAATTCTTATTGCAGCCATCGTTCTGTCGTCCTTCCAATTGGAGGCACAAAACGAGAAGTTTACCAAGGCCATGATGGCCAATATTGAAAAGTCAAAAACGGCAAATACTGCCGCTGATTTCCAGGACCTGGCTAACAATTTTGAACGTATCGCCACGGCTGAAAAGACTGAATGGACTCCCTGGTATTATGCCGCTTTTTATAACCTGGTGCTCAATTTCGAGGAACCGGATGCATCGAAAAAGACAAAATACCTGTCCCTTGCCCAGCAGCAGATTGAATCAGGTACTGAAAATCAACCCGGAAGAAACCGAGCTAATGGTATTGAAGGTCATGTCGTATTATGGAGAACTGGCCATTGATCCCACGAAAGGAATGTCCGTTCTGGGAGAGGCAAATGCGTTAATTGACAGGGCTAAATCGATCAATCCTGATAATCCGCGAATTTATCTTGAACAGGCAGAAGCTATTTACAACATGCCCGTGGAATACGGTGGGGGTAAAGACAAGGCCATGCCCATTCTTTTGGTGGCTAAGGAAAAATTCGACACATTTGTTCCTGCCGATCAGTTGGTACCCAACTGGGGAAAAGATCGCTGCGAACAATTGATAAACCAGTAAAAAGTGATGTAACTTACGGTAAAATTGATTGAAACCTTTCATCATGAAAAAGAGACTGACCAGTATCCTGCTTACTTTTTTGCTTCTCATGTTTCTTGGAAACCTGATGGCTTTTATCCTTGAGCCTTCCTTTATTAACAATCCGAAAACATGGCTGCTCAATTGTCTTTTTTCTATCGGGCTGGGTTACCCGATGATGCTGGTCAGTAAACTCGTTACCCGCGTGTTTGGGGCCAGGATTACCTGGGAAAAGAATCCCGGAAAGAAAATAGCTTCTACCCTGGGTGTGGTGATCATCCTGGCAATTGTGATCACAATTTTCCTTAATTATATTTTTATTTATCGGATACAAGGTGAAACCTTTGCACATGTATCTGAAAACAACAATTCTGCTATTGCTTTTACAGATACTGGTTATCATATATATATTCAGTGTAATAACCGGTATCGAATTCTTTAAGAAATGGAAGGAGGGACTGATCAAACAGGAATCGCTGCAGAGAAAAGCCATTGAGCTTCAGCTGGAGACATTGAAAAACCAGGTAAATCCTCATTTTCTGTTCAACAGCCTGAATACGCTCACATCCCTTGTTCATAAGGATGCGGACAAGGCAGTTCAGTTTATAATTCAATTGTCTGACATCTACAGGTATGCGCTTGAAAACAAGAATAAGCCCACTGTTCCCTGGCCGGTAGAGAAAAAGTTTGTTGAAAATTACCTGAGCATGCAGCAAATAAGGTTTTCAAGCAACATTGTTGTTTCGATGGATACCAGGGGGGATGAAAAATTCGAGGTGGTTCCCCTGTCTGTTCAAATGCTTGTTGAAAATGCAATTAAGCACAATATCATTACAGCGGATGATCCACTGGAAATTGCAATCTATGTGGAGAATAACTTCCTTGTAGTAAGAAATAAACTGCAGCTGAAGTCTTCAGTTGAATATTCCGAAAACATTGGCCTGGCTAACATTAAACAACAATACGAGATCCTGGCCGGGCAAAAGGCAGATGTCTCCAGGGAGGGTGGATTTTTTACAGTGAAGTTGCCACTCATTGCAAGTAAATGATCATTTTATGAGAATCGTAATCATTGAAGACGAGCCCATGGCAGCCGAAAGGCTGGAAAACCTGCTCCTGCAGCTTGATCCGGCAATTGAGGTCTCCGGCCGCTGTGATTCCGTGCAGAAATCGGTGAAATGGTTCCGTGAAAACAGTCCGCCCGATTTGCTCTTCCTGGATATCCAACTGGGGGACGGGCTTAGCTTTGAAATCTTCGAACAGGTGGAAATCGGCTGCCCTGTGATTTTTACAACAGCGTATGATACTTATGCCATTGAAGCATTCAGGTTAAACAGCATTGCCTACCTGCTGAAGCCTGTTAAAAAGGAGGAATTGTCGGCATCGATTGAAAAATACAAAGCCTCACCCTATTTTGAAGGGAACCGGTTGGCGCAGGAACAGCGGTTTGCGCTGGACCAGGTGCAGCAACTACTGACAAAACAATATAAAAAGCGCTTCCTCATCAAGAGTCGGGATTACATATCCGCACCATTCCCGTGGAAGAGATCCTGTATTTTTACAGCCTTGAAAAGGCCACCTATGCGGTGATTACGTCGGGCAAAACCAACCTGTTTGATCATACCCTGGAGCAGCTGGAAAAGCTACTGGATCCGGCGTTATTTTTCAGGATTAACCGCAAGTATATTGTATCGGTTGCTGCCCTTGCTGATATAATTACGTATTCCAATTCCCGCCTTAAACTGTTGTTAAAGAATTGCGCTGATGAGGATATCCTTGTTAGCCGGGAAAAGATGCAGGAATTTAAGGAATGGCTTGACAGGTAGAAAGGTTGATTTGTTGATCTGCAGTTCTGCAGATTTGCAGTTCTGCAGTTTATTCGATATTGCGTAGAGGATCAGGTATCCTGAACCGCATGGCGGGCTCCGCATAGCACCGTGGCGGATTGAACCGGCATTCCTCCCACTAGCAACCCTCCAGCGGGGGACATGTTCCAGGGTTATTTCCTCTGCCACAATCAAAAACACCGGGAAATTCTTCGTTGTGCCCTGTTCTGTGATTTTTTGGACTGTAAAACAGGTGTGATGGGTGATATTTTTAAATCCGTGACTGGCCAGTTCTTTCGCAAGAAGATCCACGTCAAAGCCCTTATGACCGGTGAAACCATCCCCGTGAAATGAGCCATCCTCTGTATACAGGTCGGCAATGGCCAGGTATCCGTCCGGGTTTGTCATCCGGTAGAATTTTTTCAGGATACCGGGAACATCCTCCACATGATGCAAAACCATCTGGCTGTAAATAATATCGAAGTGTTCCGGATAATCCTCCTGTTCAAGGTTTATCAATACGGGTTTCATATGAAGCATTTGCTGTCCGCTTATCTTTCCTTTGATCATATTGATCATTTCCGTGGAATTATCCATCAGGGTGATTTCCGCAAGCCGGTCGGCCAGCAGAAAACTCAGGAGCCCGGTTCCCGCCCCGAATTCCAGCGCTTTCATATGCTTGTTCAGGGGGATAAGTTTTTCCATTTCCCGGGCAATAGCCGTGGCGCGGTCAACATGCATCTGGTTTTTATCCCATTCCCGGGCTTTCAGATCGAATTCATTTGTCATGTTGTAAAACTAATTATTTTCCTTCCATTGGACGGCTGCATTTTCAAGAATAAGCTTTCCCCATACAGGCAATTCCGATTTAACCCGTTCAACTGCCTCACTGCAGGCGGCAATGGCTTGAGCCCGATGGGCTGATACGGCCAGTACGAAAAAGCAAATTTCTCCTGCCCGAACTTTTCCGGTGCTATGGAAGATGTTCAATCCGGTCAGTTGATATTTTTCAAACAGGGCTGCCTGAATTTCATGTAACTTTTCAAGTGCCATTTCAGCATGGGTAGTATATTCGATGGCGGCCACCCGTGAACCATCGGCTTCATCACTGCGGACCTGGCCCAGGAAAATACTGTGTGCCCCAATGGCAGTGTGAAGGCTATGCAGGTGGATTATTCCCGCGATAAATTCACTTGAAATCGGTCCTTCAATGAATATACTATTAGTTATTTTTTCAGTCATGTTCCTGTACCCCGATGAGTTAAATTCCAATAATTAATTCCTTTTTGAAGGCTGTATATTTTCTTTTCAGGACCAAAAGCATCCCTGAGCATTCTTGCGGCATGCAGACTCAGTATTCCCCGTTCACAAAAGGTAATAATCGTATCGCCGGAAATAACCGGCAAGATTCTCTGCAATTCTGAAAATGGAATATGTACATGCTGAAAATCTGACGGGGATAGCCTGTGATCATTTTCACGTACATCAAGGATAGTAATGTCCTTGCGGTTAAGCAACTGGCTAAAATCAGCTGATTTTATTTCAAGTGACTCCTCCGGCATACCCCGTCGGGGTTCGGTATCCACCCCGACGGGGTGTACCTCAATTGAAAATTCATTCACCTGGTTGGTGAGTGCATTGTATACCAATAACCGGTTAACCAGTGGTTTACCAGTTCCCGTGATGAGTTTGATCGTTTCATTGCATTGCATGCATCCGATAATGCCGGGCAATACGCCCAATACCCCGGTTTCCTGGCATGAAGGCTCTATGGATGAAGTATCCGGGAAAAACATCCCTGTAATTGACCGCGTCAGGCGACCCGGGAGGATAATTAAAAATGGCCAGCTGTCCTTCATACTGTGAAATGGCAGCAAATACAAGAGGCTTTCCTGCCGAAACACAGGCGTCGTTGATCAGGTATTTTGTCTCGCGGTTATCCGTTCCATCCAGAATAACATCATAATCAGCAATGATGCCGGCAATATTTTCAGGCGTCAGCCGTACCGGGTATACATGGATTTCGGTTTCAGGATTCATTTTCATGAGCCATGCAGCGGCCGTATCTGCCTTTAATGCACCCACATCCTGCATGGTATACAATACCTGCCTGTGAAGATTTCCAACCTCCACCACATCGTCATCTGCAATACCGATGGTGCCGATTCCCGCAGCGGCCAGGTATTGCAAGGCGGCGCAACCAAGTCCGCCGGCACCGGCCACGAATACCCTGGCATGCTTTAACTTCAGCTGTGCCGGCTCGCCAAATCCACTGAGGATCATTTGCTGGTGATACCTGGCATATGGATTGAATTCATTCATCTTTCAGCCTCCTGAAAACGGGGGAAGCAGCGAAATAACATCATTTTTTCTGCAACTGGATGGTTTCCCCTGACGATCTGATTATTTACAGCGATTGCATAGTCAATGCCAGACAAATCAGGATATAGGGAAAGCAAGCTTCTTTTTAAGCTGATCCGTATTTTCAACTCCTTCCGGATTAATCCGGGTATTCCCAATTATATCCGTCAGCCTGCCATATACCTGAATTTCCATTTTTGCTTAATTTAAATCCGGAATACTTAGCCACCGATGGAGATCATGGTCCTGTTCTTCAACTCCCCTGAATTAACCATGCTATACTGGCCGTTGAACTGTCCGCCCAGTTTTTCATGTTTGCTGTGAACCGACCCGCGGATAAGAGCAGTTATATCCTTGCCATTTCTTAACGGAGTGAGCAGGTCTGTTTCCCCGGTTGAGAACAGGCAATTTTTCATTTTGCCGTCCGAAGTAAGTCTCAGCCGGTTGCAATCTCCGCAGAAAGGGGCACTCATGGGGCTTATAACGGCAAATGTACCGGCATGTCCGGGAATGCTGTACTTTTTGTCGGTATCATGAACCTTGCCCGGAATAGGCACATAGTCGAATTCCTGTTGTATTTGCGTCAGCATCTGCTGCCAGGTAAAAACCTTGTTGCTGGTCCAGCGGTTTCCGCTGAAGGGCATGAACTCAATAAACCGCACGTGAACAGGAACATCTTTGGTCCAGCGCACAAAATCATTGATTTCATGTATCATTGATCCCATTCATGACTACCACGTTAATTTTTATCCGCATCCCCTTGCCGAGGGCCAGGTATATATAGTCCACCACCCGGGAGTGCTGATCCCGGCGGGTGATCAGGTTAAAAGTCACTGCCTTGAGCGTATCCAGTGAAATGTTGATTGATCTTACCCCCGAATCCTTAAGCAAATCAAGGTACTCAGGAAGGCGGGTCCCGTTTGTTGTTAAGGTTAGGGTGACCGGCAATTTTGCCAGGGAGGATATAATTTTTCCGGCATCGCTCCGGAGCAATGGTTCTCCGCCGGTGAGCCTTATCTTTTTCACGCCAAGATCAACAAATATCCGGGCCAGCTTTTCAATCTCATCCGTCTGCATCATGCGGGAGGAAGGGGTGTGAATATAGTTTTCCTCCGGCATACAGTAAAAGCAGCGAAGATTGCAGTTATCTGTAATGGATATCCGTAAATAATCGTGCACACGGTTAAAAGTATCTTTCAGCATTTACATCAACTTGTTTTGCAGGGCAACATAGTCCTGCATTGTATCAACATCGAAAATTCCCAGGGGAAACGGCACGGATTCTAGCGGATTCAGGATGACTTTGAAGGATTTTTCGGGCTCCCTCATTATCCTTCAATGCCAGCAATACATCGAAGTACTCCTTTTTAAAGAGAACGGGAGTTCCCAGGACGTTATTATAAAGGCAGGCCACAATTGGTTTTTGTGATTGGCTGCCCACAGAGATCATTTCCAGAAAAAGGTCAGGGGTAATATAGGGCTGATCGCAAACGGCAAAAATTACGCCTTCTGTGTCAGGTGAAAAACCCAGCAGGGCCATAAGTCCTTTGCGGATGGAGGAGGTCATTCCCTGAGGCCAATCCGGATTATACACAATATGAACAGGCAGGTGTGCAATCCGGGCATGAATAAGGTTGAAATTGGCTCCCAGCATAACCACCACCGGCTTTTTAACTGCATCGACGGCAATTTGTGCAATGCGCTGAATCAGGGAAGTACCCTGAAATTCCAGCAATTGTTTTGGCTGGCCAAGCCGGGTAGAAGAACCGGCAGCAAGGATGACAATTCCGGGGAAGCGCATTTATTCCGTTTAATTTTACTTTTTTATCACGACTGAAATTCAGCCTGTATTTTTTTATCTGCAATTGATGTTTCGGGTAAGGGTTTGTGAATGGGTTCAGTTTTATGCCGCAAGGAATGTCCTTGTTTTCCTGAAAGTACGGCCTTTATTTCGGCAATTACCGACAATGCGATTTCTTCCGCGGTTTCGGCTCCTATGTCAAGACCGACCGGGCTATACAGATTATCTGTCCGGATATCATCCTGTTCGGCAAATTGCACCACTTCCTCCATCAGGCGGTTGAATTTCTTTTTCGGACCCAGAACGCCAATATAGGGTATTTCCTTCTTCACTAATTGTTCAAGAAGGGCAAGGTCATAGTTATAATTATGAGTCATCAGCACAAATACTGTATTCTCATCCGTGTTTATTTTCGACAATGCCTCAGAAGCATCTGTTACAAGCACCTGGTGTACATCAGGAAAGCGGGCACAGGTTGCATAAAAGGGTCTTCCGTCGAGTATAGTGACTTGCCAGCCAAGCACTCCGGCTATTTTCGCAACAGGCATGATGTCATTGCCTGCTCCGGCAATAACAAGATGAACTGCAGGATTGATCACATCCAACAGGACGGATACTTCCGGGACTTTCCCGGTTTCATTCCGGATGATTGATCCGTTGCCGGAAAGGGCAAGCTTCATGGCGGAAATCACCTGCTGTTTTTTGATCAGCGGGGGAACGGAGCCTGAGGTCCTGCCGTCATCCAAATAGGCCAGGCAGGTTCCGAATTGCAGTTCCTGCCGTTCACTCAGGGTGAAAAAGGTGGCCAGAACGCATTTTTGACGTTTGCTGACTATATTTTCAAGCAACCGGATTGGGTTATCCGGATTTTCCTCCTCAATGGGTTCAATGAGAATATGGATAATCCCGCTGCAGCCGAGCCCGATCCCCAGGGTGGCATCATCCTCATCCGTTGTATCGTAGGTGACCAGCATGGGTTTGCCCCTTGCAATTACAAGCATTGCCTTACGCATGGCATCTCCTTCAAGGCAACCGCCACTGATGGCACCGGTGAGATTTCCTTCATCGCTGATCAGCATCCTGGCGCCCGGCTGCCTGTAGGAAGATCCTTCGACGCGAACAACAGTGGCCAGTGCAGCTTTTTTGCCAGTTGCCCTGATCTTTTTATATTCTGATAGTATATCCGAAATCTCTTTCATGCCGGTTCATAAGTAAGGAGCCTGGACAAAAGCCAGTGTTCAATCCCTTTTTGATTTGACCTGCGAAGGGGTTACCACATTAAACTGGTTTCCCCAGCTACGGCCCATATAATTCAAAACATCTGCAATCTGCTGATCGGTAAGTGAATTCATGGCTGGCATCGGAACAGAATATTTTGTTCCTTTAACAGTGATCTCCTCATTCTGACCCTTCAGGATAATAGAAATAGATTTTTCCTGGTCCTTTGAAAGATGATCCGAACCGGCCAGCGGAGGATAAACTCCGGAAAGTCCCTCACCATTTGGCTGGTGACAGCTGATACATTGAGAAGTGTAAACTTCCTTACCCCGTTCCACGCTCTGTGCCACTTCATCCTGCGACGGATTCGGCAGCCGGGATATTGTGGTACTGTAAATGCCTGGCAGGGCCAGCGCAACTATGAATAAGAAATATTTCATTTTCAGGTATTGGTTATGTTTTTAAGATCTACCGGTAGTCTTCTGATACGGGTTCCTGTTGCATCATAAATCGCGTTGCACAGGGCGGGTGCCACCGGGGGAAGTCCGGGCTCGCCCACTCCCTTGATCACCGGGCCGCCATCTGCCAGGATGAGAACTTCTACCTTGGGCATCTCATTGATCCGCAGAACAGGATTATTATTAAAATTAGTCTGTTTCGACATTCCATTTTCAAAAATGATCCCATTTTTGACGGCGGCAGTAAGTCCCATTACAATTGCACCTTCTACCTGGGCATTGGTGTTATCAGGATTCACTACTGTGCCCAGATCAATTACGCAATATACTTTTTCCACCTTAATGGCATTCCCTGGTTGCTTTGATACTTCCACCACATGGGCTGCCAGTCCGGCAAAAAATTCATACTGTGCCACACCCCGGCCCCATCCTTCGGGCAGTGGTTTATCCCATCCCGAAAATTCGCGGATACGGGTCAGCACGCGCTTTGCATCAGAATCCTTTGTCATGTGGTCAAGCCTGAAGGTCAGCGGATTTTTTTTAGCCTTTACAGCCATTTCATCGATAAAGCATTCATGGGCAAAGGCCAGGGTGGTGCTTGTCACAGCGCGCCAGGCCGACATAGGGATATGCATTTCGGCAAAGACATAGGCATTCTTCATGTTGGGGAACTCATATTTCTGGTCATTGATTCCCTCCACCATGGAATCATCGGCCTTTGTCTTATCGTAGAATTCATCCTCCGTCGCGGACATGGAGGGAGAGATCACCTTGTGCTGAAAAGCGATAACCTTTCCTTCGGGGGAAAGGGCACCCTTCATGGCTGAGAAAGTCATGGGGCGGAATGGACCCAGCTGGGTGTCGTCTTCCCGTGTCCATATAACTTTTACCGGTTTGGCAATGGCATGGGAGATCATGGCGGCTTCCGAGGCAAAATCCGATTTCAGTCTTCTGCCAAAAGCGCCTCCGTTGAACATTACATGCGGGATAATTCTATCCTGAGGTATCTTTAAAACATCTGACAACTCTTTCTTAATCAGGCTGGCTCCCTGGGTCGAGGCCCAGATCTCCACCATACCGTCGGGGCGCCAATGGGCGAGGCAATTCATCGGTTCCATCGGTGAATGGGAAACAACCGGTGTTTCATAAAAGGCTTCCAGTTTCAGCGTCGGACCCGGCGTACGCTTTGTCAAAGTCGCCCTCATTATGAACTTCGATACCCTCTGTTTTGGACAATTCCCTGAGATGTTTTTCGTAATCCGCCGTATTGAATTTGTCATTTCCCTGGTAATCCCATTTTACTTTCAGGGCCTTCCTGCCCTGAAGGGCGGACCAATAGTTATCAGCAACCACGGCAATGGAATCATAACGGTTTTTGCCCATTACGCGTACTGTTTTGATCACTTTTTGTACGCCTTTAACTTTCAGTGTCTCGCTGTCATCAAAGCTCACCAGTTTGCTGCCAAATACCGGGCAGCGCTCTACCGAGGCATATACCATACCGGGAACCTCGGCATCGATGCCAAATACAGCCCTGCCGGATACTTTCAAGTGGTATATCGAGGCGCGGAGCTGATTTCCCCAATATTTTAAAATCCTTTGGATCCTTTAATTCGGGATTTTCAGGAACCTTCAGGCTGGCAGCAGCTTCAACCAGGTCGCCGTATCCAAGGCTTTTTCCGGATGGTTTATGAATGATCCGGGCATTATCGGCATAACATTCCGATGCAGGCACCTTCCAGGTTGTGGCAGCGGCTTCAATGAGCATGACCCTGGCAGATGCGCCTACTTTCCTGAGCTGGAAATAATTGCCCCTGCACCGATGAACTGCCACCGGCCCCTTGCCATCCCCCGTATTCCTTTTCGCCCTGGGTTTGTTTAATGATGACCTTTTCAAGCGGCACTTCAAGCTCTTCGGCAATGAGAGCGGGAACTGACTGATAGGTGCCCTGTCCCATTTCCGGTTTGGGATTCATGATCGTGATCTGTCCCGATTTTTCGATGATAATATAGGGAGTCAGCTGATACAGGTCAGCCCGGTTGCTCAGGTTTAAAATGGCCGGAATGCCATTGGCTTTTGCCGTTTTAAAACCCAGGATAAAAGCAGCACCTGTAATTCCGGTTAAACGAAGGAAATTGCGCCGGTCAATTGAGGTTGTGTTTTGCATGGCTAACGGTTAAATGGGTTTCATTTATCAGTGGTTTGCATCAAACCTGAAGCCGTATGGATGGCGGAACGGATTCGTTTATAAGTACCGCAACGGCAAATATTACCCTGCATGGCAGTGTCAATTTCAAGATCTGTGGGTTTCGGATTCTGCTTCAGGAAAGCGGCGGCAGTCATAATCTGCCCTGAATGGCAATACCCGCATTGCGGCACCTGTTCTTTTATCCATGCTTTTTGCACGGGATGGTCAATATTTTCTGACAATCCTTCGATTGTGGTAATTTTTCTGCCTGTCACTGCAGATACCGGCAGCTGGCACGAACGTACAGCCACTCCGTCGAGATGAATTGTACATGCACCGCATTGGGATATACCGCACCCGTATTTTGTGCCCTTCAATCCTGCATAATCACGTATCACCCAAAGCACTGGCATTTGGGGATCCACGTCAAAGTCATATGCCTTATTGTTAATTGTAAGTTGAATGGACATAGTAAACAGATTTAAATGAATAGCCGGAGACAAATTGAATTTTCAGGATAATCTGAAAACGGATTGTATAGATAATTCTCATGAACAGAGAGCTATGTTTAACGGGTAAACAATCGAATTTTTGATTTGTTTTATATTTAAACAAAATTCCTGATGAAGCTGCCTGTATATTTCGACAATAGTGCAACCACTCCCTGTGATGCTGCCGTGATTGAATCCATGCTTCCTTTTTTCAGCGAGCAATATGGCAATCCGGCAAGCCATTTTCACCGCTATGGCTGGGAAGCGGAAGAAGCGGTGGAGCAGGCAAGGACCCGTATAGCCCGTTTGATTGGTTCAAAGCCGGCTGAGATTATTTTTACAAGCGGGGCAACCAGAATCGTGTAATCTCGCATTGAAAGGAGTAATTGATAATTCCCCGATAAGTCATCCCCATATTATTACGTTAAGCACGGAACATAAAGCTGTGCTTGAAACCGTGAAGTTTTTGCAGGAAAGAGGCTGCCTGGTTACAATGGTGGGAGTAAACGGCAGGGGATTGCCGGATCTGAATCAGCTGGAGGATGCCATCAGGCCTTCCACCCTTATTATTGCGGCCATGTATGCAAATAATGAAACCGGGGTGATTCATCCTGTTAAAGAAATATCCGCCATTGCCCGTTCACATGGCATTTTGTTTTTTTCAGATGCGACACAGGCCGTGGGTAAGATCCCTGTAAACGTAATGGAAGATGGAATTGATCTGATGGCTTTTACTGCCCATAAAATGTATGGCCCCAAAGGGGTCGGGGCCCTGTACAAAAGCAGCAGTAACCGACAGCTGAAGATCAGGGCACAGATGAGCGGAGGAAAGCAGGAACGGGGATACCGGGGCGGAACATTGAATGTGCCCGGCATTGTGGGTTTTGGAAAAGCCGCCCGGCTGGCACAGGAAGAGCCTGACCTGGTCAGCAGGAATCTAGATGAGATGGCGTAATAAACTCGAAGAGGCCCTCCTTAAATTACCGGGTGTATTTCTGAACGGAGATCCTGAAAAACGTCTTCCCCATATTACCAACATCTCCATTGAGGAAGTGGACAGCGAGCGATTGCTTTTCCTTCTCAGCAGCAAGCTCGCATTCAGTTCAGGTGCGGCCTGTTCCTCCTCAACACGTGAACCCTCTCATGTATTACAGGCCATGGGAATTGGTCCCGACCTGCTTCACAATACGGTGAGACTGAGCCAGGGGCGCTATACCACGGAACAGGAGATTGATTTTGCAATTGATGAACTAAGCAAGGCAATAACCGGTTTGCGGGCCGTTGAGCTCAAAACAGGCTAGCAGCCGCCTGCAGCCTTCTTCTTTTTCGGGACAGCCTGAATAGCAGGCTTGGGCGACGGGGCAGCGCTTCCTTCCGAAGGCAGCGCACTGACGGTTCCGCCACCAAGAGCCTGTCCGGCACCTTTCCGGAAATCATATTTGGCAAATTCCTCGTCTGCACTGAGTGATGAAGGTTTGCTGGGATTAAGAATAGCCTCAAACCAATAGTTCAGTCCTCCCTCCAGAACATAAATGTTCGAATATCCCAGCTGGCGGATTATCATCCAGGCTTCGTTGGCCACTACGGTACTGTTTGCATAAAAAACATTCATTTTCACATCCTGGTCGAACAGGGTGAGGTTGCTTTCAGACAGGAGATCAGGGATGGGAACATTGATTGCACCCGGAAGGCTGAATTTCTCAAATTCATCTTTGCTCCTTACATCGATTAGCTGAAGGGTGGGATCTTTCTTAACGATCATATCAGCCACGGTTTCGGGAGCAATAAATTGCGTGCGTGTATTGGCCTCATTCAGCAGTTCAGCGGCAGAAAGCTTATAGGGATGTGTCGTATTCTGCGGAACAGCGGCAATGATCATCCCCAGGGGAATCACAAAAATGGCAAGCCAAAATAAGGGTTTCATAGTATTTATTTTTTATAGTTGACTGGAAATCAATAATCTGCACGGGGAAATTTCTTTTCTGCCCATTCTGCCCCCTTGAACATAGCAAGGGCAATGAGGATAAGAATAAGGGCAAAAACCCCGTCAGTAAGTCCAAGTGTTGTGCTGATCTTTGGCGATCCGAGGAATTTGGCCAGATAGAGGCCTTCCCACCAGTTATACCCGGCGCCGAAAATTCCCACGCCGATAAACAATCCGATGATGAAGACAAGCGCATCCAGTTTGCCGATCGACAGTCCGCAGAAACTTGTTCCCGGACAATATCCGCCGATGATAAACCCGGCGCCCATGATCACACCGCCAAAGATGGCTGAGGTGAGATAGGTTGGATTCACGTATACCAGGTTGAGGTCGACCCAGCCGAAAAGGCTGAAGAATAGCAGGCCCAGCATCGCTGTGATGGCTCCTGTAAAGAATACCTTCAATACCACCATGTCATATCCGTAAAATACACCGGCCAGTTTGCGGCTGGAGGAAAAACCGCTTGATTCAAGCACAAAGCCAAAGCCAATACCAATTATAAAGGCAAGGAACAGGTTTGTATTTTCAGAAATTAGTTCGTTTACTACTAAGGGTCCCATGATATCGTTATTTAAATTTTAAATCCAGTTTTTTCTGAAGAAATAAGCCAGCGCATAGGCTGTGCCAAAGATGGCCATCATGGTCACAAAACCTCCCAGTGAAAGCACGGCCATACCGCTCAATGCCGATCCACTGGTGCATCCGCGTCCCAGCTGGCTGCCAAATCCGAAAAGGATACCCCCGATCAGGGCCAGGAACAGCCGTTTATTGGAGGTAATTTTTGGGGAATGTTCCACCTTTAGTTTTAAACGGCCGGCAAGGGCTCCCGACACAAATCCGCCGACCAGCACGCCCATCATTTCAAATACAAGCCAGTTTTTCATCGGACTGCCGCCATGTGCTCCCAGGTATTCTTTAATAAAATTTGATTTTTCAGCGGCTGAAGGATTCACTGTAGTAACAACAGTTACCACACCGCTTTTGATCGCACCGCTGGCGCCCAAACCTCTTCCCGACACAAAATTTGCGGCAAGCAGGACGATTCCTAGCAATACACCGCCCAGGTAGGGATTCAGATATTTTTTCTTTCTTGATTTTGATTCACTCATACTGTATTTTTTTAATGATTTCTGAATTTTAATAAAGCCATCTGCTAACCTGGCCGGCATATACAAAAATGAACCGGAGCATGATACTGCCAAACAAAACAAGGAGGGCAGGAAGGAATGAGGGGATATGAAATTTCCGCAGTTCCATGATTTCCAGAACAGCAGGGAGGATCATGCCGATGATAACCACAAATATCCAGAATGACATGGTATAGGGACCGCCCAGGAACAGGTATGCAGCATCGATCTGAACCTGTGTGCTGGCCAGGAAACCCATGAACATGTGAATGATCAGGAATAATTCAATGCCAATCAGGATCAGGTCAATCCGTGCAAAAATCTTTCTTTCTGCTGCCGATTTTGAAAGGATGAGGATGGTGGCTGCCCCGGCTGATAATCCGGAAGCCAGGAATAAAGGACCAAGAATTGAGGTATTCCAAAGGGGCCTGGCATTGAAGGCGGAAAGCAGGATACCCGTGTAAATGCCCAGGATCACTGAATAGATAAGCATAATCCAGGCAATGGTCTTCTTGTTGTGATTAAAAAATAATTCCAGATCCTTTATCCAGGAATACTTCCAGTCCCATTTCGGAAACAGGTCCCGGATATGCAATGCACACCAGATGAACGACACCGGGGTGATTACCATCAGGGTCCATGCGCCCCATGACATGGGTGACTGCAATTTGATGTTTGTATAAAGCTGCCAGAAATAAAGCTTGTGGCGAAGGTCAATGAAAAGGGCCAACAGGCCAATGACAAGCAGGAAAGGTGTAAGGAAGGGCGCGAGCCTTACGGCTGCCGGGTATTCTTTTTCTTTGCCGCTGCAGGAAGTACAGTGCGGCAAAAAACAGGATGCCTGCGGCAAGTCCGCCCAGAAAAAGATACAGCGGAATCTGCCAGTGCCAGATATTGAGATGTGGATCCACCAAAGGATTCATCCGCCCGCTGACTATAATTTCTTCTTTCATATGGAATCTACTTATGCAATTTTTAAATCAGAAAATGCAGTTGTGGATTTGTGCCGGCTTCGGGAATCAGGGTTTTCGATTTCCTTTTTTTCAGAACTACCGATACCTCGCTGTTCGGATCATCAAGGTCACCGAAATAAATGCATTTTGTAGGACATACCGCTGCACAGGCAGGTTTCTGGCCATTTTTAATCCGGTGCTCACAAAAGGTGCATTTGTCGACGATATCCATCGGGATGGGGATAACGGGCATCATAGGGACAGGAAGCAATGCAGGCGCCGCATCCGATGCATTTGTTGCGGGTTACAAGCACAATTCCACCTTCTGCAAAATGACTGGCCCCGGTTGGGCAGCATCGCACACAGGGTGCATTTTCACAATGGTTGCATCGTTCCGACCGGATTTCCATTTCCAGCTGGGGATAGGTGCCATCCGTTACCTCTGTAACCCAGTCGCGGCAATAGCCGATGGGCACATTATTTTCTGTCTGGCAGGCAACTACGCAATCACTGCAGCCTACGCACTTCTTGGTATCAACAGCCATGGCGTATCTCATGAGGCTACTCGTTTTTTCAGTTAAAAAGGTTACAAAATTGCCGCGCATGCCGGTCCCTCCCATGAGGGGATCTGTCATCACCCGGGTAATCAGTTGGGTATCGCTGGCACCACGGCCAAAGCATCTTTTCATTTGTTTTTGGGCATGACCGAATCCATGGACCATATATACCGAATCCCAGCGGATGCGTTCCGTAACGCGCACTTTGATTGAAAATTCAGAAACAATGCCATCCTGGTTTTGCAGCCAGATATACTGGTTGTTCGATAATCCCCATGCCTTGGCGACCTTGGGATTGATCCATACCGAATTTTCATCCATCAGGTCGGTCAGGTTCGGATTATTGGCCGTGCGGCTGAAGGTGTGCATGGGTGCCCTTCCATAAATGAGACGGTAAAAGCCTTCAGGGGGTTCCTCATGCGGAGTATATTTTGGCAGCGGGTCAAATCCCAGCTGTTCAAGAGCCGTTGAATACAATTCAATCTTGCCGCTGTCCGTTGCAAATGAGGCTGTTTCATCCGCCCCAAAATACAGGTCATCGGCCTCCCGTTCAAATGTTATTACGCCCTGCTTTTTCATTTCTTCCAGCGATGAACCGATTTGCTTTAATTGCCAGTCGAGCAGATTCTCCTGTTTTTCTATCGGGAAATAAGCAGCCAGTCCCAGTTTTTTTGACAGTTCACGGGCGATCCAATATCCCGGTTTTGAATTATACAGGGGATCTGAGGCCGGGGATCTCAGTGCCAGGGCAGGTTTACGGTGAGGACTGATGCGCAGGGCATCATACCGTTCAAGATAAGTGCATTCGGGCAGGACCACATCCGCCCAGCCTGTGATTTCCATGGGCATTGTATCGATAGCCACCAGGAGGTCAAGGTTCTGAATGGCCTTCAGTGTATTGGCCTGGTCAGGAATTGTATTGATAAGATTGGTTCCGTTCACAATCCATCCTTTAATCGGATAGGCCGGATTATTGCCGGGAATCGATGCATCGATCAGCGCATTGGAAACCACGCCGCTGGCCACGCTGTATTTGCCGGGGAACAGATCCTGCCATGTTTTTGCTGCCGCTTTGAATTCAGGGACGGGGTAACCGGGGACTGATTTCTTTGACAGGACGGTAAAATCCGCCGCGCCTGCCCCAGGAGCCCAGCAAGGCATTCAGGATGGCAACTGCCCTGATCCGCTGCGTATCGTCGCCATACCAGGTAACATGCCGGCCCGGATGAACAATAACAGCCGGAGAGGCATTGGCCATTTCCTTTGCCGTTTTACGGATCATATCCGGGGCAAGGGTGGTAATACCATAGGCCCATTCGGGCGTAAAATCACGGACATGTGCTTTCAGCTGTTCAAATCCTGAACAGTACTGCTCAACATATTTCTTGTCGTAATATTCATTATAAATGATCTCATGCATCCAGGCAAGCAGAAGGGCCATGTCGGTGGAAGGTTTGATCGGCAGCCAGTATTTGGATTTGCTGGCCGCAGTTGAAAAGCGCGGGTCCACGGTGATGATTGTTGCTCCTTTATCAATGGCATCCGACATTTCCTGTACCTGGCCGTTGTGCATGTTTTCTCCGATATGCGATCCTATCAGCACCAGGCATTTGGTATCACGGATGTCAGTAACTTCCGGGGAATATACTTCCTCACCGAAGGTCCACATAAAAGCCTCGTCACGCGGACCGCGGCATTGGGCATAGGATGGCTCGGCTGTATTCACCGAACCGAAAGCCTTCATCAGGGTGGTAAAATAGCTGCTCCCGGAACCATGCGTAAAGAGAGCCATGGATTCGGGACCGTATTTGTTTCCGATTTCTTTCATCCGGGAGGCAATGTATTCAAGGGCTTCATCCCAGCTGGCCTCCCTGAAAACCTGCTGACCGCGTTCTTTCACGCGGATGAGGGGTGTTTTCAGGCGGTCTTCATCGTAATACATGCCCACACCGCCCGTACCACGGGGACAGAAACGCCCGTTGCAATGCTGATCTTCTTCGTTGCCGACGATCTTCCAGATCTTGCCCTCTGCATTTTTATAAACCCAGCCTGCACATTTCCAGAAACAAACCTCACAATAAGTGGCAGTTCGGGTAAGGTCTACCTTAAGGGCGGCTCCCTGTGCCGGTTTTGAAAATGCCCGGGCGGCCTGAATAAAACCTCCGCTAATGGCCAGGGCACCTGCGCCTATCGTGGTAATCCTGATGAAATCCCTGCGGTTCGTCATGCGATAAATTAATTTAATCTTACAAATTAAGAAAAAAAAGAGACAGAAAATATCTAAAAATATACATTAGTAGATATATTGATGATTATATCGGATGATGAAGCTTTATAAATACATGATATACAGTAATATGCAAGTTGTTTAGAATCAAAATAAATTATATTTTTCAGGGAAAGACACGTAAAAATTTAACCACAGAGATTCACAGAGTTTTACGGAGTTAAACGCGGCTATTTGAGTTCACTGAGGCAATCTCATTGCATTCGATTGACGCTTCGGAACTAAGATCTGCATAAAAATCTGCGATAATCTCGCTGAGCTCAGTTAATTTCGCGAGATCTGCGAGAAAAAAACATCTGCGAGTTCAACGGACTTGCAATTATGCAAATCCGCGAGATCTGCGAAATCTTGCGTGTATTTAATAACTTTGAGTAAATGTCCATTGCATGTTACCTCACCCGCAGGCTATATCCTGTCTGCATCCTTATACTGTTTTTTGCAGGGTGCCAGCCCTGTTATTGCCCAGTCCGGGTTTTAAACGGCCTTATCCGCGACAAAATAACAGGAATGGGTGTTAGGAATGCCCTTGTGCTGAATTACAGCACCCGTCTGAATGTGTACAGCGACAACAACGGGATTTTTAACCTGGAGGTCAGTATTGGCGATACCGTGGTGCTGTCGGCCGTGGGTTATTATTACAACCGGCTTGTGGTGAATGATTCTTTGCTTGGCGCATCGGTTCCGGTTAAATTCACTTTTACCCCCAGGGCCTATGAAATATCTGAAGCAAGGATAATTGGCCTGGGCAGCTACGATGATTTCAGAAATCGCTTTATAGAATTGCAGCGCCCCAAATCAAAAACTGAAATTCTGATCCGAAAATCTTGCCGGGATCTCTATGATTGAAGGGAAGGATGCCTATGACAGGGCCCTTGCCACCGGAAGGCTGGCGCATCCATTGCCGGGAATACCCATCCTGTCGCCCGAGGAAAAAGAGCGGATCGCCCTGAAAAAGATAATGGAAAAGGAACAGATCAAGGAACAGGTTTATCTGAAATTCAATCCTGAGGTGATCAAAAAGGTGACCGGTTTAACAGACGACAGGGATATCCTTGAATTCATGGTTTTTTGCGATTTTTCGGATGAATACCTGCTTGAGATCAATGAATATGACCTGGCGGCTGAGATCGCCCTGAAGTTTGAAGCCTACAAAAGCAAGCGGGTTAACATTTTTTAACCTGGTCCTTACTATTTTTGAAAACCGGATTTATACCTTTGAGGGAAATGCGACCATGTGACACAATTTTACCGGACTTTGCTGCTTTTTGTGAGGTGTTTGCCTGCAAACACTATTATGCTTAATGCACAATCAGGTCCACTGCGTGGAAAGATCGTGGACGAGGAAACCGGAAGATCGGTGGAATACGGGATTGTCCTGAATTACAGCCGGCATGTCACGATGTACAGCAGTTCAACCGGTGAATTCTATCTGCAGGCTAATCCGGGAGACACCCTGGTGCTTTCTGCCATGGGGTATTATTACAGGAAAATAATTGTCAGTGATTCATTGCTGACCGCCTCCATGCCTGTCACATTTACAGTCAGTCCCAGGGCCTTTGAAATCGGGGAAGCAAAAATTGTTGCCCTGGGGACATATGATCAGTTCAGGCAGAATTTTGTGAACCTTAACAAACCAAAGACCCAGACAGAGCAACTTACAGACAGGCTGGCCGACTGGTCGCAGAAAGCCGGAATCGAGGGTTACCAGAGATACCAGGAAAACAGGGAGCGCAACGGGGTTACTCTGCTCACCATTCCCATAAGGAGCCGGGATGAAAAGGAAAGGATTGCACTGGCCAAAATTATGGAAAAGGAAAAGGTCAGGAACAGAATTTATCAGAAATTCAATCCTGAGGTGATCAAAAAAGTCACCGGAATGACGGAGGATAGTGAGATCATTGAATTCATGGTATTTTGCGATTTTGATGATCAGTATGTGCTCGATATCAATCAATACACCCTTATGGAACAAATCGCTCTCCGATATGAACTGTTCAAAAAAAAGAAAAGAGCTGAGCAATCCGGTGAAAACCCGGTGAATCTGAAAGATGGCCTGAACAATCCCAATGCCTGACATAACCACTATATGGAAACACTGACAAAACCATCTTACAAAGACATACAGACAGCGGCCATACGCATGGCCGGATTGGTGCATCATACCCCGGTGCTCACTTCCTCCGCCATTAACGAGATGACCGGTCTGGAAGCTTTTTTCAAATGCGAAAATTTCCAGAAAGTGGGAGCTTTTAAATACCGGGGGGCTACCAATGCTGTACTTTCACTCACCGATGAGCAGGCTGCCAGGGGAGTTGCCACCCATTCATCAGGTAATCATGCTGCTGCCCTTGCATTGGCCGCAAGGAAAAAAGGCATTCCATGCTATGTGGCCATGCCGGAAAATGCACCGATCGTTAAAATTGAAGCAGTAAAACATTACGGGGCTGAAATTACTTTTTGTGAACCCACCTTGCAGAGCAGGGAAGATACACTGAAGGAGATCATCCGCAAAACAGGAGCGGTATTTATACATCCATTTGACAACTTCGATGTGATCAGCGGGCAGGGAACCGCTGCCAAGGAATTTCTCGAGGAAGTACCCGGGCTTGATATTTTGCTTGTTCCGGTTGGCGGGGGAGGTCTTTTATCAGGCAGCAGCATTGCCGCCAAATCAATAAAGCCCGGATATTCAGGTTTATGGTTGCGAACCTGCCAATGCAGATGATGCCTGCAGGTCATTTCATTCGGGTAAGATACATCCTTCGGTAAAACCCAATACCGTGGCCGATGGATTGCTGACCTCGCTGAGCGAGCTGACCTTTTCAATTATCCGCGAAAATACGGATGATATCTATACCGTTTCAGAGGCTTCGATTTTATATGCCATGCGACTGATCTGGCAACGGATGAAAATAATTATTGAACCCTCTTCTGCAGTTCCGGTGGCTGTTATGCTGGAACACAAGAATCAGTTTGCAGGGAAAAAGGTAGGCATCATTATTTCCGGCGGGAATTGCGACCTGTCGAATCTGCCTTTTCGTGAATCGTAAAATCCACCGTCAACGGGTAATGATCTGACCAGTGAATTTTTTTTGTTCGATAATGATGGGCATGCAGGGGCCCGTTATAGAATACATAATCAATCCTCACATAGGGGAGGTTGCCGCGGTAATGTGTTGCCTGTTCCTGAACCTGCTTCAATAAAGGCATCTTCAAGTTTATTCCCTATTTTATGATATGCATAGGA
The DNA here is from genome assembly GCA_963790105.1 of uncultured Bacteroidales bacterium. Taxonomy (GTDB): domain Bacteria; phylum Bacteroidota; class Bacteroidia; order Bacteroidales; family UBA10428; genus UBA5072. The sequence goes on along the minus strand of CAWBNI010000020.1, from coordinate 58,906 downwards.
AACGGGGGTGTCGTTAAAATCGCCGCAAACGATTACAGGATAAGGTGACGAACGAATTTCAGCGGAAAGAACATCCACCTGTGATGCCCTTTGGATAAAGGCCTGCCTCATTCTTGAAGACAGGTCCTTCAGGTTATCCAGCTGTTTTTCACTGTAATTGAAGATCAGGCTGTCGAGCACATCATTGTAATCGTTCCGGAGGCGAATGGATTGCAGGTGACAATTATAAAGCCTGAAAGTATCCTTTCCTGCAACCATATCGGTGGCGATGCTTCCATTCAGCGTATTTTTAAATTCAATCATCTTTTTATGCACCATGGGGAACCGGCTGAAGGTTGCCATTCCAAAATTGATTTTTCCCGGTACCCGGTCAGTATAATAAACATGGGAATAGGAAAGCGGGGCCATTTTTTTCTTCAGGTTTTCAAGGTCATGCTTGCTGCTGGGCACCGTGATAAATTCCTGGAAACAGACAATGTCAGGATTCTCCTGGTGGATATAGTTGATAATTTTACTCCAGGTTGCAGTATCCTTATCCCATTGGTAGTAATTAAACAGGCGTACATTGTAAGTAAGGAGTCGTATTTGTTTTTCCTTGACTGCAGGTTCCTTTCCTTTGAGCTGAAACTGAAAATATTCCCTGAAAATATTCCAGCCTATGGCGATGGTGACAATGGAAATCAAAATATACCATTTCCTGAAAACAAGCCAGAGCAAAATAAACAGCACATTGATAATGAGGATGAAAGGGTAACCCATCCCGATAAAGGCAAATATCCAGGAGGAGGCAGGACTGATATAAACCGACAAATAGGTGGCGATCAATAAGAACGCAGCCAGGATATTGGCAAGCAGTAATATTTTAGAGATAAAGTTCTTCAAGTCGCTGGTATATGGTTGGATGTCAGGAAGATGGCTTGCTCCTACTCCTTACTCCCTACTTATTCTTGTCACTCATTGAGAACAGAATTTCCTTTTCCTGTTTGGTGAGACTTTCATATCCTGCCCTGGCAATTTTATCGAGAATCCGGTCAATTTCTTTTTGTTGTGCAACCTTACTTTTGTTATAGTCAAAATCGGAAATATGGGGAGCATTTTTCCTGTAGGTAACATTCAATTTCGGTCGTGGCCTGAAAAGGTTGAACAGGAAATCAAGCATCCGGTTCAGCCATTTTCCCGGGTCCCGGCCTTTTTTGATACTGACTGGTAAACAAAAGTCCGTACATGGCCCCACCCAGGTGGGATATATTTCCGCCGGCAGTTATCCGAAGCAATCATCAGCACATCCAGAACGACATAGAACAGGGCGATATACTTCAGCTTAACGGGACCAATGAAAAGCAGGTTCAATGTATAATCAGGGGCATAGGCCGATATGGCAACTACAATGGCCATGATGGCTGCCGATGCACCCAGCATGGTAACTGCCAAGAGGTATGCGCAGGCCGGGAAAACCGTTCAGGAAGATCAGGTATAAGAAGGGCACCGGCCAAACCGCCAATCAGGTAAGTGGTCAATAGCTGACGACCGGTCAGATATTGCAGAAATATCCTGCCAAACCAATACAGGATAAGCATATTGAACAGGATATGCATGAAGCTGAAATGCGTGAACATATAGGTGATCAGCGTCCACGGGCGGGCAAGCAATTCATCCGGCCTGCTGGGCACCATCAGGTATTTCAGTACATTATCGGTATAAAAAATGCGAAGTTCAGTGAGGGTGATACCCGGAGTAAACAACCGGTAAAAGACAAACCCCAGTCCGATCAAAACAAACAGGGCAATATTGATATAAATGAGCCTGAACAGGACGTCTCCTTTGCGGTAGGCCTGTTTTATTTCACCAGCCAGATTCATAATAAACTTGTGCTTTTATGCACAAATTTATCAATAAATTCTGAATTGATTTCTTTTCCAGAGCTTAACAAGAATAAATCCGAAGAGGGCACCTCCCAGGTGGGCAAAATGTGCAATGTTATCTCCCTTAAATCCGGCCACGCCAAAGAAAAGTTCTGCAAGCGCATAAAAGGGCACGAAATATTTGGCCTTGATGGGAATGGGCAAAAAGATGAGCATGAGTTCCACATCGGGAAACATCATGGCAAAAGCGATAAGCAAACCGAAAACTGCTCCTGAAGCGCCCAGTGTAGGGATCATCATGTTGCTGTTCACAACATACTCAACCACCTGCTTTGCCTGCGGAACAAACGACAGGTCATCCGGTTTATAGAACCATTGCTGCATAAAACTGATAACCTGATTTGAAGCTCCGCCGGGGTAATATTTGTTTACAATCTGGTTAAACAGGGTGTAACTCGGGCTGGAATTAAACTGGTTGGCAAGATCCATCATAGTGACTCATCTGGAAATAATTCACTGTAAGATGCACAAAGGCTGCGCCAAGTCCGGTTATGGTATAAAAGATCAGTAGTTTTTTGCTTCCCCATAATTGTTCAAGTATGCGGCCAAACATGAAAACGGCGAACATGTTGAAGAAGATATGCATCACGTTGGCATGCATGAACATATGGGTGATGATCTGGTGGGGTTCAAAAAGAGGGGAACGGAAAGGAAACAGGGCCAGGTGTCTGACCATAAAGTCCGTATTCAGCGCGTATTGGGATAATTGAGTTGCAGCAAAAATAACTACATTGATAATGATGATATTTTTTACAACAGGAGGAAGAGACATGCCGCGACCGGAACCAAACAGACTCATATATCAGATTTTACAAACAATCGCAAATATAGGATTGTTTTATCAAATGCCCTGACACTTTGATTACAGTTTTTTTGGGCTTTGTTTAACGGTATGTTTTATATTCGGCATCCCGGGCTTATATTTGTCTGACTTAAATTTATCCTGATGTATTCAACCATACCCGATCTGCTGCAAAAATTCCAGGGTCTGAAGGTGCTTATTGTTGGTGATGTGATGCTCGATTCCTACGTGTGGGGAAGGGTTTCAGGCATATCACCCGAGGCCCCGGTTCCTGTTTTAAAGCACGGGAACAGCGAGAACAGGCTTGGCGGTGCGGCAAATGTCGCGCTGAATGTACATTCGCTGGGAGCGGTGCCCATCATGTGTTCAGTGATCGGGGCGGATGAGCAACGGACTGGAATTCAGGGCGCTTGTCAGGAAATCGGGTTTACCTGAAGAGGGACTGATTGAAGCACACAACCGCACCACCACCAACAAAACACAGGATATTTGCCGGGCACCAGCAGTTGCTCAGGATGGACAGGGAGGTGGACAGTTATATTGATTCCGCGCTGGAAGAGCTGCTCTGGAAGAAAATACAATACCTTGTGGATGAAAACAACATTGCAGCCATCGTTTTCCAGGATTATGACAAGGGAGTGATAACACCGGGTCTCATCGAAAAGATCATTGGGCTTGGGCAATAAACTGAAAATCCCAACCCTGGTGGATCCGAAAAAACGGAATTTTGCACGTTACCGGAATGCCACCTTATTCAAACCCAATTTCAAGGAACTTTGTGAGGGGCTGAACCTTGAAATTGATAAGACCAATTTTGATGCCGTTCATGATGCAGCCCAAAAACTGCAGGAAAAGGCAGGTTTTGAAATGGTCATGATCACGCTGTCGGAACATGGAATGCTGATCAGCCGGGGTAAGGATTATAAGGTAATTCCAACCCAGGCCCGCGATGTGGCCGATGTTTCCGGTGCAGGGGATACTGTAATTGCCATGGCGAGTTTATGCCTGGCCCTCGGAATGGATGCAAACGATATGGCCGCCCTGGCCAATCTCGCTGCCGGACTTGGTTTGTGAAAGGGTGGGTGTGGTGCCGGTTGAGAAGGAGTGGCTGGTGAATTTTATGATTTGATGATTTATGATTTGATAGAGTTCTGCAGACTGTAGCTGTCAGTCATGCAGATCATGCTAGTTCATCTGCAATGTTCTCCTAGATGCCTGCGGCCCATTTTATTCCCAATCCTTCCGCTATCCGCGTCAGCCACTCATCCTCGTCCCTTGTCCCTCGTCCCTTCCTCTTCAGCCCGCACAGCAAAAACAATACTGCAGGAAGGCATAGAGGTAAAACATGGCATGGATGCTGCATTGGTATTACTAATTATAATACCCGTAAAACCGATCAGGGAGATAATGCCTCCCGGCAACTCCCATTTGAATGCGAGACCCAGACCACCCAACATGAGGATTGCCAGAATGATCATAATGACGGGAATAGGTTCACCGGTTCCCGGGCTTTTATCAAAAACCTCCTCGCCCAGGAAAAAGACAATTGTGATCAGAATCATAAAAGCCGCCAGGATGCGCGCAATCCATCGGAATACATTGATTGTGACGCTTAAAATCGATTGTGAATTTTCCATATGTTTCCTTATTAGTATGACATTGATTACCTTGTAGATCTGTAAATTACAAAGATTTTAAGCTCCAGTCAAGTTAATTTTGATGAATAACCAGGATGCGAAGAAAATCATCGCGTCCAATTAATCATTGGCGTCAGCCAGCCGCGTCAGCCAATTAGCACATTAGCACATTGGCATTTGCATATTACTTTTGTCACCGTCACAGTTCTTCCCGTCGTCCCTCGTCTCCTCGTCCCCAGTCCCTTTCTTCTTCCAGTAAAAGTAAAATGGTATCCCCGCCAGCACAAACGCAAGTCCCAGTCCGGCCTCGCGGGGATTGGTGAAACAGGTAATGATGACAAGGGCAATGCAGAACAGGATAAAAAAAGCGGGAACAACAGGGTAACCCCATACCTTGTAGGGTCGTGCAAGCAATGGTTCGCGAAAGCGCATGATAAATACGCCCAGGGTGGTGGCACCGTAAAAAAAGAAAACAACAAAAATCAGCATATCCGTAAGCTGGTCAAAGCTGCCTGACAGTACCAGCATGGAAGCCCAGAAAGCCTGTAACCACAATGCCTTATGGGGTGTGTTGAACCGGGGATGGATATCGGAAAGTCCTTTAAAAAACAGCTTATCCTTTGCCATCACCTGGTAGATACGCGGGGGCATGATGATGGTACTGTTGGTACAGCCGAGGGTAGTAAAAAGGATCAGCATGGACAGAACGATCGCTCCCGCATTCCCTGCAAAATGCCGGATGACGCTTACACCGGCAATTTCATTCTGTGTCCGGTACACATCAGTGATCTGATCCACGGGCAAAACATACAGGTAGGTGAAGTTTACCAGGAGATAAGCTATGATAATGATCGCCATTCCCCCGGCCAGGGCCAGCGGAATATTCTTGTTGGGATTATGGATCTCGCCACCCAGGAAACCGATGGAATTCCAGCCCTCGTAGGCCCAGAATGCGGCCAGCATAGAAGCGAAAACTGCCTTTATAAAGGAAAAATCAGTCCATGCCCGTGGGAACATAGGAACCGGCGTTGGTGGTGATGTTTTTGAGGCTGCCACCTCCGAACAGCAGGCCGGATATTACCGTAAGAAGCAAACCTGCCATGACCAGCCAGGTAAAATAACTGCTAAACCTGGCGCCGCCTTTCAGTCCACGCGTATTTATAAAGGTCAGGGAAACGAATCAGGCCGATGGTAAGCAGTTTAACGCCGATATTTTCAAGGGGCTTGAACAGTCCGAGCAGTTCAATCTGTTCAATGGAAGCGGGAAGATGGGGCAGCGGGATCATGGCGTTGAACGACTGGGCAAAAACATAGGCAATGGAAGATACAGCTGCAGTCTTGATGACCGTAAACACGCTCCAGCCATAGATAAAGGCCATGAAACGCCCGTAAATCCGTTTGAAGTAAATGTATTCCCCTCCTGAACCGGCGAACATGCCGGCGATCTCTGCATTGCTCAGTGCACCGAACAGGGTGATCAGCCCGGCCATGATCCAGCAAACAAGCACCCAGACCGGGGATCCGAGTTCGGCCGACATAGGGGCCACTTTCTTGAATACGCCGGATCCGATGACTGAACTAACCACAAGAATAATGGCACCGCCAAGGGTTAACGAACGGATGAGCTGACCCTGTTTCTTTTCTGTTCCGGGCATAGAATATTTTTTCTGGATTTAGCGCGGAGATTAATGAATAACCTTTCCAGGCTGTTCCACGTTTATTAAAACAGATGAGCAATGAAATTCAGAGATGTAAAATTATCCTTTCCTTGTACAAAAACAAGTACCGGATGCTGATCGTGTGAAACTGCCGTCTGACTTCATTTTCCGGATGACGGCCTCATGGCAAAAAGATTATTATTGAGGATGGTATGATTATTGATTAACATATTTTAACTATAAATTTTTATCCTATGGAAAAAAGTAAACTTCAATTATCATTAGGAATATTACGGGTGTGTTCATATTTTCTTTTGATAGCAGTTTTAACGAACTGTACCGGACCTGAAGGCCCGATGGGTCCTCCGGGTTACAATGGTCATGATGGTGTTGATGGTATCAATTATACCCATTCAGTTATATATGATGTTGATCCGGCAGACTGGAGCGGCAGTGTGGATGGTTACCATGCAGCACTTGACGTTCCTGAAATTACCGAAGATATTTATTACAATGGCGCCGTTCTTGTATACAGGTTGATTGAAGTGGAACCGAAGAGTTTTAACCTGTTGCCCTATACCTATGTGGACAATTTGCTATCCATTTATATGGATTGTGATATTTATGTCGGAAACATTGATCTGATCTACAAGGAAGTTTATAATGGAATGAACGACACCCCTGCCCCGGGCAGCTTAATGTCGTATAAAGTGGTGATTTTTGAAGGAATTCCCCTGGCTACCTTGAAGAACATGGTGGATGTAAAGGATTATAATGCAGTCACCAAAATGTTTCATGTAGAACCCGGGAACAGCAATATTCAGTAATCTTGATTAAGATTAAAAATTGAAGATGCCTGCAGGTATATATGATCTGCAGGCATTTATTTTTGGATAATGCCTCACTGAACGTGTGATCCGTGTCATCCAGCGAGCCTTTAAGAAAGGAACCAATCCAGTTAAAACTCATTTGAATGTTTTATCCTGAATAATACTTTCAGGAAAAGGATAAATTATTACTTTTGCGAACCAAATCATTTGTTGATCTAATGATTTATTGATTTGATGATTTGAAAACGAATCAATCAATCAATCAATAAATCAAATCAAATCAACAAATTCTCCCTCGGGGTGTGGCCCCGCCGGTGGCGGGACGCTACGTTAGGGACAGGTGAATAAAATATATCGGGGTGTGGCCCCGCCAGTGGCGGGACGCTACGTTAGGGACAGGTGAATTAAATATATATATCGGGGTGTGGCCCCGCCAGTGGCGGGACGCTACGTTAGGGACAGGTGAATTAAAATGATAAATCGGGGTGTGGCCCCGCCAGTGGCGGGACGCTACGTTAGGGACAGGTGAATCAAAATATTATCGGGGTGTGGCCCCGCCAGTGGCGGGACGCTACGTTAGGGACAGGTGAATAAAATATATCGGGGTGTGGCCCCGCCAGTGGCGGGACGCTACGTTAGGGACAGGTGAATAAAATATATCGGGGTGTGGCGCAGTTGGTAGCGCGCTACGTTCGGGACGTAGAGGCCGGAAGTTCGAGTCTTCTCACCCCGACTTCACCTCGCCTGACAAGCGAGGTCTTATTGGCAATTATGTACTTTGTATATATTATAAAAAGTCTTAAAGACCAAAAGTATTACATTGGCTCAACATCAGATGTTGAAGCAAGATTAGCCTATCATAATTCGGGCAGACAGCGCTCAACCAAAAACAGAATTCCATTTATTTTAGATTTATTCTGAACAGTTTACTTCTCGGACTGAAGCAGAAGTCAGAGAAAAGCAAATTAAATCATTTAAAGGGGGAATGGCATTCAAAAGACTTATTTCATGAAAGTAAGAACGGGTGTGGCCCCGCCTTTGGCGGGGCTACGTTCGGGACGTAGAGGCCGGCCCGCCGCGGCAGGTCTTTACCTCGCCTGACAAGGCGAGGTCTTATTGGCAATTATGTACTTTGTATATATTATAAAAGTCTTAGAGACCAAAAGTATTACATTGGTTCAACATCAGATGTTGAAGCAAGGTTAGCCTATCATAATTCTGGCAGACAGCGCTCAACCAAAAATCAGAATCCCATTTCATTTTAGATTTATTCTGAACAATTTACTTCTCGGACTGAAATGGTGTAACTGCTACTTGGGAGAGTATTAAACGGTGAAGGGGCCGTGAGTCCGTTTTATCCCTGCTCCGATAAAAAGTCAACTGGGAATTTACATGGTATTTGGCTCATCCAAATAAAGATATTTCATTAAATGCTCCATTCATTGATCCTTCAAAGGCAGGCATCTGCAAATTTGAATCATAACGTCCGGCAATGATTCCGCCATTAAAAGATAAATAGAAGACACAGGCACCCGACAAAAAGGGAACTAGTAATCAATTAGTTACCTTTTTTTATGAACCAATTATGATACCTGAACCGCATTTCCGACCCGTTACTGGATCGCATCTATATCCAAATCGAGGTGGTTCCCGTGCCCTTCGAGAAGCTGTCGGAATTACAGCCGGCTGAATCGAGTGAAACAGTAAGATACCGGGTGATCAAAGCGCGGAAGCACTATGTATAATCGCTGAAAAGCATTTTATTTCGATCCGGAACGAAAAATATTTACCATATGAAATGTTGGCATGATTGATTAAATTTGAATAGGGAAGCATATCTGCATCATGCAGAAAGCACTGCCATTCCAATTAAAAAACCTTTAAAATTAAAATTATGGCTACTGTAAATCAAACCGGAATTTTAGCAATTAATGATCAATTCCTGCCTGGATTGATCAATAGTACCGATATAACATTCAATCGGGGTGCCAAATCTGCGCAGGCTGTCATTTCGTTTACCGGACAATATACCGACGATAGTCCGATTTTTGATTTCTTCATACAAAATCAGCCTGCAACCGTCAAACTTTCAATTTGAAAATATGGTAAATGCTACAGGGCCAACAACCAGGACTATTACATTCAACAATGCTACTTGCAAAGATTATCTTGAAAGTTATAACCGGCAGGAACAATTCGATGATTTTGTTGAAATCCTTATCGTTTTCACCATTGAAGCGGACAACGCCGCCATGGGGGGAACTAATTTCCCGGGATAGAGGATCAGGATTGTTGGCTGAGTAGGATGGGGGCTGTTTCTGGTTGTTTTTCTGCAATTAATTTTTATTTTTGATTCCTGATAATGAGTATATTTCATTCTTGAAATCCCAAACTTTCAACGGTAAATCCCATGAAAAAATTCCTCAAAATGCTGCTGAAACTATTGCTTGCAATAGTCGGACTGGTTGTATTAATCGTGATTGTTGTATTCATTTATGTCAACCGGAATTTTTTAAATTTTGAGAAGAAGGATAAATACGCCAGCATACCGGTTAAAGAAATTACCCTTGACGGATATACCTTCAGGGACCTGAACCGGAACGGCAAGCTGGATACCTATGAAGATGCCCGCCAATCCATTGAAGCCAGGGTAAAAGACCTGTTGTCCCAAATGACGCTGGACGAGAAGCTTCATCTGCTCACCGGAACAGGAATGAAATCAGGTACAGGTCTGGGATCTTCCAAAGAAGGTGTGAGGGGAGCAGTGGGAACCACTGTTCCTATACCACGGCTGGGCATTCCTGTTGTTTATGTGTCTGACGGCCCTGCAGGATTGCGGATCAATCCCACCCGCAGGAATGATCCCAATACATACTATTGCACGGCATTCCCAATCGGTACATTATTGGCATCCACCTGGGATGTTGACCTGGTGGGCAAAGTTGGCCAGGCCATGGGAAATGAGGCTCTTGAATATGGGATAGATGTGATTCTGGGCCCCGGTGCAAACATTCACCGCAGTCCCATGTGCGGCAGGAACTTTGAATATTATTCCGAGGATCCTGTGGTGACCGGTGATATCGGCGCTGCCATGGTGAATGGCATTCAGTCAAACGGGGTGGGCACTTCTGTGAAGCACTTTGCCTGCAATAACCAGGAAACAAACCGTTTCAACAATAACGTGATCGTTTCAGACCGGGCCTTGCGTGAGATTTACCTGAAGGGCTTCGAGATCATCGTGAAGAAGTCACATCCCTATACGGTGATGTCCTCCTATAACCTGTTAAACGGGACGCACACAACGGAAAACAAACTTTTGCTGACCGATATCCTGAGAAACGAATGGGGATTCAGGGGAATTGTTATGAGCGACTGGTTCGGCGGGATCAATCCCCCGAATGAAATTAAGGCAGGTAATGATCTGCTGATGCCCGGCACACGGAACCAGTATAAGGCATTAAAGAAGGCGGCAAATAACGGCGAACTGTCTGCTGCGGCCATCGATACTTCTGTATGGCCGGATCCTCACGGTTTATTTTCAATTCCAGAAGGATGCAGCAATATGCATACAGCAATCATCCCGATCTGAAAGCGCATGGCCTCATTACAAGGCAGTCCGCTTCCGAGGGAATGGTGCTGCTGAAAAATAACGCCACATTGCCCCTTCAGGGTGTAAAAAACATTGCCCTTTTCGGTGTTACCTCCTTCCATTTTATTGCAGGCGGAACCGGTTCGGGAAATGTAAACAAAGCCTACACAATTTCTCTTGAGGAAGGACTTACCAATGCAGGATTCCAGGTGGATGCTGCCTCCAAAAAGGCCTTCGAAGATTTTAAAGCACTTCATCCAAAAGGACTTCAAAAAGAAAACGGGCATGGCGGCGATGATGAACGCCAGCCTTCCGCCGGAAATGGTGCCCTCAGAAGCAGTATTGTCCGATTGCAAAAAAAGTGCTGACCTGGGCATCATTACAATTGGAAGAAACAGCGGCGAAGGGCAGGACCGCGTCAAAAAAGATGATTTTGAACTATCACAGGCTGAAAAGGACATCATTCAAACCGTATGCAAGTCGTTCCATGAAGCAGGAAAAAAAGTGGTGGTCATACTGAACATCGGCGGGGTCATTGAAACTGCTTCCTGGAAGGAACAGCCGGACGCTATCCTGCTGGCATGGCAGGGTGGCCAGGAGGGCGGCAATTCGGTGGCCGATATTTTGAGCGGCAGGGTAAATCCCAGCGGCAAACTTACCATGACTTTCCCGGTGGCGCTGGAAGACCATGCATCGATGGCAAACTTCCCCATGACCGGGGAGCCGATGGGCATGACTTCCATTCTGCTTAACGTGAAGCCCAAACCCGAAAAAGAGCAGGTGAAGAATATCGACTATACGAAATATGAGGAAGGCATTTACGTGGGTTACCGGCATTTCGACAAGCACAATATAAATGTTTCCTATCCTTTTGGCTATGGGTTGTCCTATACAACCTTTGAATACGGTAAAATGGAGGCCAGGTGTGGTTACCGATACCATTCTTATCAGCTTGTCGGTTAAAAATACCGGAACCGTTGCCGGAAAAGAAGTGGTTGAAATTTATGTTTCCAAACCGGATACCAGGATCGATCGTCCGGTGCAGGAGCTGAAAGCATTTGCTAAAACGCCACTGCTGAATGCAGGTGAAACCATAAATCTCACATTCAAAATACCGGTTTCAGACCTTTCCTGCTGGGATGAGACACAATCGGCGTGGGTACTCGAAAAGGGAGCATACACCATTAACGCATCATCGTCGTCAAGGGATAAGAGGGTGGGAAAGGATATTGAGTTGTAGAGCGAAGGCCGATTTCAAGTCGGGCGGACCGTATATTATCAGTGCCATTTCCATTTGCTTACGCATGTAATGAGTGTGCCGTTAAATTGTTCAGCATTTTAGAATGGCATTTCATAACCTTGTTATTGTCAATATCTCTTAGGCATATGCCATTGCCTAAACAATATTTATAATTTTCGCAAACTGAGCATTGATTTGTTTTTGTCCAGTCTCTGATTCTATATGGTTGATATTTAGTATTCCAGACGTCTATCAGACTTTCATGAAGTACGTTTCCCTGAATTAATTTTCTGTTGATATTCGGACAGGCCGAAATTGACCCGTCGTGCAATATGGATGCAATATTAATTCCTGCCTTGCAGAAAAAGAATTCCTCTCTCACCTCTCCTTCATAGTTCCCTAAAAATCCGTCACAACCATAGTTTATGTTTATTTCTTTTCGCCTTTTCACCTTTCTGATAAACTCCAGGATGCGGGTTAAGTCTCTTCCGTTACTCTCCAATTCTATATTGTTACATGCCCGCCCAATCGGGTCTATTGTAAATAATCTCCAGTTTTTCACATGTAAGTCAAGGAGCAGGTCATAAATTTTATCGAGTTCATTAATATTCCTACCTGTAATGCAGGTTGCAACATCAAATGTAAGATCCTCGTACTTTGAAACCAGGCTTATCGCCTTTACCGTTCTGTCAAAACTCAACACATTATTTCTAAGCCAATTATGACTATCCTTTAATCCATCCAAACTAATTGTGATTGAAGATAATCCACTTTTTATCAAATTGGTTAATCGTTCATTATCCAGCAAAAAACCGTTCGTTACCAGTCCCCAATTATACCCTAAATTTGAAATTTCAGAGCCAAACACCTCAATATCTTTACGCATCAAAGGTTCTCCCCCTGTAATTACGACATGAGGTAGTTTTTCGCCGACCGCCTTTTTTATTTTGATTAATTCGTTTACAATTACCGCACAGGGTAAATCAATAGAATTTTCACTGCCGCAATTGCTTCCACAATGCAAACAACGTAAATTACACCTCAATGTGCACTCCCAAAACAAATATTTTAAGTCATGCAATTGAGTTTGAGAATTTTTGTATAACCGGAACAGATCTAAACTCAGTCTTTTCTGCCAATTCATTTTATTTTGCCTCATTATTTGGGACGTAAGACAAAATCGCAGTTTTCCAGCTCCTCCGGCAGTAATTCAATTGTTTTAACGGAATCCTGAAATTCACCGTTTTCTGCACCATCGATATCCCTGGCTTCAATTGTATATTGTTGCGGTGCTAATTGCTCAATAACATAGTTTCCGTCAATATCCGTTTTAACGGTTACCGGAATTTCTTTTAATGAAATTTCAATATTCTTAATTGCTTTCCCTGAACTTAAAGAGGATACTTTTCCTTTTACTGTACCTGAAACATCTGTGATAACACCATATTTAGCGCACATGGTCAATAAGGAAATGCTTCCAAACCCAAATACAAAACCGGCAAGTCTTAAAGTTTTTTGTAATAAAAAGGCTTTTACTCTTATACCATTATTTTTCATATCTAGTGATGGCATGATATCAGGTTATCGGATAATTTTATGATTCGTCGCGCTTAATCTTTTATGATAGTAGAAATATAAACAAAAAATCTTGTATTTCTTAACGAGGTGGCCAAAGAGTTGTTATTTCTGCGGATAATAATAAACTCAAAATTGACGTAATACCTAAAAGGCTGGAATTAATTCAAAATTAGCATTCTACACTACCTTTAAAAACATAGTGGAATGACACCCAAGTCAATTGTAAAGCTTTACAATAATGCAGAATAAGAAAAATTGAAAATATAAGTAGGGACTTACCAACTTTCTTCGACTCTCTTATTATCCTTAATCGATATATGGGGGAAACAGGGATAACTAGTTTCTTATTAGCACATGGGAAGTTAAAGAGATGAGCGCCATGGTCTGACCCGTGAAAAGGAAGAGCCCGATAACAGCGTAAATCGGTGAATAATATGATACTTTGGTTTTCTAATTCAATAACCTGTATTCATTAGGAGTATATCCCGTCTCATTTTTAAACATACGGCTAAAGTGCTGGGGATGTTTAAACCCTAATTCATAGGCTATTTCGCTCATCGATTTTGCTCTTGTCAAATATTCTTTCTTTGGCAATTTCCATTAGTTTTAACTGGATATGTTCCTGGGCTGATTTTCCGGTCTCTTTTTTAATTAAATCGCCAAAATAATTTGCAGAAAGATGCAACTGATCAGCACAATATTTTACTGTTGGCAAGCCTATGGTCTTTGTCATTTCAGATTTAAAATAATTGTCCAGCAAATTTTCAAACCTCACTAAAATATCTTTATTTACCTGATTACGGGTAATAAACTGCCGGTCGTAAAATCGCATGCAATAATTGAGAAGTAATTCGATATTATTTGCAATAAGCTTTTTACTGTGTTTGTCAATTGACTGATGAAGTTCATGATCGATTTTATTCAGGCAATCCATAATGATTTGCCGTTCTTTTTCAGACAAATGCAGGGCTTCATTTGTTTCATACGAGAAAAATGTATACTCTTTGATATTGTGGCCAAGTGAAGTGCCCCTGATTAAATCAGGATGAAAAAGCAATGCCCATCCTTTAGGATGAGGATTCCCTGGTGTATTGCCTATTCCGACAACCTGGCCGGGAGCAATAAAAACAAGAGTACCTTCCTGGTAATCGTAATAATTACAGCCATATTTCAAATCACCGCATACTGCTTCTTTCAGAAAAACACAATAAAAGCCGAAATGTGCCCTGGCTGGTCGGGATTAGTTTCATTTTTGATAAATCATATACACTTACCAGAGGATGAAGTGTTTCCACCCCTCTCATGGTATTATACTCAGATATATTCTCCAGTTTTATTATTTCATCCATAGCCTTACTGTTTATTTTGATTACAAATTTACTGCTTATTTCTTAACTGGTTACAGGTAAAATACAGTATCCGTAATTCTGGTACGAAATACCAGTAATCTGTATACAACCCCATCGGTTTTTTCATCTCAACTTTGCATTGTACAAATTCTTGCTACCTTTTTGAAGGCAAGTAAATTTCTATAAATATGCAGAAAGTTAAATTAAATAATGGAGTTGAAATGCCCATACTGGGGTTTGGAGTATTTCAGGTAACAGACCTAAAAGAATGTGAAAATGGAGTTCTTGATGCTATAGAAACCGGGTATCGGTTAATTGACACGGCCGCATCCTATATGAATGAAACTGCTGTTGGGAAATGCAATTAAAAAAAGTGGTGTAGCAAGAGAAGATTTGTTTATTACCACCAAGCTATGGGTTCAGGATACCGGTTACGAAAAAACAAAAAAAGCTTTTGAAAAATCATTAAACAAGCTGCAACTCGACTATCTGGATTTGTACCTAATCCATCAGCCTTATGGCGATGTTCATGGTTCGTGGAGAGCTATGGAGGAGTTATACAAAGAAGGAAAGGTTAGGGCAATTGGGGTAAGTAACTTTCAACCTGACCGTGTCATGGATATAATAACTTTTAATGAAGTTGTTCCGGCTGTAAACCAGATTGAAACACATCCTTTCAATCAGCAGATTGAAACCCAAAAATTCCTAACAGAAAATAAGGTTCAGATTGAATCGTGGGGACCATTTGCCGAAGGCAAGAACAATCTTTTTCAGAATGAATTACTGCTTTCCATTGGCAGCAAAGTACAAAAAAAGTATAGCACAGGTAGTTCTTCGCTGGCTCATACAAAGAGGTGTGGTTGCCATTCCAAAATCAGTTAAAAAAGAAAGAATTAAGGAAAACTTCAACATTTTCGATTTTGAACTTAGCACTGAAGATATGGAAGCCATAACAACTCTCGACATGAAAACCAGCAGTTTTTTTGACCATCGTGATCCGGAAATTATAAAATGGATGGGCAGCAGAAAGCTGGACATTTAATAATGGGATTTGACTCATGGTTTTGATGCAGGAGTTGGTCATTGGATGCCTGATTTTGAAAATTGGCTGATGAATTTATTAAAATGACAAATATGATTGAAGCAAAAAAGATTTCTCAGGGAATGCATTTCGTTCTTTTATCAATTGTTGGTTCTGTTCTGATTACAGCCTGTGGATCTGTTAAAAATACCACAGATAAAGGACCATTAATGATTCAGGAACAGGGAAGCTTTGCTGTTGGCGGAACAGTGATTACCAATCCCGGGCACTTTCGATCCATATAATCCTACTCCGGAAGGACAAACCTTTCATGGCGATCATGCTTATGTGTTTTATCAGATTCCGGTTAATGCCCGCAAATATCCGTTAGTGATGTGGCATGGCATCGGACAGTTTTCCAAAACATGGGAAACAACACCCGACGGAAGGGAAGGATTTCAAAATATTTTCCTGCGCAGGCGTTTTCCGGTTTATCTCATTGACCAGCCAAGAAGAGGCAATGCCGGTCGCAGTACAGTGGCTGCCACCATTACACCAACACCCGATGAACAGGGATGGTTTGGTACTTTTCGTGTAGGTATATGGCCAGACTATTTTGAGGGAGTACAGTTTTCGCGCGATTCAGCTACACTTAACCAGTATTTCCGTGCCAGATGACACCCAATATTGGACCTATTGATATAAATGTCAATACAGATGCTGTTTCGGCACTGTTCAATAAAATTGGTCCGGCAATTCTTGTTACACATTCACATTCAGGTGGAATGGGCTGGGCAACCGCTATCAAAAATCAAAATATAAAAGCAATAGTTTCTTATGAGCCGGGAAGTGGTTTCGTGTTTCCCGAAGGAGAAGTGCCTGCACCTATACCAATGGCCGGGGGTACACTCGCCGCTTTTGGAGTGCCTTTATCAGATTTTATGAAGCTTACCAAAATCCCGATAATTATTTACTATGGTGATAATATTCCTGATAAACCAATGGATAATCCGGGTCAGGATGGATGGCGGGCACGTCTTGAAATGGCCAGGTTGTGGAGAGATTGCTGTAAACAAGCATGGTGGTGATGTAACAGTGGTGCATCTGCCTGAAATTGGGATAAAAGGCAATACACATTTCCCGTTTTCGGATTTAAACAATGTAGAAATAGCCGATTTAATGTCGGAATGGTTAAAGGAAAAAGGATTGGATAAGTGACAGGAATATAATCGGATTTGAAATAAGTAATAAAAAAATAAAAACAATTTGGGAGGAGATTTAAAATGAAAAGAAAAACCCATTTTTTAATGGTTATGTTTATGTCAGCAAGCATTATTGTATCAGGTCAAACCAAGCTTAGCAATCCTTTTGGCCTGGTTTACGAGGATGCCATTACAGAAAATGTACCAGGCAAGGTGAATATTCATCCGGTAACCTATAAACTGAATGGCATTGATATTTCTGCCAATATTTACACACCTGCCAACTACGACCCGTCAAAGAAATATCCGGCAGTGGTGGTGGCTCACCCCAACGGCGGTGTTAAAGAGCAGGTAGCCGGATTATATGCACAACGTTTGGCAGAATCGGGTTACATCACCATTGCTGCCGATGCGTCGTACCAGGGAGCCAGCGGTGGACTGCCGCGTAATGTGGATAAGCCTGCCTTTCGTATTGAAGATATTCGCGGGATGGCAGATTTTATCACCCAATATGCAGGAGTAGATGCCAATCGTCTGGGTTTATTGGGTATTTGCGGTGGCGGTGGCTATTCATTAAAAGCAGCTCAAACCGACAAACGCTTTAAAGCCGTGGCTACCCTGAGCATGTTTAATTCAGGAGTGGTAAGGCGCAACGGATTTATGAATTCCGGACTGGCCACCATTCAGCAACGTTTAAAAGAGGCTTCTGAAGCCCGTGCCCTGGAAGCAGCAGGTGGGGAAGTGCGCTATGCTGCCGATACGAAAATAACCGATGAAATGGCAGACAAAATGCCGTTTGACCTGTATCGTGAAGGCCATTATTATTACAACAGAACCCATGCACACCCCAATTCCACCTTCAGGTACACCATGAGCAGTCTGCTCGATCTGATGGAATTTGACGCAGCCACCAACATGGATTTGATCAATCAGCCCCTGTTGATGATGGCAGGAAGCAAAGCCGACACCTATTACATGACTGACAGTGCATTCAATCTTGCCACAGGCACAAAAGAGAAAGAATTATTCCTGATTCCGGGAGCTACCCACATTCAAACCTATTATGTTCCTGAATATGTAGATCAGGCGATGAATAAACTCAACGAGATTCTTTGGTAAATATTTATAAAAAATAACAATATGAAAAAGATATTGACAGGAATAGTTATCATCCTGAGTTGCTCAGTTTGCATGCTCAGCAAACGTTGCCAGTACTACGACGGGACCCACTAGTTCATACCGCCTCTGGAATGGTACGTGGTGTAAAGGAAGGAGATGTCGAAATTTTCAAAGGAATTCCCTATGCTGCTCCGCCGGTTGGTGAATTTCGCTGGCGTCCGCCACAACCTGTTGCCGCATGGCAGGGAGAACGTGATGCAAGCAAGTTTGGCGCAAATTGTGCACAGGCAGGATGGGGTGCCGCTCCGGGAACAATTCAGGGGGCTCGTCGGAAGATTGCCTGTTTCTCAATATATGGAGACCTGCCGGGGCTAAGCCGGAAGCAAAACTACCGGTTATGGTGTGGATCCATGGTGGCGCCTTCGTAGGGGGTAGCGGCTCCGATCCTGGTGCTGGAAAGTCAGTTTGCCAAACAAGGAGTCATCCTGATTACCATCAATTACCGTCTGGGACGCCTCGGTCATTTTGCATTCCCTGCGTTGAGCGAGGAGCATCCGGAAGAACCCAAAGGCAGTTACGCCTTCATGGACCAGATAGCAGCCCTCAAATGGGTACAGCAAAACATTGCAGCATTCGGTGGCGATCCTAAAAATGTTACCATTTTCGGTTTCTCTGCCGGTGGTGTTTCGATACATTCACTTCTTACCATACCGGCTGCAAAAGGTCTTTTCCAAAAGGCAATCAGTCATTCCGGCGGTGGCCGGGATGGTGTTTTGACCGGCAGACCGATCAATAAAGAAAATGCAAGTCCATACTACCCTGTTTCAGCGGAAACGATCGGAATAAACTTTGCCCGTAAACATGGGATCGAGGGCACAGATGCAGCCGCACTGGCCAAACTACGTGCCCTGAAAGTTGAAGAGATTGTGGACGGTGGACAGGAAAATGATGGACAGGGAGGTCCGCGTATCTATTCAGGTCCGATTCTCGATGGTAAATTTGTTGTTGAAACTGCTGAGAGTGCATACAAGGCAGGCAGACAGGCACACGTTCCGCTCATGATTGGGAATAACAGTGCAGAAATAGGTGGACCCTTTGTTAATGCCAGCAATTCAAAGGAAGAACTGTTTTCACTGTTCGGGGAACTGAAAGATGAGGCAAAAGCTGCCTATGATCCTGATGGTAACAAAGAATTCGCTGAGGTACAAACAAGGTTTAACACCGACAAGGTATGGGCAGAGCCTGCACGGTTCACCGCAAGTTCTTTTGCCGCCGATGGTGATCCGGCCTACATTTTTCTTTTCTCTTATGTACCTGCTGCCATGAAGGAGCGGATGAAGTATGGCCCCGGACACGGAACCGATATTTCTTTTGTGTTCGACAACCTGGGAATAGGAGGCTTCGGGCCGCCTCCGCCCCCTCCGACAGCCGAGGACAAAGAGGTTGCCAGGATAATGAACGCCTATTGGGTAAACTTCGCCAAAACTGGCAATCCTAATGGTAAGGGTCTGCCGGAATGGCCTGTTTACAGTCCCAAAAAGAACGAGATACTCGATATCCAACCCGATGGTAAACCAGTCGGTAAACCTGATCCAAGGAAAGCGAGACTGGACGTGATTGAAAAGGCAGTGAACAAGGGGGATAAACTACAACCAAATGGCATTTAACCGGCAACTTAAAGAAATGAAAATGAAAAACAATCTGCTTATTTCAGCTGCATTCTTACTTGCAGCATTTGCCACCAGCGTCAATGCACAGGACTGGCCTCAGTTTCTCGGGCCTGAAAGAAACAGCACATCGCCTCAAAAAGGTATTCTGCGTACCTGGCCTGAAACCGGTCCTGAAGTTTTGTGGACTGCCAATATTGGTATCGGTTATGGAGGGCCTGTGGTAAAAGAAGGTAAAGTTTATTTGCTTGACAGGGACGACAAGATGGGAGATAACCTGCGGTGTTTCGAACTTTCTACCGGCAAAGAACTCTGGAATTTTGCCTATAGTGCGGCCGGAGATGTTATGTTTCCCGGTTCACGAAGTGTTCCGGCAATTGACGGCAATTATATTTATTCGTGCGGACCATACGGCGAATTGTACTGCATAGATATTAACTCACACAAGCCGGTCTGGAATAAAAACGTATGGACGGATTTTGGTGGTGACAGCGGAAATGATACAGCTACTGCGACAAGTGGACCAGGTGGATTTACCGGTCATGGAAATTTCCCGATATGGGCCATTTCCCAATGCCCGCTGGTTTATGGTGATTTGCTTGTTATTGCATCGCAGGCCCCTCAAGCCGGTGTGGTTGCCTATAACAAAACCACAGGTGAAATCGTGTGGAAAACTCCCAATCTCGGTAACGAAACCTATGTTAGTCCGGCAGTTGTGAAAATAGACGGGAAGGACAATATTGTGATGGTTACTTCATCCACGAACCCTTTCGGACGTCCGGAATTAGCAAAGACTCCGGGCAATATTGTCGGAATTGATCCTCTTAGTGGAAAGATCTTATGGAATTTTACAGGATGGAACTGTCATATTTCTGTACCGAGTGCTGTTGATGCCGGTAACAATAAAGTGCTCGTTACAGGCGGATATGAACTCGGTGCGTTAATGATAGAGGTCAAAAAACAGGCTGACGGAAGCTATGTTCCAACCGAAATATTCAGAACAGAAGAATTTGGAGATCATACCAAGCCACCCCTGTTGATTGATGGCTATTTTTATGCCCAGTATTCAACCAATAACCGGCGTGACGGACTGGTATGTATGAGCATGGACGGCAAGATCATGTGGAAAACAAAACGGGAACCCAGCTTTGATAAAGGCAGTATGATATGGGTTGACGGACTGATTCTGGCTACGGATGGAGCAAAAAATCTTTATTTGATTGAACCGGATACCTCAGGATTTAAACCCCTGGCAAAAGCTGAAGTATTGGGATCAAAAAGCACCAGTGACCCGAATTCCATAGCCGGAAGAATTGGGGGCCCTACCCAGAACTGGGCACCAATTGCCCTGGCCGATGGTAAACTATTAATCCGTGATCAAAGCAGGTTAATGTGTTTGAAAGTTGCTCAATAAAAGAGCTTCATAAATATTCAAAAGATGGTAATGGTTTTGGCATATCCGAGCAAGGGTTGCCAGGGAATAGTAATATACTCCAAGGGTATGAAAAAACTAAAAAATGAAACACTAATTGTATTGGTTCTGGCGATCGGTTTATTTTCATATAACCTGAGTGCACAAACCAATCCGAATGAAAAATTAACATTAAGCCCCGGGGAACAAAGTATTATTGCCATTGCTGCACTAACGGCAAAAGGCGATTTATCAAAGTTAAAAACAGAGCTGAATGCTGGTCTTGATGCGGGTCTTACCATAAACCAGATCAAAGAAGTCATCGTTCACCTGTATGCGTATTGCGGTTTTCCAAGAAGTATCCGTGGTTTGCAAACCTTTATGGAAGTATTGGATGAACGAAAAGCCAAAGGAATTAATGATCTACCGGGCGCAGAAGCATCGCCGATTCAGGATGAACGCAGCAAATATGAGCGTGGCAGGGAGGTTTTGGGAAAACTTACAGGAGCACCGCAAGATGGACCTAAAACAGGTTATTCCGCATTTGCTCCCACAATTGATGTATTTCTCAAAGAACATCTGTTCGCTGATATTTTTGAACGTGATGTATTAACCTATTCCGAAAGAGAGCTGGTAACCATTTCCGTACTCAGTAGCATTGGAGGTGCAGAACCCATGCTGCGTTCTCATTTGACAATTTGTCTGAATGTAGGGTTAACGCCGGAACAATTACAGCAATTTGTAAACATTATAAAATCAACCATAGGTAAAAAAGAAGCAAAAGCAACCCAAAAAATTTTGGATGAAGTGCTTAAAAACAATAAAAGAAAATGAAAATAGTCTGTGTATGAAAAAGATAAAATCAATAGTAATCGTTATTTGCAATCTTAATAGCATATACAAATGCCATGAATGCTCAAAAAACAGAACTTATTTTTCCCAAAGGAGATGTAATTACCAACAATAACTTTACAGGTACGGCATGGCTTCAAATGCTTGTAAACAATGACAGTACCTATAATACTTCAATTGGTAACGTAACCTTTGAACCCAAAGCAAGAACGAACTGGCACAAACACCCGGGCGGGCAAATTCTCCTTATTACGGACGGCCGGGGTTATTATCAGGAAAAAGGCAAACCTGCCCAGGTATTACATAAAGGGGATGTCGTGAAAATTCCGCTTAATGCAGAGCACTGGCATGGCGCAGCACCCGATTGCAGTCTCACCCATATTGCTATAAGTCCTAATACCGATAAGGGAAGTGTTGTCTGGTTGCAACCTGTATCCGATGAAGAATATAACAATATAAAAAAGTAAAAATTATTGTTGGTTTTAATTTAGCTCATTTAAAAACATCTTTGAGGTGTAATAATTCCATCTTTAGCCAAATATGTTTACTTTTAGTAGACATATAATGGGATATCGTTAAATTTTATAACCTCAACGATCAATAAATATGAAATATAAAACAAGGCCTGAATTTCATCATGACAATGAATTTACTCTTGCCACTATCAGGAAAAGATTTGTTGCTTTTCTCATTGGATTGGATTGTACTTGTAGTGATTTATTTATGCATTATCCTCTTGTTTGGTCTTTTCGATATGAATCTTTCGAAGATAAATGTCCATGGTATTTTCGAAGTTGAGGTTGAAATGGAAAATACGCCTTCCTGGTTAATTACCGTTTTGAAATTTTTCTTTGGACTTTTGCCTGTTCTTTATTTCACAATCTTGTTTTATTTCTGGAAGGGACAAACCATTGGGAAATATTTGTTCAGGATAAGGGTACTTTCTTTGTACCATGAGCGGATCGGATTATGGCATTGCATTGAACGGAGCCTGGGTTATTTCGCATCTGCACTGGAGTTTGGATTCGGGTATATACAAGCAATTTGGAATCCTAACAGGATGACACTTCATGATAAAATCGGGGAGACAATTGTAATAGAACGTACGGTGAAAAAACACAAGTAATTCCAACCACCGTATTTTTCCCTCACCCTGACATAAGTGTATACCTCTACTTCCCAATTACCTGATCAGGTATAGCTTTTTCATCCTTTTGACAGGAGCCTGATGCGAGGATGAGAAAAAAACAAATTTGTATCAGTTTTGGATGTGTGGGTTATAAATATTCGGTTTATAGCGCTTTATTTATCTATACCACCTGATGTTCTCAAATAAAAATCGAAGCTGTCAGTTTCGGACCTGTAATTCAAATAGCCATATCTTTTCGAATGGGTAAAGTACACATTCGTATCTAGCTGACCAGCTACCCCGGCTGCCTCTGCCTGAATCTGGTGAGGTCCTGGTTCAATGGGAAAGGAATAAATAAGGGCACAAGGCGAAATCCCTTCATTACACAGGCTATCCGAAAACTGCCGGTTCCCGTCGATTGTTACCTTAAATATAAGGCAGGTATCAGTATAGGTTGCGCTTTCGGAATAAACGATAAAATTAAGGTAGAGTGTAAAATTTATCGGATCTTCTTTTTTGCATGAAGAGATCAGGATCATTATTAAAATGCAAAAGAGAAGGGGATTTAGTTTCATGGGAAAATTGTAAAAGTTTTTGTTCCCTGGCAATTCCTCGGGAAGGCAAGTTTTTATGAAGATACAAAAAAACGCCATAAGGTTGCTTTTATCTTCGCTTTTTGTTTGTTCGAAAAGGAAGGAATAGTTTTGTGCGGAGGGTTAAACATTTGAAAATTCGCATTGTTATATCTGATGCCGGATGGCATCAAGAACTGATCAATATGGACACTTTAAAGATCCTGTCAATTGAGTTTATTACCCGCGATGTTCTCCAGATTCTGACTGAACGGCCTTCATCACTGGAATTCACTCCCGGGCAGGCAGCAGATATCTCCATAAACAAAGATGGATGGAAGGAAGAAATACGGCCATTTACCTTTACCAGCCTCCCGGACGATAAGTTTTTGCAGTTTACGATCAAAACGTATCCCGAAAGAAAGGGAGTGACCAATGAACTCAGGGGATTAAAAAGAAAAGATGAACTTATCCTGCATGGTGTTTTCGGGGCTATTACATACAAAGGGGAAGGAGTTTTTATTGCAGGTGGTGCAGGTGCGACCCCTTTTATTTCAATTTTCAGATACCTGAAGGCTGAAAATGCTGTCGGAAAAAATAAACTGATCTTCGCAAATAAAACAAGAGATGACATTATCCTGAGGTATGAATTTGATCACCTGCTGGGAACGAATTTCATCAATATCCTGTCTGATGAAAAGACAAGTCAGTATCATCATGGATATCTCAATGAAGATTTCCTGAAAACAGCATCTGGCCGGATCAGGCAAATACGTCTATCTCTGCGGGCCACCTCCCATGATGGATGCTGTTGAGGCCATTCTTGGCAGGCTGAAAATTGATGGAAACCTGATTATTAAAGAAGCAGTTTAACAGGCAGGCATATACCTGCCTCAACCACCAACAGTATGTAATCCCTATACAATTAGTTAAATTTGTTTCGGATGATAAAATGAAAATGCCTGTTTTGTTTCTGGGTCATGGCAGTCCCATGAATGCCATTGAAGAAAATGAGTTTGTCCGGGGATGGGTGGAAATGGGAAAATCGTTGCCAACCCCCGCTTCAATTTTATGTATCTCGGCACATTGGGAAACAAGTGGAACAAATGTAACCGCAATGAAAATGCCACCCACCATTCACGATTTTGGTGGATTCCCGAAGGAACTGTTCGATGTGCAATATCCTGCACCCGGAAGTCCTGACTTGGCGGTTGAAATAAAACACATCATAAAGAAAACCGAAGTGGGACTGGATGATAAATGGGGACTTGACCATGGTGCATGGAGCGTGATTAAACATCTTGTATCCGAAAGCCGATATTCCGGTAATTCAATTGAGCCTGGATTATTATCAGCCTCCTCAATATCATTATGACCTGGCAAAAGAACTTTCTGTTCTTCGTGAAAAAGGAGTACTGATTATTGGAAGCGGAAATATGGTTCATAACCTTGGTTTGATTAGCTGGGAAAAAATCGACGAACCCGGATTTGGATATGACTGGGCTCTTGAAGCGAATGAAAAAATGAAGCAGCTCATTCTGTCAAACGATCACAAGTCTTTGATTGATTACAAATTACTGGGCAAGGCAGTAAATCTGGCCATTCCTACTCCTGACCATTTTCTTCCCTTGCTTTATTCTTTGGCTTTAAAGGAAGAAAATGAATCAATAGATATATTTAATGACAAAGCTGTGGGGGGTTCTTTAACAATGACATCCCTAATAATCGGGAATTGAAAAAGCCAGTGCCCTAAGAATTATTTTCTCAGCCGGTAGATCCATCCGATCACAAACATTGGAATAAGGGGAAGCAGAAATACAACCAGCTTGTTCAATATCCCCGGAATACATTCCGCGCGGCCGTTAAAAAGGGACTTCACTCCGGCATGTGCAACGCTTTCAGGTTTTTTCATGACCCCCAGCTTCATCGCTAACGGGATATTTACATCATGTCCGTCATACAAAGCGGTGGCTGTGGCACCGGGTATAAGGCATGTAACGCTGATCCCGTTGCTCTTCATTTCGGTTCTCAATGCACGGGAAAATGACCGGATAAAGGTTTTTGAAGGCCCGTAAAAGGAAATGGTCGGATAGGGCATCACCGCAGAAATAGAAGATACGTTGAGGATATATCCCGTTTTTCGTTCGGACATTTTCTTTCCAAACAACTGACACAGCAATGCCGGCGTGTTTACATGAAGCTGCAAAATAGCAGCTGCCCTGGAGTAGTCAACTGTTAAGGCTTCTCCGATAACAAGCATACCTGCATTATTCACCAGCACTTCAACTTCCAGGAGATTTGTCTCGCAAAACTCAAATACTGTTTTTCCGGCGCCTTCCCTTGATAGATCAATATTGAATGGTTGTACTGTTATGCCAAAAGCGTGCTCTAACTCCTTCTTTAAAAGATCCAATTGTCCAGGCTGGTTACTTACGGCAAGGATGGAATATCCCCGTTGTGCCAGTTCTATTGAAATTTGCCGGCCGATACCCGAAGATGCGCCGGTAATAAGGGCATATTTATCAGGCTGAATCATTTTCCGTGAAGCATTTCCAGGATTTCAGGATTTTGTTCCATGTTCTGAATACAGGCAACAGCATGGGTATACATCACAGCAATGCAGTAATTGCATGTATCACACGAAGACTTCGACAATTCCTGGTGAAGCAGTTTATTGACAAAATCCGGGTCTTTGATCAGCGCCCGGGCGATCGCCACCAATTCAAATCCATTGTCCAGGACCTCATTGATTTTTTCCTGCGAAATCAGGCCTCCCACATATACCAGGGGAAGTTTCAACTGTGCCCTGAACTTCAATGCATCCTCCAGAAAATAAGCTTCCTGAAAAGGTTCTGCCTTGATCAACTGGTTTCCAAACAACCGGACAAATGTTTTTAACAGCCTGTTTTCCATATAATGGGCCAGGATTTTTACCGGCATGGCACCATGCAGTATGTACATCGGCGCTTTGCTCACAAATCCCCCGCTCAGCACCAGGGCATCTGCACCTGCCCGTTCAAGCATCCTGGCTACCTCGAGGGATTCGTCTATTTCCATCCCACCCGGGATTCCATCCTGCATATTCATTTTTACGAGCACGGTTATATCATTTCCTGCTGCTCTCTTCACCTCTTCCATCACCAGGTGCATAAACCGTGCCCGGTTATCCAGGGAGCCACCGAACTCATCCTGCCTGTGGTTTGTATAAGGTGAAAGAAACTGGCTGATGAGGTAGCCGTGCCCGGCATGAACTTCTACCGCATCAAATCCTGATTCACGCGCGAGATGTACCGCTTTCCCGAAACTGTGCACCACATCCTGAATATCAGTCCTGTTCATAGCGCGCGGGAACGTCGGGCCGTACAGGTTGATTCGTGAAGTTGGCGCCATTGGCCTTGAACCGGTCACGGATGATTTTGTCATGTTGCCGCAATGCCCGATCTGGATTGAACAGGCGGCACCTTCCTTATGCACTGCATCGGTAAGCCTCTTCAGTTCAGGTACGACCTCTTTCCTCAGCCAAAGCTGGTGCGGAAAAGAAAGACCTGAGCGGTCGACCGCGGCATAGGCCACGGTAGTCATGGCAACTCCGCCGGCAGCCAGTTCCCTGTGGAAATTCAGCAATTCATCGGATGGCGAATTGCCGGGACACATACCTTCAAAGGCTGCCGCACGGATCACCCTGTTGCGAAGGGTGATAGTTTCCAAGTTTATAAGGAGTGAAAAGCATAGAATTAGGACACCCCGTCGGGGTGGTTGCCTACCACCCCGACGGGGTGTCTGGTTAAAATTTTACCTCATCATGTGTGATGACCTGGGGCAGGTCGTAAATTTCCTTTACCCTTCCCGGGGGGTTATCAAATTTAATAAAACCTCCCCATACCATAAACCAGGTAAACCGGGGCTGTACTTTCAGGATCTCGGGTTTTGGAAGCTCTCCGCATTCTCCGAGGGTGATCAGCTTTCCTTTGGCGAGATCGACCAGTTCATTGTAATCCTTTTGTTCATAGTCGAAGTGATATATATCTGTGGCCAGTACATCCACATACTCCGGTCCGGGATAAAAATCAGCATATGCATAAGCCTGGTCAAACGGGAGATCACGCGGGCCATTGGCATCCCAAACCCAGAGCAGGTTGTTCAGTTTATGAACATTGACAAAACGGTCGAACATCATTTTAAATAACTTCTGGTAACCATCAGGCCCTTTTTTGTCGCCCCACCAGAACCATACCCCATTCATTTCGTGGTAAGGTCTCCAAAGCACCGGTACATTTGCATCCTGCAACTGCTTAAGATAGGATGCGATTTTATCAACCTGGGACTTCCCATCTCTTGTTTAACGGGCTACCGGGCGTAGTAAGCTCTTTCCACTGGGCATCGGTCAGCTTGCCCTGTATACTTTCTTTCCATCCGATAGGGAGGGTCATCCATGGGGCGGCCTGCATGCCACATAAGGGTAACAATGAAGCCATCGCGGTATTTTTTTATGGCTTCCTGGACAATTTCCGGTCCCCAATCCTTCAGTCCGTCGAGGATAAAATCGCAACCCCAAACAGCCGGGTATTTGCCGGTCATGGACTTAACCGTATCCATCCACTGGTCGAAGTTGGGAGGATAAGTGTGTTGTCCGGTCAGGGTCTGGTTCCCGTTTAAACTGTACAGGTAGGCGAGGAGCTTTTTGGCTTCCGGCGATGCATTTTTATTCACAGGGCTAAACTGGCTGAAAATGCATTCAGGCTAAAAAGCATTAAAAGGATAAAGGCTGCGTTTTTCATGAGTTTAATTTAAAGAATAGATTTTTCTTACCAGAAAGTTATACAAAAAACAAACTCGTGCAACCTGAATTTTTTGTGGAGATTATCTGGCAAAAAACCCTGCAGCAATTTGGTTTTACAGAAAAGGAAATTCTTGACTTTATCCCGGGTCCTGCATATACTGCCTGGTGGCTGATGGGCACCTGGTTGGACCAGGCCCGGAATTTTGGCCGTACAGAGTATGAACGGAACCTGGCTGAAAGAAATGCACGGATGCAAATCATCATATGGGGTCCGGATACGAACCCTGACTTTTCTAGTTTGCGGCTTTCAATAGCTCTGCTCCTACTGGATTTTGTGGATATTTTTCCATTATCCGCCTTGCATATACAACCGCCTTGGGATTTTGCTTATGCTCAAGGTAAAAGGTACAGATGGCATATAAATAGTCGAAATTGTCCGGTTCACTCTTCAATGCTCTGAGGAGGTAATCCTCGGCCCTGGCTGTGTTTCCCTGTGAATTCTCCAGGAGGGCAAGGTTGTAGACTATCCTGGATTCATTGGGAAGAAGCTCCATCGCCTTAAGAAAATATTTACGGCTTTCATCAATCTTCCCGACTTCAGCAAGCAATAGTGCAAGGGAGTAATTAACCTGGGTTATTTCCGGATTTTCGGTGAGAACTTCTCTTAACAATTTTTCCGCTTCCGCATTTTTGCCTTGCTGGTTATATACCGTTGCCAGGTTAACCTTGGCCATATAAAACAGGTTGTCAATCCTGAGCGCTGTCCTGTAATATTCTGCCGCTTTTTCAAGTTCCCCGGCATTGGCATACATTATCCCGAGATTATAGTTCCCTCCCGGGAAATCTGCCATATACAAATTATCATTTACATATTCCTCCAGGGCGGCTTTCCTCGCTTTCTTAACCGGCTCTGACAACTGGTCTTCAGGTACCATTGAAAGCTTAATTGCCGCTTCAGTGCGGATACCACTGACGGGATCATTCAAAAGCGGTGTGAGTAGTTTTTCAAAAGAACGAATATTTTCAGGCTGAAATCCATTAATTGCCGCATGCCTCACGAGAGAAGCCGGGTCACCGAGTGCTTTTTCAATGGCCTTCCTGCTCAGGCTGTCATCATAACCGGCCAGTAGATCCACTGCTGTTGCCCTTACCATAAGGGGGAATAGCTCATTCTCTGCATAAAGAATGAGATTAGGGATTGCTTTTGGATCCTGCCTGTTAGCTGCCGCAAAGGTCTCTCCATAATGAGGCCGTGTTTTCGATCCATACCACTTTTCAATATATCCCTGCGACCAGGCAACACTCTTGTCGGTATGGCAATCGTTGCATGCATTGGGAGAACCAATTTTTAATGTCAGATCCGGCCTTGGAATGCGGAAGCTGTGATCCCTGCGGTAATCATTTCCCATATAGAACTTTCCAACCATGTGGCAATTCACACACTGGGCTCCGGAACCCTGCACATATTCCGGCTTTCCACGGTTTATCAGGTGTTTTCCTGTTGGATCCGGCATTTTATGAAAATGGTGACTTGGGGTGTTATAAAGGTCAGGACGGTGGCATTTCATACAGAGTTCATTGTCATCCTTAAGCGTTTTCACCGAATGGGAATCATGGCAGTCACTGCACTTAATTCCTTTTTCGAACATCTTGCTCTGGGTGAAGGATGCATATTCATAATCTTCATCCAGTATTTGTCCGTCTGCATGATAAAGAGGAGTTCTTATAAGTTGAGGGATCATAAAGTTGAGCAGATCTTCATTGTTATTATGATAATCGCTCATAATAGCCCTCCGGGAATGGCAACGGGCACATACATTCAGTAATTCCTTATTGTCAAGATCACGTGTCCGAACAATAAGGCCCGTATTCACATCCTGTGGACGTGAACCTTCCGGCAGATTTGCCCATTGAATATGATCCGATGCGGGTCCGTGACAGGCTTCGCAGCTTACATCTATTTCCGACCAGGTTGTATGGAATGTACCTGTCTGCGGATCGTAATTCTTCTTAAGGTTGGTGGAATGACAATCCGCACACATCCCGTTCCAGTTCTGTGCCTGGTTTGTCCAGTACAGCCAGTTATCGGGTCTGATATCCTGCCCGTTATAAACTGTATCCCCCAGGTGAAACCATTTCTTTTTTTCGGTATCCCAGGCAATGGGAAGGCATTGGAGTTTTCCGCCTTCAAACGGCACAAGGTATTGCTGGAGCGGTGTATAACCAAAGGTATACGCTACCTGGAAATCCCTGAATTCGCCACCCGGACCGTTCGTATTCACATAGAATTTGCCATCCTTTTTGAACATCCTGTGGATCTTGCCCTTATGCCTGTATTCAAAATTGTTGAAATTTCCCAGTACCGTTTGTTCTGTTGCCGTATCCATGGCCATGTCGTGATGGGATCCTTTCCACAGGTCATCCTCTTTTTTATGGCATTCAATGCACGAAGCCCTTCCGGTAAAATAGGGTCCTGACTGCACCACCGGATTTGACCGCTCAATGGCTATACGGACAAGATATACAGGGAACGCCAGCACAATAATGATTGTGGCAATAAATCCTGCTTTCCTCCAGGATGTCATGGCGGGATCAGAGGGCATAGGTTACCTGTTTTTTTTCAAATTTCCTGCGCTTCATTTTCTGACCCGTATCCACCATCACTTTTCCGGCAATTATTGAAACGGGAAAGTAGTCCAGAGGGCGTGGGGCCGGGGAATTTATTACATTCCCCAATTTATCAAATGCGGATGAATGGCATGGACAAATAAACTGTTTCTTCTCCTCTTCCCATAAAACTGTACATCCAAGGTGTGAGCAGGTAAGTGACAAGGCAAGAAATCCTCCGTCTGCCATCCTGATCAGAAAATACTTGTTTATCCGGTCGGCAATTACGGAGTTAACGGCAAAATCCTCCACATTACCGGCAATTTTTACCGATGAGGAGGGATTTTCTTTCTGGAATTTCTTTCCCGGCCTCAGCATGCTAAGGGTAAAGAACACAAGTTCACCCAAAGCCACCAGGCCAAGGATACTCCATACCTGGGAGAAGAATTCCCTTCTTCCGGTTTTCCCGCCTGATTTTATTTTATTTACATCTGCCATGGCCACATCAGTTTCATACCCTGTCCCCTGAAAAAGATCCCTACCAAGGACAGAACTGCATAAGAAATCACGAGAAGTATAATTAGTGTCTGAATGTATTCTGCCCTGTTAATGGAATATTTTTTCCTGATATACTGCATAAATAAATACAGTGTTCCGGAAACTATAATAAACGGTACCAGGCCGGTAAGGACCAGCGAAGGAACTGATGGAAGGAGGGTTTCAGGATCCGGTAGAAGTTCACTTACAAGGATAAACACAATGGTGAAAATAATTCCCGCAAAAGCGGCACTGTTTTCCGGCCTTCTTTGCCCTTTCAGAAATGAACCATATCCCGGAATGGGTATCAGTCAGTTTCAGAAATGGCAGCCAGAAACTCCCGGCCAGTATTGTGAGCGGAAAAACCACTACGACAAAGACAGGATGAAAATGGATGAGCAGTTCCTGCAGTCCCATGAAATACCAGGGTGCCTTTGCAGGGTTGGGGCTGAAATACGGATTTGCCCTTTCGCGGAGCGGGGCATCAAAAATGACACTTATTGTGAGAAGGAAGGCAAGCAATACGAGCGCCACCACAAACTCTCGTGCCACCAGGTTTGGGAAAGTATCGGTCAAAGGCTCCTCTTTTTTCCCTTCCGGAACAACCAGCCCTCCCGCCTTGCGGATTCTCCAGAAGTGGAATCCCATCAGAATTATAATTGTTAGCGGTATTATCCCGGTATGGAGATTAAAGAAGTTGGACAATGTAACCGCTCCGACCTCCTGTCCCCCCAAAAGTGTTTGCTTTGCAGATTCACCAATAAGCGGAATATACTGCAAAAGGCTGGTGACCACTGTAACAGCCCAGTACGAAAGCTGATCCCAGGGAAGCAGGTATCCGGTAAAGTTTGAAAGAATTACAAGTATCAGTAATATCATTCCGAATATCCACGTTGCATGACGGGGCCTGCTGTATGCCCCGGTGAAAACTACCCGAAGCATGTGCAGGAAGGTGATCCAGAGCAATAGTACAGCACTCCAGTGATGAATATTGTGCGCCAGCTTTCCGAAGAGGAGCCCTTCGTTTATGTTCAGAACAGAATTATACGCACCCTCGGGAGAAGGTACATAATGAAACCTCAGCAGCAAACCCGTAAAAACCTGGATAACAACCAGAAGTGCCGCCATTCCTCCAAGTCCAAAGGTAAGGTTAAACCGCAAAGTATAGGGTTTCACCTTTCGCGGGTGGAGATGGAGTATTAAATTATACCAGGATTTTGTTGGGCTGGTATTTGGGGAAGCATCTGCCATGAATGGATTTACATGAATGAGAGTTTGTCCGGACAAATATAACTTTTTTATCATTTCCTGATGTTTAAAACCTGAAACCGCATTTTCCGCCAAAAATTACCAACGAATCATCCTTACCCTGCATATCTTTTATCCTGAAGAAGAATTTTTAAACGGTACCTGGAAAAATCCACCGGTAATAGTTGTTAAATGATTTTGTACAAAAAAGGTTAATGCTTGACTTACCTTTGATTTTGTTGTAACTTTAGTACTGCTACCCGCATTCTCATTCCGATTTTGGCATGGGTGACTTTGTTCTGAAGAATAGGTTCTGATGACATTTTGAATAGCCAATGGCCATATGTATGCTTTCAAAACACTGTTTAATCAGTTCGGAAGGTTTATTATCACCTCTTTTGGAATAGCCCTTTGCATTATCCTGATGTTATTTCTTCTGGCTGTATTCAGGGGTGTTGCCAATGGTTCGATGCGATATATTCGTGCGAGCGACGCCGATCTCTGGATCCTTCAAAGACATACGGTAAATATTATGCGGGGCACTTCCCTGCTTACCATGAGCCAGGGATATACTATTCAGAAAATTCCAGGTGTGAACCTGGTTGCTCCCATATTTTTTTTCAGTTCTTCCATCAGGATAAGGCATACTACAGGGACCGTGCGACTTACAGGATATGACCTGAATATCGGAAAAGGGGGACCTCCTGAATTGTTTAAGGGAAATAAATTGAAAAACGACAGTCAGATCATTCTGGATCGCTCCTTTGCAGCTAAATATAAGATCCATATAGGGGACAAAATACCGCTGAATGATGACACTTTGATCGTGACCGGATTAAGTTCAGGTACAAATATGGGCGTTTATCAATATGCATTTGTTTCATTAAGAAAAGCACAATCGCTGATTGGATTTCCGGGAGTTGTTTCCTATTTTGAGGTCAAGGTTAAAAAGGGGACTGATCTTCTGAAAGTTGCAGAGAAAATCAAATCAGCTTTACCCGGTGTGGTGGTTCTTGACAGGGACACATTTATGCGCAATAATGAGCGGGAAATGGAATCGGGATTTCTCCCCATGCTTTATGTCATTGCATTTATCGGTGCTGTTGTGCTTACAGCAATTTTAAGCCTGATTCTTTCCGTATATATTCTTGAACAGCGCAGGGACTATGCGATCATTAAAGCGCTTGGTGCACCTGCCGGATTTATTCCCGGAATTGTTCTCAGGTTGTCACTAATTCTTACTGCTTCAGGGATGGTGATTGCAGTTATTTTATTCTTTCCCCTCTTAAAAGTGGTCGATAAACTCACTCCCGAAGTATCCACTGAATCCTCATTCATTCAGATACTCGCCGTTTTAGCCGGGGTATTGATTATAAGTCTGGTCAGTTCCTTTGTCCCGATTCTCAGGTTGCGACGCATTTATCCGCTTGAACTATTTAAATAATCATGCAGGAAACAAGTCATCTGTCGAGATTAATTGATGTAACCAAGGTTTATTCCAGGAAAGGAGGGGATACCACCGCATTGCACCAGGTGTCATTCGAAGCTTATTCCTCGGAACTGGTATTATTACTTGGTCCGAGCGGAAGCGGAAAAACGACCATGCTGACTATTATGGCAGGATTGCAGAAACCAACCTTTGGGGAGGTATATCTTTTTGGCAAGCATTTAGAGCAATTTACAATCAAAGAACTTCAACAGGTCAGGGCTTCCCGAATTGGTTTCATTTTTCAGACTTTTTGCCTTCTTGATTCTCTGAATGTAATTGATAATGTTCTTTTGGTCCTGCGATTTGCCCAAATCAGCAAAGCGGAAGCACAGCAAAGGGCAGTTGAATTTCTGGAACGGCTGGGGATTAAGCATTTGATGAAAGCTTTTCCGGCGACGCTCAGCCAGGGAGAAAAACAGAGAGTTGCCGTGGCACGGGCTCTTGTCACCGGTGCTGGTTTGATCATTGCAGATGAACCAACCGGAAGTCTGGCAACGCAGCAAGGGATGCAGATCGTGGATTTTCTTCATAGCAGCTGCAAAACGGAGGGCCGCTGCGTGGTAATAGCAAGTCATGATGAGAGAATTGCGAAATACGCCGACCGTGTGTTCAATCTTCGGGACGGAATTCTGGAACAGGTAAATCTGTAATTTATATCATCATTCACATTTACAGATTGCAGGGTTACAATCCAAACCCAAAAGCATGGCGGTCCACCATGCCAAGCAGGTAATCATCTATTACCGGATCTGATCTTTTAGGTTGTGCAACCCGTTTTAACCTCATCAGCTGTTCCAGCATAATATACCTGACATTTTCAAGGCCCATATCTTTCCATACCTTAAATGCACGATTTGTCGGCCATTCAGTTTTGTAAGGAATATCCGATGCTGCGTCCTTTTTATTATAAGTATATCTCTTAAATGGCTCCGTTTTGGGTCGGTAATGTGAAGGATTATTGAGCTGGCTCTTGTATTCCTGCGTAGCGAGTTTCACTACTATTTTGGAAAGTGATTTCATTATCGGAGTGGGTTCACCGATAATTTCCCTGTACTTCTTGTCAGTCTGCTGAACTTTCCGGCGTACAATCCCGTTCGGTGCAAAACGTTCCATGGCGGCCATCAATGTCCATACCATTCCGCATTGCTTTTTGAAGAATTTGGATTTATGATCATGAAGAATGGGATTTGATGACTTAAGGCAATAACTGTATCCGTTCAACTCAACATCAAGCCTGCGCAACAAGGATGGCCCCCACGTCTTGTAAAGCAGATCATACCCATATTCCACGTAATTCAGTGTTTCATGCTCTTCAAGGCCCAGGTTTTTCTGAGTTCCGCTCCAAAAATGAAGATCCTCCCAGGGAACATCTTTTAACCTTCCCTCAGTTTTCAACTGACTCCATAAGGTAGTGCCCGGAAAAGGCGAAAGCCTTGTCATTTGCTGATAGGTGGGATTCAGCGATACGAAATAGTTCAGGTCCTCTTCAATATTTGTATGATTGTGAAAATCCCAGCCGCACACCCAGGAACCTACTGTACGGATACCCATTTTATGTAAATGCTCAAAAACTACCCGGGGATCTGTCTTGCTTCTCTTTTTATAGTGCAGGAGATCGGCAAATTTAGATTCTACGCCAATAAACATAACCCCTATGCCGATTTCAGCAATGGCATCCCATCCATACTTTTCTACGAATGCGCCAATAAAGTCCAATGAACCAAATGAAAACCAATCGAGCGATTCAACCATGTCCGGATGTTTTTCCCAGGGTTCCTTAATTTTTATCAGATACTCCGGCCAGCGAAAATGATCCTCCTCGATGACAAAAATGTTGGTGACATCAGGAAAATGCTTTTTATACAAATACATATGCTCAACCAGGTCCTCCGGGGAAAGCATTTCAATCCGCTTGTGATCATAGAGTGCAGTGGATGAACAGAAATCACAGTTGCCCGGGCAGCCGAGTCCTGAAACCAGAAAACCAATAGCTCCCTTCGGGAATTTGGTGATAAATCGTGGTGAACCTCCTCCCTTGGGCATTAATTTCTGCTGTATCGGCCGGGATATATCTTCGTCCAGCATACGTCGCATAAACTGAACTCCTTCACCATGGCAGATTTCATCCACGTATTTTTTCCATTCCTGGTTAGGATAAACAGCCTGCAGAGCCAAACCGGCATAACATCCCAACAGAATCTTTGTTTTAGGTGATTTTTCCCTGATATAAGAGCACATTTTTAGTACACTTTCAAGATGAACCGGGAGCGCACTGATCCCCACTATATCGTAGGACTTGTCGATTTCAGCAACAAAATCATCCCAACGCGGATACTCCAGAACCACAGAAGGAATATTGATGTTTTGAGCCAGGATGTGGTTTGCAAAATGATGTGAATGGGATATAATGCAGAAAATGCCGTCTGCCCTTGTAAATCTGGCCCCGGTGGCATCCGTAAGTGACGTATCATTCGGCAATGTAGGATATGGGTAAAGAGATGAGGTGAAAAGAATTTTGCTTGCTTTTCCAGTTAGGATACTGCCTGGAATATCCGTGGTGGCGAATTCAGTTTTATTCATGGCATTTTCGTTTATTTCAGATTAATGAAAATAGTTCCTTGCATGTGTGCCTTTCAAATTCAAGCACGATTTTCATAATATCCAGGGCTTTTCTTTCACCCCAAACAGGTATTGTTTCCCTTAGATATTTGGTTCGTATTGTTTGTTCCCGCTCTTCAGGATTATAGCCGGACGGTATAGTGCATTGGTCCGCGAACTTTTTCCCGTTTTTCAGTAATACCTCAACCCGTCCCGACATAGGGAAAGTCATCTGGCGCAGATCGCCTTCATGAGAATACGAATTGTCAGCATTAGCATATAATTCCTTCTTTCCGTACTTGCCATTGAAAGCCTGCAGGTATCTTTTAATGAAGTACAGCTGATCGTTGAAGGGAATGTCAGCGATTTCCCGGAGGTCGCGCCAACGAAAAAGGGAAGGGCTTCCAAAAGCTTTTTTAAAGCGATCCAGCGTCTTCTCGCTGCTTCTTAAACAGAGAAAACCATATTTCCCCGCATTTACCAGTCCATTGTCAATTTTTTTGACCAGGTTAATTGTCATCGGCCAATCGTGGAACAATTTTCCTTTTTTTGAAAGCGCCATTATTGTATCAACCTTGTTCTCAAAGTTGCCAAAGCGGTAAAAGTCCCCTGTTAGTTCTCCGTATGCCAGGGCTGCAGATACGCTCCGGATGGTTGAAAAATGTGTATTGACCGGTGTTACAGAAGAGCCATAATGGAATTTTGAGAACTTCTCCATAACGAGTGTACTAAGGGGAGCGTAGATATTTATGCTGGCAATTTCCCCTATTGAAAAGTCATGTGCCTTCTTAAGGTTTATTGCTGCGGTCACAGGTCCCTGCGCATAACCGCAGGTAGCGAAGTTTTTTACGCATAAAGTATAC
This sequence comes from uncultured Bacteroidales bacterium, assembly GCA_963790105.1. Lineage (GTDB taxonomy): Bacteria > Bacteroidota > Bacteroidia > Bacteroidales > UBA10428 > UBA5072. Next base: position 21,206 of record CAWBNI010000020.1, on the reverse strand, counting down.
AGGTCCCATGATTCACCTATCCATCTCCAGACATCCACAACCCTGTCTGCATAGGAAAAGTACGCCAGGAAGCCGGCCGGATTTTCAATGATATCCAGCGGGCCGTCCATTCCCGCTTCTGCCATAAAAGCTGCTTTAACGCCTTCTACGGTAGGTGAAGCCGGACAGATTACTTTCGTGTCGGGCGAAAAACAGGCCGGATATAATGGCAATTCCGGCATCGACAAAGAAATGGCCAGCGCTTTTGCAGTGACTAGTGAATTAAATCCCAGAAGTTTTGCCACAGCCGTTGCCCCCGCAGAGCGATGTATAAACGACCGCATATGTCCCTGCAGCGGCCCGCTGAAAAGATGCGCCGCAATACGCCCGGAAACTTCGTCCGAAGCAACCAGGGCCAGCAGCATATCATAACCCGACAGGTTATATAATTCACCGATCGCAAGCGTGGATGAAACGGCTGACTGTCCTACATGTCCCATGTAAAGGAAGTGATCCAGTTCAAGGGCATTGATCATGGAAGCATGATAATAGAGCACATTATTCAGTGACCATTTTTCTCCATCCGGGAGCAAGGTATGTGACCCTCCGGATTCGGTTTTCTGAAGCGCCGACTTAAGCCGAACCCCTACGTCAGATCTCGAACCGGCACAAATAGCTGAAAGGCAATCGAGCAACTGGAGCTTTGCCAGGAACAATACCTCTTCCGGAATATCTGTATACCGAAGGTTTACTATCCATCTGCTCACCCGTTCTATTTGTGTCCCTGCAGGTTTCATTATTTTCGGATTTTATAGGCAGCTACTTTTCCGTACACAAATGAACGGTCCTTATTAAAGATCTCTTCACTCAACTCATTGTCCCTTATAATTCTATCCCTGTAACATTCAGGCACCTCACGCGGAATTACCAGGTTGCGAAAACATATTCGTGCACCGGGGGTTCCGGCTCTCAAAACTTCTTTGAAAAGAAGCCGGGTATCATCAAGGCTCATTAATTCACAGATATTGGATAAGCTAAGGCAGTTCAATGAGTTATCCGGAATTTCGGCAAGCCATTTTTTCGCGTCTGCGGTGACAATCCGGATTCTGTCCAACCGGTTTTTAATGAATTCAAAATTCTTTTCCCGGAGATAATCGGGTAATTCATAAAGGGAACTGTAACAACCTTTCAGGTATAAATGAAGAAAATAGTTTCCTGTAACAGGAACATCCCGAAGTACTTTGGTAAATCTTCTAAAGAAACTTTCCGCAAATGAATTGGAACCATCATCAAACTCGAAATAATCAGCCTTCAAACCACGTCTGGCCAATATATACTTATTAAAAAACAGATTGAAAATGGTACGGGTTCTGCCGGTGTTCCATTCCTTTTCATAGAAAGCCTTCTGATCATCGAGCTGCCGTTCAATAAAAAGATCATTTATTCTTCGTTTTCCCTGGATAAGACTAATAAACCGACCCACAAGTTTTACGAAGTTTTCATATCGTCCGTTGATCAGAAATCCTCTCTTAATAATCGGAGAATTAAAGTCCCAGAAATCAGCCGCCCCCTGAGTCAGGTCCTTTCTGATCTGAGAATATTTATCCAGCCTGTTTTCACAAGGTTTCAAACCCAGGAACTCAATATAATCCTTATAATCAAGATGTTTCATGGCTTTAATCTTCAGTTCGATTACATGGGACTGACTGGGATTAATGTCAATGGTATAAATCAGGGATGGGTCCTGAAGAAGAAACCCCAATGTATTGCAACCTCCTGAGGTAATTGTCATCATTACTTCGCCGGGGGTAATATTCAAAGCTTTGCGATCCATTTCCGGATCTTCCCAGTTTAAGGTAAAAATCAGCTTGTATAATTCAACCTGATCTTTTCTTTTTGATTTCAGATTTGGCGGCATGGGTTGGTAACAGGTTTAGATAAGTGAATAATCCTCGTAAGCAATTCCCGCTATGCAGTTTTGGATTTTTTCATTGTTTTTTGACAGGCTTGCTATAAATCCCAGGGAATGGAAAGTAAAATGTAAATACTGGCTGAAAAATGAATTCAGGGGATCTTTTTCGTGAATACCGACAGAAAGAAAGCAGTACTTTTCACTGAAACAAATCGTCCTCGCCTGATTTATAAGCAGTTCAAGAGCCTCTATCATATCCTTCCTTAAAAGCGAAAACCCGTATGTACATTATTTTTATGGGCTCATTAAATTCAGGCAGATTCAAGATGTTGACCATCTTATTGAGCTTACTGAGTAAGGAAACCAGCAGGTTAAGCGCACGCGGTAGCCTGATCAGCACATTTTGCTTTGACGTGCCAACGTCAACCAGGGATAATGAAGCTATTATTTCATTATTCCGCATGGCGATCAGGTTACGTGTTCCTTGCAGGGTTGCCTCATTCATCACCGGTGAGTATTGATATCTTTTTAAAAAACGGGTATAAAAAGTTATGATATCATCATTCATGGGGATCTCCTCAATTGTATATTTTGGGGATACTGTTTTTTTTGTAAGTGGGATTATCTGGTAAACATTGAAAGTGCCAATACATTGGAACTTCGGCAATCCGATTCTACCCTCAAACAGGGGCATTACTTTTTCATTGCCGAAGGCGGCTGTGGAGAAAAGCAAATCCGCCCCGAGGGTTCGGAGATAATCGAACATCAGATAGAGCAATCTCGATGTCAAAGTAGAACCCAGCCAGGATGGATGTATTTTTAGATCTGCCAGGTAGTGAACCGTGTCAGGATTCCCATTGACAAGGATATTCATCCTGGAAGCCGAGAAGCATCCGATAATTTTTCCCTCGTTGTCGGCAACAAATAACTTTCCTGGACCACGAAGATTGAGCAATTGAAAAAAATCGGGATTCCTGTCAATCCGAATAGATATCCTTCCCTCCATTGGCAACAACGAAGTCAGATTCAACAGGCCGGCGTTATCTGTCGACACCGCTTCTCTAAGCTGAATCATGGGTAAGGTTGACAGTCCTATCCTAAATATACCAATAAATCAGTCCAAAGTCAAGCCTTGTAGGATATTAATATGCCGGGCAACTGATGGGTTCGTTGCAGATTTTATAGCCCAGCGACAACTGATGGGTTCCATAATGATGGAACTGGGTGCCATTGATGTCACAGTTGTAGTTATAGCAGAAGCTCCAGTTATTCCAGTTCATAACCGATAAAAAACAAGGCATTCTGTCCGGCTGATTCAAACTTGCCGGCATATTTGCGGAGGGTTATTCCGGCCCAGAGTTGATTGTCAAACAGCATTTTTCCTGACAGGTCAAATTGATATACATCATTTCCGATGCTTCCCTGGAAAGAGGTTTGAATTCGTGCCGGCAGACTGCGGTTATCAAACAGATATCCTCCCTGGAGAGATACATAATACCTGTCCGCTCCGTATCCTGTGCCAAGGGTATTATTTTCAGGCAAAAGGTTATATACGGCCACTCCGGCAAAGTAGCTTTCATTATACAGATAAATTCCGGCTGAAGCATTGTATGCCATTTCCTGGACTATTCCACCTGTTACACCGGGGATCAAAGATCGGGCTAAAACCGCTTTCATCGAGCCGGCGTTGTTCAATATTACCCGAAAGGCCAAAGCTTAGCCAGGTTGTCCGGGCACGGCCGATGAGCATATGAAAGGAATACAAAAATTCCCCGCCCAGGCTTTTTGAAGGACCGTTGCTATCCCGGATCAGGTTTACACCCAGTCCGTATTTCTTGTTCTTCAGAAAACCGGTTCCTTTCTGAATGCTGAAAGACTGAGTATTTGGCGCATCATCAATGCCTATCCATTGATGCATGTCCGTAACATTAAACAGGAGGCAATCTGTGAGTCCGGTCGCAGCCGGATTTGCAAAATCAGGATTGAAGGGATAAAGATTATACCGCGCCAGTGGCTGGGCATTCATTGCCTGCATCAGAACAAACAGGAATAATAAAACAAGTCCCCTCATCCGTTAACGTTTTATTGTAACCGGGCCTTTATAGGGTTTATCCATGCCGGGAACCTCAATAATATACCAGTAAGTGCCGGCAGGCATATCGCGGCCCTTTGACCTTCCATCCCATCCACCTTCGGTGGCCTTGTATTTTGCCAGTAAATTGCCAAACCGGTCAAAAATCGAAATGGACGCCCCGGGTTCTGTTGCAAGGAATGGGATTTCCCAGGTGTCATTATACCCGTCCCCATTGGGAGTGAAAAAATTGGGAATGCCAATATCAATAATGACTTCAATTTGATCTGTAGCTTTACAACCGTATTGATTGGTTACAGTGAGGGTATAAACTCCGGCCTGGTTTACCTGGATGGTCTGTCCTGAAGAACCGGTTGACCACTGGTAGGCCGACCAGGTGCTGTCAGGCGATAATTCAATTGTAGTGCCTGCGGCGATGATCGTATCATTCCCCAGTTCCATGTGGGCACTGTCCAGCACTGTTATATTGCGGCAATAGCTCTCCTGGTTCGGCTGTCCTTCATCAATGATCAGGTTTATATTGTATATACCCGGAGCGTTATAGGTAACTCCCGGAGGATTTCGTTCCGCAGATGAAGGAGGGTTTGCATTGTTACAGCCCGGAAAATACAAACGGGTGATTGTGGAATTGTCAATATTGGCCACAAAGGCATACAGGGTATCCCCCACCCGGAAAACATCAGATATACCCTGGGGGTTAAATAAACTGCCGGTCTGGCCCATGGATGTGTATTCCGGCGGATTGTCGAGCCCGTTGTTAAACACCATCCTCACAATATCGTTAAACCGGTTCAAAACAAAACCGTAGGTGTTTTCACAATCACGGATAATGGTAAGGTCAAAGGGATAGTATAAAACCGAATTGTCACCGATTGAGGTTGCGGAAGGACTTGACAGCAGATGAACCGCCAAAATCGAGCCGTGTGATCTCGTTGCTTCCGTAGTTTGAGACAAACATGTACCAGTTTCCGTTATCTTTTATGGGAAGGATACCACAGGGCTGGTTAAAACTGCCGATGTTTCCCAGGTTTGTCATGGTGGGTATATTTGCCAGGGATGACCCGAAATCGAACCGCACGAGGGTGCTTGTATTGTAATTTACAGTAAATCCAACCCAGTTGCCGCCTTCCTGAGTGATGTAAAGGTCCTCGGGATAATCAAGACAATTGTTTGTATTACCGAAATTGGTAATTGCAGGTGAATTGTTGGACAAGGAATTGCCAAAATCAAGTCGGATAAGGGCAGATTCCTCCCGCTGGCCGCCCACAACAAATACATACCAGTGGTCGCCATCCTGAACTACCTGTATTCCCTGTGCATGGCGGGGAATAATGCCTCCGAAGTTTCCCAGGTTTTGCGATACCGGGGAAGTGAGAAAATTGCTGCCATAGGAATTGCGGACCAGGGTGCCATCGGTATGGTTTGTGACAAAAGCATAATAATTGCCGTTATCCGTGGCAAAATCTATAAAGGCCGGGCCATTCAATGTACCGGGATTAGGAAGGTTTTCCCCGGCGGGATCATAGATCAGGTTTCCGGAGCAAAAATTCCAGTAGTATGTCTGTGCATCGCGTGAGAGGTTCTGAATGATCAGCGTATCATCGATACAGATCGTGTCGGGAATTGAAAAATCGGCCTGGCCAAAGGAATTCCATGGAAAGGAAGAACAGGAATATCCAGAGGATATTTCCTGATCGGATTTTAAAGAATGATATTTTAATGATTGCGTTTAACATATATGGTTACAATAATTCATCCCTACAGGGATGTATGGAATCCAATAATTCATTTCTACAATAATGTATCCGCTACGAGGATGTTTGGAATCAACAATTCATTTCTACAATAATGATTGCCAGCGGCAATGGTGACCGGAGTAATCCTCTCATGTAATATTGAACCTTGCAGATTCAATTATTGTAGAATTATCAATCGCATTGACCCACAATCCTGTAGAAGTTGAATATTAATTACTCATTTTCGTCAGCCTTCCCGTAAAAATCACCGTTGCAGTATCCGGATTTATCCTAGCCGGAAACCTTATAAATATAGTTACCTGCAGGCAGGTCAGTGCTTCTCCATTGCACCGAATTCACACCATTTCCCGAGGGCAGGTTATTTAGTTCCAGCCTGAGATTGCCGTTCAGATCAAAAATTTTCAAAGTAAGGCCATTGTAGTTTTTGTCGAGAGTGTATTCAAAATTTACATCATCGGTAAACGGCATTGGGAAAACAGTAAGGTTTTGGCCCTGAGTTTTGGGATCATTGATTGCCGTGACATTATATCCTGTTTTAATGATGTTGTTCACTTCCGTGATCTCAACAAAATCATACCCGTCATCCACAATGGCAATAAATTCGATTGATTTATCGGTTACAGGAAGATTATAGATACCCGAAAGATCAATGTGCTGGCCGGGGACGAAATTCTCAACCCTGATCTCAGCAATCGGGAATTCATAAGTGCCTCCGCCAATAATCGGGTAGATCCTGAACCACACATCTCTGCCAATGATTCCCCTGTTCCCTGCTGTTGCATTTACCTGAACCTGTCCGTTCCCCAAATCGTTAAACGAAATTCGAGGTTGCTTCGAAATCATACAGGTCAAGCAGCACCTTATTTGTATCGGTAAACTGGAAAGCCAGGTTGACCAGGGTGCCCTCATAATCGATCTTTGATTGTTCTATCAGTGTGCGGATATCAATACCTTCAGGCAATTGATCCGGTGTCAGAACAAATGGCAACAGCTGTTCCTTCATCTCTCCCGGAATAATATCTCCAAAATCAACTGAAAGCAAGCCGTTGCTGAAATGAACAATTTGCATCCAGGCTGTCGGTCACTACCTGGTAAAATGGTCCCGGAAATATTTTAACCCGGGTTTGCGATGAAATGTCAGAACCTGTGTTTTTTGCCGTTAGCAAGGTCTTTACATATAGTTCCTGTTCAGGCTCATACACAAGGGTGTCGGTGACCCTTACGCCATTCACGCTGTAAATTGAATTTTTTATCCGTATCCTCGGCCCTACAGGTTTAACAAGCAAACGATCCGAAGCCACAGCCTTTGCACCGTCAGATGTGGTGTAGTTCAATAGCTGCCCGTCAGTCAGTCTCAGCATGTCGGCAGTTGTATTGTAACTGTCAACCGTACCTTCCTGCATGATGACCAGTTGGGTGGTATCCAGTACGGGGAAGGAAGTAAACCGGCTCAGATCGATCTTCCCATCTGCACCGGCCTGTAATGTTCCCGGAACACCGGCAAAATCAGTTTTTCCGAAATCACTGACCGACCATTTAATACGGCCGGTGGGCACAAACTTATCAGTCAATGCAACATCCAGCGATTTCAGTGCAGAATGGGCGAGGATTATCTTTTCAAATTCCAGAACAGTTCCTGAGGCATTTTTATCTGCTATGCAGAACATGGCATTGGGAACAGCATAGGAGACTGAACCATGATCGGCGCCTGAATAATGTTTTTTGGTACCTGACAGGGTGAATGGGATTTCATAAATACCTTTCTTCAGGGCAGGATCAATTTTCACCAGAAAAACAAAGTAGGCTCTGCGGGTTGGCTGCATCAGGTTGAGCGTATTGCCCATTTTAATGAGCACCTCCCCTTCGGGCTGGTTAAAGCGCCATCCTGTGGTAAATGTTCCCGGCTGGTCGCCTTTTACAATTTCTCCGGTTCCCGGGTTGTATTGCGACGGAACAAGCGGCCGGGGATAGGCCACATAGCTGAGTTCCACCGAAGAATTGCCCAGTTCGGGAGGCAGCTGCGGAGTAATGGTTGTATTGATCCAGTTATCATCTGTGCTGTTGTTCACTTCAATCCTGACTTCCATGAAGGTCCCTGAGACCTGTTTCGGATATCCTGACAGATCCGGATTACCGGCATCGGCATTGGGTATCAGCGTCAGGGTATGGTGATCATACCCCGGATCGAGTATGGCAGGCATTGAAACGGAAGGTTCCACCAGGCTGCAGGGATCCTTGGCCCCGGCAAAGGTGGTAATGGTGGTTTCACCATAGCCGTATGAAACATGATACGGATCGAAATTTGCATCGAAATGATGGGGTTCGTTTGTATCTGCCACGATATGCTTCAGGTAAACCGTGTCAATTCCATAATACACCATTTCAGGAATAACCTGTGATTTAACCGACAAATCAGTTCCTTCCGCAAATCCCGAAAGCACATGGGAAAATAATACCCAGGGCGATCCGCCGAAAATCTCTTCTGCAACCAGAACTCCGCCCTTGCTGATCTCAATGGCTCCTTCGCGGCCCTTACCGGTGTAATTTGCATGGATCTGAATATGGGTCTTGCCCAGGTCTTCAAAAAAATCATCGCCGTAGGTTCCGTCGGTTCCTTCGTACCATCCGGATTTCACCTGGCCGTAAATGTCATCCTGGAATGGCACTGCCGGATAGGCTGCCCATGCTTCACCGTCATCCGGCATAAATGCATCGTGCAGATAACCGGTTTCCGATTGAAACCTGTCGCCCCTGTCATCCTTCCAGTCGTCAGTACCGTCAAAATTATTGTCATCGAGGGCCGGCGGAATCAATAATTGAGGTATATAAACCTGGTATTCAAAAGGCGTTTCCCATATCTCCACTGTATTTCGTGTATTGGGATTATCGATCCATTTTGTGAAGGGAAGTCCGTCAATATTTACAATGGAATCTGTATTATAGGATCCGTCCGCATTTTTAGGCAGGGTAATGCTGTATCCGCCCATTCCTTTGGGTATAGCATACACGAAATATCCGAATACCCCGTCCCCCAGGTTTTCGATGCCATCCATGGCTTCTGAAGGATCATTATAATCCACGTCATGGCCATAATTCCGGATCCAGTAATAGGTGTATTCCGTGGAAGCATCCATATCGAAAATGAGCTTTGCCTTGCCATGCTCGGGAAGCTTTTGGGCCTCCTGCCCGAGTGAATCGATTATCCTGTAATTGTTTGACAGGTATTCAAACTGCAATGGATTTGGAAGCGGAGCCCAATAAGCATAGGTTGTGCGGATGGGGGTAATTTTATCCTCGCCAAATACGGTTGAATAGTTGATTTTTGAATAAAGCGACTGCTCCGGGGTATAATGTGTCATATCAATTTCTTCGCCGCCGAGCGACAGGACCGCCAGGAATTCACGGTGTGGCTGAGGGCATGTACCGATCACACTGTCGGTTGGGAGAGGATGGTAATTCACGTCAGCTGTATCGATGAATGTAAATCCTTCATAGTTATTTATCTTCTGGTGAACCAGTTGTTTCCAGATCACCTTGTCACTGGCATCTTTTTCCATCCAGCGGTCCCAGGAGGTATTTCCCAAATCCGCTGAATTGATATCTGCCGTATAGGGGTAGAACATGCCGGGATAAGGATCCGGGATTGAATCGTGCGCATACCCGACGCCGGCAGCCAGCGGGACAAGATCCGGCGGATCCACCCATATTTCATAGCTGCAGTAAGGATCGTGGTACTCATAGCCTTCTACCCGACCGATATCCCAGGTTACCTTCCATACCCTGATCTTATCCCCGGGTTCTTCCACATCCACAATGCCATCCCCGTCATTATCCACGGCAACACTTCCGTCATGGTCAATATCTTCAAATGTAATGCTCTTATCACCGGTGCGAAGGTAATTCCATGGATTTGCCCAGTAAACTTCCTCTTCAGTGATTTTATATCCTTTCGGGAAGATGGAAGCAGTATCAAGCCACACATCGGGATGGCCGTCGGAATCCATGTCGAAATCGGGATTTGACTGGTCATCGCTTCCCCGCAATACATCCACATATTTTCCGCCCGGTGTTTTTAAGATCGGGATATTGATCGATCCGTCGCTCCAATAAAATGGAACATCTTTCGGAATATACTGGGAATAAATTGTATTTAAGGCCGGGGAACGCGATTTGTTCTCCATGATCATGTATACCTTGAAAGGCTGGTAATCGAGATATAGAAAGTTTTTCCAGTTGACATCTGCATCCGCCATAATATTTGCGCTAAACAGAAGATCAGCATAATCTTTATCCTTTGAATAGCCATATTTAAAACTGCCCAGGGAATAACTGGTCCTGGCAGCCGAAACAGCAATCAGGGTGCCTTTGCTGATATACTTATCCACGTCCTCATGGATCTCGTCCTTTGGATCGGGGGTAATAACTCGGTAGATAATTATTTTTTCTGAAAAGGGGGCAAGCGACAAATCTGAAAAGGTGATCCGTTTACCCGACTGTGAATAGCTGTCTCCCGAGGTTACATCGAGAAAACGGAAGTATGGTTTAATGGTTTCTTCCAGCAAAACACCGGATACAGGTTGTCCCGACAGGTTTCGGACCCTGATTTCAACTGTAAACGTGTCAGCCCTGTCGTAGGATACAGCATTGTCGCCTGTTGCCATGGTTCCAAGAAGCTCATTCCGAACCTTACGGGTAACGTCCACATCGGCAGTGAAAGCCGATAAGAACTAGCGGTCATTGTCCAGCTGATCTGCATACTTTGAATGTCTGAATCAGCCAGACCTTTTACCGTGGGCAGACCGGTATTGCAGATGATCCGGCTTCCGGATGTGCTGCCGGGTTTCACCATGAAAATACAGGGATTTCCGGTAGAAGTGATTGTAGCGGCCGTGTTGATGCGCGTGGAATTCACAACAGGGAACCTGGATCCATATAACTTGCTATCTGCAGCGTTAAATCCGAGATTCAGAACGCTTACCGTTGATGCTTCAGATACAGCGACCAAGTCCGCCATTTGGTTCGGCCGGGTAACTTATTGCGCCGTTTTCGAGATAACCTGCCTTTTGCAGGAAATATACCCCGTTCCCTTCGGCATAAATGCTTCCCCCGCGGTCTGTATAGGCCCGGATACTGGCGGATAGTCCGGGAGTCACTGAAAAAATACTGTCGGCATAAAAAGTATAATTCGAATCCCTGGCTGCAAAAGCAGGAATTATAAGTAGCCCGGTATTGGCATCAATCCCTTTCTCTGTAAGCGTATCTTCATTTACAGTATAGAAAATGCCATCCATAAGGTTCTCTGAAAAGAGCCTTTCAAAATACATCGATTCCCAGGAAAGGGTCAGGCCTCCCGTTTTATATTTGCTTTTGAATATGGCAATGCGTTTAGGGTGCTTTTTGAATTGCACCGAGGTCTGGTTTTGTGCACTTAAATTATAATGGCTGTAAGGTGTTCCGGTGAGGTACTGGTAATCCGGAGGCAGGGCACCGGGATAGACAAATTTGCCCTTGCCCGCACCGCTTGTAATCCAGTAAACCGAATGTTCGCCATAGGACGGGAATAATTCATTATCCCACAGGGCAGTGCCATCGCGGTAATCATCGGATGATTTTTCGAGTACGAGCCTGTAAGCTTTTAAGAGTTGTTTCTGATCATTTCCGGAACTGATGAGAATTCCTTGCTGGGCCTGAAGTAATAAGGGAAGCAAAATAAATAACGCACAGGCAACCAGATGACGGGGTCTGGTGAAAGATAACATAGCTGATAAACAATTGGTTAGTAGTAATTAGTTCTATAACGTGATAAAAATAGTATACGAATTTAATCGGGCCTGGGTTGTAAATATAAGGGATAAAGATCAATGAACAATGAACAATTTAAAGTTGAGTATTTTTGTAAGAAAATAGCAAAATGGCAAGGATATTTATTACCGGCTCGGCTGATGGATTAGGCAAGATTGCAGCGAGACTATTGATAGACGAAGGTCACCGGGTGATCGTGCATGGAAGGAATCAGCGCAGGGCGGAGGAAGCATTAAAAGCGCTTCCGGGAGCGGAAAATGCAGTATATGGCGATTTATCCCTTATGAAAGAAACCAGGGAAGTGGCAGATCAGGTAAATAAGCTGGGGGTGATGGATGCGGTTATTCATAATGCCGGAATCGGGTACGGTGAAAAAAAACTGGTGTTCACGCAGGATAACCTTCCCCCTGTGCTTGCGGTTAATTCCGTGGCGCCCTATATTCTTACCTGCCTGATCCATAAGCCCGGGAGGTTGGTTTATATCAGTTCAGGATTGCACCGGAACGGAGATGCCAGCCTGGCTGATCTCACCTGGAAAGATCGCCCCTGGGATGGATTCAAGGCATACAGTGATACGAAGCTGCACAATGTCCTTCTGGCATTTGCCGTGGCTGAAAGGTGGAAAGACGTGTTGAGCAATGCAATAGAACCCGGGTGGGTTCCCACCAAAATGGGTGGACCGGGCGCACCGGACAACCTGGAGGAAGGGGCAATGACCCAGGCATGGCTGGCTGTAAGCAACGATAAAGAAGCGTTGGTTTCAGGCCGATTTTTCTATCATAAGAAATTACAGAAATTCCATCCGGTTGCCACGAATACCATGGTTCAAAATAAGCTGATGATGGAATATGAGCGGATCACGGGGATAACGTTTCCAGGGTGAGGCAATCTCACCCTTTACCACGTTTTATTTTGAGTTTATTAACTTGAGATGAAAACGGCACTTTCATGAAGGAAATCGGATAAATTTGAATTATCTTGTTAAGAAAAAGGGGGATAAAAATGAAAATCACATTTGCCCGCGACGAGGCTGATTTTGATTTGATTGCAGCCTGGCGGATTATTGGCCAGATGCTTCGGAAACATGACTCCGTCATCGGTTTGTCGACCGGCAATACCACAAAAGGTATGCATGCGGTAGTATCTGCAATTCACAAGAAATATCCTTTCGATGTTTCCGGAATAACTCTTTTTAATGTGGATGAACTCACCAACCTGCCCCGGGAATATTCAGGCAGTTGCTATTCCATGATCCTGAATGAGATTGCAGGGCCACTGGGAATTCAGGAGCACAATTTCATTATGCCTCTTACGATGACCGCTGATTTTAAGACCGAATGCAGACTTTTTGAACAGCGGCTTGAAGAAAGGGGAGGCATCGATTTACAGATTCTGGGAATCGGTTTAAACGGGCATATTGGCATCAACCAGCCCGGGACTCCCTTTGAAAGCGAGACCTGGATATCTACCATCGGTCCGGATACAGATGCACGGGTACGGCGGGATTTAAAGATACCCCAAGAGACTGTCATCGGAGGATTAACCCTTGGAATAAAAAACATCATGAGCTCGCGGAAAATTATCCTGGCGGCCAAGGGGGAACATAAGGCGGATATTATTGCGAAAGCCTTGCGGGGACCTGTGACTACTGATGTACCGGCATCCGTCCTTCAGCTTCACCCGGATTGTGAAGTGCTGCTGGATCCGGCGGCCGCCTCGGGAATTGTGCACATTATTAAATAGGGTATCTATGATAAGATCAGTAAAATACATCATCCTGATCCCGTGGATGGTCTTTAGCTGCCTGCCGGGACTAGCCGGAACTACTCCGGGAGCATCTTACTATCAAAGCAAGCCCGAAGATGCGGGGGCGGTTTATTTTACCCCTGAAAACTTTGGTTTTCAACCGGATGGTAAATCCGATATTTCTGTCCTTCTGCAAAAAGCCATTAATAAATTGAAGCTGGAACAGAACCTTGGGATCATTTTTATTCCGGAAGGCACCTATTTTCTGTCAAAAACCATCTATATTCCTGCTGCTATACGCCTTATCGGGTATGGCAAAAAGAGGCCGTTGATTGTACTTCGCAAAAATTCACCCGGTTACCAGGCAGCCGATTCCAGTGACAAAGGAAAAGCCCGCTATATGTTCTGGTTTACCAGCAGCGTGGTGGATTCAACCGGAACTGTAAATGATGCAGGGGCCGGAACCTTTTACAGTGCCCTGTCGAACATTGATCTGAAAATTGAAGACGGTAACCCTGCAGCAGTTGCACTGCGCACCCATTATGCCCAGCATAGCTTTATATCACATTGTGATATATATACCGGCAAGGGTAAAGCAGGTATGTTCGATATTGGAAATGAGATGGAAGATGTACGGTTTTTTGGCGGAGACTATGGTATATATACAACAAAAGCCTCACCCGGCTGGCAGTTCATGATGCTCGACACATATTTTGAAGGCCAGCGGAAGGCAGCCATCAGCACCCGTGAAGCCGGACTGACCATTGTACGGATGAATGTCAGAAATGTGCCCGCGGTCATTGAGGTCGAATCGAACTACTGGGAAAAATTATACATGGAGGATTGCCAGTGGGTGAATGTTTCCGGTCCGGCTATTTCCTTTAACGACGAAGCGAATGCCCATATGCAGATCAACCTGAGAAATATTACCTGCAAAAATGTACCGGTGCTGGTTGAACTTCTGAAATCGAACAAAAAAATCACCGGAGAAGGAGAAATATTCCGTGTTAAAAAATTTGTATATGGGCTGCAAATGGATGACCAGGGAAAGGAACCCGAAATAAGAACCATCTTTGAACCGGAAGCTCTTTCGGAACTGCCGGCGCCCATTGGATCGGATATTCCGGCTTTGCCGGGAATGAACGGATGGATTAATTTAAAGTCCCTCGGCGCCAAAGGAGATGGAGAAACCGATGATACACGAGTGATCCAGCAGGCTATTGATACATATTCCACAATCTATGTACCCCAGGGACTCTACCGGATTAGTGAAACGATTATACTGAAGCCCGGCACGGTGATCATCGGTCTGCATCCCATGGCCACCCAATTTATACTGGGAGAAAATACGGCGGGATTCAGTGGATTTGGTGAACCAAAGCCCATGGTTGAAGTGCCCGGTGGCGGTGCAACAATAATTACGGGTATCGGTCTGTCAACCGGTGAATATAATTACCGTGCGGTAGCCTGCAAATGGATGGCCGGCCAGGGCTCACTCATGAATGATGTTAAATTTGTGGGGGGCCATGGGACTATGCGGAGAGGCCCGTATACTCCCTGGCGCGGCAATTCAAATGCAGGACAAAAAACCGGTCCCGGTGCAGGGACCTGATCCGGCATGGGATACGCAATACTGGAGCCTGTGGGTAACAAACGGGGGAGGAGGGATATTTAAAAATATCTGGACGGCAAGTTCTTATGCCACTTCGGGTATATATGTTTCCCATACATCAACGCCTTCCCGTATTTATGCCCTTTCCGTGGAGCATCATGTCCGCAATGAAGTCAGGTTCAACGAAGTTTCAAACTGGCGTATTTATGCCCTGCAACTGGAAGAAGAGAGCCGGGAAGGTCCCGACTGCCAGCCGATGGAAATTTGTAACTCCCGGGACCTGGTATTTGCCAACCTCTACATGTTCAGGGTAATTCGTGTGAAAACCCCCTATCCATGGTCAATCCGGACATGGAATTGTGAAAATGTCGAATTACTGAATGTGCATAATTACAGCCAGGTGAAATATACAACGGATAACCCGCTTTTCGATGTCAATTCGAACACAGAGGTACGTCCGCAGGAATTTGCCAGGCTGATTATAACAGCCAGTCCTGATCAGCCCGGAAAGACGGATACAGATGAAACGGTGAAACTGGTTGCGCGGGGGTTTGAATTTGCAGAAGGACTATGCAGTGATTCAAAGGGCAATGTCTATTTTTCAGAACAGCGGATGAAACGGATATACAAATGGTCAGTAGAAACAAAAACGGTCTCCCTCCTGGCAGATTACCCATGGGAACCCCTGTCCCTGGCCTGTGATTCAAAGGATAATCTTCTGGTGGTTTTCAGGTATAATCCCCAGCCGGGATACATAATAAACGGGGAACAGGAGAAATTTTCAAACCCGCCTGATGCTGCCGGCACCTCGTTCAGCGGCTGGGGCAATTCAGGATTTGGTACGCTTGTGTATTCGCTGGATCCTGAAAGGCCGGATGAATCAATCCGGATTTTGAACAGGAAACCGATGAATACTGTCCCCAACGTATATAAGGCCTTGTATCCGGCGAACCGATGGCGGGATTCCCATGACTTCAATACCATTTCGGTAAATAAGAATGCAGAATGTTTCGTGGCTCCCGACAGCGTTACCATTATCCCTGTTTGTTACGATCTGGCCAGGTCATCTGCACTGATTGAGGCTTATCCCGGGAAACCGCTCTTTGCTTGTGATGAGTATGATAAGCGAACTGTACGGATGGATGTTGATGATCAGGGTTATCTGGCAAACCTTGTATATTTTGCCGAAAAAGGAGAATTCAGCGCCGTTGCGGACAGGCAATTCAATGTATACATAGCCGACGGCGATATTTACAAATATGACAAAACGGGAACACAAACCGGCCTGATCCATATTCCGGAGCGCCCGTCCACCATTGTCTTTGGAGGAGTTAATCACCAGGCCCTTTTTGTCACTGGCCGAACTGCAATCTATATGATCAATGCAGTTAATAAATAGCTCATACAACCAAATCGTTTTTAACATAACCTGGAAATTATTATACCAATGAACCATTCACATATAAAGCAGACAATTGCGATCAGTCTCCTTGTGCTGACCGCATTCCTGAACAGTTGCAAAAGGGAGGTAATTGTAAAACAGCCGGGCGTGGCAGAGCGGCCAGCCCCCATAAATGCAACAGCTTTTGTAACCGCCAGGGACTCGGATCTGCGGCTGACAAAAATGTCCGCCGTTCCTTTTGAATATTTTGGACAGCCGAAGGAAACCCAGGTGTGTGTGTTTGTTGATCCGGGCAAGACCTTCCAGACCATGCTCGGAATAGGAGGGGCATTGACTGATGCTTCCGCTGAGGTATTTGCAAAACTTCCGGCCACAAAGCAGAAAGAGCTACTCGAAGCGTATTATAATCCTGAAAAGGGGATTGGTTATACGCTGGCCCGCACCAATATTGCCAGTTGCGATTTTTCAAGTGACAGTTATAGTTACGTCAGGGATGGAGATTCACTGTTATCGTCATTTAATGTGGACCATGATCTGAAATACCGCATCCCTTTCATTAAACAGGCTATCTCGGCGGCAGGAGGAAAGTTGAGGATGTATGTCTCGCCCTGGAGCCCGCCGGCCTGGATGAAGGATAATAAGGATTTGCTGCATGGGGGTAAGCTGCTTTCAAAATATAACCAGTTGTGGGCAGATCATTATATAAAGTTCATAAAAGCGTATGAGTCCCAGGGATATACCCATATGGGGTCTTTCCGTTCAGAATGAGCCGATGGCTACCCAAAAATGGGAGTCGTGTGTATATACTGCGGAGGAAGAACGGGATTTCATTAAAAATTTCCTGGGTCCCACTTTGAATAAAAACGGGTTTGCAGATAAAAAGCTGATTGCCTGGGATCACAACAGGGATCTTGTCTATCAGCGGGCCAGTACCATTCTCGAGGATCCGGAAGCAGCAAAATATGTGTGGGGGATTGGTTTTCACTGGTATGAAACCTGGACTGGCAGCGCCATGCAGTTTGATAACATAAGGCGGGTAAAAGAGGCATTTCCGGATATCAACCTGATATTTACCGAAGGTTGCGTGGAAGCCTATCGCTATGACCGGTTGCATGATTGGGCACTGGGCGAGCGGTATGGAAATTCGCTTTTGAATGATTTTAATTGTGGCACGGTGGCATGGACGGACTGGAATATATTGCTCGATGAGAACGGCGGCCCAAACCATGCCGGTAATTTCTGTTTTGCACCGGTGCATGCCAATACAAAAACCGGGGAACTGATCTATACAAACAGTTATTATTACCTGGGGCATTTTTCAAAATTCATCCCTCCGGGCGCCAAACGTATTTCGTGCTCTTCAAACCGTGACAAATTGCAGACCACTGCCTTTGTGAACCCGGATGGGAAGATTGCGGTGGTTGTTCTCAATTTAACGGACGACAGAATTCCCTATAAGCTTTGGATTTCCGGGAATGCCGCCTCACTGGAGAGTTTGCCGCATTCCATCGCCACTGTTGTAGTGCAGTGACGAGGTGACGAGAGATGAGAGATGAGAGATGAGAGATGAGAGATGAGAGAGGAGAGATGAGAGGGGAAAATCCTTCCAGGGAATGCCTATCGGGAGATTGAATGCATAGAAAATAAACCCTTCAAAATGAAGAAATCAATTCGTAATGGATTAATGGCATCTGTAATTGCCCTGGCATTATCTGTATTAAATCCGGGCAGTCGGGCATATGCCTATGATTTTAAAGCGGTTGTGCTTACCGAAAACGGCGGTCAGCATGAGGGATTTGTTATTGCTGCCCTGAAATGGCTGAAAGGAGTGGCTGAAGAAAAGAACTTTGAAATTACTGTAATCCATGATACAAAGGAGATCAATGATGCCTATCTGAAAAATTTTCAGGTGTTCATCCAGCTCAATTATCCGCCCTATATGTGGACTGACACAGCAAAGGCGGCCTTTATGAGATATATTGAGGAAGGGCGTGGAGGATGGGTTGGATTTCATCATGCAACGCTGCTGGGTGAATTTGACGGCTACCCGATGTGGGATTGGTTTTCGGGGTTTATGGGTGATATCCGGTTTAAGGATTATATTCCCGGCAAGGCCGCCGGACTTGTCAATTTGGAAGACAGCGGGCATCCCGTGATGAAAAATGTGCCGCCCGGATTCATTGTTACAGAAGAAGAATGGTATACATTCAACAAAAATCCCCGGCCAAACGTGCATGTGTTGGCCACCGTGGATGAATCATCCTATCAGCCCGGCTCACCCGTCAGGATGGGAGATCACCCGGTTGTATGGACCAATGAAAAAATGAAAGCAAGGAATGTTTATTTTCTGATGGGGCATGATTCGTCACTCCTTAAGAATGAAGCATTCAAAACCATGGTGAGTAATGCCATACTTTGGGCGGCTTCCGGTTCAGGAGACGCAATTTACCCGCGGTCTTAAAGTGCCGGTTGTGTTGTTGAAACCGACAAAAAAGGGAATGTGTTTCTGAAATAATTGAACACTATCCGGATACCGGTTGTTGCTCATATATTATCCGGGTGACACTTATATGTTTTCAGATATAGCTATTATTTTTGGCGGTGCCTTGTTTGCCGGATTTATTGGCTCCCTGACAGGCCTGGGAGGCGGTGTGATCATTGTACCCCTGCTGACACTGGGTTTCGGGGTAGATATCCGGTATGCAATTGGCGCCTCATTAATTTCAGTTATTGCAACATCTTCAGGGGCAGCTTCCGCCTATATAAAAGAAGGATTATTGAATATTCGGGTCGGGATGTTCCTGGAAATCGCGACTACACTGGGAGCAATCGCCGGGGCTGCCATCGCAATACTGGCGCCCACCCGGCTTATAGCCGTGATATTTGGCATTGTGCTGATCTATTCTGCAGCAGTCTCCTTTCGAAAGCGCAAAATGGAAACAGAAACAAACGCTATACGCGTCCAAAAGCCAGGACGGTTTGTTGAAATACTAAAAGTAAAAAGCAGTTATTTCGTTTCTGGCAAGGAAAGGCAGTATACCTTGCAAAACCTGGGCGGAGGATTCAGCCTTATGGCACTTGCCGGTATACTTTCAGGCTTGTTGGGTATAGGATCGGGCGCATTAAAGGTGATCGCTATGGATTCCGTGATGAAGATCCCCTTTAAGGTCTCCACCTCCACCAGTAATTTTATGATTGGCGTCACTGCAGCTGCCAGTGCAGGCGTATACCTGAACAGGGGATATATTGATCCCGTCCTTTCCATGCCTGTGATGATCGGCGTGTTAATCGGATCACTTGTGGGGGCTAAGATCCTGCTTAAATCACGCACCCGGTCAATACGGGTCATTTTTGCACTTGTAGTCACCTTGATGGGGCTGGAAATGATTTACAATGGTATTATGAATAATATATGATATGCCTCAGAATACTAAAACCTGGAATGACCGGAAAATGAGTGATATCATGGGGACCTTGCTGCGGGGAGGTGTATTATTGGCTGCGGCGGTTGTTTTATTGGGTGGAATCTTATTTTTTATTCAGCATCCGCGGGAACTCTTTGAATTTGGCACTTTCAAGGGAGAGCCTTCCAGGTTGCGCCACATAAATGTCATTTTACAGGAAGCATTTTTATTAAGAAGCCGGGCTGTCATCCAACTCGGTCTGTTACTACTGATCGCTACCCCGGTGGCAAGAGTATTATTCTCCCTTATTGGCTTTATTTTTGAGAAGGACTGGATCTACGTGGTGATCACCTTCCTTGTTTTGGTGATCCTGTTTGCCAGCTTGTTCAGCAATTACCTTAAAGTATAGAACATTTTTTATTTCAGTGTTGTTTATTATGGTCATGGATTTAATCTACCCTGCTACTAACCTAATAAACAAACTATGAAAATCCCTACAGAACCTATTGGAAGCATTCCGCGCTCAAAAGAACTGATTAAGGCTATATCATCCTCTGCCGATAAGAATAATCTCGAAGAACTATTTGACAAGGCGGTTCGGGAAACGGTAGAACTCTTTGAAAAGACCGGATCCCCTGTAATTTCAGATGGAGAGCAGTCGAAAGCGAGCTTTGTGACTTATCCTTTGCATGGTCTTTCCAACCTGAGTGATCAGGGAATGAAAATTAGTTTTGCAGACGGACATTTCAGGCAATTGCCACTTCTTAAAAACGGACCGTTCCGGTATCAGAATTATGCCGAGCAATACCTGCGACGGGCACAGAAATATGCAAAATTGCCTGTAAAACAGGCAGTTATTTCTGCCTCTGCTCTTAGCCTGATATATCCACCAGATGGGATCGGGGATTATACGCATGAAGAATTCCTGAAGGATCTGATCAATGAATGCGAAAAGGACATCAGGCAATGCTTACGGCAGAATGCATCCAAGGTGCAGATGGATTTTACCGAGGGCAGGCTTTCGCTCAAACTCGACCCTTCGGGGTCAGTTCTTAAGCAGTTCATCGCATTGAATAACGAGGTTTTTGATCGTTTTACAAAAGAAGAACAGAAAAAAATCGGGATCCATGTTTGCCCGGGTGCAGATCATGACGCCACACACAGTGCTGATATTGATTATACCGATTTCCTGCCTGAGCTGTTTGAATTGCACGTAGGCAACTTTTATCTTCAGCTGGCCAGTGAACCGGATCGTAAAAAAGTGCTGAAAACAATTCAGAAATACCTTAAACCCGACCAGTTCATATTTATTGGGGTAATTGACGTGAACAATCCGAGGATTGAAACACCCGAAGAGGTTCGTGACAGGGTACTGGAAGCAGCAAAATACATACCGGTAAATCAGTTGGGCACCACGGATGATTGCGGATTTTCGCCTTTCTGCGATGATATATCCACAACCCGGGAGACGGCATTTGCGAAGATCCGGTCGCGGGTGGA
>CAWBNI010000019.1:0-250689 GCA_963790105.1 uncultured Bacteroidales bacterium | reverse complement strand
AAAGCTGCAAGAATCTATATTTCCGGCTTGGGTTTGTATGAATGTCTCCTTAACGGGCAGAAAATAAGCAAGGACATTTTTGCGCCCACTGCAACCGATTATTCCAAACATGTAAATTACAACGTGTATGAGGTAGGTAACCTGCTCAAAGGGAAGCAACCAGAATACAATCTGTGTTACCCTGGGCAATGGCAGGTTTGTTTCCATGCGCATGGCCCTGGATAAAAAGTGGGGCGTTCCTCCCATCCGTAATTACGGCTTTCCGACACTGCTTTTGCAGCTCGAAATAGAATATAAAAATGGGGGAAAGGCATTAATTGTGAGCGATACTACCTGGAAGATCACAACTCACGGTCCCATTATCGCAAACAGCGAGTATGATGGAGAAGAATACAATGCCAATCTCGAACTTAAAGGATGGATGCAATTCGGATATAATGACAAGAAATGGTTAAAAGCGTCTTTAGTAAGTGCTCCCGAAGGAAAGCTGATTGCACAGCGTAATCCGAATATAGTTACCATGCAGGAGGTTAAACCGGTCTCGATTAAAGAAGTGGAAAAAGGCAAATATATCCTTGACATGGGACAAAACATGGTCGGCTGGCTTGCCGTCCATCTGCAGGGAAAAAGGAACCAGCCCATCGTCATGCGCTTTGCCGAGAATCTTAAAAGTGATGGAAACCTGTATATGGATAATATAAGGGGGGCAATGGTTACCAATATTTATACACCGGCTACTTATTGGATGTTCAATTGGGAGCCACGCTTTACATACCAGGGATTTCGATATGTGGAAATAACCGGCATTGACTATATGCCAAAACTATCCGACTTTACAGGTAAAGTGAATTACGATGAGATGGAGAATACAGGTTCTTTTGAATGTTCCGACTCAACATTAAACCAGATCTATAAAAATGCATGGTGGGGCATAAGGGGTAATTACCGGAGCATACCTACCGACTGTCCGCAGCGTGATGAGCGCATGGGCTGGCTCGGTGACCGTGCCACCGGATGTTTTGGGGAGAGTTTCATGTTTGGCAATGCATTGCTGTATGATAAATGGTTGCAGGATATTCATGACGCCCAGCGCGATGGCGGAATAATACCCGATGTAACCCCTGCATACTGGGACATATGTACGGATAATGTTACCTGGCCCTGTGCATACATTCACGTCGCCAACATGATCTACGAACAGTATGGCGATGAAAGGCCCATTCAGAATCACTATGAATCCATGCGAAGCTGGGTGATGCATATCAAAGATGCATTCATGAAAGATGATATAATCACGCGGGATCAGTTTGGCGACTGGTGCATGCCCCCGGAAAGTCCTGAATTGATCAACTCAAAGGATCCTGCCCGGATCACACCGGGACCCATCCTTGCCACCACGTTTTATTACCGTGTGCTGGAACTGATGGCAAAGTTTGCTGTCATTTCCAATCATCCTGCAGATGCTCAGGAGTATACTCAAATGGCAGAAAGAATAAAGACTGCCTTCAATAAAGCATACCTGGATCAGTCAAAGGGCCAGTATGGAAATAATACTGTAACAGGGAATATGATTTCGCTGATGACGGGAATGACACCGGATGAGGACAAAGAGAAGGTATTTAAAAGCATTGTTGAGAAAACCGAAGGCGAGTTCAGATCCCACGTGAGTGTCGGATTAATTGGGATTCAGTATTTAATGCGGGGGCTGACGGAGTATGGCCGTGGTGACCTTGCCTATCGTATTGCCACAAACACAACCTATCCCAGCTGGGGATACATGGCAAAGAATAATGCCACAACGATATGGGAGCTGTGGAACGGCAACACGGCAAATCCTGCCATGAATTCCGGCAACCACGTTATGCTGCTTGGGGACCTGCTGATCTGGTATTACGAAAATCTGGCAGGTATCAAAACAGACAAGGTAGCTGTAGGATTCAAAAAAATTATAATGAAACCCTTCTTCCCGGCTGAATTGAATCATGTGAAAGCATCGCATAAATCGCCTTACGGCGAAATCCGCAGTGAGTGGAAAAAAGATACTACCACCCTTTCATGGAAGATCTCAATACCATGCAACTCCTCTGCCCTGGTAAGTATTCCTGCCACATCTCCGGATCAGATTACAGAGGGCGGCCAGAAAGTTGAACTGTCAGAAGGCATAAAGCTCCTTGACGTAAATGAGGGATTTGTAAACCTGGAAGTGGGTTCGGGGGATTATGAGTTTAAGGTGGATAAATCAGATACAACCAAAAGATTTTTATACAAATGATTTTTTATAAAAAGAACATTTTAATCTGCCTGTTTATAAGTTTATTTTTTTTCAATTGTGAAAGGGAGGATAACACCGTTAAAACAATTGAAGGAGATGTCATTCTTACATCTCAGAGTGAAATAAATGAATTTGGAAAGCATAATTATATAAGGGTAAAAGGCAGCGTTTTTATCGGCCCCTTTGATAAGGAGGGAGATCTCCTTCAATCTGAAACAGACATTACAAATCTGGATGGATTATCAAACTTGGATTCAATTGATGGAGAATTACATATTTGCCGTAATAACAAATTACTTAATGTTGATGAGTGCCTGAATAACCTGACTATTGTTCAGCAAGGTATTGTCATTTTTGAAAATACGAATCTTAGATCCATGAATGGATTTAATAATCTGATATATGTGACTAACATAAATATTATAAATCAAAACAAGTTCGTTGAGATAAAAGGCTTTTCAAATCTCACCGAGTTGGATGGCAATTTAGTCCTGTCTAATATTCAATTTCTTGAAAACCTTGACGGTTTTACTAATCTTACAAAAATTGGGGGAAGGTTAGAAATAAATTATTGTGATGCCTTGACCAGCTTACCTGCTTTTTTGAATCTGACAGATATCGGGTATGATTTGAATTTGGAAATGAATAGCAATTTACAAAGTTTGGAAGGATTTAGTAATCTTACAATACTTGGGAATAGTTTAGGGATCAGGAGAAATAATAAACTTAAAAATATAGACGGATTAGGCAATATAATTAAAATACCCGGTCAGATTTGGCTGGAAGAGAATAATGAATTAACAGACATAGGTGGAATAAGGAATCTCTCTGTCTTAGGAGGAACTTTGTGGCTGGAAAATAATAATTCCTTAACACATTTCAATGGTTTTAGCAATCTGGATACCGTTTGGGGAAGTGTCAGAATTGAATATAATAATGCCTTATTGGATGTAGACAGCTTAATTAATCTTTCCTATATAGGAGAATCTTTGATGATTGTGATGAATGAAAAGATACAAAATGTAGACGGATTAAGGAATGTCGCCTACGTGGGTAAGAATTTAGAACTGCAATATAATGCAGATCTTACTAATTTATGTGGATTACAGTCATTTTTTATAAATGGAACATTAGGCGGATATTGCTCGATGGGTAGTAACAGTTACAATCCTTCGGTCAATGATATAATCGATGGTAATTGCAGTCAGTAATAAAATAAACCTATATAGAAATAGAGAAACCATAAATATTCAGAAAACTCAAGTGATCATTGGAATAATTAACAATGAAAAACAAAATTAAATTATTATCAGTTGTCCCTTTTCTGCCACGTCCTGTGGTCCTTTTCATAATAGAAATCTTTATGAACTTTCATTAGGAGAAGCAACAAAGCATCATAAATTAATCCTTCTCGATTTTTCTGCCAAATGGTGCGGAGGATGTAAAGACTGAACATAACATGAAACACGATTGGAAAAAAACGACAAACATTAATTAAAATCAATCCTGATAAGTATGGTAAATAAATCGAATGATTATCTGGCTCCGCACTATGTACAACGTAGTAACTGGCTTCGTGCTGCAGTATTAGGCGCAAATGACGGTATTCTATCAACTGCCAGTCTTGCGATAGGAATTGCAGCAGCAAGTAATGCTAAGAGAACCAATAGTTATAGCAACTGTGGCAGGTTTAGTTGCAGGAGCTTTATCAATGGCTGCAGGAGAATATGTTTCTGTTATCTAAACTGATGATCAGGCAACCGGATTTTGTAAGCATTGATTTTGCGAAGGAAGCCATCGAAAGGACAAAACGAAAAAGCCGCATATTGTTAACCGCAGTAAAATTCGAAACACTTGAAGAAGGACCCTGTGTTCAATTGTTACATGTTGGTAGTTATGAAGTGAGCCTGGAAGCTTCAAAAAATGGAGAATTCGCACATGACCGAAACCTGAAACGAATTAGTCACAGGCACAGAGAAATATATTTGTCAGATGCGAGAAAAGTCGCACCGGAAAAATTGAGAACTGTATTAAGATTTCAGGTGTATGAGAATAAATGATTTGTGAAACGAATACTAAGAAAGAAACATTTTATTGAGATCTTGAGTTATGAGAACAACTTTTTGCAATTCATTTGGAACAATATTATTGGTAGCTATAGTTATTATTTCATGTGAAAATAATAATAACAAAGACATAACCTATCCTGTAAAATCAAAATTCGGGATGAACTTATTAAGTGATAGTGTTTCTGAGATTTTAAATTACATTCCGGATAGTTTTATGTATCCCTACCCTGATTATTCTCTGACAGCTGTATTGGAATCTGAAAGTTCTCTTAAAGTAATTCTTTCAAAAGAAGGTGATTGTTCTGTAATTCCGAAATACGGATGCACATTCTCGTTATGGACTCGCTTCCCTATCATTCTAAATTCTGGAGCGCCAGTACTTATAATGAATACAACGGCAACTGCACAATGCCGAACGGGCATGTACAAGTCTTTACTGCAAAGCCGGACTGTGAAAACGATCTGATTATCCGGTTTGCTCCGGTACAGGACTTAAATTGCAGTATTAAAGTTGAAATATTTGAAAATGGCTCTTAGAACCAACAAGGACTAAACATTTAAAATACGTTCCTTATCCATTTACTCAAAAATAGGGACAACCTTGTGTAAAACCGGGACTATTACCGTTATGGGTCTTGCATCCATACTGTACGCAGAAGCTTCGGTCATAAGCATTGATTAAAATTTTTATTTGAAATTTTGTAATTTAGCAGTATGGATAAGGTTGAAAAAATAGAAGAGCTCTACCAGAGAAAATTCAATTGGATACCCGAAGGGATTCATAATGAAATAGGGCATTTCAATGTATTCAGGCTGGAACCTTATGTTGGTGATAAGGCCAATCCGGTGCCTTATAAACGACGCGATTATTACAAAATCACCCTGATTATAGGGAACAGCAAAATTCATTACGCTGATAAAATAATAGAAGTACAAAAGCAGGCCCTGGTTTTTTCCAATCCTCAAATACCGTATAAATGGGAACATACCCATGATATCCGAAGCGGGTATTTTTGCATTTTTAACCAGCCATTCTTCCACCAGTTCGGGGACTTAAACCAGTATACGGTCTTTCAGCCCAACGGAATGCATGTTTTCGATTTGTCTGACGATCAGGTAAATCAGATAAGCGATATGTATGAACGGATGTTTGAGGAAATCAATTCCGATTATATACATAAGTGGGACGTACTGCGAAATCTTGTCTTTGAAATGTTACATTTCGCGATGAAAATGCAGCCATCGACAAAATTGGATAAACTGCCAATCAACGCATCCCAGAGAATCTCCATGCTGTTCCTGGAGCTTTTGGAACGCCAGTTCCCGATTGATGAATCTCACCAGAAAATAAGCATCCGTTCGGCTTCCGGGTTTGCCGGCCAGTTAAACGTTCATGTTAACCACCTGAACAGGGCAGTAAAAGATACCACGCAAAAAACGACCACCCAGATCATTGCCGAGCGCATTTTGCAGGAATCCAAGATCCTGCTAAAGCACAGTGCATGGAGTGTTTCTGAAATAGCATATGCATTGGGTTTTACCGAAGTCACCCATTTCAATAACTTCTTTAAAAAACAGGTTCAGTTAAGTCCCTTAAAATTCAGAAATAGTTGAATTTCGTAAGTCCTTGTTTTGTTGTTTCAATGAATATAGCAATGCATGCTAACCTAAACTCAAGGCGAAATATAGTCCCGGTATTATTAGTCCTGTTGGCTCTGATTTCCATACGCTTCTCTTCGCTTGCCGGCAACGGTGTCAGTAACTATAAAGTCTTTTTTGCCGATGGCAAATTCAAAAATAAGAATATCCTGGTCATACGTAAATTTGAACAATCCGGACAACAGTATTATGTTGGGGTTGACCCCGATAATCTTGAAACACAGATTATCCCTTCCGGTCTGATGTCCGCAAAACCGGTAAGCTGGCAGCAGATTCTTCATAATTATAATAATACCGCCTACATAAGGGCCATCCAGGCAGCAGGGAAACAATCATTCTCATTACAGAACTCAGGCATTATCCATGGCTTTCCCAAAGAAAAGGGGGTAACCTTAACCATTGATCTATGTCCTTCCCATAAGCCACTTGACCGGATAATATTCACCTCGCTGATCTCGGAATTCAAAAAAACAGAAATTCCGGTTCCACTGGCGCTTTCCATAACCGGGAGATTTATGCTCACCCATTCAGAAGATTTACTATGGATCAGAGGTTTAATTGACTCCGGTGAAATTTCGGTAACCTGGATTAATCATACGTACAATCATCATTATAACCCCAATGTACCATTAACTGAAAATTTCCTCTTGGAACCGGGTACTGACCTCAGTTTTGAAATACTTGGAACCGAAATAGCCATGCTTCAGCATGGGTTTCTTTCATCGGTATTTTTCCGGTTTCCCGGACTTGTATCTGATCATCAGGTGGTTGACAGCGTGATTTCATACGGGCTTATCCCCATCGGAAGCGATGCCTGGCTGGCAAAAGGACAGCCGGTCAACAAGGGAAGTATTGTACTGATTCACGGCAATGGAAATGAACCGGTCGGCATCAAAGATTTTATCAGGTTATTGCAAACTGAAAAATCATCGGTTATGAACAAGGAATGGCTCCTGTACGATTTGAGGGAAAGTATAGAGGATGAATTCCAGGAGTAATAAGATACCCTTGCACTAAAGGTGCGGCTTTATGGCGCAATTATTATATTTTTTCAATCTGGTAAGTAGACAACTCCCAGACTTTCATTTTTTATTTACAGTAAAATGTATTGCAGCAGATTTTGTCTGTGACTCAACTGACAAAAGGTAACTACCCTGATGAAGTCCCCTTGCATTTTTTACCTCATAGGTACCCTCGTACGAACCACGAAACTTTTGCTGTGCAATTTCCTTTCCTGCCGGATCATATACGCTTACCTTTATATCATCCCCGTCCTTCAATCCATTTAGTTTAAGTCGGAGACTGCTGCCAATCGGCAAAGGATTGGGATATGCCTCAATATCTTCGAACGACTCAGAGTTTTCGGACCTGATTGAAGTAGGCACTTGATTCCAATCCAGGTTATCCCGGTTAGCCACATAATTGTCAGATAATGCTTCCTTCACGAACTTATTTGACGCCATACCCCAATTATCATTCCAGCTCATGAAAAAGCAGGCCTTGGGAAAATTGGTTTTGAGACCGTTGATCAATATTCTGTAATCAAAATTTCCAGAAGGGTTTGAGGGATTTTCAGGTCCGAATTCGGTAAATCCAAACGGCTTTCCTAAATTAACCATTGAAGGATATCCACTGATGGCTGAGGTTGTAATATTGCTCGTGTATGCATCAAGACCGGTGATATCAGCATAGGCATCACCCGGATAATAGTTTGCAGCATTGGAGCCCGCATTCGGCCCATAGACCCAAAGGAGGTTATTCAGCTTTTTTGTATTTGTAAAGTAATCAAACATCTGTTTCCATACTTTCACGAACAGGCCAGGGTCCTTGCCACCCCACCAGAACCATGATCCGTTCATTTCATGAAACGGACGGAAAAGCACAACAACGCCGCTATCCTGTAACTGGCTGAGTCCGGCAGCAATTATATCCATTTCCGCGTACCAGCGTGAATAGGTATCTGTACCTGAAACCAGCAAATCATTGAGATCAACACCTGTATCCCGGAGTCCACCTCCATTTGGGTTTGCAGGATTGGTCATGTGTACCTGTATCGCAACCAGTGAACCTGCTTTCCATGCCTTAATTAAATCAGGATTGGTTAAGTCATACTTTATCTGCTGACCATTCGACCAGTCGACATAATCAGAACCAACAATTCCAACCCATTTGCCTGTATTATTATAAATGTCAGTAACCACCCCATAGTTATTTACCCCACCGCTGTACCCGATGAACTGTCCTGAAATAAGGCGGTGATCCTGCCGGTCAGTCAGGGAAGCAAAAAAATTCAGAATTAATTTTGCATCGCTGCTGGCGTTGGGGTTTGCCGGATCCACAGCGGAAACCCTTGCACTGGTAGCCATGCAAAAGATGAAAAATAATCTATACCAATAATTTTCTTTCATTATTTTAGGTATTGAGGTTCAGACTGTATATTTAAACTTCTTATCTTAACAGACGCTATCAATTAATTCATCCCTGCGAACACATTTTCACCCTTGAAATTATGCAACATAAAGTTAAAACAATTCAGACTAAGAATGTTTTATGTATCACCTCTCAGGGCAAAAATATCAGAAGGCTATGCAATAAAAAGGATTCTGGTCCAGGCGAATAAATGATGAACACAGGTTAATAAACCAGACCATGAAACTAAAACTGATTCCGTTAATAATCCTCCTTTCAATCCCCTGACTAAATCTGTCTGCCCAACTTGATTTTTTAGGGTTTGACCAAATGCAGTGTAATATCCTTGAAAACAGTCCATACACAATAATTGAAACTTCTGGTGGAAAAAGGGCTGCACCCGGATTTCAAATTTTAAAAAATGGAATCATAGTCTATGTAGCAAATGATTTTGATCACAACATTCCCTATTGGTGTCATGAATTGAAATTCATAAATGATTCAACGGGATGGATGGTTGAAACCATATTATATAAATCCTATGTAAAAAAAACTACGGATTCAGGGAAAACCTGGAAAGAAACAGGTACGGGAATAGGAGAGGGATTCGGCAGGGATTTTTACGGCTTTTATGTTGTAAACCTATTCACAACCTTTTTAATTACCTATTTTGATTATGATAATTTCTTTTTGATTTCAAGGGCATCCGAATTTGGCAGCAGTGAAGGAGTTATTTCTAGCAGACACCATTGATTATCCGCTCGTTATAAATGATACATTGTATGGCGACCCCTATTGTATTGAGGATACATTGAGTTTTAAATTTTTAGTAAATACAGATACACTAAAAGTGAAAATTAATTTAAAGCAATTGGATTTGCCGGTAGTCAGCGGAACCCCAAAAGTGACAGCAAACAAAATAGAAATATCTCCAAACCCTGCATCGGATTATATAAAAATCCATTTTGACAAATCGGCCGTATTTCCCTGTACTGTCTATATTCAGGATATGTCGGGCAGAGTTGTGATGTCAAGGAAAATAGATAACCCTTTTGAAGAAGATATATTTATCGGAACTTTGCAGAACGGAGTTTACGTGGTTAAAATTCAGACAGGGAATTCATTTTTACAGTCCAGATTTTTGAAAATCAAAAACCCCGGGTAGATAATATTCATTTTTAACAGGGTGATCATGGAACATAAAGCGAAATCAATCCGGCCGTTCATCGGAGCCAGGAATTTTGAACTTTCCCGCAATTTTTACCGGGACCTGGGTTTTGAGGAAAGTATTTTATCGGCAGGTATGTCCTATTTCAGGATAAATGGCCTGGGGTTTTATCTGCAGGATGCCTACGTAAAGGATTGGGTTGATAATTCAATGATTTTTCTGGAAGTTGAAGATGTTGAACGTCACAGGAAGGAACTTCTGGCAATAGACTTACCCGGCAAATATGAGGGTGTAAGGGTGTCCACCGTGCGGAAGAATGATTGGGGCAATGAATACTTTTTGCATGATCCGTCGGGAATTCTCTGGCACTTCGGAGAGTTCAAAAGATAATAAGTACCTCCAGAATTTTAACACCGGGCGCACAGAGTTTTACACTGAGTTCTAACGTGTACAGCTATTTGGGAGGTCCCGGAGAAATCTCGTTGCACTCGATTAACCGCGTTAAAAATGGATCCTCCTATTCTCCGGGATCTGCGAGATAAAACTTTGCGGCTTTGCGGCTTTGCGAGAAAATAAATCTGCGAGATCTGCGAGATCTGCGAGAAAATAATGCCACGTTAATAAAAATTATTCAGCGAGATTGGCGAGATCCGGAAATTCAAATACTCCCTGTTTCCCTGAGCAGGAAAAGCGCAGTAAAACAAATCGAATTAAACAGATCAGGAAGAAAGAGCTGTTCATTGTCGGCATGGGCAAACCGCAATTCCCCGGGGCCGCTTGTGATGACCGGCATATCGGGGTATTCTCCCGCAAACAGCCGGGCATCGCAGGAAACATCCCATCCTGTTACAGGCTCATTCCTGTCGATAATACCTGCCTGGATGGCTGACTCCCGGGCATTTTGAAAGGTGGCAGAATCCGGACTGCAATAATAGGCATTATTATGCAGCTTATCGTAAGCTGACCTTACATACAAGCCTGTCCTCGTCTAATCCCATCAACTGAAGATACAATTTTGCTCCCCGCAAAAAGGCATTCCGCATTCTTTCCTCTATTTCCCCAATGGAATGGGTGGGCAGAAAACCCTGTCCTCCCTCAAGAATCAGCTGACCTGATGAATCGAAATTTTCAAGGTCCATTTCCAGGGGAAGGCCATTGGCTGTTTTATAAACAAAAACCTCTCTGGCCATATAGGCCCATTTGGTTATGGCCGCATCATGCTCCAACAAGGATCCCATATGGCCGGATGATCCATACACTTTTATTATAATGGTTTTATTTACGGGATCGTAGCTGGTGTCACAATGTTTGCTGACCCGTGGTTTCCCGGTATTTTTATCGAAATACCGCGTTTTATCCCCGTATTTTCCAACATATAAATTGATTCCTTTTTGAAGAAAGGTCATTATTTCAAAATACTGCCCGGCATCCTCTACACCCCTTATCCTGAATGATACATAACCGCATATCCTGGAAGGATGTTCTCCAAAGGGTCCCAGGATTCCGTTGCACGTTTGAACCGGTTTATGCGGAAACAACGGATGATCCGATTCCTCCTTTATGGCATCTCCTTCCTGCTGCATTTCCAGGATTGAAAATATCATGCTTTCAAGCGGGGAAGGGAGTTTTCGTTTACCGGAAACTGTCCCTTTATCGTTCACGGCAACCCGGCAACTAAACCACACGGCTCCCCGGTTGGCCGGATAGACCTTATTCCCGGCACATTCCATGACCAGGATTGAATCGTATCTTTTCTTCAGCTCTTTATCTACAGCAAGATCCAATGAGCCGTTACCACCACTCTCCTCCTCCACCACGAACATCGCGGTAATTTTGTTTTTCAGAAGAATTTTCTTCTCCAGGGTAAGTGTGTCAAGCACTTTGAGCGCCCCGACTATGGCAGCAACTCCTCCCTTATCATCGATAATTCCTCTTCCCAGTATAATTTCCTTCCGTCTTTCCGGCATAAAAAAGGGAGATACCACATCGATATGGGCGTTGATCGCAGTATTTCTCCCCGCATCAGCCGGCACGCCGTCAATAAAGTAAAGCAAATTGTATCTGTCCTTATAGGCATCCTCTGCACTCAATCCCTCCGGGCATGACTCCGTTTTGGTAAAATGCGGTTTTGTGAAGGCGGGATGATCTTTTATGGCAGGTGATATTTTTTTCTCAATTCCGGTGGCATTTTCAAAGGAGAATTCCCCAAGCTTGCTTTTAATTATTTCATACACCTTTTTTTCGTTTTCTGCCATCAAATGAATATCCCCATTTGCGGTTGTATCCACCCTGCAAATGTCCATGAGAAAGGCGATGATCTCTTCCTGAAATCGCTCACCGGCAACAATCTGTCTGATCTGATCAATCATATTCATCCATTCTTTCCGAGCACTTCATCACAGGCTTCCCGAAAAACCTCCAGTGATTCCAGTAAGGCATCCGGCGTGATATTCAGGGGTGGCGCAATTTTTATGCATTCTCCATCCACACCCACCGGGGCGAACATCAGCAATCCCTTATGGAAACAGGAGACATTCAGTTGAAGGGCCAGCTCCGGGTCGGGTACACGGGTTCCCTTCCTCACGCATTGAATGCCGGCCACAAGTCCCTTCCCCTGCAGGCATCCTAATACCGATGAGTATTGCTGCTGTATCTTTTTCAGACCCGGGATCAGAATTTCACCCATCTCCCGGGCATGTTCAACCAGGTTTTCATCATGGATGATCTTCAGGTTCTCAATGGCAGCAACAACCGGGATCGGACTTCCTGAATGGGTGGAGGTCATTGAACCGGGTGCATAAAGTCCCATAATATCCTTCCTGCCGATAACGGCCGATAGGGGCAGGGAGGACGAAATGCCCTTGCCGCACGCGATCAGGTCGGGAACGATATCATAATGTTCAAAGGCGAACATCCTGCCGGTTCTGCCGAAACCCGACTGCACCTCATCAGCAACCAGGGGAATATCATTTTCCCTGCAGAACCGGGCGAGGGCCTGCGCATATTCATAAGGAAAGAAATCGGGACCGACACCCTGGTAGGATTCAGACATAACACCGGCCACCTCAGCCGGTTTTATATTCAGATCCTTCAGCGTTTTCAGAAACAGGTCAAAGGAAATGTCCGGGTTTTTATACCCGTCCGGAAAAGGCACCTGGATAAAGGTTCGTCCTTCATCCACGATCCAGCTCTTCTGTTTATCCATTCCCCCGGCGAGTTGCGCCCCCATGGTCCGGCCATGAAAAGCATTTTTGAAGGTTACAAAATATTTCCTGGCAGGTCCATATTTCTCCAGGGAATACGTTTTAGCCAGTTTGATGCAGTTTTCTGTCGCCTCACTCCCGGTGCTCAGGAGAAATACCTGGTAATTGTCCGGGTCAGGGGCCAGGAGCTGAAGCATCCGGGTAAGTTCCACCCGTTTTTCATGTACGAATACATAGGTTGCCAGCAGATTCTGATCCAATACTTTCCTTATGGCATTGATGATCTCCTTCCTGCCATGACCGGCATTGGCTATCAGAACCCCCGATGACCAGTCGATCCACTTGTTTCCCCATCTGTCATAAACCTGGAATCCTTCCGCCTTCTCCCAAACAACCGGGGGTTGCCCCATCATCGAAACCGGCTCGGACTGCTGCAAAAGCCGGAATATCTCCAGGGACTCCGGAACAGGCAACTTCGTCCGGATAGTCCTGTATTTTGTATCGACGATGGGAACTTCTACCGGTTCCAAGTTATATTTGGCCATTTTAATGAATAAGAGTAATTACCCGATTAATTTTTATAGTAAACAGCACTTGAATGTTGACCTATTTCCCTTTCGAGCAGGTCTTTAAGAATTACCGGATCTCCGGTTACCACTCCTTCCGTACTTTTTGTCCCGGCTTCAAGGGAACGGTGTGCCCCTTCACACACCAGCGAGGTATAAAGCCCGAGTGAAAAAGGATCCATCAGTTTTTCAACCTCATCCTTTGAAAGCTGGCCATTTCTGAACCTGATCATGTTTTCAATGATCTTCCCGGCTGATCTTATCCCGTAGCCGGAAACCATCCCGTTCGATTCGAAATTCCTGAAAAGCGGGTTTCTTTCAAAGATACCGCCTGCAACCACCTCGTGATACCCCGGTAAATCGAGATTCAGGTCGAGCATTCCTTCTGATCCGATAATGCGTGCTGACTGCACTGTTAAAGCGTGGGCGCTGTTGGGTATTGCCCAGCCGGTAATAATATGGCACACACCGCCGTTTTCAAACAGGATTTCCGTATCCACCAGATCGTACCCATCCACTGCCAGGGGTTGCAGGGAGGGTAATTTCTGCTTGTATCCGATTGCCTTAACACTCAAGGGCTTTAACCCGGTGATTGTCATAAAAGCATCGGCCATATGGACTGTAAGAAAGGAAACCGGTGAATTTTTTGACGCAAAATCAGCCGTTGCAAAAAACCGGGGTACATGATTGGGATCGGCCACCATCAGCTTATCCAGCATATACCACACAGACGACTGGAATTTCCCGTAATCACCCTGCCCGAATCGGGTTATTGCCTCCTTTATCCGGGGATCTTCCCGTTTATGAAAGTCCACGCCGACAAAGCGTCCCGTTTGTTTTGCCTTTTCAATAATGGCATGCGCATCTTTTACGTTATCCGCGGTCGGCTTTGGCAGGAGCACATCAAGCCCGGCCTCCATGGCATAAACAGCAGGTTCCTTATGAAAATTGTCCGGTGTATTGATTGCCACGGCATCGAGGGGCACTTTCGATATAAGGTCTCTATAGTCGGTAAATCTCCTGTTTTCGGGAATATGGTGGGCATCCCCGAAACCCTTCATGTGCTCCCCGTTTCGGCTGCATATGGCCTCAACCTGTATAAGCGGGGAATAATCACTGCTATAATAAAGATACTCATAGATCTCCCTCACAACAGAGCCGGTTCCGATAATACCCAATCTGAGTTTTTCCACTTTGTTGATTTTACATTTATTTTCCAAGAAGTTGAAGAAATTCCGAAGGATTCTCACTCAGGTACTTCGAATAATTTGCAGCCCGGTTAAACGATCCCATGAAATTTTCATCAGTTGCATCAGGTTTGCAGCGACGGCCCACACTCCAGGCGGTATTTATTATTGACAGTTCATTTTGATCCGCCAGGGCAGTTTTTCGCAAAAAACTTCCGGCAGTTTTCAAATTAATATTCCCGGTCCTGGCGAAATGAAACAGTTCGTTCTGCCGGTTATAGCAGTATTCCATCAATTCAATCGTCATCTTAAAATCATCAAAATCGCCTCTGTTTGTTTTCACACTGTCCTTATAAACCGTCAGCAGGCTTACTATTTCACCGAAATGGTTTTGGAGAGGCTCTTTTCTGGCTACAATATTTTTGACCTGGTTTGCTGTATACCATGGGAAAAATTTCAGACTATCCTCATCCCCGCACAGAAAGGTCGGCGTTTGCTCATAAACTGATCTGAAAATTTCTTCCCAGTTTTTATCGAAGGTTGCACCAAAATGGTCTTTTACAAAGGCCGGAATGGCATTCATATAGGGGTAGTTGCCTTTATTTTTAAGGATTTCTGCAGCAATTGTATAGGTGTCCCACTGGCTGTTCTGCAGGTAACGTTTGGGTACCCAGTTTGAAAGAATGATCCCCAGGTTGTTCGGGTTATCCGGATTACAATATACTTCAGCATAGGCATTGATGTTCTTAAACTGAAGCTCTCCTATCCGTGGACTCCAGCTGCACCACCCTACTCCCGGACATCCTATGACTCTTAAATCCCTTTTTCAGAACGGCATGGGCGATACTGTCAATTTTCTCTTTGTTGTTTTCCCTGTAATTCCAGTCCATGATCACCATGTCCCTGTCAAGCAAATTGAGCACTTTCGGCTCCACATAAATAGGAACGTCTCCCCATATGATCGTTGTTTTGCCCAGTGATTTTACATATTCGTTCAATGTATTTACATAATCCGCCCAGATCTGATTTTTATTTCTTGTTTTTAACGCATTTTTTGACAACTCGCTTCCTCCCCAGTTTACCTCATCGCATCCGATGTGAAAATAAGGCGAAGGAAAGATGGCAGCAATTTCGGTGTACAGATCCTTCATCAGTTTAAGTGTACTGTCGCTTACCGGGCACAACGCATTATAGTCGTTTCCCGCCGAACTGTCATTTAAAAACCTGTATCTCTCAGTATGGGTAATATACCTGGAATGACCAAAGGATTCGATTTCCGGGATCATTTCAATCCCTTTATCCTTTGCATAGAAAATCAGTTTTTTCAATTCCGCTGCGGTAAAAGCCCCTTCGCGCATATTCAGTTCCGGATGGGAAGTAAAAAGGTAGGCCGAACCCTGGTCATCGGTTAGCCGGAAAATGATCGTATTCATCTGCTCTTTGCTGCAGAAATCAATCAACCGGAAATAGTAATCCAGGCTTTCAGTGGCCCGGGGCGCATCGATCATGAATCCGCGGATTTTAACATCGCCGGGTTGATCTGTGGAACGGGTTTTACATCCCGCCATTACCACAAGGCACAGCATGAAAGTTAATTTACAGGCAAACAATCTGCCATGAAGGCAGCAATCCACTACAAAATTTATATTTTTCATTTACACCATTTTATTAAATTAACTTCAAACCTTCAAACCTTTACACCTTAATAAATATCTTCTTTCTGTACATAAGGTACAGCAATAACCAGCACAGGGTAATGTTTCCTATGATAAGGACCAGTTGTCCCGTATTTTCACTTAGTGGTTTCACAATCCAGCCAAAGAACGACATCGTGGTGTGACTCACATCAACCAGGTTTCCCACCGAAATGAGATAAATGAAAATAGAATTCAGCCCGATGACCCTGAAAAAGAATGACCATTTTTTAAGCCCCCAGACATCGATGACCAGAAAAAACAGGGCTACCAGGAGAAAACTGATCCCTCCGGCAAGTATGTTGTAGGTTGAGGTCCAGCAATTCTTGATAACCGGGTAAAATGGATTAATGATCCCCGCAAGCAGGATAAGCCCTGTTCCGATGGATATCAGAAAGACAATTTTTTTCCTTGTTTCCATATCTCTTTTAACAAGGATCTGACCCGCAAAGGATCCCATTAAAGTGACAGCCGAGGCGGACAGAATGCATAACAATCCCAGTGCATCGAAGGTCCCCTGGCCCATTCTTCCCGGTAAGAAATTCCGGTCAATATAACTATTGATGCAACCTTCCGGTGTCAGAACTCCGGCCCCGGAGCCCGGGACGGGCACCCATAATTGTAAGGCCGCATATCCAATGAGTATGCCAATGAGCCAGAAGAATCGGGCTTTGAAGGACCTCGTATGGATCAGGATCATGGAGGCAATAAAATAGGCTATACCGATTTGCCCCAAAACACTGGCATAGCGGGCATTTGAAAAACCATCGCGCAGGGTTCCGTTAAAAATAATGCCCAGAACAACCAGGATAACCATTCTCCGGGTAACTTTAAGGATAAGGTTATTTTTAGGAGCTCCCTTTTCCAGTTTTGAGAGTATGGCGATTGGAATTGTTGCACCGGAAATAAACATGAATAGCGGAAAAATCAGGTCATAGAAATGAAAACCTGCCCATGGAACATGTTCCATCTGCCCGGCAATACTCTGAAACACTTTGTTCGGAAAGCATCTGGCTAATAGCCTCAAACAGTTCACCTCCCCCGATAATCCAGAACATATCAAAACCCCGCAAGGCATCGAGTGAATAAAGCCTCCCGGTATTAATTCCTGCCTGACTCTTCCATGAATTTGCCATAGTTTAAAATTAACTAACTATTGGCAATCAAACGGAAAATTTGGAAAAAATAAAAGGCAAAAGCTTGAATATCTACCCTGTTCAACGATGAAAAAAGAGGGTTCAACGAATAAAATTGGCTGAAACCTGCAGGATGCCTTACTTAGTTCTCAGATTCATTGAATTTCAACCAGGATTATCCTGATTACCTGTTCATTAATTCCATTGAGCCATGTTTAAAAATTACCTGATCACTGCCTGGCGAAATATCTCAAAGGATAAGTTTTACGCCCTCCTTAATGTTACCGGACTAGCCATGGGCATGACGGCAGCCCTGTTCATTTTTCTTTATATACGAAATGAAATCACCTTTGATAAATCCAATATCCATTGCGAAAGGATTTACAGGCTTGAATCCCATTTTGTTATAAACGGAAAGGATGACCTGATGGCAAAAACAGCCATTCAGCTGGCCCCTGCACTGAAAGACGAATGTCCCGAAATAGAAGAATATGCGAGGTTTGCCCAGCGCGGGTCGTACTACCTGTCCTTTGGCGAAAAGGAATTCCAGGAAGACCGCATTTTTTTCGCCGATTCAACTGTTTTCAAAGTTTTCACTTATCCGTTTATAAAGGGCGATCCCAAAACAGCGCTCATCAAACCGTATTCGATGGTCCTGACCGAATCGATGGCGCAACGATATTTTGACAAACAGGATCCGCTGGGCCAGACCCTCCGATCGGCTGACGGAAATCTCTATGAAGTAACCGGCATTATGAAAGACCTTCCTGCAAACATGCACCTGCGTTTTGATGCCTTGCTTTCCATAGCCACGGCACGGCAGGAATTCGGGGTCGACAGGTTTAATGACCGCAGTGCGCAATCCTTCTGGAGCTATAACGTATACTCCTACATCCTGTCTGAAAAAAGGCGCCGGCATTGAGTCGGTACTTTCCAAATTTCCCGCATTCTATACCAAATACATGAAGTCTTTCGGAGACAAGATCTTCGGAAATTATTTCCTCATGGCCAAGCCGCTGGCCAGGGTCCATCATTATTCATCCGACCTGGCTTATGATCAGCCGGGTGGCAACATCAAATATGTATCGGTCTTCCTGCTCGTGGCCCTGTTTATTCTCCTTATAGCCGGCATCAACTATATGAACCTGGCCACCGCGCGTTCCTCCGCACGTTCAAAAGAAATCGGAATACGCAAGATCGCGGGTGCCCTGCCCCATATGCTGAGGCGCCAGTTCATAGCGGAATCGGTAGTAATTGTGGCCATTTCAACGTTCATTTCATTGATATTGACGTGGTTGCTGATGCCATTTTTCAATAATCTCACGCAGATGAACCTCGGGCTCTCCGTGCTTTTTGAACCGGTCGTCATCGGGGGCATATTGGTCATGGCATTGATAGTGGCCCTGTTTTCAGGAAGTTACCCGGCCTGGTATCTCTCCTCCCTTGATCCGCTCAGGGTAATCAGGTCCCAATCCGATACCCGGAGCGGGAGTGGTTTTTTACGAAAGATCCTGGTGGTATTTCAATTTGCCGTATCGGTTATGATGATCACCGGCACCCTGATAATCAGGTCCCAGCTTAATTACATACGAACTTCAGATGCCGGTTTTGATAAAGAAAACCTGCTTGTAATGGAAATGCGGGATAGTACCCTCAAAAAAAGCATTGAATCCTTCCGCGGGGAATTGCTCAAAAATCCGGATATTAAAATGGTGTCCTTTTCAGATGGCAATCCGGGCTATGACCCATACATACGGGCGGTCCGTTTTGAGGGGGACCAGGGTAAAATGACGGACCGGACAATAAACGTGATGTATGCCGACTATGATTATGCCCGGATGATGGGGATAAAAATGGTGGAAGGCAGGTATTATGACAGGGAAATGAAATCGGATGCTGAAAAAGCATTTGTCATCAACGAAACGGCAGCCCTGAAATTCGGATGGATAGATTCGGCAGGCAGGGCGAATGGCAATTATGCCAGTGCAATCGGGAAGACGATTTCACTGGGGACTGCATACGGATGGCACAGCGGACCGGGATGGCCGGATAGTCGGTGTGATGAAAGATTTTCATTATGCCTCCATGCGGAATAAAATAGAACCGCTGGTTATTATACTGAATACCGATGACCAGAATCTGTTTTTTGCCAATATCCGGATAAACAGCATGAACCAGGCGAAAACCATAGAATACATAGATAAGACCAGGCAGTTATTCAAAGACCCTTATCCCTTCAAATATACCTTTCTTGACGAGCACCTGGGGGATTATTACCAGGTTGAAAAGCGCATTGAAATGCTTTCACGCACTTTCGCCCTCCTTACCATTCTGATCGCATCGCTGGGTTTGCTGGGACTTTCTTCATTTCTCACGGGGATCCGGACCAAAGAGATCGGCATCCGGAAAATATCCGGTGCCAGCAGTACCCGGATCGTATTCCTGTTTGTCAGGGAATTTTCTGCCTGGGTGATCCTGGCCAATATACTGGCAGCTCCTGCTGTGATCCTGATCCTTACGAAATGGCTCCGGTCATTTCCTTACCAGACCGGAATACATCCCTGGATATTCGGAGCAGCGCTGATCCTGACTCTTGTTGTCGCCCTGCTCACCGTTAGCATGAGGGTATTTCAGGCAGCTTCCCTTGATCCGTCTGAAGCAGTAAGGCATACATGAACACCAACCCGCGCCGATTGCCGGTTGGTCATTTTTTCAATATCTTAAATACAGCCATTTGTTTATCAGCGGTGATTG
Source organism: uncultured Bacteroidales bacterium (assembly GCA_963790105.1). Classification (GTDB taxonomy): domain Bacteria; phylum Bacteroidota; class Bacteroidia; order Bacteroidales; family UBA10428; genus UBA5072. The sequence goes on along the minus strand of CAWBNI010000019.1, from coordinate 230,572 downwards.
TAACAATATACGGACCGGACGATTCTAAAATCTTCATCTCTTTATACCGGCCATTAATTATATAATCCTTACAGACTACACGGCCGTCCGGTTGAGTCAGTGTTACTAAAGCCTTTGGATAAACGCTGCCCAGATCGATGGTGATGGAACCATCTGTGGGATTCGGATAAAGGGTTATGTTGTGGGTAAAGGTATTAACCAGCAGTCCGGTAATATCCACAGATAAACAGGCAGAAGTATCGATGCATCCGTTTTGGGTTACGATCACCGCATAATTACCTTCTGCAGTGGCAGTAAAGGTTTGCTGAGTTTCTCCCTCCATGGGAGTATTCCCGTCATCACACCTGATCCATTGATATGCTGCTCCGGACGCATTGGCGGTTAGAACTGACTGATTCTGGGTTAAGGAAGCATCCGCCCTACGAATTGTCAGGTTCACAGTAATAACAGAATCAAAGCCTGCTGCGTTGGGAATGGTATCGGTGTATATTCCTGAATAGATCCATGAATGATTACCACTTGGAGAGATATAACGGTCGCATGTTTCTGCATTAATTGCACCTGAGGTTGAGCGTATTAATTCAAGTAAACCTCCACTAAAATAACTTCCATCTTTATATTCATTATCCTCCGGATATTGATCCGTGGGCATGTTCCGGAGAAGTTGATAATTTCCTTTGGTTTTGTCTCCGCTGAAATCGTATTTGATTATCAGGCTATTCGTATCAGGATCCCATTCAAAGAGTACCCCATGTCCGTTTTCCCCTGCATCCCAGGTCATCCCGAAGAGTTTACCATTTACTCCCCGAACCAATGAGCCATAGGGCGATTCCCCAAATATCCCTTTATTAAAGTCATGCTTTTTGGTATAGACGTTATTGACAGGATCCCATTCAAACAGCACACCATTGTCAAATATACCTCCGCTCATCGTCATCCCGTATAATCTACCATTATCAGCTTCTACCAGGGATCCAGCCAGGCCACACCCATTTGTAACCCCGTCAAAGTCCAGTCGCTTCACAAAAATATTGGTTAATGGGTCCCAATTAAAGAGAACGCCCTTACCATATAACCCTCCACTACTCGTAATCCCAAAAAGTTTACCATTCTTCGCCTGCACCAGTGTTCCTCTCGGATCACCACCATTTTCAGCCAGGTTAAAGTCGAATTTTTTGATATAACTATCCGTGGCCGGATCAAATTCGAATAGTACGCCATAATTAAATGTTCCTCCTTCAGATGTTAACCCATAGAATTTACCGTCCCTGGCCAGCAATAAGGAGCCCTGGGGATAACCTCCATTGATAACATTAAATTTATGCTTGATTGTATAAACATCTGCATCAGGGTTCCCACTCAAACAATACACCATGACTTATTTCTCCGGAAACTGAATCATAATATACTCCTCCTGCAGGTGTCATTCCATATAGCTTTCCATTTATACCTTTAACAAGGCTGCCCATTGGATCACCTCCGGTTTCAGCCCATGCAAAGTCAAATTTTTTGCTAAAGGCTTTTGTACCAGGGTCGAATTCAAAAATTACACCATTACTATATTCTCCCCTTGCACTATCAGCACCCAAGCCTCCCTGACGTGTCATCCCATATAGTTTTCCGTTATTTGCCTGAACTAAAGTCCCACATGGATATTTTCCATTTTCTGCCCAATAATTAAAGAAACCTATTCTTTTAGTATACACATTGGCGACAGGGTCGCATTCAATGATTGTACCCGTCTCATTTACCGATCCTCCAACTGTCATAACGTATATTTTATCATTGCTCGCCCGCATCAGGTAAGTGGGCCAACTTCCGTTAACATTAGAATTAAAGTCAAGCTTTTTGATATAAGTATCACTGCTCAGGTCCCATTCGAACAGTACACCCTGACCATATAATCCCCCAAAGGTAGTAAGGCAATATAGTTTGTTAGAGTCTGCTGGTATTATAGAACCATATGGATAGCGCCCATTTTCTGTACCATTGAAATCAATCTTCTTGGCATAGATGTCCGTAGCTGGGTCCCATTCATAAAATACGCCATGATCATTTGCTCCACCTGTTGAGGTCATACCATAGATTTTGCCATTGTTTGCCTGAAATAAGGAGCCTTGCGGTTCTTTTCCTTTTTCAGCCCCGTTAAAGTCCAGTTTCTTAATGTAAGTATTGGTGACACGATCCCATTCAAAAAGAACACCACAGCCATTTCCCCCACCATCCCAGGTCACCCCGTAGAATTTACCGTTATCAGCCTGAATCAAGGAGCCATATGGTGATTCTCCATTTTCAGCATTCTCAAAATCAAATTTTTTAGAATAAATTTTGGCCATTGGATCCCATTCAAATATAACGCCCCTATTGAATTCTCCTCCAGATGTGGTCATCCCATAGAATTACCGAACCGACAGGTAGCCTCCGGGTATTCCCTTTTTGGACAGGACAATCTGCCATAGCTGGTTGCGTCTTGCCCTGAAAACCCCGGCATCGGTGAGCAGGAAATATTTCCACATCCTGAAAAAACGCTCCGAAAACTGGTTCTTTAATTTGTCCCAATTTCTGGCGAAGTTTTCATACCACGCCATCAGCGTTCTGTCATAATCTGCGCCAAAGTTATGCAGATCCTCCATCACAAAAAGATCTTCGCAGGATTTGCTCAGTTGTGCCAGGGAAGGAATCATTCCATTCGGGAAGATATACTTGTGCGTCCATGGATCCAGTGTTTTTAAGGATTTAATATGGCCAATCGTATGAAGCAGAAATAAGCCACCGTCCTTCAGGCACCGGTTTGCCACCTGGAAAAATGTTCTGTAATTTTTATACCCTACATGCTCAAACATTCCCACGCTGACTATCCTGTCGAACTCTTCATCCATCTCCCGGTAGTCTGTCAGCCTGAACTCAACCGGAAAGCCTTCGCACAATTTCCTGCCAAGTTCTACCTGCTCTCTGGATACTGTAATACCAACCACCTCAACCTTGTATTTCGCGGCAGCATATTTTCCAAAAGCTCCCCAGCCGCATCCAATATCGAGGACCCGCATGCCGGGTTCAAGGTATATCTTGCGACAGATTAATTCCAGCTTATTTTCCTGGGCTTCATCCAGGCTGGCAGCATCCTTCCAGTAGGCACAACTGTAATTCATCCGCCGGTCGAGCATATTTTGAAACAGATCATTGCCCAGGTCATAATGCTTTTCCCCGATAATAAAGGCTCTTCGTTTTGATTGCAGATTGAAAAGCCGGGCCGCAAAAACCGGGATAAGGACAGAAAGCTTTCGCCGTATTTTTTCGTCGATCCCGGCGGAGATAATTCTGTACATGAATTCATCGAGTTTTTCAACGTCCCACCAGGCATCCATATAGGACTCTCCAACCCCCAATTCACCTTCCGTAATGGCTCTCCTGTAAAATTCATCGTTGTGGACCTGAATATCCCAGGGATTATTGCCGTTGATATGAACCCCGGCCAATCCCAGAAACTGTTCTGTGATTTTTCTGTACCTGTTGTCCATAACACATCATTTCAAGAAGTCATTTCACTGTCTGAAATATGCATCTATCCAATTTCGTGCCTACCTCCAGGGCCGAACCCTTGAAATAGTACCCCGGAGGATATCGCTGGCAAGGTTTATATTATCCGCAACCTGGAAGTCAAACATGCCCACGCAGATAAAATCGGCCCCCTGCTCAAAAGCCCATTGAAAGGCATCCTTCGGGTTAATGGCCCCTGCAGCCAGTATCTTGTAGGCAATCCAGGGTTGTTCCAGGTTGTTCATAAAGGCGATTGTCTGATCCGGATCCTGGCAGAAGATATTATCCGCAAACCCTTTGTCAAGGGTAGTTTTCCGCTCATTGTCAATCCGTGCCGACCAATAGGACGTAGAATGAAGCGTCTTCATCCAGAAGTCGGGTATCAATCCGTTTGCCACGCATGTTTTAATGGTTTGAAGTTCATGTCCCCCGATCCCGGCCGGGATTCCGCTCTTCCTTATCACGTCCAGTGCCCAGGCGATCTCATCCAGCTTTCCTTCCTTCACCAGGGCATCTGCCCTGCCCCCGTGCAAATAACAGGCGGCAGCCCCGGCATCAATGGATTTCTTAATATCAGTCCTGTAATCCCATCCGCCATCACTGATGAATTGCACTTTTCCGCCCAGCTTCCAGTATTTTTGAAGGACCGGAGTCATCACCGGATTTGTTATCAGGGCGTTGATACCCCCCTGTTCAGCCATCTGCAGGGTCTGGAATATCTTATCATCGGTATGATAAGCCTTAACCAGTTCAGATACATACAGCAGATCCCTGGAGTGTGCCCATCCGCCCATCAGGTTTCCGCCCATGATCATCCGGCTTACATTCAGATCCTTGATTTTTGACTGGGGAATTACCCCTTTAATCTGAACAGGAATCCCTTTGTCAATGGGCTTTAAAGCAGCACCGGAGATCCCGTTATTTACAAGGTTTATCTCCTCAAAACTGGCATAGCCAATGAAAGGCAGACCTGCCATGGCTTTTAAAATCGCCCGGCGTTTGATCGTTTTGGATGATTTTGATTGTGCTTTCATTCCCGGTTTGCTTTAAAGAATCAGAAATAATCTAAAGTAAGTTAGTCAAAAAAATACAATTTTGATAAGCTATTTTTAATTCGTAAATTTAAGAGAGTCAATATACTTCGGATATCCTTATCCGGATTTCACTTGCGGCAGGTTCATGTTAAGCCATTCACATTTAAAGGAGGGTTGCCATGAAAACAATTATCGATTTACTCGAAAACAGCGCGCAGAAGTACTCAAACAATCCCTACCTTCTTGAGAAGAAAACGGAGAAGTACGAAGCCCTCACTTACAAAGAGACCAAAGAGCAGGTCTATAAAATAGCGGCCGGGTTTCTGGCGCTTGGCATCAAAAAGGGAGACCGGGTGGCCTTGTTGTCTGAATCCCGCACCGACTGGGTAACTAGTGAACTCGGGCTATATCTATGCCGGGGCCATCAGCGTACCGCTTTCCATCCTGCTTAAAGAGAGTGCTGATCTGAAATTCAGGCTTGAACATTCGGAATCAAGATGGCTGATCGTTTCAGGACATCAACTGGCTAAAATAAATTCCATCCGGCAGGATCTTAAGAATCTTGAAAAGATTATTCTTTTGGATCCGGGGGATAGTTATTCCCCTGATGAGATTTATATGGGACAGGTGAAGAATATGGGTGAAGAATACCTGAGGCATAACCGGGAAAAGTTCCTTGAAACATTTCAGGCAATCGGCCCCGAGGACCCTGTAACAATTTCTTACACGTCAGGAACGACGGCTGATCCTAAAGGGATAGTTTTAACTCACCGGAATTATACCGCCAATATTGAACAGGCACTTTCACTTTTTGATGTTCCGGAATGGTGGTCAACGCTTCTGATCCTGCCCTGGGATCATTCCTTTGCGCATACTGTGGGGATTTATATAATGATGTCAGTCGGGGCAAGCCTGGCCGCTGTTCAATCGGGCAAATCCTATCTTGACAGTCTTAAACACATCCCGGAAAATATAAAGGAGATCAGGCCTGTCTTCCTGTTTAGCGCTCCGGCCCTGGCAAAAAACTTACGCAAAGGGATTGAAAAGGGAATCCGGGAAAAAGGTCCGGTGGTGGAAAAACTGTTTAAGCACGCATTAAAAGTTGCATACAGGTACAATGGAATCGGGTGGGACAAGGGGAAAGGATTCACAATATTTCTCTGGCCTCTTTACAAACTGTATGATCTGATCCTGTTTAAGAAAATCAGGAACAGCTTTGGCGGACGACTGAAGTTTTTTGTCGGCGGAGCCGCCCTGCTGGATATGGAACTCCAGAAATTCTTTGCCGCCATAGGAATACCGATGCTGCAGGGGTATGGTCTGACAGAAGCATCCCCGGTTATTTCAGGAAACAGGGAAAGAAAATACAAGCTCGGGTCATCCGGACTTCTAGTTAAAAATCTAAACCTGAAAATCTGTGATGAGGATGGAAATAAACTGGCAGTGGGTAAAAAAGGCGAGATCGTTGTTCGCGGGGATAACGTAATGAAAGGATACTGGAAAAACGAAAAAGCCACCCGGGAGACCATTCGCGACGGGTGGCTTTATACGGGGGATATGGGATACATGGATAAGGACGGATTCCTGTATGTGCTGGGAAGATTTAAAAGCCTGCTCATTTCAGACGATGGTGAAAAATACAGCCCGGAGGGAATGGAAGAAACGATAACCGACAGGTCCCCCTTTATCGACCAGATGATGCTGTATAATAACCAGAATAAATACACTTCCGCCTTGCTGGTACCCAACGGAGAAGCGTTGACCCGGTGGGCACAACGCAATTCTGTCACCCTCTACCGAGCCCGCAGGTCTTGAGGCTGTTTTAAAGGAACTGGAATCCGTGATCAACCAGTATAAGCCCGGTGGCGTTTATGATGACCTGTTCCCTTCCCGGTGGCTGCCTGCTGCCATTGCCATCCTCGATGAACCCTTCAATGCAGATAACCGGCAATTAAACAGCCTGGGAAAAATGGTCAGGACAAAAATTGTGGAGCGGCATAAGTCTACAATAGACTACCTGTACACTCCCGAAGCGAAAAACATAGTAAATGAACGGAATCTTGCCTCATTAAGAAGGCTATTGGCAATTTAATCTCCATAGGACACATTTACCCCCCCACATGATGATTGCTTTACTGTAACCGGGAATTACGGGTAACGTAACTTCCCGGATTTCGTATATATTTATAAAACCTTTCATAAGCCATCCAAACAGAAAACAGATCCCGGATTAATTTCCACCCGATGAAGTTTACTAAACCACTCTAAATGAAAAAACTTTTACTTATTGTCCCTTTTATTTGCCTGATGATTCCGTCGTATAGTCAGTCGAATGATTTGTATGGATTATGGCTGGACAATTCCACCCAAAAATTTGTATCTGTTGATGCGGTTTCGGGGGAAAGGACCGTAATTTCCAATATCCCGGGAAATCCCGGGGTAGTAGGCAGTTCATCTACATTTAATGCAGACAGCGGACAATACATATTTGTAGGGTATAATAGCAGCACGGAATCCTATATCCTTTATACAATTGACATAATAGACGGAACAGTTAAATATAAACCTCAAAATCCTGAAAATACAGGGGAATATGCATTTGACCCGGTTACAAATAAGCTTTATGGCTTATGGCTGGATAACGGTACGCAAAAGTTCGTGTCCGTTGACCGGGTTACCGGGAACAGGACTGAAATTTCCAATCTTACTGGAAGTCAGGGGGTAGCAGGGGGTTCTTCCACATTTTGTGCCGACAGTGGACAGTACATATTTGTAGGGTATAACAGCAGCACGGATTCGTTTTATATAAATACAATTGATATAAAAGACGGGACGGTAAAGTATAATCCCTTAAATCCGGATAATACCGGGGAATACAAATATGATCCGGTAACCAACCATTTATATGGATTATGGCTGAATGGCAACCCCCAAAAACTCGTCTCGGTTGACAGGGTTTCCGGGGAAAGGACTGAAATCTCCGATATTCCGGGCATTCAGGGAATAGTATACGGTTCATCTGCCTTTGATGGGGATAGCGGACGGTATCTGTTTGTGGGTGTTTCAGGGGACCCCGTAAAATTTTATTTATATTCAATTGATATAACCAATGGAACGGTGAAGTCTAAAGTGCTGAATCCGGAAAATACCGGCGAATACCAAATTATTCATTATGTACCAAAGATCACCGCTGTTAAACCCCCCAACGCGGAGGACCAGGTTGAACTATATCCGAATCCGCTGTCAGGCAATTTACCCCTTACCGTATTGGAAAATGTAAACCGCGTTGAAATATTGAGTGTAAACGGACGTCCTGTAAGAAATTACGAAATAGAAAATCCAAATGAAAAATGTACATTGGATCTTTCCGGTTTATCGAACGGAATATACCTGGTAAGGATGTCAGACAGTTCAGGCCGGGTACATATAACTAAACTGGTGATCAATAACTAACACAGCTGTGACAGGAAATTATTCCTTTTAAATAGGCATATGATAACGAAAATTGCAGCCATCGCGATTCTTTTGAATTTGTTTTCATCCGGCTATTCCCAGATAGATTTTACAAGAGTGACTCAAACAATCGGATCTGACCTGGAAGTGGTGGATATCGGCGATATAAATAATGACGGCCTGAATGATGTGGTTATCGGGGCAGGCTATTATTTTGATACTGAAAATGATTATCATCTTTTCATTTATTATCAGAAACCCAGACTCAACCCTGGCTGCCCCGGTAAGTATAAAATATCCGGATCCTTATCCGGGTCTTGACGTTCTGCATATTTCTGACGTAAACAACGACAAGCTAAATGATGTCATTATCGGGTATTCCGATTCCATTGGTATATTTTTCCAGGATCAGCTTGGAGGCCTTGAACCCGTTAAAACCTGGTACAGCGGCCGCGATGTTGACGGACTCAAAACAGGAGATCTGAATAATGACGGATTGAATGACATCGCCGTGTGCCACTGGAATGATGATTTCATTAAAGGTTTTTTACCAGACACCGGCCTGGCTCCTTCAATGCGGTAAGCTATCCCATTGAAAATGCAGGAAGGGATGAAATCGATGTAAGTGACGTAAACAATGATGGCCTGGATGATATAATCCGCATGCCCGGGCAATCCAATACAGGGGCAATGCACATATTCTACCAGGACCGTATTTCCGGCATAACGGGTGCATTTGAAACGTTCAATTATTCATTTGATTACAGGAAAACCTTTAATGGAATTGGAACCGGGGATCTGAACGGCGATAATAAAAATGATATTGTGGGGGCCATCGGGGGCAACACAGCGGCTATTGTACTGCTTATGCAGGACTCTACAAACAGTGTCTTTAACAATCCAATTCAGTTAAAGGCGTATGATATCCCTACCCCGGTGGAAATCTACGACATGAACTGTGATCAAAGAAATGAAATTGTAGTTGGCCATGATGGATGGGGCTCTGTGACCATCTATGAGAAAAATTCTACGAATTCGTACAGGGATTATGTGAGGTTCAACGCGTCGTACTACTATAATCCTTACAGTATGGCCATTGGCGATATCAATAACGATAATAAACCGGATATTGTAACTGTGGGGTACAGGGATGCGGAGTTTTTATACAATATCTTCCAAACCAACCCGATTTACAGATATTGATACTTCTGTTGTTAAACCTGAATATAGCCATTGATACAATTGTAAGTAACCATGATTTTCAGGTAACTGTTGTTGATTCTACCAGTGATTGTCATGTGAGGGATATTTATTATTACGAGGTAACTACCCGGACAAAATATGAACGGCACGCCGGAGACTCTTCATTCTTCAGATCGGGCCAGATATGCACTAATGAGTACACGGATACAGTTTTGACACCTTTTGATTATACAATTGAAACAACAATCCGCTCAGATACCAACGTGTATCATATAAGCTCTGATACAATTGTTTATGATAATCATTATACCGGGTCATTTTACCGGATTGATACGCTGGACATGTGGACTGAACTGGAAACCGAAAAATTACGGTTTGAAGATATCTCTATTTCAAACGACACAGTCATTATAAAGGTTGATTCCGTCAAGGTAACAAACAGGAACCTGTTTGTAAGCAAGCTTTATTTCAATTACCAGATCTATGAAGGAATACGATGTAAAGCGCAATATATTGACACGGTCCTGGCCTATCAAAACGTGGGAACTGATTCGAGACTGATTTATACAGATACCCTGTTGCTGTCCCAAACGGTTGAAAGATACCCATCCGTTACCACCTCCCTTTCGGGTTACCCGGAAAGCGATTTTATTCTCTATCCCAATCCCGTACGCGACCATTTAACCGTTGAATTTGCGAAACCTGTTGTAAATACCGGCGAACTGCGCATATTGAACCTGTCCGGGAAAGTTGAATTCCAGCAAAAAATTGATCATGCAGGCAAGTGTGATATTGATTTGTCCCATCTGACCGCGGGATATTATATAATCGAAATCCGGACAGATAATAAAAAATTCATGGGTAAACTAGTCAAAAATTAATGCCGGCTTTTATTAATGCGTACGCAACCGTTTTCGGTCCTGAACCCTGGCCAGGATATTATCCGTATATTAACAGGAACCTGAATAAGAACAGGATGATCCCTGCTTAGAGAAAAACAGCCTGATTGAAGCCCAGATAAACCGGATTCAAAACAACTGATTAAAAGTCATGATAAAAACTTCATTTATATCCCCCCTGTTGTTTATACTCCTCCTTTATTCCTGTGAATACCAGCCTTCAGAAGTGTACAACCGCACAGTCAACCAGGATGTTGCCGCTCCTCAGATACAGGTGGTTGAATTAAATATCGATGCGGATACCCTGTACCTGTACAGCAGCCTGGAAATAAAATTCAGGTTTCAAAGCAGCAACCAGGCAATTACCGCCGTGAATTTTTTAATTGACGGAGTATCGGTTGGAACGGTATATTCCGCAAGCGGGACTTTCACTTTGCAGACCGGCCAGATTACAAAGGGACTTCATGACCTTGGAATAGAGGTTTATACAAGTTCGGGTACCGGCAGCCTGGCGGAAGAATTGGGCGCGGAAGGCTATGTTGCATCACAATCATGGAAACTTGTAATCCAGGATTATTATTATGCTGAAATAAACAAAAACATTGACAACGGTTTTTTGCACCTTACCTGGAATGAATATAATGCCAGCAATTTCAAAGAATATGTTATTTACAAGTCCAGTCCCATAATGGGCGAAACCGAAATAAAGAGGGTCAATACCAGTGAATTTACCGATAGCAGCTATGTGGGAGAATGGGCTTATTATAATGTGCGTGTCATCACCCGGGATGGTAATACGTTTTCAACCAACAACTTTTTTATCGAGTCGGACCTGCCGGTTTTAACCTATTCAGTGGAGGATTCAAACCGGTATATTGTCAGATGGACTAAAAGCAAATTCTACAATGCTATCGATACCTTTACGGTATACCAGGGCCCCTCGTATAATTACAGCATCACTCAAAAGGTAAAGGCTACCCGTAATCTGAATGATACGGTATACCAGGTGTCTGGCGCCACTTTTGGGGATAACCTGAACTTTACGCTGAGACTTGTGCCAAAAAAGACCAATGTTTCTTTTGATCCCGGGTCATACTGGCAGTTTGAATCCACCACCACGGGAACGCTGGGTTTTGTTTTCAAAAAATACCTGGATGTGTTTCCTTATATCTTCCAGGTTAAGAATGATGAATTCGTATACTATGACTGTGACCAGGTTACCAGGTATTCTCTCTCACAACAGCGTGAAATGGAAACCCTCACTTATGAACCAACCGGATGTTCCACATGCAACTTTGTTCTTACCCAGGGCTCAAATTCCGGCAAATACCTTACATCATTTGTGGATTGTACCCGTGATATTCTGTTTGCCAAAGGAACGGCCCTAAACAGTTATTCCGTTCATAAGCTGCAGAACATAACAAACGGATCCCATACTCTCATGGCAGTCTCCGATTCAGGTACCGCCATCATCCAGAATATTGACGGCGGGCTGAACCTTTATGATCTGTCCGCTTCCACTCCACTCGCCTACTATCCGAAGAATTATTCGGGGGATTATGTGCAGGGCCTGAAGATCTCGTCCAGCGGGGAATATTTCTTTGTTTTAGCGGATACGCTGCGCCTGGTCCATTTTAAAAACAACCAGTTTGCCGATGCCTGGAAACAACCCGGTCCAACCGATATTAAGTTCTATGAATTTGATCCTCTCAATTCAAACCAGGTGATATTCTGGAATGGTTCCAAACTGTCGGTTAAATCATGCAGTGACCTGTCGGTTGTAAACGAATATGATTTGGATGATGCGGGCCTGCTGGATATTGATTATTATAACGATGAAATGCTCACCTGTACGAAAGGGCATTTGCTGGTCCGTAGTTTTTCCGACGGAACCTTGCTAAAGGATATCCCGGTAAATTTCGATCCGATGAACTGGGCGGAAGCCTGTTACCTGATTGACCACACCATCGTTTACGGCAGGGGATTACTTTACTTCATTTATCCTGGTCAAAAATGAAAAAAACAATGCTGATCATCCTGTTCAATCTGGCTGCAGCAACAGGTATTTATTCACAGCAGCTCAGTGCCGGGTTTTCAACCGGTGTGGGAACTTATTCGATGAGTGAGCTGAAAACACTGAACGATGCGATGCAACCCGATTTTGACGCTAAACTGGTGGCAGATTTCCCGGCCTGGTTTTATTATAAGCCCTCCCTCCTGTACAGATCAGGTAAATTTACAATCGGGCTGACCTATACTTTTCAGTCAACCGGTTCCAGGATATCCGCCAAAGACTATTCGGGGGAATACCGGTTTGACATGAAGGTACACTCAAATAACCTGGGTATCTTTGCGGCTATGGATTTGAAGACTTGGAGCAAATCGCGGCTCTCGCTCTATGCAGAACCCGGCATGTCCTTTTCCAGCCTGGAGATCATCCAGTATTTGTATCTGCTCGGTACGGTCGTGGGCGATGGAACGATCCGGTTCAAAGCGTTGAATTATTACCTGGAACCCGGCATCGGTTATTCATACTCTTTTTTGCCTTTCCTCACCGCTGCCGTTAACCTGGGTTATTACCTCCAGGCAGGAAAACAGGACTTTTACAGAGACGGGGATAAGGACAACGAACTGGTCAACCCCGCAACGGATGAAAGCATCAAGCCGCAGTGGGGAGGCATTCGTTTCGGCCTGACCCTGATGTACAATATTAATCTGAAAGCGAACCAAAAAGAATAGCATGAAAAAGACGGTTCTGATCTCCCTGCTGATCCTCTCTGTATGTTGTACCGGATTTGGCCAGGTTTACCTCGACAGTTCCTATAACCAGGTGGACAGGGGCCAGGCGGTATATTACCAGACAATGGATGACGATAAACAGGGCCATTTTAATCAGAGGACCTTCCTGATGAACGATACCCTGGTAAGGCTCGAACCGTTTATAGTTGCCAAAGGCGAGAAAAAGCTGGATGGCACCTTGCTGATTTATTACAACAGCGGGCGGTTGAACTACAGCCGGGAGTTTAAAGCGGGCGTTCAGAACGGGGAGGTAAAAGGATATTATGAAAATGGCAGGATAAGAAGACTGGAGCATTATAAAGATGGCCGGATGACAGACGGGAAATGCTATGGGATCCGGGGGCAGGATACCACCTTTTACGAATATGAAACGCAGGCGACATTCAAAGGCAAGGACATAAACGGATTCCGGGAATACATCCAGAAAAAAGTAATATATCCCCCGGAATCTGTGGAAGCCGGAAACTCCGGAAAAGTGATCGTTCAATTCAGGGTAAGTGCGGAAGGAAAGATCGGGGATGTTCGGATCCTGGATTCCCCGGATAAATACCTGAGCCGGGAAGTGATGAAAACGGTTACAAATGCCGGCCCATGGAAACCCGCGACCCTCGAAGGCAAAAAAGTACGCCAGGACTTTGTTATCCCGGTTATCTTTGTACTTTAAAAAGTATCTGCGGGATATAAAAGGGACAGGCCGGTAATTGCAGTACCAGGAAAAATCCCAATCCCTTCCTTTGAAATATCCGATATTTCGGATAAAACAAATTTACACGTATTGTTGTTAAAGGAATATTTATGCGTCATGCTCAGAGGGCAGGAAACGCTCAAAGTCCGTAACAGGTGAACTGATAAAACTAAAAAAATGAAAAAAAATTGGTGTATTTCCGTTCTCATGTTAACGTTATTCTTAGCATCCTGTAAGTCAACATCAGATAAAATAATAATACATCGAAACGAAACCCTGACAGCACCAATATTGCAAAAACGCAGAATGCTTCACTGGATTCTGTTGTTCTTTTTTTGCTTGATGCCTCCGCCAGAGATTTTCATGACCACCAGCCACCGGTTCCTGTCGGTTTTCGTAATGTTCAACTCAGGAATTTACCAGGTTCAAATGCAGAAAACCACTATATGATATGTGGCCAGTTTCTTGAGCAGGATAAACAAAACAAAGATGAGTGGACATCGTTTGCCACTATTAAAACATCGGGATACGAACAATGGATCGGGAATCAATCCCTGGCTTTCTGCCAGGATTCCAAACCAGTATCCTACAAAATAAACGATTTATCATCCGCCCTGAAAAGTCGGGTTGACTCTTTATTTAACCTGCAACATCCGGCCAAATAAAGTCATAATCAACAATAAAACTGACTTTAGGATGTATGCATTGCTTAAATGTACGCCAGTACGTTATTATCCCTATTATTTTTGTGCTTTAATTTTCAGTCATTTTTTTCATGTTTTATTCACCACATGATCAACATTTTCATTAAATTTATTTTAGTATAGTGCTGACAGGAAGTCTGAAATAAATTGTTTTGGTTTCGTTACACTTACATGACCATGCGTAACGCCCGTTCAATTGCAATCGACTTATTATTGATCTTATTCCTTCTTAGATTCTGCAATATTTCCGGTTCAACAAATAATATCCATCAAAAGGCATGCGCTTTTCCTATGGATACCGTGATTGAGGATCTGATTTTCAATGCACAATATGACCAGGCAATAATCATTGCAGAAAAAGCGATAAATCAAATCAAAGATAATTCATATTCCAAATTACGGCTTCTCCTCAAATTAAGTGAAATCTACATTTACAAAAATATTCCCGAAAAGGCTGCCGATATACTCCGCGAAGTAGCGCAGAATAAGAATGCTTCAGGCAAAGTCGATGACCAGGTTGAATTTTTATATTCCCTCGAAATGGCAATACTTTTGAGAGAATACGAAAGAAATGATGAGGCAGTCAAATGGATAAAAAAATCAGAATTCTTTCTTAAGAAGATCGAAAATCCGGCACACATGGATGTTGCGAGGCTTTACGACCTGCTGGGAAGGCACTGCTATGAGACAAGAGATTCCATCAATGCAATCCGGTATTTTGCCAAATCCATTAAGATCCTTTCTGAGAATTCATTGCAGGAGAAAATTGCAAAAATCACCTCTCAATCCTATCTTCAGCTTGTCTACCTGTTCTCTGGAAACCTAAATATGGCCGGACAGATAGAGGAAGAAGCCAATTCAGCTTATCTGACTATTGCTAATAAAAATCATCCCTCTCTGCTCAATTATTATCTCAATCTTTCTTTCATATATCTTAATTATGATCTCAAGGTTAACAAGGCAGAAACTACACTTCGTTTTGCAACAAAAATCATAAATAGTTACTATTCTCCAACATGATCCGGATTATGGTTTATTATATTGCTATAAAGGCCAATTAGCTTATCAGGAACATGATTCGGAAAAAGCGCTGGGATATTTCAGGCAAGCTGAAACCTACCTGTTGAATAATCAGAATCTGTCGCCATATATGTACCTATTTTATTTTGATATGGCCAATACGTACTATTTCTATAAAAATGATTTTCATAAGGCAATTACTAATTACGGAAAGGTCATAGATAACAATAACCAATGGCTGAATCGAGCCCGTATTAACAGCTTGGTTCTTTCTGGCTATTGCTACCTTGAATTGGGCGATACAGTATCGGCCATCTCCTATATTAAAAATGGAATAAATGCTGCAGAATCGGGCTCCCGTGTTTCAGGAAGAGAAAAAACCTATACTTACCGCTGCCTTGCCGGATTGTACATGAATATCGAACAGGAGGAACTGGCACACCTATATTTTCAGAAAGCTTATGAAAAAGCAAATTACTATAATGTCGGATGGGATCTTAAAGCTGACCTTATTACAAACCTTGCCAATTATCACCGTGATAAGGGGGATATCCAAACAGCGTTGAATTTATATCAAACAGCTATAGACAAAGCTTTTTATGACTCCACAGTCTTTGCTTCAGGAAGTCAGTTTTGCGATGAAATTGAGCTGATTGAAATTCTAAATAACAAGGGCTATGCCCTTCTTCAACTTTATGAAAAAAAGGATAAAAATTACCTGCATCTTAAAGATGCCCTCTTCTGCCAGAAAATTGCCATTCGCCTCATTGAAAAAAGGCTTGGATATTTAGATAACGAAAGTTCAGAATACAATTGGCTCGCCCTTGTGCAGACTACATTTAACAATGCAGTTCTCTATTCAACGCTATTGTATAATCTAACCCATGATATAAGTTATGCTGATGCGGGATACCAGTTAGCTGAAAAAAGCAGAATGATGATTGTGTTATTAGCAGGTCGGGATGAAAAAATAAAAAAATACACGGGAGTACCGGATTCACTTATTCAAAGAGAAATCCTGGTGCACAATGAAATTCTAAATCTTCAGAATCAGCTTTATAAATATGATCGAACTGATACCAACTCGCCGGAACAAAGACTTATTTCAGGCAAACTGGCAAGGATTCAACTTGAAAATGATCAGCTTAAATCACTTTTCGAAAGAAACTATAACAGATATTTTGATCTAAAATATAATCTGAAAGTTATTAGTTTATTTCAAATCCAGGAAAATCTGAGAAATGACCAGATAATAATGGAATATCAATTATTAGAAAGCGAGTTGATTATAATAGCCATTTCGAAGGATTGCATCACAATGAAATTAATTTCAGACAATGGCAATGTAAAGCGATCTATTAATAAGTTCTATGAAACTATTTCTGAAAATCCCTCAAATAAGGACCCCTACAAAACTTTCAAAGATTTTACAGAAACATCTCACTTTCTTTATTCACGGCTGATTGAGCCTATTAAAGAGGAAATAGAAAATAAGCGATTGATAATCATTCCTCACGGCGAACTCAATCTTATTCCTTTTGAACTACTTACTACAGAATTGCCCCACCCTGATAACCTGGTAAATTACAAATCCCTTTCCTATTTGATTAAAAAATACCCTGTTTCCTATGGCTATTCAGGAACATTGCTTTTTGAGGAATCAAAATTACGTCCGGGTAAAACTGCAGCCTTCTTTATTCCTGACTATTCGCAAGAGAAATATCGTAGTGGTCAAAAGCAATTCATGAATCTAAAAGGCACGCAGGAAGAAGCCAGAAAAATTAGAGATCTGATTGGAGGTGATCTGTTCTCAAGTAATCAGGCAAATGAAACCCGATTTAAACTAATTGCCTCTGACTATAAGATACTTCATATAGCCTCACACACCTCCTTGGATCATGAAATTCCAACTCTTTCATCACTAGAATTATCACCTTGCAAGGATACGCTTAATGATGGAGTTCTATATTCATATGAATTATACCAGCTTCAGTTGAACGCGCAACTAATAGTATTAAGCGGATGTAACACCGGGATGGGTCAGCTCAAGCAGGGAGAAGGATTACTGAGTCTTTCAAGAAGCTTTTTTTATTGTGGAGCACGTTCTGTAGCTTTTACATTATGGCCCCAGGCGGATCAAACTGGTGCAGATATTATGATTGGATTCTACAAGGGCATTAAAAACAAAAAAAGACTTGAAGATGCCCTTCAGTCTTCAAAACTAGATTACCTCTCAATGGCAGATCCTGCAAAATCTCATCCTTACTACTGGGGTGGATTCTTAATTGTGGGAAAGACTGGTCCAATCATTCTTGATAACAATTATTCAAAAATCACTTTTGTTCTGATTTTATTATGTGCAGGGGTGGGAGGTCTGACTTATCGAAAATTCAGATCCTGATCCTGTGCAAAATTTTTCTGGCTCTTTTTGAATAGAATCCATGCCCAATTGATAATCCTTTCAAAAGAGGTTCGGCTTGTTTTACCTGTCCTGTTTTAATTAAGCAAAGTGCAAGATACCAGTTTCTGTGTATTGAATATGGATTATTCCAATTTGGTGGTATTTTCAAAAAATCACTAATTGCCTCGTTTGGTTGCTGAAGCTCAATTTTGGTAAGACCCCGGTAAAATAATGCCAGATAATTCTGTTTATCATTACTGATCAAGTTATCCAGTATCACAGCACATTCGGTATAATTTCCTGTTTGGTAAAGAAGTTGAGCATTTACCAGACTATTTTTTATCAAATTACCTGAACGGGTTATTACATCCGGTTCATATTTGACATAGAATCTTTTGAAAACGGCTGATCTTGAGTATCCCGGGGAGAACCACTTTAAAACTACTGTGCCAACAATTAATATAAAAAGGAATGCTGCAGCGACTTGAATAATGCGCCTTGGAGGAAAAATTACTCTAATGTTTGGATTATTTTTTTCTGCGGATATTCTTCTCAGGGTTAGACGAAGGCTATTTAATTCATCATCGCGTATACTTTCATTTATCTCCTTATGTAAACGAATAAGCTCCGCAAATTCAAAATCCATTTCAGCACGGGCTTTTATTTCTTCAGCTTTATCCTTCTCAAGAGAACCGTCAAGATAGGCTTCTATTAATCTCGTTGTATTCATATTCTTCTTCCAAACCGTAAGCGTTCTTAATTTGTTTGATTAATGATAATTTGCATCGATATCGCCTGTTTTTAGTATGCTGTTCACTTTTATATCCCATCTTTCGAGTGATTTCAGCTATTGACATACCTTCAATAAAATATCTCAATACCTTTTTACAATCTGCACTTAGGTTTTCAAAATTTCTTCTGTAAATTTCCAACCGCTCATTTAATTCTGCAGTTTCTTGAATGTCCCTGTCAATATCTGCATAATCCTCTAAAATAAAGGAAGCAGCAGAAATGTGTTTACGTTTGCTTAATTCCTTAAACCAAAGCAATCTTGAAACTGAAAATAAATATGTACCCAAAGAACTGGTCAATAAAAATGAATCGCTTCTAACTTTTTGAAAAAGAACTAGCAGTACATCCTGAAAAAGATCCCTGGCATCTTCTTCATTACCACTGTTTTTAAGGACAAAGTGCCTTATTCCACCGTAAAATAATTTATAGTATGCCAGGAGGATCTTTTCGTTCCGGGATTTCAATCCCGCAAGCATTTCCGAGTCAGAATATGACAATGTCTTTTTCAATGTTTAATACATAAAGAATTGAAAAAGTAACCCTGGAGAAAAAAATAAAAATGCAAAAGGCCATATAAATATAATTTACATGACCTTCATTTCAAAATTAATATGGTATTATGCAATAATCTTGCAGATTATTAATTATTTATCCATACTGTTTAATCCCTAAAGGGATTTTTGCGGGTTCTACCTGGAATTATTTTCTACCGACAGGGAATCCCTAAAGGGATTTTTATGGATTGCTACCTGGCATTTTTTTCTACCGACAGGGAATCCCTCCGGGATTCTTCCTGCTTGTCCCTTGTCCCTCGTCTCTCGTCCCTTGTCCCTCGTCCCTCTCCTCCTCTACCTGTAGGCGTCGATCGGTGCACAGGAACAAACCAGGTTCCGGTCCCCGAAGGCATCATCCACCCGGCTGACCGTGGGCCAGAATTTATTCCGGTCACTCCAGGGCAGCGGGAAGGCAGCCTGCATGCGGGTATAGGGATGCTCCCAGGTATCGGAGGCAATGGCCCGTTGGGTATGGGGTGCATTTTTAAGCACGTTGTCGGTGCGGTTGCCGCCCTCGGCAATTTCCTTGATTTCCTTTGCAATGGTCTGCATGGTCTCGATAAACCGGTTCAGCTCCTGCAACGATTCGCTTTCCGTGGGCTCTACCATCAGGGTGCCATGCACCGGGAACGACAGCGTGGGGGCATGAAACCCGTAATCCATCAGCCGCTTGGCAATGTCGGTTTCGGTGATATCGGAGGTGGCTTTGAAGCTCCGGCAGTCCAGGATCATCTCATGGCCCACTAAATCGTTACACCCGGTATACAGCACCTTATACTGTTCTCCCAGGCTGGCGGCCAGGTAATTGGCGTTCAGTATGGCTACCTTGGTGGCATAGGTCATTCCCTCGGGTCCCAGCAGGCTGCAATACGCATGCGAGATGGTGAGGATGCTGGCGCTGCCCCAGGGGGCCGAAGCTACCGCGGTGACGCCTTCCACCCCGCCCGACTCCACCACCGGGTGCGTGGGCAGGAATTTAACCAGGTGCTCCGCCACCAGGATGGGTCCCATGCCGGGTCCGCCCCCGCCATGGGGTATGGCAAAGGTCTTGTGCAAATTGATATGGCATACGTCGGCGCCAATGGCGGCCGGATTCGTCAGTCCCACCTGGGCATTCATGTTGGCGCCGTCCATGTAAACCTGTCCCCCGTTCCGGTGGATGATGGCCGACATGTCGCGGATGGCGACTTCAAACACGCCGTGGGTGCTCGGGTAGGTGACCATGAAGGCGGCCAGGGTTTTGCTGTACTGGTCGGCTTTGGCCACCAGGTCGGGCATGTCAATGTTTCCCCTGTCGTCGCAGTTCACCACCACTACTTTCATCCCGGCCATGGCGGCGCTGGCGGGATTGGTGCCATGGGCCGAGGCAGGGATCAGCACCACGTCGCGGAACGATTCACCCCGGCTTTCATGGTACTTGCGGATCACCAGCAGCCCGGTATATTCTCCGGCGGCTCCCGAATTGGGCTGGTAGGATACTTCTTCCAGTCCGGTCACCGCTTTCAGGAACACCGACAGCTCATGGAACAGCTGGTGGTATCCCTCGGCCTGGTCGAGCGGCACGAACGGGTGTATGTTGCCGAATTCGGGCCAGCTCAGCGGCAGCAGTTCAATGGCGGCATTCAGCTTCATGGTGCAGGATCCCAGGGGGATCATGCCATGGGTGAGGGAAAAGTCTTTCCTGCCCAGCTGGTGGATGTACCGCATGAGTTCCGTCTCGCTCCGGTACCTCCTGAACAGCTCCAGGTTCATGTAATTGTCATTCCGGCCCAGGGTATCTTTGAAATAAACCTTGTTTTCATCGATGACTGATCTTTCCGGGATAATGTTTCAGGGGAAGGGCAAATACCTCGATGATCCGGTCCACATCGGCTTCCGTGGTGGTCTCATCCAGGCTGATGCCCACGGCTCCGTCGGCGAAATAGCGGAAGTTGATCTCCCGCTCCAGGGCGTTGGTGCGGATCTCTTCTGCCTTTATAGTCCCGGGAAGGATGACCTTCAGCGTGTCGAAAAAGTCCGGGTTGTCCTGCCGGTACCCCATTTGGGTGAGTTTTGCCGACAGGGCGCCGGCCTTTGAATGGATGCGCCGGGCGATCAGCTTCAGTCCCTCCGGACCGTGGTATACGGCATACATGCCTGCCATGCTGGCCAGCAGGGCCTGGGCGGTGCAGATGTTGGACGTGGCGCGTTCGCGCTTGATATGCTGTTCGCGGGTCTGCAGGGCCATGCGGAGGGCGGGTTTCCCTTCTTTGTCGACCGTAACGCCGATGATGCGGCCCGGCATATGCCGTTTATAAGGTTCCCGGGTGGCGAAAAAGGCGGCATGCGGTCCGCCGTACCCCATGGGCACGCCAAAGCGCTGGGTGGATCCCAGCACCACGTCGGCACCCCATTTGCCCGGGGGAGTGAGCAGCACCAGGCTCATTATATCGGCGGCCACGGCAACGGGAATGTTCCTGCCGTGCATTTTTGCCGTAAATTCAGAATAGTCGCGCACCTTGCCATCGCCGGCAGGGTATTGCACCAGGGCGCCAAACAGGGCGTCGGTGGGTTCCAGGGAGGCATAATCGCCGGTGACCACGGTAATGCCCAGCACGCCGGCCCGGGTTTTAATTACATCGAGCGTTTGCGGGAATACGTTGTCATCCACAAAAAAGGACGAGGAGGCCCTGGCGATTGTTTCTTTGGGACGGGCATTGTACAGCATGATCATGGCTTCGGCGGCGGCGGTGCCCTCATCGAGGAGGGAGGCGTTGGCCAGTTCCATGCCGGTGAGTTCGAGGACCACGGTCTGGAAGTTGAGCAGGGCCTCGAGCCGGCCCTGGGAAATTTCCGCCTGGTAGGGAGTATAGGAGGTATACCAGCCCGGGTTCTCGAGGATGTTGCGCTGGATGACGGCGGGCATGATTGTATTGTAATAGCCCATGCCGATGTATGTTTTGTACAGTTTGTTGCGGGACGCTATTTCACGGATCCGTTCAAAATAGGTCTGTTCGCTGATCCCCGGTTTCAGTTTGAGGTTTTCCTTCAGCCGGATGGAGCCGGGAATGGCTTTTTCCACCAGCTCATCGAGGGACCGGGCACCGATTTTTTCCAGCATGGCCGGGATTTCTTCCGGGCGCGGGCCCGTATGCCGATAGGCAAAGTGATCAATATTCATGATAAAAATGGATTTGTATCTTTTTCAGCGCCAATGGTCGTGGAGGGTCCGTGTCCGGGCCATACTTCCGTTTCCCTTGGCAGCGTCATTAATTTTTCTTTGATTCCCCTTATAAGCAGGTCATAGTCCCCTCCAAAGAGGTCGGTCCGGCCGATGCTGCTTTTGAACAGCACATCCCCGCAAATGAGCAGGTTGTCGGATGCCATATATAAACAGATGCTCCCGGGTGAATGCCCCGGCACATGCAGGATGGAAATATCCGTTGTTCCCAGTTTGATATGATCCCCTTCTTCAAGGTAGCGATCCGGCATCGGCGGGTTTTCCACCTTGATGCCAAACAGGGAGGCATGCTGCACCGAATCCCGGAGCAGGAACAGGTCATCCCTGTGCATCAGGAGGGGGCACGAAAATTCATTTTTGGCCCATGCAGCTCCGGCCACGTGGTCAAAATGGCCATGGGTAAGCACGATGCATTCGGGGCGAAGATTATTTTCGCTTATGTATTTTTTAAGGTTCTGCTGCTGCACCGGATTTTTGCATCCCGGATCGACTATAAGGCAGGCGCCGGATTCGTCGTGTAACACGAAAGCGTTCACTTCCAGCTCATTAAAAACAAAATGTTTGAGTGTGATCATGGTAACAAAGCCTGAACAATTTTACGCAAGTTATTCTTTTCCGCTTAACATGGGAACAAAAACAAATGAACCATGCTCGGTAATTTTATAAACAGCGGGCCCGGTTTTTTCCACCAGGGTCATCACCTGGAGATCGCGTTTCCCGATCGGAACCACCAGCCGTCCTCCCACTTTCAGCTGTTCCAGCAATTTAGGGGGTATTTCGGTTGCGGCCGCCGTGATGAGAATGCGGTCGAACGGGCCGTAGGTCGGAAGTCCCTGGTAGCCGTCGCCATAAAAAAAATGAACCTGGTAACCCAGTTGTGTAAGCAGTTCCTGTGGCGCCAGGTACAATTCCTTCTGGCGTTCGATTGTCATCACCCTGGCTCCCAGTTCAGCCAGTACGGCCGACTGGTATCCCGAACCGGTGCCGATCTCCAGCACCTTCTGCTGGGGTTCCACCTCGAGAAGCTGGGTCTGGAATGCCACCGTATAAGGCTGGGATATGGTTTGTCCCGCCCTTATGGGAAAAGCCTGGTCGCGGTAGGCAAACTGCATGAAACCACTGTCCATAAAAGCGTGTCGCGGCACGGCAAATATAGCAGCCAGCACCCGTTCATCGGAAATGCCTTTTTTCCTTAATTCTGTTACCAGCTTGTTGCGCAAGCCTTTATGCTGAAAACTGTCGTACATGCTTCCTTTCCTGATTCGTGGTGGTCTTATAAACAAAATTAGTTGATAAGTTCGATCTAAAAAAAATATCCCTTAAATGTAAATAATTTATGTTTGTGCAAATGCCGGATACATGTTAAACGTAGGAATAGTTGGTTCTTTGGCTGCCATCGAAAGGCATGCCAATGCCCTGACCCGTATACAGGATATCCGGATCACCGGGCAATGGATCACGGACGGGGAGCAGGGTTCAGCCGCCGACGCTGAGACCGGCATCACCTGCATGTCGCCTTCCCAGGTCACCGGCAATGCCGATGCCCTGATCATTGCCGCCGGGGGTACATTCTGCGAACAGGTGGCCATATCCGCACTCCGGTCAGCCCGGCATGTATTCATTTACCCTCCATCATCCAATCGGTAGCCGAGAGCCACGCAGCTTATCAAGCTGGCCCGCGAGGCCAATGTGATTCTGAGAGCCGGCAGAACGGGCAATGACAATGTAAAAAACCTGCTGAGGGCACTTCCCGATATAACTGAGATCAACATGATCGAGCTGCAGCATGATTACCAGGCAAACGGAAACCACACCGGGGTAAGGAATATGTTCGATGCACTCCTGGCCGACCTGGAAGTGATCAACAGCCTGGTGAAGGCCCGCGTGATCTCCATAAAGGCAAAGGGGATCTGCATGCTGGCTTCCGAGGCCGATATTGTGAGTGCCAGGCTGGAATTTGACAACGGATGTGCCGTGAATTACAACTGCAACCTCGTGGCAGCACAGAACGGGTTTACCGGCACGCTTGTGCTGAAAAACCGCATCCTGAAATACAATTTCAGCAGCGGGGAATTATCGAGCTGGTTTGTGCAGCACCAGAGCGCACCCGTCAGGACCCCCTTCTTCCTTGAAAACATGCGCGTTGAAAAAACCGATTCGCTCACCGGTGAACTGGCCGATTTTATCGACCTTATCCGGTCGGGTCCCGCCTTTCTTTCCATGAATGATAATGGATTTGAGCCCTACATGCTCACTGACCGGATACTCGAGAAAGTGATGAAAACGCTTGTAAGGTGTTCATAATCAGCCTGATTCCACATTCCAATAACCTGACAAATGTTTGGTATTCTGTTATGTCATTTTTTATATATTTACAGGCTATCCCCGCGGGAATTATTTCAAACTTTTTCACCCGGAAGGGGTTGATTTTATACCGGACAGTTAGCGATAGACGTATGAACAGAAAATGGCAACTCCTGAAGTACCTGACATTTGATTTCCTGTCTGCCATCGCTGCCTGGATACTCTTTTTCATGTACAGGCTGTCGGTTCAACAGCATATTTCTGCTCCCGTATCTTTTCCGGAACTGATGCGGCTTATCAACCGGGACCTGATTCTCATTCCGGCATACTGGCTGTTCCTTTATTATCTTACCGGATATTACGGGGATGTCTTCCGTAAATCGAGGCTGTCGGAATTCGGACAGACCATTTCGATTTCTTTTATCGGCACCCTGATCCTGTTTTTCGCATTCCAGATCTCACACCGCACATTTATTTTCGAATCGTCTACCCTTTCGCCTTACCTGAGGTTGTTCACCCTTCATTTTACACTCACCTATCTTCCGCGGGTGGTGATTACAACACTCACCACGCACCGTGTGCACAGGGGTGAGATCGGCTTCAACACGCTGCTGATCGGAAGCAGTGTGAAAGCCAACGAGATTTACACTGAAATCATCAATCAGAAAAGGGGAAGCGGAAACAAATTTATCGGTTTCATCTCCATGAATCACAACAGCCACAATGCACTGGCTGATCACCTGCCGCACTGCGGTGACCTTGAGAACATCCGGAATATCATTGATGAAAAAAAGGTGGAAGAGGTAATCATTGCCATTGAAACGTCGGAACACAACATGATCAACCGCATCCTGAACAAGCTGATCGATGCCGACGTGGTGGTCAAGGCCATTCCCAGCATGTATGACATCCTCACGGGAAGGGTAAGAATGAGTTCCATCCTGGGCACGCCGCTGATCTCGGTTTCCCAGAGCCTGATGCCGGCCTGGCAGGCGAATGTGAAAAGCTTTCTTGATTATACTGTTTCCCTGTTAGCCATCATCATCACACTGCCCATCAGCCTGTTCCTGATGGCCGGCGTAAAACTTCACATCCAAGGGACCCATATTCTACAGTCACGAACGGGTGGGAAGATATGGCAAGCCATTTATCATCTATAAGTTCCGTTCGATGCAGAGCGGTGCTGAAAAGAACGGACCCGAACTATCCTCACGAAATGACGGCCGCATCACACCCTTTGGAAAATTCATGCGGAAATCGCGGCTGGACGAGATCCCCAATTTTTTCAATGTACTGAAGGGCGACATGTCACTTGTAGGGCCCAGGCCTGAACGAAAATACTTTATTGACCAGATCACAAAACAGGCCCCGCATTATCTCCACCTGCTCAAGGTGAAACCGGGGATCACTTCCTGGGGACAGGTGAAATACGGATATGCCGAAAATGTGGACCAGATGATCGACCGGCTGAAATACGACCTGATCTACCTCGATAATATGTCACTGTATGTTGATTTTAAAATTATCATTTATACGGTGATGACGATTATCAAGAGGAAGGGAATTTAGGGACGAGGATAGGGACAAGGGACTAGGGACGAGGGACTAGTAAGAAACGGGACGAATTCCTGGACAATTGACTGAAAATAGAAAATTCTGAAGGTGCTGAAATCTATACCATAATCAAAATATTATGAAACGGATTTTTATCATTCTTTTCGGTGTTTTGCTGTTTACCGGTTCCGGCGCGCAGACCCTTATGGACTCTGCCGTGTACAACAAAGGTCTCCGTATGATCGAATCCTCAAAAACCTACCAGGATTTTGAAGAGCAGGTAATTATTTTGATGTCGCTGACCGACAAGAAAAAGGACGAGTGGCTGGCTCCCCTGTATTCCGCACTGAGTTTCATACTGGCCAGTTTCAGGGAACCCGATACGAAACAGAAAGAGGCACTGTGTGATAAGGCCCAGGTGTATATCGACACATCACGGATGCGGCATCCTGATCTGTCGGAATTAGCCTCCATGCAGGCATTTCTTTACCAGGCCAGGATTGATGTAAGTCCCATGGAACGGGGATTGGAGTATTCCCTGAAAGCTGATTCGGAGATAAAGAAGGCGGAACCAGTAAATCCGGGTGATCCGCGGGCCTATTTTCTGTATGCCATGAATGTTTATTACACGCCTAAAATATTCGGAGGAGGACCAGAGAAGGCTTTGCCACACTTTGAGACAGGCCGCTGAAAAATTCAATGAATTTGTTCCCAAAATGTCCTTTATGCCCCATTGGGGAAAGCAGCAGAACCTGGACATGATTGCGAAATGCCGGAAAGAATGAAAAGACTATTCCTCGCCGTAGACATCAACCCCGGAGCAAGCATTGCTCGATGCCTATGATGATATCCGGCATACGCTGCGGATGGAGAAGATCAACTGGGTAAGGAAGGATCAGATGCACCTTACCCTGGCATTTCTGGGAGATACGGAAGAAGATATTATTCCCGGCCTTGTCATCTGGTATTGAATCCGTCATAAAAGCCCATCATTCCTTTAACACTCACCCTGGCGGGACTTGGTGTATTCAGAAACATCCATGACCCAGGGTGCTCTGGATTGGCTGTGAATCAGAAAAAGAATTTCAGGAGATTAAAACAGATACGGACAAGGTACTGGAGTCACTTGAATTTGAAGTGGATGACAAGGCCTTTTGCACCCCATCTCACACTCGGAAGGATAAAATCCATGCGCCATCTGAATCACCTGAGCCAGTTAATCGGCGTTTACAAGGATACGGTTTTTCAATCTGAAAACGTACGGAAGATTGTTCTTTACGAAAGTCGCCTCACCCCTGACGGGCCTGAATACACGCCGGTGCATAAGTTTGCTTTAGGATGAATGAAACAGGTTTAAGAGAATAATTTTTTTGCGTAGCCGGGAATTCTTCAGGAAATCACCCGCAACCGGCAACTTTTTATACCTCCAAATGTTATAGCGAAACCTGACAGACGCAAAAAGAATTAACCATTTTGAAAATGAAAAGGACAATCGTAAACCCCATCATTAAAGATGTTGTCACGTTTCTGCAGACAGCTGAAGAATCCAGTGGAAAAATAACTGAAGCTGAAATTACACTAATGCCAGGAGGAGGAAATCCACTGCATTACCATAAGACTTACTCCGAAACCTTTACACCAATAGACGGAAAGGTAGGTTTAAAATTAGGAAGGAGAGGTACTAAGATTTTAAGCATGGGTGAAACACATACAGTTGAACCGATGTCATTGCATAGATTCTTTAACCCAACAGACAAAGAAATTAAATTCAACGTAAAATTAAGACCAGGACATACCGGATTTGAAAACTCCTTAAGGATACTTTATGGGTTGGCTGCAGATGGCCTTACTGACAATAAAACAATTCCTAAAAGTTTAAAGCATACTGCAATTATTGTTTGTATGAGTGATATGAATGTCCCGGGAATACTAACATTAATGTATCCTCTGTTGAAACGAATTTCGAACAAGGCAAAGAAAAACGGAGAAGAACAAAACTGATTGCTATTAATGTGACAAAGTACGAATTCCTAACACTA
This sequence comes from uncultured Bacteroidales bacterium, assembly GCA_963790105.1. Classification (GTDB taxonomy): domain Bacteria; phylum Bacteroidota; class Bacteroidia; order Bacteroidales; family UBA10428; genus UBA5072. Next base: position 202,374 of record CAWBNI010000019.1, on the reverse strand, counting down.
GATTTGTCCTTTGCCGACAGGCAATCTCAAACAGGATATTCTTCCTCGTCCCTCGTCCCTTGTCCCTTGTCCCTAAAGCTGTCCCCGTTCAATCATCACCATAATCTCATCAATGGTGCGGTCCTCCCCCGCCGCGTCGAATTCTGTTTTCAGGTTTGATCCGAACATGCGGGCCACAGTCTGCCAGAGAGCCGCCTGAAAGGACCCGCGCAGGTCCTTCACCACCTCATAGGACGTTTCACTGGTTTCCCTGTCGATCAGCTTGATCAGAATCCGGCCCTGGGTAATGGTGAGGTTTTTCAGGTCTTCTTCATATTGCTGAAGGATTTCCTTTTCCACCTGTTTAATATATTCCCGCTGCTCCCTTTTTGTTTCCAGGCTGTCCATATGCGCGTTTATTTTGGCGAACTTTTCACCGGCCAGCTTGGCATAGGGATATACCTTTTTTACATTATAAACAAGTTTCCTGTATTGCCGCATATCGCGATTGGTGGGTTTGTTGGTATGGGGCTGAATCACCGCCTCATCCAGGTTGGCTATCAATATAGTGTCATTGCCCTGTACCACTGCTTTCACCGGATAGCCGCCCAGATCGATGCGTATTGTATCCTGTGCCGTGCCGGCAAGGGAAATCAATACGAGTAAACCTGAAATCACGATCAATCTAAGCATACAGGAAGGAATATCAAAATAAATGCCAAATTTAGTATGAATAATACTGGCATGCTAACCTGTTTATTTGCTATTTTTGGAAAAAATCGAAGATGGACAAGACTGACAGGAATTATACAAACGGGGAGATTACCGTATACTGGCAGCCAAAAAAATGCATTCATGCCACCACCTGTTACCGGGAGCTGATCGAGGTATTCAATCCGAGAAAAAGGCCCTGGGTAAATATGGATGGTGCGTCTACCGCGGAAATTGTGCGTGTGGTAAAATTATGTCCGACCCAGGCCCTTACCTATAAGTACAATACCGAGATCGAGCCCGAAAAAGTCCCTGAACCGCAGGAAGTGATGGCAGAAGCACGGATCATGGAGGACGGGCCCCTTGTATTGAAAGGTGATTTTACGATTTATGATGTGGATGGCAAGGAATTACGGCATTTTAAAATTACCTCCTTATGCCGCTGCGGCAGGTCGGATAACCCGCCCTATTGCGACGGTACACACAGAAAAGTAGGTTATACAGGAAAATAAAGACATGGCAGAAACGGAGGAAAGCAACAAAAACACCCCCGAGGTTCGGATCATCCCAAACGGACCCATGATTGTGAAAGGAAACTTCAGCTTCAGGGATTCATCGGGCAAGATCATTACCGGAGAACAGGAAATACTCCTGTGCCGTTGCGGAGAATCAAAAAACAAGCCGTATTGCGACTGCAGTCACAAACAATGCCGGTTCCGGACTAAACGTTCTTTTTTACAAGATCAGCTGCTTCCTGGAGCCGGGTGGCGGAAAACACCTTTAACCCTGAATTATCGATCAGTACCTTGGCCTCGGCTGCATTAGTGCCCTGCAGGCGAACAATTACAGGCACGCGAACCGTGCCGATGGATTTATAGGCATCCACAACACCCTGTGCAACCCGGTCACAACGTACAATACCCCCGAATATATTGATCAGGATAGCTTTTACAGCTGGGCTCCTGGAGAATGATCCGGAAACCTGCCTCAACAGTCTGGGCATTGGCCGTGCCTCCCACATCCAGAAAGTTTGCCGGTTCACCGCCCGACAGCTTAATGATGTCCATGGTGGCCATTGCGAGTCCGGCCCCATTTACCATACAGCCTACATTGCCGTTTAGCTTGATAAAATTGAGATTGAATTTCGAAGCTTCTGTTTCAGCGGGATCTTCTTCATTCACATCGCGCATGGCCTCGTATTCAGGATGGCGGTATAATGCGTTGTCATCCAGGTTTACCTTGGCATCGGCAGCATAGATCAGGTCATCGGATGATTTAAGCAGGGGATTTATTTCGATCAGCGAAGCGTCACTCTGCACATAGGCCTGGTAAAGGGAAGTGACAAATTTAGTCATCTCCTTGAAAGCCTTTCCCTGCAATCCCAGGTTAAAAGCGATTTTCCGGGCCTGGAAAGGCTGTATGCCGATACCGGGATGAATTTCTTCCTTAAAAATGAGATGCGGTGTTTTTTCAGCCACGGTTTCTATATCCATTCCTCCTTCGGTAGAATACATAATTATATTTTTACCGGTGGAACGGTTCAGCAGAACACTGATGTACAATTCCCGGAGGGGACTGTCGCCGGGATAATAAATATCCTGCTGAATCAGCACCTTGCGTACTTTTTTTCCTTCGGGACCTGTCTGCGGGGTAACCAGCTGCATTCCCAGGATGTCGGTTGCCCGTTTGGTCACTTCCTCCAGGTTGCGGGCCAGTTTTACTCCGCCTCCCTTTCCGCGGCCACCGGCATGAATCTGCGCTTTCACCACCCAGGTATTGGTACCTGTTTTTTCCTGCAATGTCAGGGCAGCCTTTGCGGCATCAGCCGCATCATCTATAACAATTCCAGCGGGTACGGCAACGCCAAACTGGCTAAGTATCGCTTTGCCCTGATATTCATGAATATTCATGGTTACGCAAATTTTCGTTAAATTCAGTTTACGAAAATATTTAAATTTTTTTATCTATTGCTATCATTGTACTTAATTCACAAGCATTATACTCCATGAAAAAATTACGGAATGAAGAACTGAACAGAAAGACGGTGGACGAATTCAGGAAAGCCGGCAAAAATCCGGTGATGGTTGTGCTCGACAATGTAAGGAGTCTGAATAACATCGGTTCCATATTCCGTACCTGTGATGCATTTCTGATTGAGGGCATTTGCCTGTGTGGTATCACCGCCACCCCACCCCACAGGGAGATCAGCAAGACTGCACTGGGTGCTACGGAATCGGTGGACTGGAAGTATTATGAGCACACGACGACTGCCATTCAGGAATTGCGGAAACAGGGATACCGCATGTTTGCCGTGGAGCAAACCGTTCACAGCTGTGCCTTGCATGACTTCAGGATTGAAGCGGGGGAAAAGTATGTGCTTATCTTCGGGCACGAGATCAATGGGGTGGACCAGGAGGTGGTGGATCTCTGCGACGGCGCCATCGAAATTCCGCAGCATGGCACCAAGCATTCGCTGAATATCGCTGTCAGCGCGGGAATTGTTTTATGGGAGGTTTTCCGGCAGTATGTGAAGAAATAGTTTTGCAGTTTGCAGTTCTGCAGTTTTGCAGTTCTGCAGTTCTGCAGTTCTGCAGTTTTGCACAAAGGCGAATCCCATCAGAGCATTGTCTGTTGGTAACAATGCACGTTCAGCAGTTCTGGAGTCTTGAAAAGAGGTTCCTGCGGTTCTCGCAGATTAATCCTGTCATTGGTTTGAAAGAGGCTATCGAATGCTCTGCGATCTTCGAAAAGCAAAGCGCCTCACTCTGCGCACTTTGCGAATATCTTTGCGTGCTTTGCGTTAAAACCTAATACGCCGAAGGCGTAACAATCGAAAATCACTCTTTAAATTCCTGTTTTACTACTGCAATTGTCAGAGAACTTTTATCCAATGATATTATCTTCCACTGGTAATGTGCAGTACCGCCCCAATAAGGCACATTTATATCGATTAAAGAATCATGCTTTGCCCATGTTCCCTGGTAATCCTTTAAGGTTACCGGAGGAGTTCCACACCATCCTTCATTTTTTCTTTCCACAAACGAATGTCCAGTCTTAAAACCAAAACTGTAGGCATCTTCTTTTAGTCCGCCTGCCCTCTCATATTTCAGTAACGTATCAATGCCAATTGGATTGACCCAGTAACCTATTAAAAGTTCTGAATCATCGATAACCGGATCAGTATTTTCTTCACAGGATATCCAGGCAAAAAAGCATAAAACCAGGAGAATTTTAGAGATCGTTTTCATGAACCGTATGAGTTTTTATACCAGATGCCGGATTGCTGTTTTAGGTTGCGTCAGTCATGGATTATTACTCTCTTTTTAAAATCAGGTATCCATATGTCTGATCAATCCGCAATTCATTCCCCCTGAACCAATACCTCCAGGAGCCATCCGTCCAGGAACTGTCCGGGAGATATTGCAGATCTTTTGGCTTCCTTTCGTAGGGCAATTTTACTGAAACGGCTGAGTCATTTTTAGTCACAATAACAGAAAAATTATCACCCCTTCCTGCTCCTTTGTATGTTCCTGGAAATTTTGAATCATCGCCATGAAACGGAATCGGGTTTTCAATGAAGCTTTTCCAAAGAAAAAATCAGCGATGTGATCTGCTTATCTCATCCGGGGAAACAGGCCCGGTTGTATTGATCAACACAACAATACTGACATTCTCATCGGGATAATAATTGTTCTGGGAAAGATATCCGTTTATTCCGCCGCCATGGGAGATCAGGCGCCTTCCATCCTGTTCAGAAAGAGTTATTCCCTTGGCATAATGTGTTATAGTACCGTCATTTAAAACAGCCGGTGTAATGAATTCCTTATACATTTTTTCGCCAAGGATCCTCCCATGGTGAAGGGCATCATTCCATTCAGCCAGGTCTTCCGTTGTTGAACACAGCGAACCTGCGGCAAAGGGCCAGGTATGATCGAGATAGGCTGCATGCACCAGCCTGCTGTGACCTGTCGGATTGCCATTCTTATCATATTCCATTTCTCCTGTGTCATAGCCATGGGCTTTGTTCTTTATCACCCTGGTTTCACTGCCATAGTATGAGTTTTTCATTCCCGCCTTCTCAAAAAGATTCTTCTTCACATATTCCTCATAGGTAATTCCGGATACTTTTTCAATAATCAGTCCAAGCATGAAAAAGCCGCTATTGCTGTAAATCAATGCATCTCCCGGGTTAAAATCAAAAGGTTCTTTCTCCAGTAATCGCAGGAGCGTATCCCGTTTATAAGTAAACATGGACAATTTCTCAAATACAGGTAACTCGGTATAGCCCTTTATTCCCGAAGTATGACTCAGCAAGTTCCGGATGGTAACCTTTTTCCCGAGGGTATTAAACTTTATATACTTTGTTATATCATCGTCCAGGTTCAGTTTGCCTGCCTCTGCCAACTGGCAAATGGCGGCACCCGTAAACTGCTTTGTAACCGATCCGATCTCAAATGACGCATCTACAGGCATTTTAACATCGAATTCAAGGTCAGCCCAACCGTATCCTTTGTGTATCAAGGGTTCGCCATTTTTATACACGGCTATGTCAATGCCAGCCACTTTTGCACTGTCAATGTAGGGCTGCACCAGGCTGTCGACTCTTTTCTCCAGGTTGCCATAAAGGGAATCCTGCTTTTTGTTTGTTGAGCATGAGTAAAGAATGATCGCAATAAGCGAAAAAAGGATAGTCTTTTTCATGGATGAGAGTCTTTACGAGTTGAATTAAGTAACTTTTAATTTCATTTACCAATCCTGATGCCTATATTTAAATTCATCATTACGGAAACAACATCCTGCCTTTATGATTTCACCGTATCCTGACTATAGGACAAGGCGAACGAGGAGATAAACAGAATTCCAGAAATCAAGCTCCGTTCAACGTTCATTGTTCATTGTTTACTGTTCCTCGTCCCTTGTCAATCCTTTCTACCAATAGTCAATCCCTAAAGGGATTGTTCTTCCTCGTCACTCGTCCCTTGTCACTTGTCACTGTAACTCTCTTCGTCGGAAAAATTTGTCCGTCAAAATTTACGGTTAGCTCGTTGGTCTTGCCTGATTCGTCCTGTTTAAAGGTGAACCTGGCCTTTACTTCTTCGGTAAAATATTCGGTTGTGGATGCGGGAATAAGCTGGTATTTTGGCAAACCGGGCCCCTGCATGTATAATTTGTCCCCTTCCCTTGTAACGACTATTATCAGGTTGTTACCCCCGTCATATTTGCCCGCATAACCGTCAAAAATGGCCGGATCAACGGATAATCCGGGCTTCATCCGGCAATTTTTTTACTTCCATTTCCTGCCCGTTCTGATGATGTATGGCATGGGTGACTTTTCCTGTTTCATCGGTCACGAATTTTATACTGGCATCTACCACCTTCCAGTTAAATTCACGTATCCGATGCAGGGAATATCGGAAAATTAGGCTGGCCGGTCATCTGGGCGTATAGTTGTTTTCCTTCGAGCGTAACTTTCAGTATCATGCCCTGCCCGTAATCATACCTTCCGGTATAGCTTGCCAGGATTTTCTCATCAACCTGGATATCGGATGTGATCGTGGATTGTTTTGCCATGTTTTTCCACAATACAAATTCGGCCAGGGTAAACGCATTGGATGTGGGATTGATGCCTGCGGGAGGTTGGGTGGAATTACAGAGTACCACCACCGTAGTTTTCTCCTCGGGCTGACGGGCAATATAGGACAAGAAAGCCATGCAATCCCCCGCCGTGTGATATGAATTTGGTATCCGCGATAATCCGACAGGGACCATCCAAATCCGTAATCGGTCTTTTCACCGCTGTTCAGAACAGCAGGTGTAAAGGCGGCCTTCAGACTTTCGGCGCGACAGAACCTTGCCGTTGAAGACGGCTTCATTCCATGTATAGAGATCCGGTGCGGTAGAATACAGTGAACCTGCACCCCCGGCCCAGGTCATATCCCAGTTCAGGGCCTTGGTAATATTCACGTTATCCCTGTCATAACCATACGCTTCATGGTCAAGTAACCTGGTTACCGTATATACACCCGTATTATTCATTCCCAACGGTTTAAACAGGTTTTCCTTCAGATAATCAGCCAGGCTCATCCCTGACATTTTTTCGATTATATATCCAAGCAGGAAAAATCCTGAATTATTGTAGAGGTAGCGATCACCGGGATTGAAGTCGTAGGGATATGCCTTGATTGTATCCACCAGTGCTGCAGGTGTTATGGGCATGGTAACATATTTCAGGAAGCCGGGCCTGTTTGTATAGCTGTGGATCCCCGATGTATGGGTAAGCAGGTGCCGGATGGTGACCTCATCTCCACGCGGAAATCCGGGAACAAATTTCGAAAGCTTATCCTCAACGCTGAGTTTTCCCTCTTCCTGCATCTTCAGGATGGCTGTTGCGATGAATTGTTTGGTTATGGAACCGATCCTGAATTTTGTTTCCGGAGTAACCGGCACCCTGTTTCCCACATCGGCATAGCCAAATCCCTTCTGATAAAGGATTTGTCCATTCCTGGCAATCAGGACAGACACTCCGGGTGTTTCACCCGACTGTGCACTAACAAAAACATGATCGGCCAGTTTTTCAAGCGATGGCATGGGCAAATCCGTTTTGGCGCCCTTTTCCTTTAAAAAATCCATTACTTTTTCACGGCCATGGATCATGGCTGACTGGTATGCCGTAAGTCCTGCTCCACTTTGTGCATTTATATCCGCGCCATTGGCAAGCAACAGTTTTACATCATCCAGGTTGCCCCTTCCGGCAGATTGTACACAGGTGGTCATTTATTTGATGCACTGCCGATTTTCCGCATGGAAAATGACCAGTCGAGGGTAATATTCTGAACCTTGACAAGGATCTGGTTGCTTCCCTTTTTCAAATCAAGAACGACCATATCGTCATCGGGAGTGTTGGCCCTGGCTATCCAGTTACTGTGTACAAGGGTGCCGTTTAGAAATATTTTAATATCGTCGTCGCTTCCGACTCCCATAAGCACTTTCATGGGCGCCTCCAGTTTAATTTCCGCCAGTGCAAAAGCGATTGCATAATCCGTGGCTCCCAGAACAGTGCTAAAATCAATAATGCCATCCTTTGAACTGACCGGTTTAAATGAATAATCCGTGTTCCCGATTTTTACACGGGCTGGCAATTTTCCACCATTTAACGGTACACTGGTCAGTTAATTCTTATCAAATGCCGCTCTTTGCTGGCTTTCATCAGGGGTGGTACCAACGGTGCTGAATTTGACAGGACCCAGTACCAGCCAGTCATTCATAAAACTGTTATCAACAAGAACAGAATAGGATGCTTTTTCATAGGTCTGTGCGTTAAGCACCCATCCTGCATTCATTAATAAAACCGCCATTAACAAGCGGCCGAAGAAAATTTTTATTTGTTTTCATGATTATTGAAATATATGTTTGGAAATTGGTATCCCTATCAACTTTCAACTATCAACTATCAACTCCTTGTCACTCGTCACTCGTCACTTGTCACTCTCTTCCCGTTAACCATGGTAATCAACTGCGCCCGGCTTGTGCAATTGGTTTTATAGTATATCCGGCTGGTATGATCCTTCACGGTTTGCAGGCTGATAAAAAGCGTATCCGCAATCTGCTGGTTCGATAGCCCTTTGCAGATTTCCTGTATGATTTCCCTTTCACGCGGAGTGATATCGAACCTGGTGCAAAGAAGATCAAAAGTGATCTTTTCTTCCTTTGCGGGACGTAATACCGACAGATCGGACTGGTATTGGATATAAAGCGGTACAAAGGCTCCACCCATAAAAAACAGGAGTATAAATCCGAGGGCTATATAGATATTATCCCGATAATCGAGCAAAAAGGCATTCTGAAGAAAGACAAGCATGAGAAGTCCCATGGCGATATTTTTCATGTCCCTTTTCCGCAACATCGCCTTATGCTTCGGATAGGACAAAAGGTACACGATGCCGGTTATTGTAAAAGTGAAATTCATTAATACAAAACAGTACTTGATAATTGTAAACAGGTTCGCCAGTTCAAACCTTGACATAAGAAAACCTGCACCTGAAACCAGAAGCAAAATCAAAATAACATAGTAAAAAACGAAGGGGATTCGAATTTCGCGACCGGACAATTCCCTTGTTAACCTGATTAACATAAGCCAGGTAAAAATCACAAAGGGTGAACCGATGAGAACCAGGATATTGGTTACCCTGTTTAAAAGCTCGCCGGAAAGGAAGGGAGACAAAAAGGAATAAAGAATGACCTGGCCCCATATGGCATAAAATCCATAGGTAAAATAAAAGATCTGGTAATACATGAGCGTTCCGAAGATTCCGGGTTTGTACCTGCTGCGCAGCCTTGATGATATCACGATGCTGCCGGAAGCAAGGGCGGCAGACAGGACAAACACAAGAGTGATCACGTATTTAACCATAATTAAAGATATATATTATCTCTGATCAAAACATAAAAATTTGAACTACTAAAGTAGTAGTGTTCCTACCAAAGTAGTTTTTTATACAATCACTACTTTGGTATGAAGAAAGATGGCTGGCCGGATTGTAATTTTGGTGAAGATTTCAAAACATAAAACATAAGAAAATGGAAGTAATTGATCAAAACAAACGAATACCATCCCTGAACAACAGTTTCGGTTATGGATGGGAAGTAATGAAAAAGAATTTTCTGATTCTGTTGCTGGTCGTGATTGTAGTCGGTCTCGTTACCGGACCTACCCAAAGTTTCAGATGGAATATGAATCCGCATCAACCGTGGAACTGGGACCAGATGGGTTGGCGAATGCACGATATGCAATGGCTGGCTCTTGGTATGATCGGCGTGCTATTAGGTTTACTTGCCCTGGCCTGGGGTCTGTTAATTGTGCCTGTTTTCAAATATGGGGGGAAGATGATGTTTTTGCAGGCCGTAAGGGAAATCAGACCTGATTTCAATATGCTTGTCAGGGGATTCAAACAGAATTACCTGGGCGTTGTTCTGGCAAACCTGCTGACCGTTGCCCTGGTAATGCTTGGTTTCATCATGCTTGTTATTCCGGGGATTATCATAGCCTGCCGGCTTGCTTTTGTTGGTTACCTCGTAATGGATAAGGGTCTCGATCCGATAACCGCCGTGGAAGAAAGCTGGAGAATGACCCGTGGTTATGGCTGGACAATCTTTGGGATGGCTTTTGTATCGTTCTGGATCTTCATTGCCGGATTGTGTGTTCTGGTTGTGGGTGTATTACCAGCCCTGTCGTGGATAGGCAGTTCATTTGCCACACTGTACAATGATGTATTGGCAGAGAGGGAATTGAAGGTTTCGGCTGTGTAGGAGGAAGCGGTAGTACGGTCAAAAAAAAATTGCCGTCAGTTTAAACTGACGGCAATTTTTTTATCATGATATCTTATTACTGAATTACCTGTTTGAAAGCGTCGTTATCGGCGAATTTCAGGAATTCTGCATCTTTAGCAGCGTAAGCCTTTACTTTTGCATCGAGACCTGCAGCAGTACGAAGGTTAGCAACAACACCGTCAACATTGCCGCCTCTTGCACTTGCAACAGCCTTCAGATAATATACCCAGGCGTCTTTTGTATCACCCAGAGAATTCAAAGTAGCCATAGCTTTGTCGTTTCCTCCGTTGAGTAATTGAGCCAAAGCAGCGTCGAATGAAGGTTTGTTACCAAAATAATTCACAGCGGCAGCATAGTCGCCCTGTTTGATTTTGATAATACCAAGGTTGTAGCTGACTGCGTCACCGGCAGCCATGGAGGCTGTAAGCAGTTCTTCAGCAGTTTTCAGATCACCCTGTGCCAATGCAACGGCGCCGAGGTTAGCTTTTACAGAAGGATTGTCATTGATTGCCTTGCTGGCTTCGAAAGCTTTCTTAGCTTCAGGAATATTGCCAAGCTGAACATAAGCATCACCGAGGTTATTCTTTGCCCTGAAACAGGTTGGGAATTGTTCGGTAGCTGCTTTGTAAATCTGGGCTTTTTGTTTTGCATCCTTTGCCAATGCACCGGCATGAAGTATTTCTTCCAGGTTAAGGGAGGAAGGACTATTCAGTCCGGCACTCAGCAATTCCTCGTCACTTTTTCCTACTACCTCAACATCCACGCTCATAACTGAACGGCGCAGCTGGGGAAGGACGTCTTTTGCAATTTCGCTATAAGCCTTGGAAATATTCTTGATTTCTTTTTCTCTTACAACCGGATCGGAGTACATTGACAGAACACGGAGGATAAGATCTTTATCCTGGATGTTTGATTTCTCAACAGCAGCCTTGAATCCGTCCCAGTCTTCGGGAGTTGTCATCAGGCTCAGGAAATTTGCAGCTTCAGCTTCGGTGATTTTGTTGTCCTTCATGGCTTTTGTGAAATACTTCTGTGCAGAAGTTTCACGTTTTGCTGACAGCTTGGTGTTCAGGTCAATCGGACCATCGGGGGAAGCATAAGCGGAGATCTTGGCATCCTTGATCTGTTTGTTGGGAGTAGCCTTTGCGTCAGCCACTTGTTTTTCAAAAGCCTTTACTCTCATCTGATTTCAATTCAGTTTTGCGGACATCAGCATTGTTAATCTGGTAATGAATGTCGGCAGAATAGGTTTCCGGAATGATCCGTTTGAAATTATCCGGCAGGGTAACGGTTTTCGGATCAACCACTACAAGCATAGGAGTTGCAATCACACCGTCGGCAATCTTGGCAGATTCATATTCAACCGGTGTTTTTTCCTTAATCCTGGCAGAAAATTTAACCACCAGTTGTGATTTCATCATTTCAGGCTTGTAATCAGTTTTAGCATCAAAAGAATAGCTGCCACCGGCATAAGCAATTACCTTATTATTGGCTTCTACTTTTTCACCCTGTAAGGTAACGGGAGCTAATTCAGTCTGGCCACCTTCATATTTCAAAACAGGAGTTGCAACAACCACTGCTTTTTTGTTGAAATACTTTTCGGGAAAAGTAACATCGCCCTTTACATTTACCACACCTGCATGTTCCTGAAGGGGGTCGGGAGTTACTTTATATGTAACAGTAGGGGCCTTGTCCTTCATTTTGTTAAGACCGGCACAGCCGCTCATAAACAAAGCAGCAATAACGGCAATGGTTAGATAGTTCTGTCTAGTTTTCTTCATGATTAGTTAAATATTTGTTTTACAATTTGAAAATGCGCAATGCAAGCGTATGTGATATATGTATACAAGCTCACAAATGTTTAATATAAAATTAATAGATTTTGCCTAATACGTTTTAAAGATTATTAACAAAAATACAAAAATCGTGATAATATCCAATAGCAAAAAACGTTGTAATCACGAGGACTGCAATATCAAAAATCACGCCAAAAGCCAATTACCTATTAATAAGCATTATACGGAGAGGTCCAATTCTTAAATTGATAATGGATACTGGATGCTGGAATATCTGGATACTGGATGCTGGATACTGGATACTGGATGCGGGATGACGAATGGAGATATATAAATAAATCCGGTTCAAATTGAACCGGATTTATTTTGTGCTGTGATTCCGTTATATACCTGAAATCGTAGAGACAAGGCAATGCCTTGTCTCTACAATATATTCCTATTACCGAATACCGATTACCGAATACCGATTACACCGGTTCCCGTTTTAATCCCTTCTGTCACGTGGTCCGCGATTGTCGCGCCGATCACGGTCACGTCCACCGTCTCTCCGGTCATGTCCGCTATTCCTCGAATCACGATCGCGTGATTCTCTGGGCCTGCTGGCCTGCGGAACAAAACCTTCAGGTACGGGCAATAATACCTTGCGGGAAAGACTCAGTTTACCGCTTTTGGAATCAACTTCCAACAGCTTAACTTCAACTTCATCTCCTTCTTTAAGGACATCTTCCACATTTTCAACCCGTTGCCAATCGATTTCCGATATATGCAACAGACCCTGTTTGCCGGGCAATATTTCAACGAAGGCGCCGAATGCCTGAATTCCCTTTACAATACCTTTATAGGTCTTGCCGGCTTCGGGTTGTTCAACAATTCCGTTGATACGTGCGAGAGCCGCGTCAATACATGCTTTGTCAACAGCAGAAACATTTACCTCTCCATGTCCGTCAATTTCTTCGATATTCACCACGGCACCGGTCTTAGCCTGGATGTCCTGGATAACCCGTCCACCGGGTCCGATTACTGCACCAATGAGTTCTTTCGGTATAATGATCTTCACCATACGCGGTACATTGGGCTTATAATCCGGTCGTGGCTGCGGAATAGCTTCGATGAGTTTGCCGAGAATATGCATTCTGCCATCGCGTGCCTGCGCCAGTGCTTTTTTCAATACCTCAAATGTCAGTCCTTCTACCTTGATGTCCATCTGCGTGGCAGTGATTCCGTCGCGGGTGCCTGTTACCTTGAAGTCCATGTCGCCCAGGTGATCTTCATCGCCCAGAATATCAGACAGAATGGCATACTTTCCCGATTTGGTATCGGTGATCAGTCCCATTGCAATCCCTGACACCGGTTTGAGAATTTTCACACCGGCATCCATCAGAGCCATTGTTCCGGCACATACTGTAGCCATGGAAGAGGAACCGTTTGATTCAAGGATATCAGAAACTACGCGGATAGCATAAACGTTATCAGCAGGGATCATTCGTTTTAAAGCCCTGTGGGCAAGATTCCCGTGTCCGATCTCACGACGGCCGATGCCGCGTGAAGCCTTGGCTTCTCCTGTAGAGAAAGGCGGGAAATTATAATGCAATACGAATTTTTCAGTCCCGTGGAAAAGAACCTCATCAATTTCTTTTTCATCCAGCTTGGTACCAAGGGTTACCGAGGTAAGCGACTGGGTTTCTCCGCGTGTAAATACAGCAGAGCCATGTGCGCCGGGAAGATAATCCACATCACACCAGATTGGCCTTATATCTGTGGTTTTCCGTCCGTCAACGCGCAATCCTTCATTCAGAATGAGTTTGCGGACAGCCTCTTTTTCCACATCGTGAAAATAACGCTCAATAAGTGATTTCTTCATGGTATTTCCTTCCGGAAGGGCTGCCACAAAATCGGCTTTCACCTTGCCCAGTGCATCGTGGCGCTCATGTTTGGCCGTGAAGGTCTTTACAATATTGTAGTATTTGTCGTATCCGGCTTCCCAAATCTGCTTGCGAAGTTCTTCATCATGCACTTCATGGGAATATTCACGCTTCACTGATTTACCGGCATCGATCATCAGGTCGGTCTGTGCCTGGCACTGAACCTTGATGGCTTCGTGGGCAACCGCAAGGGCTTCGAGCATTTCCTCTTCGGAAACCTCACTCATCTCGCCTTCCACCATCACAATGTTTTCCATAGTAGCCGCAACCATCATGTCGATATCAGCCCTTCCCAAATCGGTAAAGGAGGGATTGATAACGAATTTCCCGTCAATGCGGGCGACCCTTACTTCCGAAATCGGTCCCTTAAAAGGAATATCCGAAACCATCAGTGCGGCAGATGCAGCCAGTCCGGCCAGTGCATCCGGCATTGTATCCTTGTCGGCCGAAATAAGCATTACGTTTACAAATGTATCGGCATGGTAATTATCCGGGAAAAGGGGTCTTAAAGCACGATCAATAAGCCGTGATACCAGAATTTCCCTATCGCTGGGCCTGGCCTCCCGTTTTAAAAATCCGCCAGGAAAACGGCCGATGGCCGAGAATTTCTCTTTGTACTCCACCTGCAGTGGCATATAATCGCTGTCTTCAGCGCCTTCAGCTGCTGTAACCACCGTGGCCAGCAACATTGTATTGCCCAATCTTAACACAACAGCACCGTCAGCCTGTTTTGCCAGCTTGCCGGTTTCCAGGATTATGGACCTACCATCATTAAGGGCAATGGTCTTTTGAAATGTCTTAAACATAAAATAAATAAATTAAAATAAATGGATGGCCTGTATGGCCATATATCAAAAAAGAAAAAGGCAATTTCAGAATTGCCTGTTTTTCTTTATTTACGGAGGTTCAGTTCTTTCAGAATCGAACGGTATCTTTCAATATCGACTTCCCGAAGATAATCAAGGAGCCTTCTGCGCTTTCCAACCAGTCTGAGTAGGGCACGCTGCGTAGAAAAGTCCTTCTTGCTTATTTTAAGGTGTTCGGTGAGGTGGTTAATCCGGAGAGTAAACAGGGCAATCTGACTCTCAGAGGCTCCGGTATTGGTTTCTGACTTACCGAATGATTTAAAAATCTCCTTTTTCTTTTCAGTAGTTAAATACATAATTTTTAATTAATTACACTTCTACAAAATTTGAATTGCAAAAGTATTTATTTTTTTTTAGATAACAATGAATAAACCCAAAATTTACGATTGACGATTTACGATTTACGATTGCGCATACAGCCTAACAGCCTAACTCCCCGAATTGAGCAAAATCCGCAGCCGCTGCACCTGGGTTCGGGTGCCGAGGGCAAAGATCTTGTCCTGCGGCGTAAGGATCAGTTCAGGAAGGGGATTGATGACGATGGATTTGTCGGACCGTTTCATGCCGATGATGTTGGCACCGGAATCATTCTGGCGGTCGAATTCCCGCAAGGGGATTCCATTGAACCTTTCTGAAATATCTGTGCAAAATACCTCCTCAAGGGCAACACTTTCCATGCTTTGCAGCATCATGAACTCGAGAAACTCCACAATATCCGGCTGCACCACCATTTTGGCCATGCGCTGACCCCCAATCCGGTCGGGCATGATTACATTGGTCGCCCCTGCCCGCTTCAGCTTCACGTCTGAATGTTCATCAGATGCCCGGCTGATGATGGCCATTTTAGGATTAATCTCACGGGCAGTAAGCACAACAAAAAGATTATGGGCATCTACAGGAAGGGTTGTGATAAGTGCTTTTGCAGTTGCAAGGTGGCAGCTGTTCAGCACCTCATCGTGGGTGGCATCTCCCTGCAGGTATAACAGATTGGGATTTGCCTGCACACTTGACATGATCTGCTCATTGCTTTCGACCACAACAATCGGTACATTATGTTCGAGAAGCTCGGTAACGGCCTGCCGACCATTTCGACCATAACCACAGACCACAACGTGGTTTTTCAGATGTTCGATTTTTCTTTTCACCCTTCTGTCGATATAAATTTTTCTGAATGTGCCATCGGCTACGTATTGAATAATCGTTGTTACTGCATATCCAAATATACCAAAACTAAAGACAATAAGAAAGGCCGTAAAATACATACCGGCACCCGACAAGCGGCCTGACCTCCCGAAAACCTACCGTCCCGATTGTGATGAAGGTCATGTAAAAAGCCTCGGTAAAAGTCATGGACTCGATCAGCATATAACCGGCTGTTCCGATTGTTACTATGCCCAGCACCAGGCTCAGCGCGATATATGCATTTCGTATAGTTTTTGGGCTTCATTAAATTCCGGCTGTTATCAGGTTTGTACCTACAGAACATGAAAGGCAATGCCTGTGATTACAGTAATCACCATAGAGCTGCAGCAGCGCCTGGCTGTAAAAAGCAGATGAAGCACGGATGCCTGCCAGATCCCATTTACGGGTGATCCGGTTGGATTCGGCCGGAATACTGTTCAGTAATTCAAGCGCCCTGTTTTTTGTTTCTTCCTCGACCGTTCATGCTGCCGTAAATAAATAAAAAAGGAATTACCGTATTGATCACCAAACTGTTGAAAGCATCCTCGCCAAGTGTTTTCACGCTGTATTTCGAGGTTTTTTCAAAGGTATAATGAGAATTCCAGAATTCTGAAGCCTGCAATGTAAAAAATCGTTTCAGTTCCTGCAAATCAGGACAGTCAATGACCCTTGAAAAAAGTCCCTCAGATTGCTGAATCAGGTTTGCAAACTGCGCAAGGCGCAGGGTGGGAAAATTTACAGGTCTCAGCCGAAGAAATTTCCAGAGGTGATATTCAACGGGCTTGAGCTTGTATTTCTTTTGGAGATATACAAATTCATTTCGCAAAATCGAATAGTATTCCGGGAAGATCCTTCCTTCCGTAAGAAGTCCGGCCTGTCCCATCAGCAAGGCCTCCACCTGGAGCGGATTATTCCGGTGCCTGTTGAGAATGGCCAGGGGAAGCGACCTGGCCGTAAGTTCAAAAGGAGATGCGTTCAGCCCGAAGCCAAAGGACCGGGCCAGGCTTATATAAAAAGCCTCTTCCCAGTTGCCTTTATTGCTGCGAAGGTATTCGGCAATGTGTTCTGTCTTTTTACGAAGCCTTTCCACAACCAGTGAACTCAGCCAGCAATCGAGCAATAGGGGTTCCACCCGATGGATCCTGTCCTGGCAGGGGATCATCCCTTTCCGGGCCAGCAGTTTCTGGTAACTGCCATACAGTTTTTCATTGCAGGGTAACACCAGCGTCGGGATCGTCTCACCATTTGACCGGGTAACGGATTGATTATGCTGATACACCACATGCAGGATAACGCTGTCATACGCCTTATCCTCCTGGTGGCCGTGCAGAAACCAGTCGGACGACCGCAGGTGGATCTCCACATTGCCAGCCCAGGTAGTGGAACCAATTTTCAAACGTGCATTCAGGAAGTCGGGACCGGAATCCCCGTTGTGTTCACCCAGGCTGATCACCTGTATTTCATCGCCGGCATCGGAAAAGAGGCCTGAGCGATCGAAAAGTCCGTATTTCCAAATAAACTGGATAAATTCCTCTGTCATACCTTAACGTTTTCATAACGAGATTAAAGTACGAAATATCGAGGAAAAAGCAATTTTTTAGAGGAAGACAGTGAATGGTGAATTGATGGATTACTGAATGCTAGGATATTGGATCGAATCCAGGATGACTGATATTCAAATTCTGGATACATAGACATTACGATTCACTGGATACTGGATGCAGGGGATAACTGTCTAGAATACCGTACAATACCGATTACTGATTACCGATTACCGATTACCGATTACCGAATACCTTTTAGAATCTCCGCCATTTCCAGTTGCATTTCCATTGCCTTCTCACGGGCTACGATGGCAAAGCGGGTCGAGGAATCGGCATAGATGATGGCACGGGAGGAATTCACGATGAGCCCGCACTGGCTGTTGAGCCCGTATTTTGCAACTTCCGTCAGATCTCCCCCCTGGGCTCCGACGCCCGGGATAAGAAGGAAATGATCAGGCACCAGTTCCCTGACCTTTGCCAGCATCGAAGCGCGTGTGGCACCTACCACATACATCATGTTATCGGGATTTCCCCATTCGGAGGATTTACGCAAAACTATCTCAAACAGCCTTTCCCCATTATCCATCCTTGTCATCTGAAAATCATCGGCTCCCTGGTTTGATGTAAGGGCAAGCAAAACCACCCATTTGTCGGGGTATTCAAGAAACGGAAGCACGGAATCCGATCCCATATAGGGTGCCACCGTTACCGCATCACAGGGCAGTTTTTTAAAAAAGGTTTCCGCATATTTTTTTGATGTATTGCCGATGTCGCCTCGTTTTGCATCTGCAATAATCAGAATATCCGGATACTTGAATTTAATATAATCCACAGTTAGTTCAAACTGTTTCCAGCCATCGGTTCCCAGGCATTCATAGAACGCCACATTGGGCTTGCAGGCAACGATCAGGTGGTGCGTTGCATCCAGTATAGCGCGGTTAAATGCAAAAAGGGGAAATTCTTCGTCGAGCAGGTGATCCGGGCAGCTTTGACATTTCCGTATCCAATCCCAGGCATAGAAAACTCTGCTTTTTCTGAATCTGTTCAAATAGCTGCTCCCGTGTCATAATTCCTGTTTTGTCAGACAATGGCCGTGGCCTTCAACCGTTCAGCATTCTCAGCCATCTGTAACTGGCTGATTATATCGTGAATATTCCCGTCAAGAATACTGGGAAGATTATACATGGTGAGGTTGATCCGGTGGTCAGTTACCCTGCCCTGCGGATAATTATAGGTACGTATCTTGGCCGACCTGTCGCCGGTTGAAACCATAGTTTTCCGCTGGGAGGCAACACTGTCAAGATATTTCTGATACTCCAGGTTATACAGCCGTGTACGCAGTTCCGACATGGCCTTTTCCAGGTTTTTGATCTGCGACTTCTGGTCCTGGCAGGAAACAACCACATTGGTGGGAACATGGGTAAGCCGCACAGCAGAATAGGTAGTGTTTACCGACTGTCCGCCCGGTCCGGAGGAACAGAACCTGTCGATACGGATGTCTTCCTGTTTCAGATCCACATCAAATTCTTCTGCTTCGGGAAGTACAACAACAGAAGCTGCCGATGTATGTATCCGGCCCTGTGTTTCCGTTTGCGGAACCCGTTGAACGCGGTGCACACCGGATTCATATTTCAGAATGCCATACACTCCGTCTCCCCTGACATCCACAATGATTTCCTTATAACCACCTGCTGTACCTTCAGTAAAAGTGGTGATTTCCATTTTCCAGCCTTTCTGCTCACAGAATTTGGTGTACAGGCGGAACAGATCACCGGCAAAAATACTGGCCTCATCTCCGCCTGAACCGGCCCGGATCTCAAGAATAGCATTTTTCTCATCCTGCGGATCCGTAGGCAGCAGAAGAATTTTCAGGTTTTCTTCCATATCAGCCACCTTGCCGGTAAGCTCATCAAGTTCAGCTTTGGCCATTTCACGCATTTCATCATCCTTTTCAACGGCCAGCAAGTCCTTGGTTGAATCGATATTGATAAGTGTATTCTTATATTCCTTGTAGGCAGCTACAACCGGATCCAGTTCTTTATATTCCTTGTTCAGGTGAATGTAATTCTTCATATCACTCATCACTCCAGGCTCATTAAGCAGCCTGCCAACCTCTTCAAATCTTTCCTTAACGCCTTCGAGTTTATTTAAGATCAAATTCTTACTCATAAATTATTTGTTGATTTGTTGATTTGTTGATTTGCGATTTGCCGCTGATGCTAGTTTACAGCCTCCGAAGCTTCAGCGAAGGCGGGTTGATATTGATTTACGATTTACGATTTACGATTTACGATTAGGTTGCAGATTTCAGATATAAGATTGCACCTTACTCCCTACTCCTTACTCTCCTAATAGGTAAATGATCCAAATTCGCTCTGAATCGTCAATTTATGTCCCACATAGGCTTCCGTATGCCCGATAATTTTTGCCTCGATATTCAATTTTGCAGCGAGGTCAATTATATTCACCGGCAGTTTGTTCATTGGTATAGATCTCGAAACGGTGTCCCATGTTATACACTTCATACATTTCATCCCAGGGCGTGCCGGCTGATTGCTGAATGATCCTGAATAAGGGTGGCAAGGGGAAACAGGTTATCCTTGATCACATGGAGATCCTGCACAAACTTCAGCACCTTGGTTTGTCCGCCCCCCGTGCAATGTATCATACCATGGATTTCAGGCCTGTGCAGTTCAAGAACCTGCCGGATGAGCGGAGCAAAGGTCCGGGTTGGCGACAATACCAGCTTTCCTGCATCCAGTTCGAGATCCTCTACTTTCTGTGTCAGCTGGTATTTACCTGAATACACAAGCGACTTCGGAATCAGGTCGTCATAGGATTCGGGATATTTTCCGGCCAGGTAATTTATAAAGATATCATGGCGGGCAGAGGTGAGCCCGTTGCTCCCGATGCCGCTGTTATATTCCTGCTCATACACCGCCTTGCCTGATGAGGCCAGTCCAACGATCACATCTCCGGGTTGTATCCTGTTCTCAATTACATCGGCACGTTTCATCCGGCAGGTGACCGTTGAATCAACAATAATGGTCCTCACAAGGTCGCCGACATCCGCAGTCTCGCCACCGGTCAGGTAAACCCTGATCCCCCACCTGGCAAGCTCCCGGATGGTCTCATCAAAACCCTTAAGAATATTCATCAGAATATCGCCGGGGATCTTAAGCTTGTTCCGGCCTATGGTGGATGACATCAGGATGTTATCCGTTGCGCCCACACAGATCAGGTCATCAATATTCATGATGATGGCGTCATGGGCAATCCCTTTCCATACAGAATAGTCTCCTGTTTCCTTCCAGTAAATATAAGCGAGTGATGATTTTGTACCGGCGCCATCGGCATGCATAATATTGCAGTATTCATCATCACCTCCCAGAAAATCAGGCAAAACGCGGCAAAACGCATTGGGAAAAAGGCCTTTGTCCATATCCTGGATGGCCTTATGTACATCCTCTTTTTGTGAGGACACGCCGCGTTGAGCGTAATTTGTATTATTACTCATGGAAGAAGTGTATGGTTAAAGTGGTGCAAATTTAATAAAACTGTTTGACTCTGCTTCATTAAAAGAAAAAACCCCTCCCGCCAATCGGCGGGAGGGGCTATTTCACCTAAACTCATTTAACCAAACCCAAAAACCCTAGTTGTAGCCCACGCCCAAAGAAGACATCAGGCGTTTCCGGGTAAAAAAGATGCGGCTTTTCACCGTTCCTATTTTTAATCCAAGATTATCGGCAATTTCTTTGTATTTATATCCCTGAAGATGCATCTGGAAAGGTACCCGAAAATCATCCTCAAGTAATTCGATGTGCTTTTCAATTTCTTTGGCCGAAACGGAAGATTCCGGATTTTCAAATCCTGATTCCCGGTTCAGATTCAGATAATACAGATCGTCTGTATGATCAAAGGTGGTGTTCGATTTTACCAGCCGGCGGTAATTATTTATAAAAGTATTCTTCATAATGGTAAATGTCCATGCTTTCAGGTTGGTATCATCTGCAAATTTATCGCGGTAGGAAATTGCTTTTACAAATGTTTCCTGTAACAGATCACGTGCATCTTCCATATTTGATGTCAGACTAAGGGCGAATCGTTCAAGACTCTGACTGAGGCTTGTAAGTTGGTAGTTGAACTCAATTGCAGTCATGGCATTAAAGATTAATTTTGTTTATCAAAAGTAATCATTGTTTAAACATGATGCAAACTATTTTTATTTAGACTAATTATAAATTGAGAAATTTATGGGGTATTTAAAGATAGATTCAGAAAGAATTTTAACATTTTGTTGGCTGTTTCTAAAGGATTCCAAGATGCTTCCAAATAAGTTCTAAATAAGAAACAATGTTAAAATTCTGTTAATATTTTGTTTAATGTTATTTTAATATATAATCAACATAGTACTTTCAGGTCTTTTATTCCTATATATAGTGAGGGTTGCAGGGGTTTGAGCTGAAAACTACCATAAAATCGACAAAAAGTTATTTTTCAAAGGGTCAAACCTGCACCGGAACCGGATTTTTCTCGAGTTCTTCAAGAAAATGCATTGGTGAGGTAATTATCTTTATATGTTCGGGAAGTTTGTGCGGAAGGAAAAGTGATTGTGAACCGGTAAGATAAATGGTCAGGTCTCCAAAATCGCGTGAAAGTGTTTTTATCAGCGCAGACACATCTAAACCATTGATGGTGGTTACTACCGAGGTAACGAGACAGTCAACATGTCTTCGTTTTACAAGTTCAGCCACATCGCTCAGGGGCACAGACTGGCCCAGGTAAATAGTACGGTATCCCCTTTTCTTTGCCAGGTAGCATAGAAACAAAAGCCCGATTTCATGCATCTCGCCCTCAGGAAGAAAAAAAATGAAGCGCCTGGCATTTGACATTTCGGGATTTATCAGTCCGTCGATGGCTGAAAAAAACTTCTGTTTAACCAGGTTGGTAATGAAATGTTCCTGTGCAGGGTTTACCGCGCCAGTCTGCCACATAAGGCCGATCTTTACAAAAAAGGGATATAATACCCGCGTAACAGCATCTTCGAACCCGAATTGAATGATAGCCCTCGACAACACCTGCTCAAACCTGTATTCATCCAGGTCAATCATTGCCACCGTCAGACTTTCGATCTGGCTTTCGGAATTGGATACTTCATGTGTGAACTGATTTACCTTGAGTACAATTTCATCCTGTGAAAGCTGCGCGATCTTTGAAATTTTCAGACCATTGCCGGTTAAGAATTGAAATATTCAGGATTTTTTTCAGTTCAGAATCACAATAGGTCCTGATATTCGTCGAAGTGCGCTGTGGGGCAATCAGTCCGAACCTCTTTTCCCATATCCTTATAGTATGGGCCTTTATACCTGAAAGATTCTCCAGTTCCCGAATAGTATATACGCCCATTTTCTTATGCAGATTTTCCGAATTTAAACAACTGCGTTACCAAAATGTTCAGTACCTATCTTTCTGAGACTTTGCGAATCATGAACAGTCCATCCCTCAGAGGAATCATTACTTTTTCAACGCGGACATCCTCTGAAACAAATTTATTAAAATCCAGTATTCCTTTTGTTTCCCGGTCGGGAAATTTATTTTCATTTAACACCTTACCGCCCCAGAATACATTATCAGCCAGGATCACTCCCCCAACGCGCAATTTATCAAAAACAGCCTTGTAATAGGAAACATACCGGGGCTTATCGGCATCAATGAATACAAGGTCGATATATCTCCTGCAGATCCGGAATAATATCCAATGCATTTCCTGTGTGGAGGATGATCTTTATCGTCGAGTGCCGCCAGGTGAATATACTTCTTTGCAATTACCATGGTTTCGTCATTGATATCAATTGTATGAAGCAAACCGTCTTCTGCAAGACCCCTTGCCATGCAGATTGCCGAATAACCCGTGAACGTCCCTATTTCAAGGATCCTGCGGGGTGCCAGCAGCTGACATATCATTTCAAGGAATCTGCCTTGAAGCTGACCCGACAGCATATTCGGGTAAACAGTCCGGAGATGGGTCTCCCGGTTCAGCGCAGCAAGCACCTCGTCCTCAGCAGATGAATGCTGCCGGGCATATTCATATATGGCATCATCAGTAGCTGACATATCAATCTGGTTTATTGATAAATAAGATAGGAAAGCTTGCTCTCTTCGAGCACCTCATTTGCCACATCCTGCAATTCCTTTGATGTGAGCGCTTCCACTTTTCTGCCTATTTCATCCAGCGTCTCAATCTTATTAAAGATCATCAGGCTCTTTCCCATTGACAACATATGATTTTCATTATTCTCAGAGGAAATGGCAATATGTCCATGCACCTGTCGTTTTGCCTTCTGCAGTTTAATCTGACTGAGTGGCCGGGCACGAAGTTGCTGCAATTCGGCCAAAACCAGGGTGATGCATTTTTCAACCAGTGCCTTGTCGGTTCCGAAATAGATGGTGATATTGCCGGTATCCGAATAGGCCGTGTATTGTGAATCCACCGAATAGGCATACCCCTTGCGTTCCCGGAGCGACATGTTCAGCCGGGAATTCATGCCGGGTCCGCCCAGGTAATTATTCAACAGATAAAGGGCCAGCCGGTTGGGATGATTAAACGGATAGGCTATATTTCCAATCACGCAATGTGCCTGAAAAGTTTTTCGGTTGAGCTGTCTGCGGGTCGGAACATAATTATATTCGACCGGTAGCCGTCCGGAAGATTTTTTAAGAACCGGTTTATTAAAATAAAATTCAAATAACCGGATAAGTTTTTTGAAATCAATACTGCCCACAGATGAAACCACCATCTGATCGGTTGCATAGTTCCGGTCAATGAACTGACGGATATGAACACCCTGGTATCCCTTGAGCTTTTTTGCATCGCCCAGGATGTTACGGGCAATGGGATTGCCGTCGTACAACAACTCCTCAAACTCATCGAAAATAAGGTCAGACGGAGAATCCTTATATGAATTGATCTCATCCAGGATGATTTCCTTTTCCTTTTTCAGTTCACCGGCAGGAAAGGATGAATTAAAAGCAATATCACTGATCAGTTCAAGCGCCCGGGCATAATACTGGTTAAAAAAGGTGCCGTGAATGCAGGTTTCTTCCTTGGTGGTATAGGCATTCAATTCGCCGCCCACATCCTCCATCCTGCTCAGGATATAATAGGCCTTTCGCCGGTTGGTTCCCTTAAACAACATGTGCTCAATGAGATGCGCCAGGCCATGTTCATCCGGCATGTTCATCACGTGAACCGGTATTGATGAATAACCCGATATGCGAAACCGGACTGCTGACCGACTTGTGAACCAGCCGGATTCCATTGGGAAGTGTATGGATTTGATATTCTGATGTCTGACATGTGGCTGCAAAAGTAATAATAAAGAAACGTAAAAAGCAGCCCTTGTGTTCAGCACATTTAAACATGCCGGCCGGCGCGGTTGACCGTTAATTGACAATTTCATTCAAAAAGTTTTGCCGAATTGATTTTTTCTTTAGATTTGCAGCCTGAAAAAACCCAAGGTGCCATAGCTCAGTTGGTAGAGCAACGGACTGAAAATCCGTGTGTCCGTGGTTCAACTCCACGTGGCACCACAAAAAAAGCCGTCCCGAAATTCGGGACGGCTTTTTTTGTGGGTATTCGGTGGTCAGTATTCGGTAGTGTACGGTGTTAGACACCGGCTCCCAATATTGATTACCGATTACTGATTACTGAATACCGACATACTGATTACATGTTTTCAGATCATAGTAAAACGTCTTGTTCCCGGTTTTCAAAACCACGCTGTAATTCCCGCTTTCAAGGTTTTTCAGATTATAGGACCGTTCAAATGATGTCGGAATTCCAATCTCATCGGAAAAGAAATTCTCCGAATCCTTGAAAAACGATACACTTACTTTTTCACCGGAATGGTTTAAATAACGGACAAACAATTTGCCATCACCCGTAGTTTCAAAAACCGGCGCAGTATAGGTAGCTTCCTTAATCAGATAGGAATTCCCTTCAGAAAGCATAATATCCTTTTCATGCGTCGTATTTCCGTCTTTTATTACCAGCGAATATTTCCCTTCAGGTAATGCTTCCAGGTTATAAACTGCTTTATGCCTGTCAGGAACCTGCAGTTTGTCGCTGTATAATACTTCCTGGGTCCCCAGATTGGTTATCTCCAGATTGGCAGACTGAGCCTGGGGAATATTTGCTTCAATTATAACCATCTTGTTCGGTAACAGGGTCAATTTTACCTCTTCAGATACAGCTAGCGTTGGCGTCTGGATAGCATCATTACAGATAAACCACCTATCACCAACATTCGAATTGAATTAACTTTTGCGTTCATTTTTTAACGTATTAAATTATTACTAAAAACGATTCAGCAAAGTTAATTCATTTTAGGGGTATTATCTACTTTTTTCTATTTTATTTTGGTTTTTTAACTTTAATTATAGGGGTATCGTTTTTATTTTTTTATATTTTTTTAGTACAATTATCTTATAAAATATGGGGTATCTCATTCATAATTCATCATTCATAATTCATCATTCATCATTCATAATTCAATTTCAATTCCCACGGGACAATGATCCGATCCCATGATCTCATCCATGATGAATGCATCCTTTACCTGGCTGATCAATCTTTTGCTTACCAGGAAATAATCTATTCTCCAGCCGATTCCCGCTTCACGGGCATTGAACCGCTGGCTCCAATAAGAATACTGTATCTTATCCTTATGCATGTGCCTGAAAGTATCCACAAACCCGGTATTTAAAAATTCCCTGAATCCGTCGATCTCAACCTGCGTGTATCCGGCTACCTTGTTATAGTTTTCTTTGGGACGGGCCAGGTCAATGGGTTCATTGGCCACATTCAGGTCTCCCGTAAAAACCACGGGTTTCTTTTTATCCAGGTCAGCCAGGTATTCCTTTAAATGTGCATCCCATTCCTTCCTGTAATCGAGCCTTTTTAATTCCTGCCCTGAATTGGGAACATACACGTTCACAAGGTAAAACTTTTCGAATTCCATGGTGATTACCCTTCCCTCCTGGCCATGAATGTCGTTATTTGTACCCATCCAGTGCCCCAGCGGTTTAATCCGTGAAAGGATGGCTGTGCCGGAATACCCCTTCTGAACGGCTGAATTAAAGACAAGATCATATCCCAGGAATTGAATGTCCAGGTCGGGCATGGTGTCCGCCTGGGCTTTGGTTTCCTGAAAACAGATAATGTCAGCCCGCAGATTGGGAAAGGTGACATACATACCTTTTTTTACGATGGCCCTCATGCCATTCACATTCCATGAAAGAATCCTTATAGTATTACCCATGTGATTAATAGTTTGATTTACTAATTTAACAATAGTTGGTAAAACATGTTTGCAATTCTTCGAAATTGATAAACTTTGGAGCATATTTACATATTATGCTAGCCAATATTCCTGATTCAGAACATAAACGCGTAGTGATCGTAGGCGCCGGATTTGGCGGCTTAAAACTCGCGCGCTATCTTTCAAATAAACCATTCCAGGTAGTGTTGATCGATAAGAATAATTTTCATTCTTTTCAGCCCCTGTTTTACCAGGTGGCCACTGCAGGGATTGAGCCAAGTGCCATATCGTTTCCCCTTCGAAAGATCTTTCAGGGATTTAAGAATATTCATGTGAGGATGGCCCGTGTAAAAAAGGTTATCCCCGAAACCAGGGAAATTGAAACCTCCATCGGCAACCTGACCTATGATTACCTTGTGCTGGCGCAGGGAGCAGGAAATAATTTTTTTGGAAATACCTCGATCAGCACGTACTCTCTGCCCATGAAAAGTGTTGGAGAATCGCTGGGACTTCGGAATACAATCCTCAATAATTTTGAGAAAGCATTGAACACAACGGATCCTGTTGTTCAGGACCGGCTGATGAATATGGTAATTGTAGGTGGCGGACCTACGGGCGTGGAAATTTCGGGTGCCCTGGCTGAAATGAAAAATTTTGTACTTACCCAAGGATTACCCGGAACTTGACTTTTCAAGAATGCATATTTACCTGGTTGAAAATGGCAGCCGTTTACTCGGCGGGATGTCGGAAAAGTCATCGCGTAAAGCCGAAAAATATCTTGAAAAGCTTGGTGTGACAGTTATGCTGAATAGTTTTGTAAGGGATTTTGACAATGATACGGTATGGATCGGCAAGGACAGACACTGAACACGCATACCCTTATCTGGGCTGCCGGCATTAAAGCCAATTCAATTGAAGGCCTTGATGAAAGCCTGTTTGGACGGGGGAACAGGATCATGGTTGATCAATACAACAAGGTAAAAGGATACGAAAATATTTTTGTCATTGGCGATGCAGCTCTTATGACCGAAAAGAGATATCCGAACGGTCATCCCCAGGTTGCACAGGTAGCCATACAACAGGCAAAGACGCTGGCCCGGAACTTAAAAAGCATTGAAAGTAACCAGCCTCTTAAGGAATTTGAGTATCGCGACCTGGGAACACTGGCCACGGTGGGCAGAAACCGCGCAGTTGTGGACCTTGGATTTTTACGGTTCCAGGGACTGGTAGCCTGGTTTTTCTGGATGTTCATTCACCTTATGGCCATTGTAGGCGTCAAAAACCGGCTCATCATCTTTATTAACTGGGCATACTACTATTTCACCTATGATCAGAGTTTGCGGCTGATTATTAAGCCTAAGATGAGGGAGGGAATTCTTTAGAAAAAAATTATACATGATGTGCCGTAATTATTCAATATTTTTCAGTATATAATTTTCCCATTCTGTAGCTATCATTTGGAGTTCCAAATTATAAATAGCTTTAAAACCTTCCGTTATGTCAGTATATTGATAAAATCTCTTTAACTTATCGATACCATATTTATCAATCAGAAATTTTACAAAAAGGCCGGATATCGGATATGATAAACATTGTCCATTTTTATATGGACCCTTCCAGAATTCAGTTTTTCCAGTTATTAAATCTATTATTTCTAAATTATCCTGAATTAATTTACAATCACTCGTAATCCGCTCTGGATGCTGAAATAATGCAAACGACGAAGGAATACCTTCGTTAAAAAAAGAATTTGGACTCCTCAAATTATAATTGAATATAAAATGAACCCCTTCATGTGATAACAATTCTTTATCCATTCCCACTGTATGAATTAAACTGTCAATTACCAATCCTCCAGTAGAACCAGGTTTTGGGTCACCACTGACCATATTTATTTCTAATTGATCCCAATGAATAAAGAATCTCAGTTTTTTGAGCTGGTTTCTTTACTTTATAAATCCTGCAGAAATCATTAAACGAATCTATTAAAGTATCAATTGAACTTTGAAACTGACTAATAGTTTTATATTTACAAGAAAAACAAGCCTCTAAATAACTATTATCAATTTTTCGAGAATAGTTTTCATTTCGTATGAGTGCTAAATCCACAAGACTATCAGGACATAAATTTATTTTCCTTTAAATTACCCAAGTAGCTCATTTTATTATTTTTGAGAATATAATAATTATATAATCCCATAAAACGTCCAAATGATATATTTCTTAAAACTGCATATGAATTACCAATTACAGCTGAACATTGTGCCTTTTCGTTAATTATTGTTATTGCATCATCATAATCGGTAAGTTCAATTGTTCCAAGGGTACATTTGTTATCGTTAATGTTTATGGGCAAATCAAAAATCGACAGATCTTTTAGTTTACTGGTTAGCCCAATAATCAGATAATGGCAATTATCCTCTAACTTGTTAACATCGTTAACATTTACTATGTAGATTTTGGAGTCCTGATTTATGAACCATTGCGATAGCTGGGTAATAATATCTTTGTTGGCTATAGTATCAAAACCATCGGTTAAAACTATCTTAAATAATCTACTCTGTCCAAATTTGTTTAATTGAATCATATTAATATCTGGTTGTGCCAATGAATGCAAATCAATTTTACATTCCTGAGCAGTAATCACTCCGGAAATAAGAATCATTATGGAAATAAATGTATTTTTCATGATATTTTAAATTTGTGAACTTTGTCTCATTATTGTGCCCAACATTTTTTGCGTTGTATGGTTATAGCCATACAAATAAGTTAGCTATGGTTCCTGTTTCGAAGAGCATAGGATCATATTTTACGCTTGTGAAACGGGTATTCATGTCCTCTTCAGTGCTATCCCGGTGCAGCTTATTCATTGCAATCTTCTTTTTCCTGTCTTCAAACGCTTTTACGCAAAAAGATATTAATGCCGATGGCACTGTTTCAACTTATATGCATTTAAAAGGAGATTGGTTAGCAGTTGACGGAAAGCACAATACTATTATTGGTTTTATCCTGAACAATATCGACACGCTGGGAAATAAAAATTGGAGATCCAAAGAGATCACCGAATATGAGAAAGAAAGAGATGGCTATTTTATAAAGGCCGATATCCCGGCATATGTTTCAGATAACTCCAGTCAGATATGGTGCACTGCGATAACTTTAAGGTCTTCAGGCGACAAAACTGATACAATCAGAACCAAATACGGCGGAGTGAGGTTAAGCAGGATAAAGCTCCTGTTGAATTCAACGCCCGAAGGTGCCGAGTCGTACCTGGTACCGAATCGTATCTGGATAGATAAATTTGCAAATACATCATGGGACAAAGATGATTCTGAACTTGAGAAATTCAGGGTGAATACATCCAGCACCAATACATATGCCTATGTTGACCAAACGGTTTTTGTAGTTATTTTTAAATTGAACGATAAGTACAAAAAGGTAATTCATTTTACTAAACCGGCGAGTGTTGAGGAGGAACAACCTGTCTGGATTAAATTTTAAGCGCTATGAAAAAAGTTTCTGCTTTTCTTTCACTGGCGTCCGGTGTATTTGCAGTGATTCCGGGAATTGCAGTTTTAACAAGCAATGTCGGCGTTCCTCCCAATTCCTCCAAAGCCCTATTTGGAGGTGTAATTGAAGCTATAGGCGTTCTCACACTTATGATATTATGGTTAAATAAAAGCCGTGTTACCAAAACCACTATTAAGAATATTAATAAGTTATCTTTCGTTGCCATATTGGTTTTTGTACTGTCCTTATTTACATATATTTTCCTTTACAATTACCTCGTAGTGGAGGTTGAGAATTCTGATTCAGTTTTCTTTCCTTTATGGACAAATGGTGAATTAAAAGCCAATATTCAGAAATTCGGAAGTCGCGATGAATTAATAAATCAATGGGGCCGGGATGATGTCTATAAAGTAATTCAAAGTTCTTCAGAAACTCCTTTGCTCATCACCACTTTGATCATGCTTATAAATTATATGCTTACCTTCTTGTCATTAACTTTTGCATTTGGCATACTTGCAATAAAAAGTGTTGAAAGGAAAGGGGCACTTTTTCTGACTGACATCCAAGATCGCCGCAGAACTGCGACCAAATCTAGCCACCACTTCCCTCCCGAACGGATTCAATGCCAGGGAGGCTAATTTGAAATGCTGCCGGCCAAAAGGGATGCCCACCAGGGTGATTGTAAGCAAAAGTCCCATGGCGAGGTGAGAAAGACAGATCCAGATACCCCCGGTGAAAAGCCAGAGCACATTCATGAAAACATAAAGGCAACCCGAACCTGACCCGGTTTGGCGGGTGGTGTAACCAAAGGGCCACAGGGCCAGCAGACCGAGTTTCATGGTCTGCAGTCCGAAAGGAATGCCAATGATAGTAATCATCAGCACAAGACTTGAAACAAAATATTCAAGGGCAATAATAATTCCCCCGAAAAGAAGCCAGATCAGATTACCGATGGTACTCATATTATTTGTTGATTTGGATTTAGCGATTTAGGGGTTTAGGTGATTTAGGACTGTACGCTGTTTACGATTGTCAACTTGCAAGAATTGCTTCAACTGCAAAACTGCAGAACTGCAGAACTTTTTCTTCATCCCACCATGTTCAGGTCAATACCCATAAATAAAAGGATTAAAATAATGCCTCCGACAATGATCCGGTAATAACCAAACACCTTGAAACCATGTTTTGTAAGAAAGGTGATAAAACCTTTAATCGCCGCCAGGGCCACAAAAAAGGCCACAATATTTCCGAGGATCAGTATTTTAATATTGCCTGAATCAATTGCATGGTATGTTTTGAATAATTCAAGGACCGTGGCAGCCAGCATGGTAGGTACCGCCAGAAAGAATGAAAACTCAGCTGCATTTCTACGGGTAAGCTTTTGTGTGAGACCTCCAATTATCGTAGCCGCTGCCCTCGATACCCCGGGAATCATTGAAATTACCTGGAAGAAACCGATTTTAAGCGCTTTTGGATAAGTAACCTGTTGATCTTCTGAAGGTTTTTTGAACCACCGGTCAACAAATATCAGCACAATACCTCCCAGTACCAGGGATATTGCCACAATTTTTACGTTGCTGAGCAAACTATTGATCGAGTCATTGAAAATCAATCCGAAAAAAGCGGCAGGAAGGAAAGCCACCAGGAGTTTCAGGTAAAAATCAAACCGGTAACTGAATCTTTTCCAGGCCGTGCCTTCAATTCTCCGGGCTTTCACAGGCTCTATAAATTT
Organism: uncultured Bacteroidales bacterium; assembly: GCA_963790105.1. Lineage (GTDB taxonomy): Bacteria > Bacteroidota > Bacteroidia > Bacteroidales > UBA10428 > UBA5072. The sequence goes on along the minus strand of CAWBNI010000019.1, from coordinate 170,485 downwards.
TCTCCAGTAGAGAACCACGACTGACAGTATGGCCCCGAATTGAATACACACCGTAAACAGATTGACGAATTCGCTGGGTTCAACACCCAGCAGTTTTTGTGTTATAATCATGTGACCTGTGCTGGAAATGGGCAGAAATTCTGTTATTCCTTCCACGATGGCAATAATAATGCTTTGGAGTGTATTCATTTCGATACCTAAAGGCTATAAAAATAAGTCAGTAAATATACTCATTACTGTCATCCGGAAAAATCTGCAATTAAAACATAAATGATATAGCTTTGACAAAGAATTCCGGTTAACCCCATGAAGATTTCATTACAGGCAAAAATTGGTATGCTGATGACGTTGGCCATCCTGATCATTTCGGCCACCGGGTATCTTTCTTTCAGGAGCCTGTCATCCATTGTATCCTCTATCCAGGTTAAATCCAAACCTGACATGAGGCTCATTATCATTCGGGAAATAACAAGTGACCTTGAAAAAGCCGAGAACAGTGTGCGAATGTTCATTCATACCCGCAACCAGAAAGACATTACCCCGTATTATTCTACCATTGCGCTGTTTGACAGTAAGATAGAGCGACTTCATGATGCCAGTCTGAATGACACAGTACTTTTGAACCAGATTGACACAATCCGCAACCTGATGGAAGAAAATATAGTCAACTGGAACCTGATGCTCACCCTTTATCATAATGATTCAGTGGACAACTATATCCGGAAACTATCCACCCGGATGGCTGTGGCTGCATCGAATGACAAAGAAAATGAAGGAAGCATTCTGAGACGCGTGTTCGGCAAAAAAACACTGACTACGCTCGATCAGAATAAAATCATCCAGGATCTGAATGCGATTGAACGACAGGACAGCATTAAAAACAGAAGGTTACTGGCTGCAGAGGCACATCTTGCTTCCACCGGGAATGAAATCAGGGAACGGTTTTATATCCTGATCTCCAAGATGGAGGAAGAGGTGAACAACTCCCTTAAGATCAATGCAATGGCAGCGGACAAACTGGCATTGCAAACCTACTGGTGGCTCGCCGGCTTTACCATTCTGGGCAGTCTGCTTGTGATTATGGTACTGATCATTGTGGCCCGCTATGTGCGAAGATCGCGCGATTATCAAAAGGCCCTTATAAAATCCAAAGAGGAAACCGAAAAGCTGGCTCAAATGCGGGAACAGTTTATGGCCAATATGAGTCACGAGATCCGTACCCCGGTAAATGCCATCTACGGGTTTTCTGAACAACTGTTGTACAGGTCTTTTGACGACAAGAACCGCCAGATACTTGCAAATAATTAAATCCTCAGCCGATCACCTGGTAAAACTTGTAAATGACATCCTTGATTTTTCAAAATTGCAGGCCGGTAAACTGGTCCTTGAACCCGTTCATTTTGAAATAAAAAAAGCTTTTGAGGAAGTACAGCTGCTTTTTGAAACAAGGGCAGTTGAAAAGAAAACAAGATTGTATCATACAATCAGTGAATCCACTCCGCCGGTATTATATGGGGATTCATACCGGCTCAAACAGATATTATTCAACCTGGTTGGCAACTCAGTTAAGTTTACAAAGGAGGGAGAAATTCATTTTTCAGTTGACATTCAGAAACTATCTCCTGATGACTTTAACCTTATCCTGAAGGTATCCGACACCGGAATAGGGATAAAAACGGATATGCAGAACAAGGTCTTCGAGGATTTTACCCAGGAAGAAATCGATACAAGTAAAAAATACGGAGGTACAGGGCTTGGTCTCTCCATCGTTAAAAAACTTGTTGAATTGCATCGTGGAAACATTTCCCTCGAAAGTAAGAAAAACAAGGGCACTCTTATAACCTGCGTCCTGCCTTATAAAAAAGGAAATGCGAAGCAACTTCCCTCCCTTGTTCCCATTCTTCAAATCCCGGATCAGTTTAAAAAACTTAAAATACTGATTGTGGATGATGAGGAATACAACAGGCTTCTTTTCAAAACCATACTCGACAGGTGGAAGGTTCAGTATGATGAGGCCGGGGACGGACAGTCCGCGATTGACCTGGTTAAAACAAACCGGTATGATATGGTGTTTATGGATATAAGGATGCCTCAGCTTGATGGACTCTCGTCAACAGGATTCATCCGTAAAGAATTAAAAAGAAGTGAGGCGGAGCTCCCTGTAATTGGAATTTCTGCCACACATACGGCAGAAGATATACAAAAATACAGGAAGGTGGGAATGAATACCTTTTTAGCCAAACCCTTTACTGAAAAGATGTTGCTTGATGTGATGTCTTCCCTTGTGAAAGTTGCTCCACGGTGAACCTGTACTTTCCGTTATTAAGGAAGAACCGGGATTGGATCAGGATATCGATCTCTCGGATCTTTATCACATGGCAAATCATGATAAACCATTTATAAGGATCCTGCTGGCCCAGTTTATTGAAAGCACCGAACGGGGTCTGAAGGAGATCATGGAATTTGTTGAAAAAGGTGAGGTTAAGAAGGCTGCGGATACTGCGCACAAAATATCGGCACCCTGCAAACATGTCGGTGCAAAATTGCTGTATTCCTATATGAAATCGATAGAAAAATTCAACGGCCAGAATGATGGCCTGTCTGAACTAAAAAAACTATCTGTGGATTCAAATAAAGAATTTGAGGTTTTAAAAAATATCTTGCAGGCACACCTTTTGAAAATGAGTGAACAATGACAGGCAATTCAGTAAAAATTTTTGTAGTGGAAGACAATGACTGGTATAACCGGCTTCTGGTTCATACCCTGTCTTTAAATCCGGATTTTGAAGTTAAAAGTTTTTTCAATGGCCAGGATTTCCTGGCCGCTCTGCATGAACTTCCTGATATTGTAACACTCGATTACAGGTTGCCCGATATGACGGGGGATGAGCTTCTGAAACAAATTAAGCAGCAGCATCCGGAGATTCAGATCATACTGATATCAGAACAGAATGATATCAATACGGTTGTGGAACTGCTGAAAATGGGAGCAAAGGATTATATTCTGAAATCGCAGGATATCCGCGACCGCCTGTTAAATACGGTGCAGAATATCCGCAACGAAATGGGGCTCGTTAAGGAAATCACCGAGCTGCGCAGGGAAGTGCAGAAAAAATATGATTTCAAAAGCAGCATCCTGGGCGATAGCCCGGTGATGATCCCCGTTTATGAAATGATCGAAAAAGCGCGGAATACAAATATTACCGTTTCCATTTCGGGTGAAACAGGAACTGGAAAGGAACTGGTTGCGAAAGCCATTCATTATAATTCAAAAAGAAAGGACAAGGCTTTTGTGGCGTTCAATGTGGCCGCCGTTCCGTCAGAACTCATTGAGAGCGAATTGTTCGGACATGAGAAGGGGGCCTTTACCGGCGCTTCGTACAGAAGAATTGGCAAATTCGAAGAAGCCCATGGGGGAACGCTGTTCCTTGATGAGATAGCGGAAATGGATACTTCATTTCAGGTGAAACTTCTTCGTGCCCTTCAGGAAAAGGAAATTGTAAGAGTGGGCAGCAACCATACAGTCAAAACCGATTGCAGAATCATTGTGGCAACCAACAAGAATCTTCGTGAAGAAGTTAATAAGGGAAGTTTTCGTGAGGATCTGTATTACAGGCTCCTTGGATTACCAATTGAATTGCCTCCTCTCCGGCGCCGTGGTAACGATGTTCTTATCCTGGCACGTTATTTTGCCGATATGTTTGCCAGGGAAAACGGAATGCCCGTAAAAAAAATCGCTGATCAGGCTATGTCAAAACTGCTTAATCATACATACCCGGGAAATATAAGGGAGCTTAAATCGATCATTGAACTGGCGGTAACCCTGTCGGATCATGAGGAGATCCAGCCATCGGACCTGGTTTTTGATACTTTTAAACAAAGCATGGAAGTTTCGGAAAAGGAGTTATCCATGCATGATTATGAATTAAAAATCCTGAAGTCATACCTCAACAGATATAATAATGACATCAAGGTGGTAGCAGAAAAACTGGAAATCGGAGTTTCTACAATCTACCGGATGATAAAGGAAATCAAGTAAACGGTTTATTCTCTCAATTTGAACAGCCAATTCTCAAAATGAGAAAAATGGCTTCCTTTCATATTTTTAATATTCTCATTATCTGCTTATTGTGTGATCAGCCATAAATGGAACGATCCTTGCAAAAGGAATGGCACAATTACAAGTTAGGAAAAAAAATCAGGAGGAATACAAAATGAGAAATGATGAAATAAACATTAATGAATCATCAAGGGAACCCAAAGGCGAAGGAAGCCGTGCACTAGTTATTGGTTTGATGGTAGCTTTGGTTCTTGTATTAATAATAGGAACAGTAGTAGTTTCGAAAAACAATAAGAACAGAGCATCCGATGCACTTTTACTGCAGAGTCAGAAACTCGAAATGACCAACCAGCTAAGCCAGCGTGATTCCATTATTAATGGCTGGGTAACCGCCTTTAATGAAATCGAAAGTGACATTCAAAAAATTACTGCACGGGAAAATGTTCTTACCATGCAGTCAAATGATCCCGAAATATCAAAGGATAAGAAAGCTGAGATCCTGAAGGAATTATCTTATGTTAAAGAGATGATCGATTCAAATAAAAGGAAGTTATCTTCCTTAAATGCTCAGTTGCGTAATTCAGGCATTAAGATAGCCAGTCTGCAGAGCCAGATTGACACGCTGAATGCAAATATTGCCAGGAGAGATAATGATATGGCTGCTTTGAGAACGGATCTGGAAAACAGGAATGTTCAGATCGGACAGTTAAATGAAAAGGTAGGAACTATGCAGACTGTCATATTGAACGACAGTACCAAGATCAGCCAGCAGACTGCTGAAATGAACAAGGCTTATATAGTTTCCGGTACTTACAAGGCACTGAAGGAAAAGGGAGTTTTGGTTAAAGAAGGTGGCGTACTTGGTTTAGGTAAAAAAGAATCCTTACAGGAAAATTTCAAGGATGACAACTTGTTTACCCAGGTTGACATTACAAAAACAAAAACTATTCCTGTAAACTCCAAGTCAGCCAAACTGGTTACTGAACACCCGGCCAGTTCATACAAGATGGTAAAGGACGAAACCAATAAGACCATTGCTTATATTGAAATCGAAGATCCTGCTACATTCTGGAAACTTTCGAAGTATGCTGTGGTTGAAGTAAATAATTAAAAGAATAATGTAGAGACGGGTTTCAAACCCGTCTTTACATCATCAAATCACGTTTTTTGAAATATCATCAGGTTATTTGAAATATAAAAATGTGGAGACTGGTCTGATACCCATCTCTGCACCTCAGGTTAGAGGGAGAATACGTTAAAGGATCTGCATCACCGTTAGTCGAAAGAAATGAATGCCGTTATTTGAAAATGAGTTTACCCGTTAGTAGTCGTTAAGAACCGTTATAGTGAAGAGTATCCGTTATAGGCTGAAAAAGTTGAGCAAGTTAGAGGGTAAGATGAGTTATTGGAAAGAACATGTTATAGGTCAGAACAAAGTTATAGGATGAAGAACAAGTTAGAGTTAGAGGTTATGATACACGTTAGCAGACAACAACACGTTATATGATTGAAACCTGCAGGCTAAACACCTGCCATGGGTTGACCGTTAAAGAAATAATACCGGTCAACCCATTTCTTTTTTAGGCTTGTGAGGCTTTTGGCCTAGATGCCTAAACAATCAGTTGTGCCAGCGTAGTTCTTTTCAGGATATCGTAGGTACTATCTCTGACTTCCTTAAACACCCTTCTAATCTGGCATTTGGATTCGTCCTTACAGAATTCACAAGGCTGGTAAGCCTTTTCCGACACACAATACATCATTGCAATTGTACCTTCAAAATGCCTGATGATTTCAGCCATAGTGACGTCTTCAGGCCTTTTTAGCAGGTAATAGCCTCCCTCCTTGCCCAATTTACTTCCCAGTATTCCAAGCTTTCGCAATTCCAGCAATATATTTTCAAGAAATCGCTGCGGAATTTTTTCATCCTGCGCAATGTCGCGGATAAGAATAGGTCCCTTGCCGAAGTCTCTGGCAAGCCTTGTCAATGCAACAATTGCATACCTGGTTTTTTTGGAAAGTATCAAAAAAAAAGTTTTAATTTTATACAAATATAAGTATTTATACCCATCAAATTTGGGCTATTGTGCTAACAGAAATTTAGCACCCTCCTTTTACTTTTGTACACTATTCCGGTAGACATTATGAATTAATTACAAACCCAAATTTTTCGCATTACATGAAAAAAGTTTTCATAATACTTCTTCTGGCCGCGATTAGCAAAGTAAATGCCCAAACAACCAATGATGTGCTGAACCTGTTGGTTTCAAACAAATCCATTACCCAGGAACAGGCCGATTCAATCAGGGCCGATGCTGCAATCAAACAGCAGGAGACTGATGCCAACAAAAAATCATTTTTTGTTACTGCTGCCCGGCAGATTAAATTATCGGGCTATACCCAGACCAGATACCAGGCACTGGATGAGCCAAACAAGAAGGATGGATTTGATATCCGAAGGGCCAGGCTGGATCTGACAGGGAACTTTACACCCTATTTTTCATTCAGGTTGCATGACTGAATTTGCCGACAAGCCAAAAATTATGGATGCTTATGCAGAAGTTAAGTTCAATGATTATTTTAACATTACCATCGGGCAGTTCAGAATACCCTTTTCCATTGAAAATTTAACTCCCGTGCAGGGTTTTTGAACTCATCGACTTTTCCCAGGCCGTGGATGCCATGGTGTCGCGCAACAAAGATGTAATCGGAAATCAGAACGGACGAGACATTGGCATTCAACTGGGAGGGGCCATCTGGAAGAAAGGAACCAATAGCCTTGTGGAATACAAGATAGGAGTTGTAAACGGTTCCGGAATAAACATCGCAGACACCGCCAATGAAGGCAAGGACATTGTCGGCCGGCTGGTCATTAATCCCGTCAAGGGTTTTTCATTCGGTGGTTCGTATTATAACGGCTGGGGCAAGGCCATTAAGCCTGCTTCAAACTATAAGGGAAAAAGTCAGCCCCGGACCCGGTTCGGATTTGAGGCCAATTATACCGGAAACAGGATTTCCGCCAGGGGAGAATATATACAGGGGGCTGACGGGGAAACGGACAGAGCAGGCTGGTATACCTGGGTCGGATATTATATTATCCAGCAAAAACTGCAGGTTGTTGGTAAATATGACACCTTCGATCCGGATAAATCCAAGGAAGATAACATTTCAACCAATTATGTAATCGGTGCAAATTTCAATTTCAATACCTGGTCACGCCTGCAGGCTTTTTACACCTTCCGGGAGGAACAGGGTGAAGCTGTCAACAATAACTATTTTTCAATACAATTCCAGATTGGTTTTTAACCGCCTAAATACATCCAAATGAAAAAAATACTTACCTGCTTTTTAGTTTTAGTCATTGCCGTCCATTTTTTCCCTTTCCGCGTAAATGCCCAGGATAAATTATCCGGACAGATCAGCATATCCGGTGCATTTGCCCTGTATCCCATGACAGTTAAATGGGCCGAAGAATTCAGGAAAATTCATCCCGGCGTACGTATCGATATTTCTGCCGGTGGCGCAGGAAAGGGAATTGCAGATGCCCTGAATGGCATGGTTGAGATCGGTATGGTTTCACGGGAAATCTATCCCGAAGAAATGAAAAAGGGCGCATACCCGGTGGCCGTGACCCGTGATGCCGTGGTGGCCGTGGTCAGTGAACAAAATCCGGCCCTGAAGGATATCCTGGCAAAAGGACTGAAGAAGGATGCTGGTAATAACCTCTGGATCACCGGTAAATTCAAGACGTGGTCACAGGCTTTTTCTGTGAAATCAACCTCGCCCGTTCATGTCTATACCCGGTCAGACGCCTGCGGTGCAGCGGAAATGTGGGCAAAATACTTTGGTAAAAAACAGGAAGATCTTTTGGGCGTTGGTGTTTTCGGCGATCCGGGTCTGGCACAGGCCGTGAAAAAAGATCCTTTGGGAATCGGATTCAACAACATCGGGTATGCTTATGATGCCACCACAAAAAAACCGGTAAAAGGGCTCAGGGTGGTTCCCCTCGATTTGAACAACAACGGCAAAATTGATCCGGATGAGAATTTTTATGATTCCATGAATGACCTTATTGCTGCCATTGCTTCGGGAAAATATCCTTCACCTCCGGCACGAGACCTGTTTTTCGTAACGAAGGGAAATCCTAAGAATAACAAGGTGTTAACCGAATTTATCCGGTGGGTGCTGACAGATGGTCAGAAATATGTTCACGAAGCAGGATACATAGCTTTACCAAAAGAAAAAATAGCAATAGAACAAAAGAAAATACAATAGGAGAATGCAACATATAAGAGCGATCAAAGACAAATCAGCCCGGCATATCATGCTGGGCATCTCCATTTTTGCCATACTGTTTCTGATTATAATCGGACTTAGCCTGTTTTTTAAGGCTTTACCGATCATGAGGGAAAAGAACCTGTGGACATTGCTTACTTCGGCAGACTGGAAACCCTTTAAAGGCGATTTTGGATTTCTGCCTTATATCACTAAGCACGTTATATGTATCGGCCCTGGCGATTCTCATTGCATTGCCACTTTCTCTGCTGACCGCTATTTATCTGCATTCCTATGCATCAAAAACCATCAGCCGGATTTTTCAGCCTGTGATCGATTTGCTTTCAGGCATACCTCCTGTAATTTATGGGGTTTGGGGAACACTCACCATTGTTCCGTTTATTGCCAACAATATTGCTCCCCATTTTGTGGAATTTTCATCGGGATATACCGTATTTGCCGGTGGTATTGTACTCGCCGTAATGATCCTGCCGCTGCTGATCAGTATACTTGTTGAGGTATTCCGGTCAATTCCCCAGGAAATGGTGGATGCATCACTGCAACTGGGTGCCACCAGATGGCAGACAGTTAAAAAAGTGATTTTGCGAAAATCCTTTTCCGGAATTATTGCAGCAGTGGTTCTTTCTGTTTCCCGGGCATTTGGTGAGACCATTGCAGTGCTTATGGTTTGCGGAAATATTACCCAGATGCCTCATAGTCTTTTTGATGCATGCTATCCGCTGCCTGCCCTTATTGCCAACAATTACGGTGAAATGCTTTCGATGCCCAGCTATGAATCGGCACTGATGCTGGCTGCTTTTCTTCTTTTCATCATCATTGTTGTTTTCAATGCCATTTCAAGAGTTACCCTTGTTCAGATCGAAAAAAGATACAGTTTTAATTGATTAAGCATGAAGTATAGGTTATGAAGAAATATGAAGAAACATTTTTCAAAGTCCTGATGATCCTCTCTGCCCTTATAATCATGGGTGTACTTGTTTATATCATTGGAACAGTAATTTATAAAGGTTTGCCATCCCTCATCTGGGATATGCTGACCAAGCTGCCGGGTGGCGGGTTTTACCTGGGAAAGGAAGGAGGCGTGTTGAATGCCATCATGGGATCGGTATATATTATCGCAGGATCCCTGGTACTCAGCCATTTTCTTAAGTATACCTGTTGTAATGTATATTAATTTTTACCTGCCGAAAAATTCCTGTTTTCGCCAATATAATGCGTTTTTCCTTTGATATTCTTTTTGGTGTTCCATCCATCGTATATGGTGCATTTGGATTTGCCCTCATGATTTACCTGGGGATCAGGGCGTCGCTGCTGGGGGGTATTATAACTGTTGCCATGCTGATTATGCCCATTATGATGCGATCACTGGACGAAGTAACCCGGCTGTTGTCGAGGGATCTGCCTGATGCCCTTCTTTCGCATGGGTGCAACGAAATTTGAAATGGTTCGGTAATTACTCAGGCAATTGATGCCCGGTATTGTCACTGCTGTGCTGCTCGCTATCGGACGTGGAATCGGGGATGCAGCCACCGTGCTCTTTACAGCCGGATATACAGATAATATTCCCAATGCCCTCAGTTCACCTGCAGCTACCCTTCCCCTGTCCATCTTTTTCCAGTTGGGAAGTCCGGTGGAGGAAGTACAGAACCGGGCCTATGCCTCTGCGCTCATTTTAACAGTGGTGATTCTTATACTGAGTTTTTCAGCACGGTATTTCAGTTCCAAGTTTTCAAAAAACAGAATTTAATTATGAAAGATATTATATTCAGAAGCCATGCCGGAAATTGCTAATTCAGAAGCCTAAAAAAAACAAAACCGTTCTGACTGTCGCCCCTGATATGTCGCTCAGGGTAGAACATTTGAATGTTCATATTGATCATGCCCATATTCTGAAGGATATCAACCTGGTAATTCCCGAAAAAAGCATTACCTGTATCATTGGTCCTTCGGGATGCGGAAAGTCGACTTTCCTTAAATCCCTGAACCGGATGCATGATGAGACCCCTGAAGTGAAAATCACCGGTAAGATATTTGTGGACGGGCAAGATATTTACGGTTCGAACGTGAATGTGATCGACACCCGGAGAAAAATGGGATTACTGGCACAGCGTCCCTGCCCTCTTCCCATGTCGATATTCGACAATGTGGCCTATGGTCCGACGGATTCACGGATTAAAAAAGGCGAAAGGCCTTGAACCAGACAGTCATTCAATACCTGCAATATGTTGGATTATGGGATGAGGTGAGGGGAAGGGTGCGTACCCCGGCTACACGACTGTCCATCGGGCAACAGCAAAGACTGTGCCTGGCGAGGGGACTTGCCATTGAACCCGAATATATCCTGGGAGATGAGGCCACCTCGGCGCTGGATCCGATTTCCACCAAAAAAATTGAAGAATTGTTCGTCAAGCTGAAGGAGAAATACACAATCATCCTGGTTACGCATACCTTGCGTCAGGCCAAGCGAATTGCCGATAATATCGTTTTCATGTACCTGGGCAAGATCATTGAAGCCGGTCCCACCGAGGAATTTTTCAACAACCCGAAGAAGCAGCTGACGAAGGATTATTTATCGGGAAGCTTTAGCTAAGGACGAGGAACTGGATCTGCAGTTATGCAGTTCTGCAGTTTTGCAGTTTTTCGGTCATCAGTCGTGCGGCACAGTCACCTTTCAATTATTGTGTCTGGAGAAACCGGCCACTCCTAACCGTTTCAACGAACTCATTCATGAAGCGGGAGGCGGAGAGCTCCGTCAACATTATTATGATCAAAGGAAGCGGTTAGGCAGAGCTGTCCCATCCCAAAAGTAAAAGTGCTACCTTCTCAAAGGATTCAGTCCGGTCACCGGGAATAGTCCAAAATCAGTCGATAAAGGCGCCTGTGGTATTTATTTTCACCGATCAGTTATAAATGTAAGGGATTTTTCTCATCTTTAAAATAACCTGGACATCCCTTGTATTATGGGTAATTGGCCGGGATTTAGAGAATTGAAATATTTTAATATTTCCTGCATGATGAAAAAAGCGCCTTTCTTATTGTTCCTGTTCCTGGTCAGCAAGTTATATTCTCAGTCATCCAATGATGTTCTGAATGTATTGGTTTCAAATAAGTCCATTTCGCAGCAGCAGGCCGATTCCTTAAGGGCAGATGCCGCCGTAAAACAACAAAAAGCTGATTCCGCCAAAAAATCATTCTGGGTAACCGCTGCCCGCCAGATGCAACTTACCGGGTTTACCCAGCTTCGCTACCAGCTCCTGGATGAAGCCGGAAAAAATGATGGCTTTGACCTTCGCAGGGCGAGATTACGGTTAAAAGGAGATATTACCCCGGTTTTTGGGTATAATGTGCAGGTTGATCTTGCCGACAAGCCAAAATTACTGGATGCGTACGGTGAAGTAAGGATCGCAGGATTTTTAATAATCACGGCGGGCCAGTTCCTGATCCCCTTTTCACTCGAAAACCTGACCGCAACTTCCAAACTTGATCTGATCGAGCGGGCGCAGGTTGTGGAATCAATGGCGGGATACAGTAAGGATGTTACAGGAAATCAATATGGCCGTGATATTGGTATAATGGCAGGTGGCACTATTGTTAAAAACACTGACAGGTCAGTACTGGAATACCGCCTGGGATTATTCAATGGTTCCGGAATTAACATCCCGGATACCGCCAATGAAGCAAAGGATGTTGTTGCCAGATTAATCTTTAATCCGGTGAAAGGACTTTCATTTGGAGTTTCAGGATACAATGGATGGGACAAGGCAATTCATCCGGATGAACCCGGGAAAAGCCAGGTACGCAATCGCCTTGGAATAGATGCAAGCTATGTCACAGATCGGATATCGATAAAGGGAGAGTATATCAAAGGCAGGGACGGAGTGACCGATAAGCAGGGCTGGTATCTTCAGGCCGGCTATTTTGTGATGCCCCGGCGATTGCAGGTGTTGGCCAGATATGACACGTATGATCCAAGTATATCAAATACAGATAATATTTCCACATTGTATGTGATTGGTGCAAATATAAATTTCAATTCATGGTCACGTTTGCAGGTAAATTATACCTTCCGCCAGGAAGAAGGGCCCGCGGTGAATAATAATGTATTTGCCATACAATTCCAGATCGGATTTTGAAAAGAATCCCATAAACATGGGATTTTTGTTTTGCCATGCTTTTTGCATCTTTGCACATTCTAAATCTGATAATAAAAAATTGCCATGACAGACCCAAAATCAGCCGGTTTTTCAACACTGATCGATCCATGCAGGAGAAGCTCCCGATTTCAGGGAAGGTTCCAGTGCCGACGTCGTTGTACCCATCCATTTATCCACCACGTTTGCACGTCAGCATGTTGAAAATCCTGCCGGTGAATATGAATATTCCAGGTCATTGAATCCCACGCGCAAAGCACTGGAGGAAAAGTATGCATCCATAGAAAAAGCAAAATATGGTACTGGCCTTTGCCTCCGGACTGGCAGCCCAAACCACCTTGCTGTTTTCCGTGCTGAAAAGTGGTGACCACATCATCGCTTCAGATGATCTGTACGGAGGATCAAAACGTTTATTCGACCATGTACTGGCTCCGTTCAATATCACAACAAGCTATGTTGATCTTACCCTCGCGGAAAACATCAGGCATCATATTCAGCCGAATACCCGGATGATATGGCTTGAATCAGTCACCAATCCCCTGCTGAAAGTGTGCGATGTAACTGCCTTATCAAGGATCGGTAACGAATCGGGAATTATCACGGTCGTGGACAATACTTTCCCGACACCTTACTTTTTCAATCCCCTGGAAGCCGGGGCAACAGTTTCCCTTCACAGTTCAACAAAATACATGGCCGGACACAGCGATGTTGTCAGCGGGGCGATCATGCTTTCGGATGATGAACTTTATGAAAAGATTCATTACAACCAGAATGCCATGGGAGGAATTGCCTCTCCTTTTGACAGCTACCTCATCCTGCGCGGGATTAAAACCCTGTCAGCCCGGATGGTAATGCATAACCTCAATGCAATGGAAATCGCAAAATTCCTTGAAAATCATACTAAAATAAACCGCGTCATTTATCCCGGACTTACAAGTCACCCGCAACATGTGAGATCACTTAAAATTATTCAGGGGATTTGGAGGGATGATCACTTTCGAATTGAAAGGCACTGCTGAAGACACCAAAAAATTTCTTGAAAGCCTCAAAGTATTTACCATAGCCGAGAGCCTGGGCGGTGTGGAATCACTGGTTGAATTGCCTTCGATTATGACCCATGCGTCCATTTCAAAGGAAGAAAGGCTGAAAGTGGGGATAACGGATAATATGATCAGAATGTCCGTGGGAATTGAAGATCTCGATGATCTGATCGAGGATCTCAGGAAGGCTTTGGCGTAGAAATACTTAAATTTAGCTCCCTGGATGCCAGCTCTTCGATTGTGCTGGACTTCATGAATGCTTCCATTTTTTCATTGAATTCGCAAAGAAAAAGACGGGAAGCACAACTTTGCGTTCTCGGGCAGGATTCATAACCCTCAAGGCAAAAATGGATCCGCAATTCAGGTTCAAAGGCCCTGTATACATCATATACCGAGATTTCTGCAGCAGGACCGGCCCAGCTTATATCCGCTTTTTCTTCCGCCTACATTGACTATTAATCCGGTCACCTTCAAAGCATGAATCACCGAGTCCAGAAATTTATTAGGCATGCACTGATTCACAGCCAGTTCCTTTTGCAGCATACCCGTTTCCCCGGCATTCATGGCCAGTTCGATCATGCTTTTCAGGCCATAATGCATTTTAGCATTGATTTTCATCAGAGAACACCTAATTGGGTAACAAATATAACAAGGTTACCGGAAAGAAGAATTCTAAATTAGGGAAGGAGGAATATGAATGAGAATTATGAATGATGAATTATGAATTAATTGAATTATGAATGTGATGTTTAGCCGCAAGGCATCCCTCCAGGGATGATCCTTGTTCAGTGTTATTTAAATGAATCTTTAAATAGATGCATAAAAAACCATCGAACAAGGAACACCGAATGATGAATAACGAAGGTCATCTCGTTTCAGGGAAAGATTAAAACAATCCTTCCACAGAAAGGTAACGCTCGCCGGTATCGTAATTGAAAGTAAGGATGCGTGAGCCCTTTGGGATCTCGGGAAGTTTTTTGGCGACTGCAGCCAGGGCAGCGCCGGTGGAAATACCTACAAATACTCCCTCTTCTTTTGCCATACGAAGGGCAAACTGATAGGCTTCGTCCTTGGAAACAGCAATGGTGCCGTCAAGAACGGATTCCACGAGATTTTTAGGAATAAAATTAGGTGCCAGTCCCTGAAGCGGATGCGGACCGAACTGCCTTTTGCTGATAAAGGGAGCGGCTTCGGGTTCAACGGCAAAGACTTTCAGTTTTGGAAAGGAGGCTTTCAGAACTTCACCCAGCGCGGAAATATGCCCGCCGGTTCCAACGCCGGTAATCAAATAATCAAATCCCTGGGGGAAATCCTTCAGCACTTCTGCAGCCGTTGTCTTGCGATGTATTTCGATATTGGCAGGATTGTCAAACTGGGAAGGGATCCATGAACCGGGAATGCTTTTTGATAATTCCAATGCCTTTTCTATCGCTCCATTCATGCCTTTTTCACGGGGAGTTAATTCCAGTTCGGCACCATAGGTGGACAATATCTTTCGTCGTTCCACGCTGAATGATTCAGGCATGGTGAGAATGATCCGGTATCCTTTCACTGCGGCTGCCAGAGCAAGGCCGATACCTGTGTTTCCCGAAGTGGGCTCAATGATAACGGATCCGGGTTTCAATATGCCCCGTTTCTCGGCATCTTCAATCATGGCCAGTCCAATCCTGTCCTTGATGCTGCCGCCCGGATTCTGTCTTTCGAGCTTTATCCAGACTTCATAATCAGATGGGAATAACTTGTTGATTCGCAAGTGTGGCGTATTGCCAATACTTTCCAGGATATTGTTGAATTTCATGTGTATAATATTTTATACAAATTACCGGGAAATAATCGGCTTTGTAAATACCATGTTTATGGTATTTAATGATTTACGATTTACGAATTTGTACGCCTTCGGCGTATTTGGACTTAACGCAAAGGTCGCAGAGTATTGCGCAAAGAACGCAAAGACGCTTTGCTTTAAACAGAACGCAGAGTATTTTCTCCCCCTGATTTCGCTAACTGCACGACTGCATGACTGCAACTGCGAACGAAACTGCAGAACTGCAGAACCGCAGACTGCAGACTGCATGACTGCAGAACTGCATAACTGCAGAACTATCCTACCCCATCAGGCTTGCAGAAAGTTCTTCAATCCGCTTTGCGATCTGAACCCGGTGCTGGCATTGCGCAACACATTCATCACAGTCTCTGCAAACTGCAAGTCCTTCATTTTGCGGAATGGAGCCCAGGGTCAAATGGGTCATAGGGAGGTTGCCATAGCCCATCGCATAGCTGTGGGTCCGCATCAAGGAGGGAATATCAACGCCATAGGGACATGTGCCCTTGCATTCCCCGCAGAACCGGCAGACTGATTGTATGGCCAGCTTCACGTTATGATCCTCCAGAAATTTCTTCTCGTCTGCTGTGTAATCGATGTTATAGGCAACTTCAATATCAGTTTCCAGCTGCTCAAAAGTAGTAAAACCGGGAACTGCAGTAGCAATTTGTTCATGCCTGAGAACCCATTTCAAAAGGGCGGTATGCATAACAGAGCCCTCATAATATTTCTGGGTTTCAGCGGGCAGTTCATTTTTATACCAATCCTGCTGGCACTGTGTTTTCATGGCAATCAGTCCAATGCCCTTCGAGGCTGCATAAACCAATGCCTTATGTGAAACGTCATCATTTGACATGGAATAATTCAGGGAAATAAGTACCACATCGTAGAACCCTTTGTCGGCTGCAGCGGTTAAAATTTCCGGCCAGTAAACATGCGTTGAAAAGCCTGCAAATTTAGTTTTGCCCTGGTCTTTTAACTCCTTCATCGCCTCCATGATAACCGGATCAAGGATCTCTTCCTTTGAACTTACATCATGCAACATCAGGATATCCACGTAATCCATCTGTAATCTTTCAAGGCTTTGTGCAAACCGGGAAAGGAATTGTTTCTTTCGTTCCGCTCCAAATTCAGGTTTTTTCAGGCTCTGATCAATTACAATTTTGGTGGTAATAACCACCTCTTTCCTGTCGATTTTGAGCTCTTTTATAATCGAGCCCACCATCTTCTCATTATTTCCTGCCTGATAGATCCAGGCTGTGTCATAATGTCGCATACCCTGTTGCCAGGCAACCTTCAGCAAGTTTGGATTGCTGCTGTTCATTACCCCCATGCTTACAATCGGCAGTTTGATCCCGGTACGGCCAAGGGTACGAAAAATGGGCTTTGCATCCGCCTTTCTTTTACTCACTGCATCCACTTTTTCAGCGGGCTGTGCCTTTCCTATAACTGAATTGGTTACTAAACCCGTGGCAATTAATCCGGTTGCATTTCTCAGAAATTTACGGCGACTTTCCATGTATTTAATTTATTGATTTGATTGATTTGATGATTTGATGCCCCTCTCATCCTCCCCTCTCACCGCTCATCTTTCTCCCTACTCCCTACTCCTTACTCCTTACTCCCTACTCTCCCCTCTTCCTGCAAATAAACAACGTATGCGATACCCCGATACATTCCACCTCTTCAGACAAAACAAGTCCAGACCTGGCAATTAATTTACGCATATCATCGGAATGATACATCTGGCTGCAACCGTTTGCCATGTTTGTGAAATATAATGACGTGGCATGCAGACTATAGGTGGATGCCTCATAGGGCTGTTTATCCCAGTATGTTTCCAGAATAAAAAGTTCCGCATTCTCATCCATCGCTTCAGCAGAACGTTGAAGCAGTCCAAGTATATCCTCCTGCGAAAAACAGTCCAGAAACTGGCTCATCCAGATTATATCCGCAGATTTCGGAAAAGGCCTGGAATGGTCGAGCAAGTCTATGGGAAACAGGTCGATACGATCTGTGCAGCCGACAGCCGCAATATTTGTTTCCGCTTTGGCAAGCTGGCCTGGCAGGTCAAGAATAGTAACCCTTACATCCGGATTATGTGAGGCGCATTTAATGGCAAATTTCCCGGTATTCCCTCCTATGTCGAGAATATGTGCGGGGTCATTGCGGAAAATTACAGGCATCACTTCAGGAAAGGCATAATCAGAATAAAAATGATCGAAGCCAAACCAGCTATCCTGAATTTTGCCGGGAAGATGGGAAAGTCCCTCATAAATGGTTGACCAATCCCCAAATACCTTTAAACCGGTTGGGGTGCCTGTTTTTATGGAATCGGCCAGGGTGAACATGCCCAGATAATTTACATCATTTGTAAAATCCATATTCACCCGGGTGAGCTCATCAGCCAATATAAACCAGCCTGTTTTTGTGAGATGGAACAGGTCATTCTCCACCCTGACCACTTCCAGGCTTAAACCGGCTTCAAGCAAAACCTTCACCCCGTATTCAGGCAGTTTTAACTGTTCAGCCACCGATTGTATTGTGATTCCTTCCTTTGAATCATTCACCAGTTTCAGAATGCCAAAATTTCTGAGAGCCAGGGCAGCCTGGAACATAATGGGTGCAAAAGCAATTTTCTGGGCATCATACTTCGCCTGAACTGCACGCTTCTTGTCTGTGCCGTAATTTAACATGAATTGCGAATTATGAATTATGAATTATAAATATGAATTAATGAATGAAATAGAAATCAGGTTTTGGAATTCAGGAATACAAATCTAAAAAAAAATTCAGGTTATGAACATCCTGAAGATGTTAAACCTGAATTATTCAGACGATGGCCCTGGCTTATTTTTTTGGTGGTTCCTTGCCAGAACCTGCCGGTATAAAATCGAGTGAGACTGAGTTGACGCAATGCCGGGTATCCTTTGGTGTGAGTCCCTCCCCGGTAAAAACATGCCCCAGATGAGCACCGCATTTAGCGCAGATTATTTCAGTTCGCTGGCCGTCTGCATCAGGCACTCTTTTTACGGCGCCTTTTATTTCATCATCGAAACTGGGCCATCCGCACTCCGATTTAAATTTATCATCGGACAGGTAAAGGGGCGCACCGCAACGTTTGCAGGTATATACACCCTTGTCGAAAAAATTATTGTATTTTCCTGAAAAGGGCCGTTCTGTTCCTTTGTATACAATTACCATTTCTTCTTCGGGGGTGAGCTTCTTCATGTTTTTGGCAGCAGGTTCATTTTTTGAAGATTGGGCACAACCTGTTGCGAAGATCATGGTCATCACCAGGACTATAAAAACGTTTTTCATGATTTATGAATTGGCATGAAACTAACGTATGACCCGGATAATTGTTGCCAGTAACACGAAGAGTATTTTTCAGGCATCCCGGCTGCCCCGGTTGGTATTATACTCGTCCACAACCTGTTTTGCATTTTCATAGTCGACGGATGATACCACTACTGTCACAGCATCCGTACCCCCGGGTGAAATATGCCATGGCACCATGGTGCCGCGGATCTCATCCTTGAGGAAAACTTCAATTTCAGCATTTTCGAGCAGACTCTTCACCACTGCTGCTTCCCATGCAGTCCCGGCAAAAACCTCTACGGGATTGTTATCTTCTTTCATTGCAGTAAATTTAAACCGTAATGCCACAAAGGCACGAAGACACAAAGATATATGATTTGACTGTCATAAAAGGCAACGGGGGATCATTCAATTTTTTGTTTTACCAATATGCTTTGATGCATTGTATAAAAGATATGTTGATCATCAAGCCATTCTATCCTGTCCCAAAATTCATTTAAATAATCTTCAGTGCTATAGCCGGTGATCTGCTTATAATTACCATTGTTTATGTAATAGATCCAAACCTGGTTTGTACCCGATCGGTTGGAAATAAAAGCAATCTTTGTTTTATCCGGTGAAACAACCGGGAAGAAGTCATTCCAGTCAGAATCTATCACTTTGTTAATCTGGCTTGAATTTATCGATGACCTGTATATCTGGTTCCGATAGTTGTTGTCCATTGCATAAAAAATATAATCCTGATTGTTAATCCAGGCAGGTCTTCCAAAGCTGATTAAGCCTGAACTTTCAGTTCCTGTAAGCTGGCTTTTTTCAAGAGTATTTATGTTCATCATCCATATTTCAGGATAATAGCCCCTTATCGCGGCCAGGTATAAAATCATTTCGCCATCATCAGAAAAAACGGGATTATAATTAAAAAGTGTGTCGTTGGTAAGATTCACAATTTCTTTACTGGAATAATCATAAAGCGCAATCTGGTCCATCGAGATCCCTGGGATTTTACCGGGTTTCTCCGTCCTGAATACAATCTTGCTGCCATCAGGAGACCAGCACGGGTCGAACGCATTCGTGTCCAGCATTTCAGCATTGGAGCCATCATATTCCGAAATAAAGAGGGCAGGCGCCATACAACAATTGCTGCCTCCGTTCCAGCTAAAATTTAAATCTACATAAGCAATTTTTTCAGGATTCCGGCTAACCGATACACTTGAAATACTTTGATTGGATTCCCTCGTAATCAAAATAACCGATTCCATTTTTTTACCCGGAATGGCCATAATGGTATCCGAATATCTTTTCAAGAATCCTGACTTTAGAGAAACCATGTAAAAATAATAGGGCTGATCATTATCCAGATTCTTTAGGGTATATGTATAACTCTTGTCATTCCCCAACTCAGCCAATTTTTCAAAATGTGAAGGCTCATTTTTTGCACCATAAATCGCAAATTTGTCAGGCTCTTCCACCTCACGAATTATGATCATTTTATCATAGCGAATAAAGTTCTGCCAATGCAGCCTGACCTCTCCATCACCAATGAAAGCAACGGGATTAGGGGTCCATATTTCCTTGCCATTGGTGTTAAAAGCAGGATTTTTTTCACATCCGAATAACGAAATGAAAAGGCTGAGAATTACTATTTTCTTCATTCTTTTTTTTCTAAGATGCGAAATCCTCCCGAACGGTTGCGTGGGGTTTGCCACTAAGTCACAAAGACATAAGGAGTTTGCCTTCGAAACACAGTGTTAAAATTAAGTTACACTAGAGACAAATATTTAAACGATTATCTCAATTTAAAACTTTGTGCCTTAGTGTCTTAGTGGCAAAATTTTAAGTTCCCTTTTTATTGCCGTGAAATTGATCCCAAAAAACAGGAAATTATTCAACCGGGTATCCATTTGGCCAATTGCATTTTCCCGCTCCATCATGTGCATATAATTCTCCTTGGTAAAAACAAACGGCGGGAACAAACGCACAAACCTCGTTTCAGGATCCACAACGGTGAAGCCGGTCTGGGTCAGTATTTTTTTCCAGGCTTTCAGACTGCGGGCATTTTCATTTCCAAACGGAATACTTTTATCCAGTCGTTCATCATAATATGTCCCTACCCGCTTGAAACCGCGGGTGGCAAAATTCTTTGCCCGGATAAACGGGTTATTTCCGTTTTCTTCAGAAACAATAAGCCTGCCGCCCGGTTTCAAAGACTCCCTTAATATCCGGCAGGCGGGATAGATTGGTTCGAGGTGATGCAGCGTATCCTGCACTATAACAACATCTACAGAATGTTTTTCAACGGGCCGGTCGAACAGGTTTTCATAGGCAATGTGCAAACCCGACAGAGAGCCGTATTTGCTCCAGTAATCAAGCCGGCGCTGGATATGGTCGTAATAGAATTCCAATGTACTTCCCAGCACGCTGTGGCCGTTCAGGGCTGCAAAAATAGCGGTGGTTCCATAACCGCAGCCTACATCCCAAATCTTTTTCCCCGGTTTGCCCAGGTGAAAATGTACATAGCGGAGCCTTTGTTCCAGGTATGATTTTCGAAACAACAAACGCCGGGGATTATCGAGCAGCCGGTAATATCCATGAAGCTCCCTGTTAAGCTCCAATTCCCTGATAAACAATTCGAAAAATTCGGTTACGTCCATCTTATGTGTTTATAAAGGGTAAAAATAATCAATCGTACGATTGCTCTTCCGTCAACTTGACTTAAATTTAGGTTTTCTTAACCCAGTTAACGTTGAAAGAGGAGAATCTGATCGACACACCGCTGATGAAGCAGTATGCCGGTATTAAAGCCAAGCATCCGGATGCCATTTTGTTGTTCAGGGTAGGCGATTTTTACGAGACCTTCGGGGAAGATGCCATAAAAACGGCTGAGATCCTGGGGATCACCCTTACCCGTCGCGCAAACGGCTCAGCAACTTTCGTTGAACTGGCAGGTTTTCCCTATCATGCCCTTGACACCTATCTTCCCAGGCTGGTAAGAGCCGGCCAGCGTGTAGCCATCTGCGAACAGCTCGAGGATCCCAAAATGACAAAAACCATCGTGAAAAGGGGGATTACCGAACTTGTCACGCCCGGCATCGCACTCAATGAAAACGTACTGGAACACCGTGAAAACAATTTTCTTGCCTGCATACACCTGGACAAGACCACTGGCAGGCATGGCATTTCTGGATATTTCAACAGGGGAATTTC
Organism: uncultured Bacteroidales bacterium; assembly: GCA_963790105.1. Lineage (GTDB taxonomy): Bacteria > Bacteroidota > Bacteroidia > Bacteroidales > UBA10428 > UBA5072. The sequence continues at coordinate 148,594 of CAWBNI010000019.1, read as the reverse complement.
TTACGGCTGAAGGTAGTTTTGAATATGCCGATAAGCTGTTGCATAATTTTTCACCCAAGGAAGTGCTGTTTGAAAGGGGTAAGCAGAACCAATTCATGGATCTGTTTGGAAGTAAATTCTGCACCTACAAACTCGACGACTGGATCTTCAATGAAGACAACGCACGCGATAAGCTGCTGAAACATTTTGAAACCTCCTCGCTGAAGGGCTTTGGCGTAAATAACCTGAGGCTGGGAGTAATTGCGGCCGGCGCCATTTTACAATACCTCGATCTCACCGAACACCGTCAGGTAAAGCATATCTCTTCCATATCCCGCATACAGGAAGAACATTACGTATGGCTTGACAAATTCACCGTCCGTAACCTGGAATTGTTCCACCCGTTGCAGGAAGGCGGAAAAGCGTTTATCGATATCATCGACCGCACCATTTCTCCCATGGGCGCACAGGCTGATGAAACGATGGATTGCCATGCCCCTGAAAGACATTAACCCGATAAAGGAACGGCTCGATGCCGTTGAAACCCTGATCAGGGGAACAGGCATGCGTACTGAACTTGAAGAGCAGATTGCCCGCATCGGCGATCTTGAACGGCTTATTTCCAGGGTATCCGTTGGCCGCATCGTACCCCGCGAAGTGGTTCAGCTTAAAAATGCACTATCCGCTATCCTTCCTGTTAAAGGAGATCTGCTCCTTGTCGGATGAGCCGTATTTGCAGCGCACAGGCGAGCAGCTGAATCCCTGCCTGCTGATCTGCAACCGGATTGAAAAGGAACTGCAACCAGATGCCCCGGTGCAGATCAACAGGGGAAACATCATTGCCCCCGGAGTTTCACCGGAACTGGATGAACTACAGGACCCTGCTCAGGTCGGGCAAGGATTACCTCCTGCAAATGCAGCAAAGGGAAATTGAACGCACAGGCATCACCTCGCTGAGGGTATCCTTCAATAATGTATTTGGCTATTATATTGAAGTGCGCAATGCCCACAAGGAAAAAGTACCGCCCGAATGGATCCGGAAACAGACGCTTGTGAACGCGGAACGATATATTACCGAAGAACTGAAGGAATACGAATCAAAAATCCTGGGGGCAGAAGAAAAGATCCTGGACCTGGAAACCAGGTTGTTTAATGAACTGGTGCTGGCCATTTCAGAATACATTGAACCCGTGCAGCTGAACGCATCCCTGGTTGCCAGGCTCGACTGCCTGTTGTCATTTGCCCGGTGCGCCATTGAAAACAAATATGTGAGGCCCGGAATTGATGATTCGGAAGTGATTGATATCCGCATGGGCCGCCATCCGGTCATCGAAAAACAGCTGCCGCCCACTGAATCCTATATCGCCAACGATGTTCACCTCGATACGTCAAACCAGCAAATCATCATCCTAACGGGACCAAACATGTCGGGTAAGTCCGCCCTGCTCCGCCAGACTGCCCTGATCGTGCTCATGGCCCAGATCGGTAGTTTTATTCCCGCAGCCGGGGCAGATATCGGCTATGTAGACAAGATATTCACCCGGGTGGGTGCTTCCGACAATATTTCCATGGGCGAATCCACCTTTATGGTTGAAATGACTGAAACCGCCAGCATATTGAATAACCTGTCGCAGCGGAGCCTGATCCTCCTTGATGAGATAGGCCGCGGCACCAGCACATACGACGGCATCTCCATTGCCTGGGCCATGGTGGAATACCTGCATGAGCATTTCCGGTACAAGGCAAAGACCATTTTTGCCACCCATTACCATGAGCTGAATGCCATGGAAGCGTCGTTTGACCGGGTTAAAAACTTTCATATCACAGTAAAGGAACTGGCCGACAGGGTGATTTTTCTGCGTAAACTGGTGAGCGGGGGAAGCGAACACAGTTTCGGAATTCATGTGGCCCGCATGGCCGGCATGCCGAAAAGCCTGGTGACAAGGGCCGGGGAAGTGCTGGGTGAACTGGAGGAATCGCATAATGAGAAGGGGCCCACCCGACCTGTGACCGGACTGGCAGAAAAAAGGGAGGGACTGCAGCTCAGCTTTTTTCAGCTCGATGACCCGGTGTTGAAGCAGATCCGCGATGAAATAGCCCATGCCGACATCAACAATCTCACCCCCCTGGAGGCCCTGAACAAGCTGAATGACATCAAAAGGATGATCGGGATGAAGTAGTACTCAGAAAGCTCACCTTTTTGTCTTTTAATTTGTTAGTTTCAAATTAACGTGTTAAAAGTTGCCATGAAAACGATCCGACTAACACCCCTTCTTACGCTGTTTGTAATATGGTTGAACACAATTGGTTCAATAGCCCATTCCCAGTCTATTCTTTCTGCAAGAATTGAACCTACTGTAATCCGGAACGGAATTGATTCATTCAGCCTGAATATCAGCGTGAGTCCGGAAGTGGAGTCCCTAAGCCTTAAATCAAATGGAATCTTACTATACGATAATACAGGAGATGCATTCATCAAATTGTATGATGATGGTACACACGGAGACTATATTGCAGGTGACAAGATATTCAGCATAAATAAAATAATCTTTTCGTTTGACCCGATTTCGCAATCCGGAAGACCCATTATAACCATGAATATTACCGTGGATAGTGCCAGGGTTGTTTATTCCGATGGCAGGAAGGAAACAATATATGCAAATCTTTCAATGCCCTTTGGATTCCTGGATGCTTCCATAGTCCCTGTTCCCCTGATTACCGTTCTTGATTCTGACATGCGCAAAACAGATTATTGTGTAAACATAGTGTCACCTGTAGCTCCGCCTTATTATTACGTTGACCTTCAGCAAATTTCGCAGCGTTATTATAACAGGTTTCCAGACAATAATGATTTCCTGATTGTGAGTGACCCGTTTATCAGAATGCAGAATCAGTTCGCAGGATTCTTTACAACCATTCATAATTACGTGAAAGGAATCGGCGTGTATGTGAATTCCGATACCATAACTGTTGGTGGGAGCCGGATTTTACAGGGAATTGTTCACACGCAGGGAAGCATCAATGCCGGTCTTCTTGACCATGAATTATTGCACCGGTGGGCGGCATATACCGATCCCTCTCTTGGTATGGGATCGGGTCACTGGAGTGCAATCCAACGGCCTACTTCAGGTTTTGGACCAGCCTGGGGAGCATACAATCGTTTTGTATTTGTACAGGAAAATTCCTACCGTGCTTATTTGAATGCCGATTCAACTTTTGGATACTACAGCGATTTGGAACTTTACCTCATGGGACTATGCAAATTATCCGATGTCGCATCTCCCATTGAAGTCCTTGTGAATCCGGTCGATCAGGGATTTTATGGATATGATGCAAATACCGGACAAACGTATAAAACATTTTATGCCGATAGTATCCGACATATTAAAGTTGCCGATATGGTTGCGCTGATGGGTGAACGTTTGCCCGATTATGCAAATTCGCAAAAGCATTTCTCATCGTCCTTGATTGTTGTCCATGACAGACCTTTAACTGATATTGAATTCGCATATTACGATTATTTTATGCGTGAATATGAAAAAAGCATCAGCACTTTCCTGTCAGCACCAACATTCCAGGCAGCCACAGGGGGACGGGCAACCATGACCACCCTGATTTCTGAAAAGACAGAATAGGAATATTCCTCCCGTTCCAACCCTGGTTTCACCGGCAAACGGGTCTGAGGGAAACTGGCAGAACATTGTTCTTTCGTGGGATGAATCAGCCGGAGCCAACTTATATCATTTGCAGGTTTCCGCGGTTTTGTCCATACTTTCTATTTGCTCAACCTCCTTTTTTATCAATTCATCAAAAATGAATTGACTTCATTTCCGGATTGGAATACATTTATGCTGCCTTAAAAAGAGGACAAAATCCCCGCCTGAGAGGTTGATCTGATCTCTTTTGTATTTCGAATCTAATACATACGCCCATGATTCGGAAAATTACCCTGCAAATCTGGCTCATGCTTGCGGCCATAACCCATGTATATCCCCAGTCGGGTACCCTGGTAAAGTCTTTCGGTGACAGTGGCATAAGGCACATTCGTTTTGACCGGGTCCGGTACAGCGATGATTATGGTGGGATTATCAAAACAGATACCAGTGGCAAGATCCTGATTGCCGGTACTTCGGTAAATGGTGCAAAACGTGATATCTGCATTGCGCGGGTGAATACCGACGGGAAACCTCGATACCACGTTCAGCCATGGAGGAAAGCTTTTAATACCGGCCGACACCAATATCATTGATCAAACATTAACGTTTAATGTCGACGGCCGCGGGAATATTTTTCTGGCCGGACAACCCGACAGCAACGGATATTGCATCATGCGGCTGGATGGCAATGGTATGCCTGATCAGGCTTTCGGGACCAAAGGGAGGGTTGCGCTTACCGAATTCAACGGATTGATTCAGCAAATTAACATCTACTTTGACAGCCAGGAGAGAATTATTCTGGGAGGCACCGCCCTGGCATCCCAGGGTGTTATCCTTCGTTTAAACTCCGGCGGCACAGTTGACAGCACCTTTGGCACTGACGGAAAAGTACTGTTCCAGTATGGCAATCCATTTGTTATGCAAACCTTTACGGTTGACTTAAAGGACAGGATCCTGCTTGCCGGCTATTATAAATATGGACCCGGTAATAAATCAGTCAGTGTCATGCGCCTTACATCTGACGGGATCATCGACAACACTTTTGGCGAAATACAGGGAGCCCCGGGAATAGTTCCTGTTTATCCAGTTAATGATTATGATAATCCCACTGCAAAAATGATTCTGGTGGACAGCCTGGATAGAATTCTGATTGGGATTACTACCGGGCATGACTGGCCGTGGACCGTTTTGGTACGCCTGAATGAAAGCGGATCGGCCGACCCGTCCTTCGGTGGTGGTGAAGTAATCCTGGAAAAACTGAGACAATTAACCGGCATTGCGGTTGACAGGAATGGAAAGCTGTTTTTGGCAGGACCAGGTGAATACCCATACGGTAGTCCTGAATATTCAAAAAATAAAATATACTGTTTGAAAAATGATGGTACACCAGACAGCTCATTTGGCGTTTCAGGTATTTATTCGGATGGTACCTTCAGCGAGTTTCCTAAAAGTAATAATGAGTTACCTGAGTTTTACCAAAAAAGTCTGCTGCTCGACCACGATGAAAAGATCCTATGGGCTGGAACCGCAATCTATACGAATAATCTGGATTTCAGGATAACCCGTCTGTCAGGCTTCGGGAAGGAGGATATTAACTTTAACGGGACTGGTACGGTATGGATCAATGGAAATGATTCACTCAGGTATCCCATTGCTGAACAAAGTGCCGCAACCAGCCTAATTATGGATCATTCCGGCAGGATAATCATGGCCGGGTACAGTAGAAATACCAATGAAGGGATCTGGCCTGAAACATATGATTATTGCATTGTACGTTTGGATACAGATGGTAATCCGGACCTTACCTTTAATAATTCAGGCAGTAATATTGATTCCTGCATTAAGATGACTATCCGGCTAGTTCCTGAGATTGCCTGTGATGAAAATAATAAAATTCTGATCAGCGGACGCAGATTCAATCATTATTTTGTTCAGCGGTTCAATGAAAACGGAGATCCGGATACTGCATTTGGAAGTAATAGCTCGGTTTTATTCTCAGATATGTATCCCTCAGAACGTGTCTTAATTGATATCGACCCAGCCGGCAGGATCTGGCTTTTTATGGAAGGCGGTTACCTGTACGACTGCATATTCCGACTCACTCCTGACGGACTTCTTGATACCCTGTTTAATAGAACAGGTTACCTTGGAACACGCAGTTTGGCTATCTCAAAAATCTATCGTTCAGATAATGGAGATCTGTATGTTTTAGGCTCATTTCCCCTGGACGATGCTTACCATCCGAAGGTCCTTAAAATTAATGACAGGGGTATTATTGACACGATAATGGCTGTAAAAATTAAAAGATTTGAAACTACGGGTGCTTATCAATTTTCCTCTCGCTATTATGTTGATGGATCCGGGAATAATACTGCAGACGAAGAGATCAAGCTTAAATCTATAGGATCTTCCATGACTTCATGGATGAATGCCTGCATGAATGATTCCATTTTTATAACCGGTCTCGTCTAATACCTGGTCAGCGAACTGGACGAGCACACTCTACCGCGGAATCATCCGGGAAACTCCTGATACAATTTTTACCCGGGATGTAAAAACGGAAACCTTATATGGCAGACATTGTAATGCTATGGTTGCGGATTGCGACTATTTCTGGCTGGCCGGGCAGGACAGTGCTCAAACATGTTTTATGATATCCAAACATTATGCCCGGGATAACCAAACCATCAGCTTCTCACTTCCGGATACAATGTCTATTGGTGATCCACCCCAGCAACTCCATGGAGCTCGGCCAGTTCAGGCCTGCCGGTTAATTATTCAGGCACGAATACCGGGGTGGCCCAAATCTCTCATGACACTCTAACAATCGTGGGTGAGGGGACCGTAACCATTACAGCCAGCCAGCCTGGCAACGGCAATTTTTTATGCGGCAGATCCTGTAATAAGAAACCTTCAGGTTAATAGAATTGTTACAGATATTCAGAATCCTGAACCGGGAAAAGAAATAAAAACCTATCCCAATCCTGTTTCAGATATCCTTTGCCTTGAAAGCCCTGTTAAAATCAAATCGGTTGTTATAACCGGCCTGGAAGGTAATGTGATGTATGAAAACAGCCTGGTTAATGCCAACTATCTGTCTTTGGATATGTCGGAATTTAAAGCTGGCTGTTATCTGATTTCTGTTCAGCTGGATGACAATTCTCCCTCCCGGGTCCGGAAGATAATTAAGTTATAATTTGAATTGCTTTTTAACAAAAATATAGGGTTTATTCCCTATTAAAGGTCTAATTTTAAGGATGAAAAACCGGTTTTTCATATTTTATTCAGAGTATGACGGTGCAAGGATCGAATACATCGAAAGGTGGCTCCGGTAGCGATATTTTTGCCCGGGCAATCAGACTGATCTGCCTTGTATTTGTCGTAATCTTTCCCAACCGCCTCTTTTCCCAGGCGACAGTTTTATCACAGCCGGTTTCACCATCCGGCGTCATTAAAATCCCGGTCAACAAATATTTCCCTGCAAACCAAATCTTTAAACCTTTTGACTCCATCCGTCAGATTTCGGGATTATCAATTTCTGCTGATGTAAAATTTGATTCAGATACTTCGCTGGTACGGGTTATCCTCATCGATGAATTAAACAGGGAGTACCTGGTATATGAAGCCTTCCCTTTGATTTCCGGAGTTCCTGAATTTTCAGTGGATAGCGCCGGCGAAGAAACCATGGTACTGAAAAATATTATTCCCGCAGCTATACGCATTGAAGTCGTTCATGCATCTGTTTTATTAAAAGAGATTGCTTTGAATACCGGACCAAATAAGATGGAAGCCCGAAGATGGCAGGCTGACCAGAATGCAGAAAAAATCAGAAATATTAACCGCCATATTGCTGAAAGCGGGGGCAAATGGTTCGCAGGTGAAACTTCCATCTCCATTCTCACCTATGATGAAAAAAGGCAATTGTTCGGAGGAAATGTTCCCAATCTGCAGGGATTCGAGTATTATAAAGGCGGCATCTTTGTCATGCCGGGATCTTTGCAGGATATTAACAGTACCAGAAAAAACGATTCCCTGTATGTGCCCGAGTACAGCTGGAAAAACCGGCATGGAGAGGACTGGGTGACACCGGTCAGAAGCCAGGGGAATTGCGGAAGTTGCTGGGCATTTGCCGCCACCGGAGCCACTGAATTATTCGTAAATCTTTACTACAACAAGCACATCGACTATGATCTGGCAGAACAGCAGCTGCTTTCATGCATAACGGGAAATTGCTCGGGGGGATCAACCGGGAAAGGAATGGCCTTTATAAGGGATAAGGGAATAGTAACTGAATCCTGTTTCCCCTATGTGGCAGTTGATCTGAACTGCAGTGAGATATGTTCGAATGCACCTGAAAGAATCAACATAAGTCACTATACCTGGTTTGATCCCTATAATGATGATCTTAAAAAGCTTCTTCTCAGCGGACCCGTTGCATTGTCCATTGCCTCCTGGAACCATGCGGTTACCCTGGTCGGATATAAGATCATCAAAGAAGGCGATAAGATTTACGAAAAGGAGGAATCAAATGATAAATGGTTTACGGTCTCTCCCGGTGATCCGCTGATCGGTCAGACAGCCTGGCTTATTAAGAATTCCTACGGTCCGTATTTTGGCGATAAGGGGTATGCCTATATTGTTTTGAATATGAATAACGTCATCAACTCATACGTCCTGGATGGAAAGGTTTTCAGTACAATTTACGATGACAGGAATGTTTTATGCGTCGACAGGGATGAGGATGGATATTATAACTGGGGCGTGGGTCCGAAACCAGACCAGTGTCCAGCCTGCCCGGATCAACCCGATGGAGATGATTCCGATCCATGCCTGGGACCCATGGATGCATATGGTCATATGGGCCCCTCCATTCCATTGCCTCCGGGCGCAAAGGATCTGTGGGTGGATGTGGGTGAACCGGTGCCTCCTCTGCATGCCACTGGAAAAAACATCAGGTGGTTTGCTGATTCTTCTCTTACCCGATTGCTGTATACAGGCAATGACTTCAATACGGGTGAAACGGCGGGCCGGTTTATATACTATGCAACACAAAGTTCAGGTACCTGTGAAAGCAAGGCCCGCATGGTTTCGCTGAATATCGGGGTGCCTCCTCCCCTGACCTCGGATCTGGAGATCTGTGAGGGTGAAAAAGTGATTATTAGCGCTATCGGGGAAAACATCAAATGGTATGCGGATTCATCCTCAGTGGAGACAGACCCCCGCGATGGACAAACATACAAGACTATTTTTATAAAAGATCAGAAGTGGATGACGTCGAATATGAATTATGCGGAGGCGGGTTCAGGTTATTATTTGAATGATAGTTTAACTTATCATAAATATGGAAGGCTTTACAGCTGGAAATCAGCCCTTGAGGCTTGTCCAGACGGATGGAACCTGCCAGGCGACAGCCAGTGGAAGGATCTTGAAAAGACACTGGGCATGAGCCAGGAAGAGGCGAACAAGACGGGCGATTACAGGGGCACTACCGAAGGAAATAAACTAAAGGAAGCTGGCACCGCACACTGGCTTATTAGTTCAGGAAGCACGGACGAGTCAGGTCTTTCCATGTTGCCTGGCGGGATAGGATGGGATAATTTTAGTAAGTTCAGGGATGCGGGTACCAGGGCTTATTTCTGGACCCTTAGCAGTATTGGCCGTACTTCCGATGCCTATGCACGTGGACTTTATGCTGCTGATCCCAGGATTTCACGTTTGGAAGTCGCGAAGGAAAACAGCCTGTCTGTCCGATGCATTCAGGGAAATGACGGGCTTAAGAATATCGCTTCAGGAAGTGAATTCCTTCCCCCGGACACAATTCCCGGTATTTATAATTATTATGTATCGCAGGAAACAGCAGGACTGGAAAGCGAAAGGAAACGGGTCCGGCTGGTTATACATTCAAAGAATTTCCAGCCACTTCCCGACAGCATTGACATTTGTGCAGGTATGCAATTGCCCGATCTGGCAACACCAGGTGAAAAGGTGCAGTGGTATGGCGATCCCGGACTTACACATCCTGCTTATCCCGGGAATTCTATTCCGGGAAATTACAAATACTATGTCGCCCGTGAAAATATGTGCGGAACGGGATTACCCGAAGAAGTTAATATCCTGATACGGCAATTGCCGGAATTCAGCCTGGGTAAGGATACCACCCTTGACTTGCAGGAGAAGGTCTCGTTTGATTTTGAAACCCCTTACCTGCGGTATGAATGGAACACTGGCACTACCTCGCCTAAAGTGGAGCTGAAGGGAATCGAGCTGGGATCGGGCAAACATACAATATGGCTGATGGTTACCGACACCAATAACTGCACGAATACAGATACACTGGAAATCACCGTTCTTAACCCGACTATTATACCGGCAATGGAATCAGACAGAAATATTCTGGTTTATCCGAACCCCGGTTCGGGGAAATATACAATCAGATTAAAGAACCATGAAGGAGAAAAGATAATTTTTATCCTTACCGATCAAAGCGGAAATATTTTATTGATGAAAGATATTCGTAATGTAAAGACCGATGAACAGATTAGTCTGGACATTTCACAGTTTTCAAATGGCATTTATCTCCTAAAAATCACCGGCAATAAACTATTTTACTTTGACAAGATTATCAAAGCAGATTGATATTAGGATGCTGTTGCCCCAAATTTAATTTGTAAAAATCAAAAACTATTCTAATTTTGCACCACCATTTGAGGTGCCAAACACAAAGTGGATATAGTTCTTGGAAAAAGAATTATTGCGGAAATAGCTCAGTTGGTAGAGCACGACCTTGCCAAGGTCGGGGTCGCGAGTTCGAGTCTCGTTTTCCGCTCCATATGTTATCTGTTGATTGTTTGATTTGCTGATTAGAATACGTTGAAATTGGTGATCCTGGGTAAGAACCAGTTAGAATCTTGAAGAACCAGCAAGAATTGGTTCTTGCGTTATAAATTGCTAATTTAAAATCTAAGACAACTGTATGGATTCAGATCTTATTGGTTCAACGGACAAAAACATTTGCCCTGGAAATCATCAGGTTCTTTCAAAGATTGCCAAAAACCGATGAAGCCAAAATTATCGGCAAACAGTTATTGAGATGCCGGCAACTTCTGTCGCTGCTAATTATAGGGCAGCCTGCAGATCAAGATCGAAACAGGAGTTTTTTTCAAAAATTTGCATTGTGGTTGAAGAAAGTGATGAAGTCTCTATTTTGGCTCGAGCTTGATAGTTGAATCCGGAATTGCGAACATGAAAGATCAATGCGACTTAATGAAAGAAGCTGAAGAACTTTTACATATTTTTGCTGCACACGATAAAAAATCTAAGAATCAAATTAATCCCAATTTAAATCAGCAAATCAACCTATCAGCAAATCATCAAATCATCAATCATCAAATCAACAAATCATACAAATCATCACAAATCAACAAATAAATTCCGCCCGGATGGTGGAATTGGTAGACACGCAGGACTTAAAATCCTGTGGCCAGTAATGGCTGTGCGGGTTCAATTCCCGCTCCGGGTACCAAAGAAAGCTCCTGTTTAAGGGGCTTTCGACATTTTAGCGATTAATGTACGCGTCTATTAAGGCTCAAATCTATTTTCCCGGGTTTGAATTCAATAATCCTATTCTTTGGCAAACATGACCCGATATCTTATCCAATGGAAGAACTGTACAGGCGGCATTGAGGTTTACAGCTGATTTTGGCATGCCATATACTATGCAACTGGCTTCATCCTGAGCAATTGTATAAGAACCAGCCTGCCTCATTTCCAAAAGACCTCTCGCACCATCATCTCCCATACCTGTAAGCAGTATACCCAGGGCATTCTGACCTGCAAATTTTGCAGCTGAACGGAACAGCACATCAACGGAGGGTCTGTGTCTGTTTACCAGGGGTCCCTCATTGATCTCTACAATATACCTGGCACCTGATCTGTTAATCATGAGGTGTTTGTTACCGGGCGCAATAATGGCTTTACCGACTGTAATGCTTTCGCCATGGGTTCCTTCTTTTACCTGAATGCGGCACAGGCTGTTCAACCTCTCAGCAAATGACCTGGTAAATAATTCAGGCATGTGCTGCACAATCACAATACCGGGACAATCAGGAGGCATTTTTTCAAGGAAAGTCAGAATTGCGCTTGTACCTCCGGTAGATGCTCCTATTGCAATTATTTTGTCGGTTGTATCCTTTATGTGCACCTGGTTTGGTGACAGGGTTAATATGCTGTCCGCCGACAATTTTGGAGAGACCTCAGGCTGAACAGGGTTACGACGCCGAATTTTTGCCTGGGCTGCAGCTTTTACCGCATCACATATTAAAATCTCCGATTCCTCAAAGAATTCCCTGGTAGCCAGTCTTGGCTTTGCGATGACCTCAACAGCGCCATATTCCAATGCCTTAAATGTTAGTTCTGCAGAATTGGTGGTAAGACTTGAAATCACCACCACGGGAACCGGATAGGAGGTCATAAGCTTTTTTAAGAAAGTCAAACCATTCATTCGTGGCATTTCCAGATCAAGTGTAATTACATCCGGCCGTGCCTTTGATATTTTTTGAGCCGCGAAGATGGGATCCGCTGCAGTGGCAACAACCTCAATTTCAGGATCATGATTCAATATTTGCGACAACGTTTGCCTTACCAGTGCAGAATCATCAACAATCATAACTTGGATTTTCTTCACGGACAATCTGATTTAGTTACTGGAGATTAGACACATATTCACTTAATCCACCTTTCTAAAAATACTCGGCTGAACAGTTTTTAACGGCAGAGTAAATCCCATAGTCGTATCGGAGTGGCCCAGGAACAGGTATCCTCCGGGATTCAGCTGGTTGCAGAGTTTACTGATAATTCTGTACTGAATTTCTCTTTCAAAATAAATAAGGACATTTCGGCAGAAGATAATATCAAACATACCAAAGAAGGTGTAATCTGGTGATAACAGGTTAAACTGCTGAAAATTAACAGTCTTTCTGATATCCGAATTCACACGCACCTGCTGTATAAAGCCGTTCTTCCCCTTTTGAAGATACTCCTTTTTGAGGGAGTAAGGAAACAGGGATACCCTGTCTTCATGGTAAATACCCTGCTTGCCCATTTGAAGCACCCTCGTTGATATATCAGTGGCTGTAATTGTGAAATCAATATTCTGCTGCAACCGTGCATATTCCTTCAGGATCATAGCAATTGTATAAGGCTCTTCACCGCTTGAGCATCCTGCACTCCAAACAGATATTTTTCTTTTGCCGGTTTTTGACAGATATTCTTTCAGACCTGTCTGTGTAAGAAAGTCAAAATGGACAGGTTCCCTGAAAAAATCGGTTTTATTCGTGCTTATCTCATCAATCATGTTTGGAAGTTCTTTCTCGCGGCCGGCAGAAGAAAACAGAAAGTCAATATAATCGCTGAAACTGATCATGTTATATGCTTTCAGCCGCTTTTGAAGTCTGCATTGCACCAGCGTCTTTTTTGCCGGGGGTAGTTTTATACCGTAATGACTCATAATGTAGGTACTTAAGCGGAAGAAATCCTTATCCTCCAGCGAGACCAGTCCGCTTAAACTTTTGATTTCCTCAGACATTCTTCAATTTTTTGAGATGAATAGCCTAGGCAATCCTTACTTCTTCATCAACAGCGGAAAGTTCGTTTATGCTAAGTACCCTGTCCACGTTCATTATCATGATGAACTGGTCTTTCATTTCAACGAAACCTTCCAGAAACTCGGGATTATACCTTATACCCAGATCAGGTACTGCACGGATGCTTTTATAATTAAATTCAATTACATTCACCACCTGATCAACAAGCAGACCCATGGTCACATTTTTCTCCATGTTTTGCACGTCGACCACCACAACCATTCTGCTTTCATCTTCCGGCTTATCAATGTTAAAACGTCGGTGCATATCAATAACCGGAACGATTCCCCCGCGGAAATTTATTACTCCCCGGATAAAATCGGAGCAATTCGGAATCTGGGTGATCTGTTCGAATTGTATTATTTCCAAAACCTTATAAACACTAATAGCGAAGTGCTCCTTCCCTATTTTAAAGTTTATATAACTGGTTTCCCTGTTGATATCCGAGTTTTCCATAATTTCTTCAGTTAGATGCAATTTGATTAAATAAAAAATTAGTATCCAGAATGAGTGCAAGTTTACCGTCCACCATGATACTTCCACCGGAAAAATAGGGTTGATGGACAAACAATTCTCCAAGCGGCTTAATAACAGCCTGATGTTCTCCGATAAGTCTGTCGGCAATAATGGCGTATCTTTTATCAAATTTATTTATGATAATCACCATTTCACTATCATTTTCATGATCGGAATATTCGAATTTCTCCCGTAACGAAATGAAGGGTACGAGATTATTCTTATACTGCACGAACCTGTTGTCCTGGTTGTAAAGATTAATCCGTTTTTCTATATAGCAATATTCAACATCCAGCAGGGGTATTAGTAATCGGGGAATTATCAACTTCAATCATGAGTGTATCAATAATTGATAAGGTTGTCGGCAATTTGAGTGTTATTGATGTACCTAACTCTTTTTCTGTATCAATCTCAATGCTTCCGCTTACCGCGTTCAGTTCCTTGCGCACCACATCCATCCCCACACCCCTGCCTGAAACAATGCTGATATTTTCGCTGGTTGTAAATCCCGGTTCCAGGATCAGCTGAAGTAACTCCTCATTGGTTATCGGCTGGTCCGAATGTATATAACCTTTCCTGATAGCACATTCCTTCACCCTGTCCAGATTTATCCCCCTCCCGTCATCCTGTATCTGAATGACCACATTTGCACCCGAATAAAAGACAGATATCTTCAGTTGGCCTTCGGCAGTTTTTCCTTTCTGCACTCTCTCATCCGGAGTCTCAATACCATGGTCAATACTGTTCCTGATAATATGCATCAAAGGATTTTCAATGGATTTCAAAATTGTCTTATCGATTTCAATATTCTGTCCGTCGATTATTACATTTACTGATTTTCCCAGACTTTTAGAAAGATCCCTGACCTGTCTTTTGAACTTACTCAATAAGGTACCGACAGGTATTAATCTCATATCCAATGCATTGCTCCTGAATTTCTTTGTTAATCTTTCCAGGTTTTCAATGCTGTTATTCAGCCGGGTATCCTGAAATCTGGAACCATGCGCTTCAATTGACGCCGCCGAAATAACAAGTTCACTGACCAGGTTCATAAGTTCATCAAGCTTGTGTGATGAAACATGGATTGTATTGTTGGAAGCATTAAGTTTTGAAACATCGGAGGGATTTTTCTGAGATTGAAAATCGGCCTCTTCAATCTTTTCAGATTCCTGCCGGCCATTGTCCGTTAATACCTCCAGCTGTTCCCTGATATGCCCGGTGAGTGAAATATTGTCAGGGTACAACTGAGCAAATATTTTCTCTAATCCGGGATCTATGCCGGTCAGATTTTCCGAAAGTTCAAAGACGCAATACTCATCCTTATCATAAAACAGGAATATCTCTTCAACCTCACTAAACTTCAGCGTGGTGTTCAGATAAATTTCCCATCGGGTCTGACATTCCTTTTCGAGCCTCTGTTCCTTCCATGTCTTTTCCTTCTCATGGAGATTGCAGTGTGAACGGCCTGCCTGGATAATTTCCAGTAGTGCCTTATCCGGATCAAGTCCCCGTTCAAAAATATTCCTGTCAGGGGAGAAAATAATGGCATAGTTTTTAGTGCTGCCGGAGGAAAGCACCGGTGCATTCTCAAGGGAGTCAATTTCGCCTGAAAACTGTTGTTTCAGCATAGCGGCAATTAACACATCTTCATCACCGGAGTATGTATTATCCAGCATAGCCTGAATTGCATCCTTTCCCCTTAGGGTAATTCCGATAATCTCACCGCTGATTTTTAACTTTCCTGCCTTTATTCTATCATAGAGGCTCTCAAATTCATGGGTAAGATTTTGAACATTCTCAAAACCAAACATGCCGGCATTCCCCTTCAGATTATGCATAATGCGGAAAATACCATCGATTATACAGCTGCTATCGGGATTCTCTTCAAGCTGCAACAGGTCTGTTTCTAATTGATTCAGCAGTTCAAGTGCTTCTTCAATGAAGCTGGTGCGAAATTCATCGGTCATATCAGCGCTTTTTGAACCATTTTTTTGAACTCTATAACATCATAAGGTTTCTTTATCCAACAGGTAATTTTCGCATCCTTTGCCCGGTTTTGTTTTTCGATGCTTGTATCGGTGGAAAGCATAAAAATAGGTATGTACTTGTATTCATTCATGCTTCGGATATAGGTCACCAGTTCCGCACCATCCATATTGGGCATATTAAAATCGGAAATGACCATGTCCACTTTTCTCCCGTCAAAAAACCGCAGAGCATCCCTGCCATCAGCAGCTTCATAGACGATAAGTCCCAGGCTTTCAAGCGTATTCTTTATTACCTGCCTTGAAGTATTGAAGTCCTCTACAACAACAATTCGTTTTTCCATGATTCAATTTTTGGGTTTGGATGAAATTATATCGAACCTTTTAAAAACTCTCAAAATCTGAGTCAGCATACCGGCGGGGTTAGCAATTCCTTTTCTACTTCCATTGATTTTTCTTATCCGTTGTATATCTGTCCTGACCGGCTTTTGTTCCATAGTCGATTTCCGGATAGGATGTGGACTTTTAGCTTTATATCTGTCATCATCCAGTTTGAAAAAGGAAATCGCACTTTTAAGCCTGTCTGCCTGTGATGACAACTCCTCGGCGCTGTTCGCCAATTCCCCTGATGATGCTGCATTTTGCCGGGTTACGGTATTCAATTGCTGAATGGCACTATTTATCTGATCCGTACCGGCATTTTGTTCGATACTTGCTGAGGCAATTTCCTGAACCAGTTGGGAGGTTTTCTGAATTTCAGGAACCAGGGCGTCCAACAGACTTTTTGAATCTTTGGTGATTTTCAGGCTGTTTTTCGATAAGTTCTCAATTTCATCAGAAGCTTGTTTGCTTCTTTCAGCCAGTTTTCTTACTTCTGCAGCAACCACTGCAAATCCTCTGCCGTGTTCACCAGCCCTGGCTGCTTCAACTGCTGCATTCAATGCGAGCAGATTTGTCTGGAAAGCAATGTCGTTGATGATCGTAATCTTTTCAGCAATCGTTTTTATAGAATCCAGGCTCTCTTTTCCGATTTTGCTCATTTCCGACATGCTATCTGCAGCTTTCTTTGAAATGCGCTCGGTTTGTTTCGCATTATCGGTATTTTGCTGAATATTGCCGGCCATTTCTTCCATTGAAGAGGAAACTTCTTCGGTTGACGAAGCCTGCTGGGTAGCTCCTTCAGAAAGCTGATGGGAATTGTGGCTGATCTTGGCACTGGCTGAAGCAATGCTGTCGGTCGCGGTCCTGATATTCATTACAATTTCATGCAGCCTTTCAATCATTGAGTTAAGAGCGAATGCAAGCTCTCCAATTTCATCCTTCTGATCAATATCAAGCTTCACAGTTAGATCTCCTGCTGCAATGAATTTGGCAAATTCCACACTTTTTTCAAGCGGTTTCGTAATTGCCCTGATTACTGCTATCCCTACGATCACTATAAAACTAATTCCCATAAACAACATTACGAATGAAAGAAGGATTGACCGGTCAGTCCGGTTTTTTGATTCCTGCAGGGAATTTTGAACAATCTTGCGGTTTGTCACCTCCAATTCTTCCAGAATCCTCATCAGTGAATTAAAGGATTGGTGGATTTCTCCATTTAATCGGTTCGATTCCGAAGATAATTCGGCTAACCTCTGATTATTATTGGTGGTCAGTATTTCGGTCCTGATTTTTTTGAATTCCTCATATTTTGACAGATATTCTCCTTCATATTGCTTTTCGACTTTAACCAGTGATTGCTGAATCTCCTCCTTTTCTTCCTTAAAACTGCTTCCCCAATCCGTATTGACTGCTGTTTCTTTAGCCTTTGCCAGTGCATTCCTGAATTCTGACCTTGCTGTAGCATGTACATTCAACCAATCTGTAAGCTGATCATTTGTATTGGATTCCATGATTTCCATCAGGACCTGCATATCCTGTAGGGCATGATATTTAGATTCAAGTAAAATACCAGCCAAATCATAGCTTTTAATTGAAGTCCTGTTTTTCCTTTCTATACCCTTGAGGGAAACAAATTCAAAAATACCGGCCGCCAATAGAATCAGGATAAAGAAGCCATAACCAACAGCCAGTTTGTTTCCCAACTTCAAATTCTTAAACTTCATGATTTTAAAGATTTAGTGAATATTTTTACGCATAAAGGATAGTCAAGTTACAATAAACCAATTGAATAATTTTTAAAGGCTCCTCCGGATGAGAGGCAGCAGGGTAAACAGGTACCATGAATAGGGGTAAACAAGCAGAATATTGGCCGGTACGAATTGTGTAATTATTCTCCGGCTGGTAATTCAGAGGAAGCCAGATACTTGTGTCTGACAATACCCGTCAGGGTGTTAAAGATAACCTTCCGGCCCACTATCCCTCCGACTGATTTGGAAATAACCTTTATTTCGTGATCACTAATAAAATTCAATGCTACTTCGATGTTTTTCTTTCCAATATTAAAATTTGAATTCTTGCCGGGCAGGATCTCACCTCCTCCAAACACTTTGGCAACAATGTCACTTTGATTTGATCCCATACTTAATATCTTATCCAGCATAAATTCCATGGAAGTATCGCCGTACTTTTCAATTTCGGATTTGTATTTGTCATTTACCGGCAACAAAAAGTGATTTATCCCGGCAATACGACTGATTGGATCAAAAAGACATACAGAAACGCAAGATCCGAGAAGGGTGGTTATTTCCATGGCATTTTTGGTAACAACCAGTTGTCCGGGATATAAAAAGAGCTTTTCAATGGATTGCATTGGGGTCTGGCAATTTTTAGGACAATTCTAAAGTAATGATTCCAGAGTATATAACCATCAAATCAACAATATTGTTTTTTAATTTTCATATATCTTACTCCCGGTAATCATATTCTGTAACAACAAGTTGGTTCTCTCGTATATACTAAACAAAAATTGTTTCCTGTCTGAAACTAAATAATTCCACGTAAATGACTCTTAAAAGAAAACTTCTGATGTTAGTTGTAATACCGGTTCTGGTATGCACAACGACAGCCGTCCTGATATCCTCCTTTAAAATAAGAAATCAGGGAATTGATGGTCTTAAAGACAAAAGCACGTCCATACTCAGTTTGAGTATTGAGGAGTTTCTTATGCATCATATTGACTATTCAAGCCTTTTTACACAGGACGATTCAAGTAATTCGAAACTGAATTCCGAACTGTCATCTCAAAATTATAAGTTCCGGATTTCGTCGCTGGAGGCAGCGAATCAAAAGAATTCCGCCTGGGAGAAGGATAAAGTATTTTTGGAAAGGTTTGAAAAGGAACGTGACAAGGAATTGTTCCATATTGATAAGGACTCTGATCTGCTTATGGTAATGCGTCCGGTTTATATGGAGAAATCGAGAGGATGCCTTGAATGCCATGGCGGGAAAAAGGACGATATAACTTTTAATGCTGAAAACAAACTAAGAGGGATTTTTATAGTTACTTCATCGATGGCTGACGTCAACAGGCAAATCAGATCTTCCATTTATGAAATTAGTATTATCGGCTTAATTATTATGATCATTGCTGTATTGCTTGGTTCTGCCTATGTATTCAGGATCACTTCAACCGTAAAGCAAATAATTCTTGTAAGT
This sequence comes from uncultured Bacteroidales bacterium, assembly GCA_963790105.1. Lineage (GTDB taxonomy): Bacteria > Bacteroidota > Bacteroidia > Bacteroidales > UBA10428 > UBA5072. Next base: position 129,217 of record CAWBNI010000019.1, on the reverse strand, counting down.
AAGAATATGTCTGAAGGCAATCTCAAACAGAAACTGGACATTCATTCGAAAGATGAACTCGGCGAACTCGTGAACTACATAAATATAATGATACATTCCGTTTCCAAAGTATTGCGCGGGGTTAAAGAGGCTTCCGATGAGCTGACCTTATCAACTAAGGAAATTGCAAATACTGCAGGCTCAATTTCTCAGGGCGCCAATGAGTCTGCCGCTTCTATTGAAGAGGTTTCATCTACCATGGAAGAGATTGCCTCCAATATTGAAACGAACAGCGAAAATGCAAATCAGACCAATATCATATCCGACCTGGCGAATAAAAGAATGCAGGAAGTCGCCGAACAGTCCAAAGTTGCAATTGAAGCCAACAGAACTATCACGAATAAAATAAAGATAATAAACGATATCGCCTTTCAAACCAATTTACTTGCCCTTAATGCAGCGGTTGAAGCTGCCCGGGCCGGAGAACACGGTCGTGGATTTGCCGTGGTGGCTGCAGAAGTAAGAAAACTGGCAGAAAGCACTAAAAAAGCAGCTGACGAAATAATTGCCTTATCTGAAAAAAGTCTGAGTCTTGCCGAAAATGAAGTAACCAGCATGATAAATCTTATTCCCGAGCTTGAAAAAACCACCGTCATGATTCAGGAGATTTCTTCTGCAAGCAAGGAACAAACACAAGGTGCAATCCAGATTAACAATACGATTCAACAGCTCAGTCTGGTTACACAGCAGAATGCATCAGTAAGCGAAGAGCTAAATTCAAGTGCGGAAGAAATAGCCAAACAGGCTGAACAATTAAGAGACCTGATCTCTTTTTTCAGTATAGAGAAGGAATAAATTAGCCCAAATAGTTACTTCCTTACCAGTTCCTCCCCGGTTTTGCGGTGTTTAAATCTGATACAGTGTTGATTTATTCAACACACTACTATTATTACTGATCTTCAATAACTTAATTCGACTAAATACTTTGAGTGTATATTTTTTCAACACTTGATCTTCTGTATTTAGTAAACTTTCCATTGTTATCGTGTTGATTATCTTATGTATACATGAGATGGCATTGTTATTGGTAGGTTTAATATCAAAGGCATACAGGAAAATACCCCATCTAAATTATGGGAGCCAATATTAAAACACTGTTATGAAATTAATAAAACCCAATATCATGAAATACTTACTGTTATTCTGCTTTGGATTGTCAATTATACTCAACTGCCATACTGTTTTTGGCCAGAATGCAACGGACAATCCGGAAAATGCACCCGGTGGGGTAAAGGGAAATACCATAAATATTGTGACCTCTCCGGAACTAAACAATCTGACAGCTGACTGGATCAGGGATTATGAGAAGATTGAATGCCGGGTGTGAAATTTTCGGTTGAAACCACCGATGGAAGCGAAATCAATAAGGCAGGGACTATTTACATTTTATCAGCGGATTCCAAAACATCACCGTCAGGCTGGAAAATGGATATTGGCCGCAATGTAATTGTTCCTGTCCTGAATGCGAAGAATCCAATGTTCAGAGAAACCGTTGATCAGGGAATTTCTACCGGTGAATTTGCATCCGTCTTTTCAGGTACCGGAAAAATGAACTGGTCCGATTTAGTAAAAGGGGGACAAAATAAACCGGTCAATCAATATATTATTGACGAGGCCGTTGTACTAACGGCTGTTTCGGATTTCATACAGAAGGATCCGGCCGCAATTAACGCTAATCGGATTGCAGGTGCAGCGGAGTTTATGGCTGCCATACAAAAGGATCCCTATGCCATTGGCTTTTGCAGACTTTCCGATATCAGGAGGGAAGGTTCGAATGAAATCGATCAGAATATCAGCCTGTTACCAATAGACAAGAACGGGAATGGCCGCATGGATAATTTTGAGAACATTTATAATTCTCCGGATGATCTGTCACGGGGAGTCTGGATTGGCAAATACCCGCATGCTTTAGCCGGAAACATTTATGCCATGTCGCTGGCAAAACCCACAGATAAAAATGCGGTTGCATTCCTTTCCTGGATAATGACTGACGGTGGAAAATACCTGGTTTCTAACGGATACGGTGATCTAATCAGCCTTGAAAAGCAGGCGAATCTTGCCGTCCTGTCCGGTAACCAGGGAAATGAGGTACAAGTGCAGTCTCCTGCCTCCCTGTCGTGGTTGCTCATACTTGTATTGGTAATTGTTGCCGTACTAATGGTTATGGGGTTAACCTACCTGTTCACCCGTCATGAATCCATTCCCGGTGAAGAAGTCCTTAGGCCCATACCAGCATTAAATGAAGATGCGGTTCGCAGTCCCAAAGGATTATACTATGATAAGACCCATACCTGGGCTTTCATGGAACGAGACGGTTCTGTCAGGATCGGCATTGATGATTTCCTCCTGCATATTACAGGAACCATTACCCGGATAACAATGAAGGAAGCCGGGGAATATGTCAGGAGAGGCGAAAAGATACTTACCCTGACGAAATTTGGCAAGCAGCTGAGCCTGTATTCTCCGGTATCAGGAATCATCAAAGCCCAGAATGCCAAACTCAATGAAAATTCATCCCTGGTGAATAACTATCCCTATGCTGAGGGCTGGGTGTACCTGGTAGAACCCAAAAACTGGCTAAGAGAGCTTCAGTTTATGTGGCTGGGAGAAAAACACAGGGAGTGGCTTACGGATGAATTCCGACGTCTCAGGAAATTCTTTGAGGATACGTTGAAAGTGCATCATGTAGACCGTGATTATCTGGTTCTCCAGGATGGAGGTGAACTCCGGGATAATTTGCTTGCTGATATGGGTCCTGAGGTCTGGGAAGAGTTCCAGAGAAAGTTTATAGACCCGTCCAGATAACATCTTTACTAATTTCCTTATCAACTTAAAAAAATGGATATAAATCGACGTAGTTTTTTTAAGACACTGGGAGTGACCGGAGCTACCCTGGCATTAGGGACAAAACTTGGAGCCGAAGTTGCTGATGATGAAAAAACAGAATTCCAGGGCCTGCTTTACGACTCAACCCGTTGCATCGGATGCAGGTATTGTGAACTGGTCTGCGCTGAAACACATAAACTTCCCGTACCCAAGGGCAAGCTGCAAACAGGCGTCCTTCGCAGGAACGGTGAAACCCAAAGGACGGTGATCAATAAATTTGCCACCTCAAAAGGGGAAGTTTTTGGCAAGAAACAGTGCATGCACTGCAATGAACCTGCCTGTGCTGCAGCATGTCTCACGCAGGCGATGCATAAGACAAAGGAAGGCCCTGTGATCTGGAGAAGTGATAAATGCATGGGCTGCCGGTTTTGCATGGTATCTTGTCCCTTTGACGTCCCGAAATTCGAATACCATAGTGCAAATCCCAAAATCCAGAAGTGTGATATGTGCTATGACAGAATTAAGGAGGGCAAAATACCGGCTTGTGCTGAGTCTTGTGGTGATGCCCTGATATTCGGTACACGCAGGGAACTCATTGCAGAAGCCAGGAAAAGAATTACAGAAAATCCCAAAGATTATGTTGACCAGATTTATGGAGAATATATCGCCGGTGGCACAGGCTTTCTTCATATAGGCCCTGTGCCTTTTAATGAACTTGGGATGAATATGAAGCTTCAGAATTCATCCTATCCGGCACTTACAAAAGGATTCCTTTACAGTGTTCCGGCAGTTTTTGTGCTTTTGCCAACCGTATTGCTGGGAATACATGAAGCAACCAAAAACAACCAAACTAAAGACGAAGAAGATGAATAATCCTGCCGTTACCATTACCCGGGACAATGAGGGCAAATCAGTTCTGCGCTTCTTAGCTGCTGAATTAAAACCAAAAGGAAAATGGCTGACACCCTTTAATATAATTTCCATACCGGTTATTATTCTCGGACTGGTATTGATTGTGATCCGCTTCTTGAAGGGAATAGGTTCCATAACCAATTTATCACAGGATATTCCCTGGGGCTTATGGATTGGTTTTGATGTAGTTACCGGCGTAGCTTTTGCCGGTGGTGCTTATGTGATCACCTTCATGGTATATATTCTGAAAATGAATAAGTATCATTCCATTGTAAGGGTAACCGTACTAAATGGTTTTCTTGCCTACGTTTTTTATGCCGGGGCCCTGCTTCTCGATCTGGGTCGTCCCTGGAATGTGATAAATCCCATTATCGGCAATAGTTTCGGAACAAGTTCGGTTCTTTTCCTTGTAGCCTGGCATTTTCTGCTGTACATGCTTGCCGAGCTTATTGAGTTTTCTCCCGCAATTGCCGAATGGCTGGGTGCAAAAAGAGCAAGGAAAATTCTTTCAGGCATGACCCTTGCCGCCGTCATTTTCGGGATTACACTTTCAACATTGCATCAATCCGGTTTGGGGGCCCTCTTTCTAATGGCAAAGGATAAAATACATCCGCTGTGGTATTCTGAATTTATCCCCGTCCTGTTTTTGGTATCCAGCGTTTTTGCCGGTCTCTCCATGGTCATATTTGAAGGATCAATCAGTCACCAGGTATTTTTCGATCAGATCAGCGAAAAAAATCACAAAGCGCAGAAAGGAATAATCAGCGGATTATCAAAGATCTGTGCAGGTGCCATGTTTGCCTATCTCTTTCTTCAACTGCTGGTTTTCATTCATGGCAAACGCTGGGAATACCTGGATACACCCATGGGTTACTGGTATCTTACCGAAATGTTGGGTTTTGTGCTTATCCCCATGATCCTGTTCTTTTACAGCTACCGCAGGCAAAATATCCTGATGATCAGAATTGCTGCAATTCTGACAATGCTCGGTGTAATCGTGAACCGGCTTAATGTGACTGTAATCGGGTTCAGATGGGATGCTCCTGTGCATTATGTGCCTTCATGGATGGAAATCGTGGTTACACTCACCGTCATCTTTACTGAGATCTGGATCTTCAGATGGGTTATTAACCGTATGCCTGTATTACGCGAATCCCCTTCATGGGCCACGCAGGAGAAATAAATTCCGCAATTAACCAGTTGTCGATGCATCGGCTTTGACAGCGCAACACATAAAGAAATGGATGTATTTAAGTATAATAACATTTTTGAAACCAAAGGCATTGAATACCTGGTAGTCATAGCTTTTTTGATGCTTCTTATCCCTTTTTGGATTATGTTGAACAAAAAGATCAGAATTACCGGACCTATACGAAAAGGGTTGGGAATTCTGACTGCCGGAACACTGAAAATTCCCCAGGGAATATTTTACAGCAGAAACCATACCTGGGCTCATCTTGAAATGTCGGGTATTGCCCGTGTTGGACTTGATGACCTTTTGCTTCACCTTACCGGTAACATAAACTTCAGCCATCTAAAAAACCAGGGAGAAAAAATCAAAAAGGGTGATCTTATGGCAGTAATTGAAAAAAAGGGCAAAACCCTCCGGATTTTTTCACCGGTTTCAGGAGAAATTCTTTCGATGAATCCGTTGCTTACCGATAATCCGGAATTATTGAGCGAGGATCCCTACCTGAAAGGGTGGATGTATAAAGTCAAACCCACCCAATGGATCGCGGATGCAAATTCCTGCTTCATGGCTGAAGAAGCCACAAACTGGCTGGGAAAGGAGCTGGAGAGATTTAAAGAATTTCTTTCCGTATCGATGGGTGGATTTTCTTCACCATCAGCCGGAATGGTTTTACAGGATGGCGGCGAATTGACCGATCACACACTGTCAGATCTTCCTGCTGAAGTATGGCAAAACTTTCAGGATGATTTTCTGAACCCTGTGGATACTCCTTCCTGATTCGAAGGAGCCGGTTTGAAAATAAAACTGGTGTTGTTGGCCGCCGATTGAAATTTTGAGAGTAAATTGGAGGTATTAATAATATTTAATTTTCATCCATGCTGTGGTTTAAAAAAACCGGTGATAAAAAGGACCGGTGGAATCCTATTTTTAACGGATTTGTAAAATTCCGGTCTTCCATTTTTGGCCGTGTGGTATTTATATTTACTCTTTCCTCGGTTTTTCTTTTCGTTACTTTCTGGATACTTTTCAGGTCGGTAAATGAAGGGTACATGAAGTCCATAATCCATCAGAATGGAAGCAACATCGCTTCGCTGGTGGAAGGAGCTCTTTACAAGTCAATGCTCGAAAACGACCGGACAACCCTTCAGAGTACACTCGACGTGATAAATACTATGACAGGAATTGATGATGTGAATGTATATGACAGTGACAATAATCTCGCCTATTCGTCCATTTCAAACGATACTGCCAATCACAGCGATCCGGACTGTAAAAGTTGCCATACGGATATAACCAAAATGTTCTCCGCCAAGGAAAAATCGGTGAGAATTATTGACGTAGACAGTGAATGCAGCATGAATCATAACAATAACAACAGCAGGCATCTTTTAATCAGATCACCCATTCTTAATTCAAAATCATGCTATACCAGCTCATGCCATGCACATAGTGAGAGCAAGGAGGTTCTTGGATCACTGCTGATCAAATTCCCACTGAAAGGGCTGGATAATGCCCTTGATAAATCCAGAAAAAATTACATTCTTCTCGCAGCGCTGATCACAGTTTTGCTGGTAACGTTCCTCATTTTCCTTACCACAAGGAAAATCAAAAGACCGCTGACTGCATTAATTCTTGCCAGTGAAGCCGTTGCAAACGGAGATAAAAGTACAAGGCTTGAAATCAGACCAAATCAGTTATCGGATATGCGAATGGTTTCAATTGCATTCAACGAGATGCTTGACAATCTTCAGAAAGCAAATCTTGAACTTCAGAACTGGTCGCACCAGCTTGAGTATAAAGTACAGAAAAAAACAGAAGAATTGGGTCAGGCTCAGAATGAGATGATCAATATTGAACGGATTGCCTCCCTGGGAAGATTATCCCTTTCCGTGGCGCATGAAATAAACAATCCGTTATCGGGAATACTGGTGTATGCAAAACTGATCCATAAGCAATTACATAACCTTATCACTTGATCCTGAAAAGAAGGAAGCCATCCTGAAACATCTGGGATTTATTATGAGTGAGGCCATGCGTTGCGGCGATATTGTAAAAGGGTTGCTGGATTTTTCCAGAAAAGACCAGAATGATTTTGAGCCCAGGCATCTTCATGAGATCCTTCGTGATACCTACGACCTGATGAGTCATTCGATGAAAGTGGCAAATGTTAACTTCTTATCTGATTTTTCAGCCAAATCTGATCTGATCTTCTGCAGTCCGAACCAGATCAAGCAGGTTTGCGTTGCGATCCTGGTGAATGCGATGGAAGCAATCCAGGAAAACGGAGAAGTTATTTTCAGGACAATCAATCCTGATGAAGAACATATACAGATTGATATTACAGATAACGGATCAGGTATTTCGGAAGAAAATATTCCCCATATTTTTGAACCTTTCTTTTCCACCAAGGAGAAAACGAACGGGATTGGACTGGGATTGGCTATCGTACATGGCATTATTCAGAATCATAAAGGTAAAATTTATGTAAAATCCGGGCGGGGAAAAGGAACGACAATATCCATATCTTTATCTTTATTAAAGAATTAAGCGGACGTGATTATGGCAAGAAAAATCTCGATACTGATTGTTGACGATGAAGAATCTGTAAGGGATTCATTGTATAACTGGTTCATAGAAGATGGTTACCGTGTGGAGTGTGCAGAAGATGCGAAAAAAGCACTGTCGATACTGGAATCAGATGCCATGGATATCATCCTGGCCGATATCAAAATGCCGGGCATGGACGGCCTGGAAATGCTGAGACGAATTAAATCGATAAGGAAAGAATCCATAGTAATCATGATGACTGCCTTTGCCACCGTCGACACGGCAGTTCAGGCTTTGAAGGACGGTGCCTTTGATTATGTGACAAAACCCTTTGATCCCGACGATTTGTCGCATCTTATCCGGAATGCTTCCAAACAGATCTCGCTGGCGGAAGAAAATGAAACCCTGAGGGAGGTTGTTTCGCTTGAGAATGTTGAAAACCTTGTTGGCAACAGTGAGGCCATGCGAAAAGTGCTGAAGGAAATTGAAAGTGTTGCCCAGTCCAATGCATCCGTAATCATTACCGGCGAAAGCGGTACCGGAAAAGAACTTGTGGCCAGGGCCATACACGCCAATTCCTCCCGCAGATTTTTCCCCATGGTAAGTGTTCATTGCGGGGCACTTACCGAAAGTCTGCTTGAAAGCGAATTATTCGGTCACGAAAAGGGTGCCTTTACAGGGGCGGTCTTTAACCGCAAGGGCAGGTTCGAAATGGCCGACAGCGGAACTATTTTCCTGGATGAAATTGCGACGATTTCACCCAAGATGCAGGTTGAACTGCTCCGGGTACTGGAATCGAAAAGTTTTGTCCGTGTTGGCGGAAACAAGGAGATCACTTCCGATTTCAGGGTAATTTGTGCAACAAACAGGGATCTGAAATGCATGGTGGAGAAGGGACTTTTCCGGGAAGATCTGTATTACAGGCTAAATGTGGTGAATATTCATGTTCCTCCTTTGCGGGAAAGGACTGAAGATATTCCGCTGCTTGTGGATTATTTCATAAGGAAATACTGCACCTCCATGAATAAACCACTCATTACAATTGATTCGGGTGCATTGAAACAGTTAACCTCGTTTTCATTTCCCGGGAATATCCGGGAACTTGAAAATATGATTGAACGGGCAATCGTCGTCGGTAATGGAAAGAAGATAACAACCCGGGATCTTCCTTTGGGAAAAGAAACCATAAATACTACTGTTGAAAGCCTTGATGAGCTGGAAAAAAATCACATCAAAAATATCCTTGATAAATACAGCTGGAATATATCCGCTGCAGCCAAGGCACTTAAAGTGGACAGGGTTACGCTTTACAACAAGATTAAGAAGTACGATCTGAACCAGAAATAAATCCTGTTCCGGTTTTCAAAATGAAACGAGAAGGAAGATTTAAGCTGTATTTGAATGGGTCTTGAAAACATCACCTTGATATCATTTGGATATTTCGATCAGGAAATTCTTGAAAGGATATCCCCTGACATAAGCCGGGAGTTTTCATTTCCTGTAAAAACAAAAAGTGGCAACCTGGATCTCAGCGAGTTTTATGATCCTTCAAGAAGGCAATACAACGGGACTACCCTTCTGACTAAAATTAACACATGAATTTGCCACTGATTCCACAAAAACACTGGGGCTGTTCAATATTGACCTGTTTATTCCTATTCTGACCTATATTTTCGGACAGGCCTTTTTAAACGGGCGCATTGGAATAGCTTCCATTTACAGGTTGAGCAATGAGCGCTATGGTATCAGAACCGATGATACAATCCTGTTGGAAAGATTCAGAAAGGAGGCCATCCATGAACTTGGACATATGTTTGGATTAATCCATTGCAGTGATCCGGTCTGCGTGATGAGGTCAAGCACCTATGTGGAAGATATTGATCAAAAGGGCCAGGCATTGTGCTCACTATGCAGGATGCAACTGAAGAACACTCTGTTTTAATACCAGATGCTTAGAGGATTCCCCTTTCATGCAGATCATAGATCAGTTCGGAGATATGAGTTTTACCTGTCTTTTCCAGGATATTCTTGCGATGGGTATTAACCGTATGTTTGCTAAGAAATAACTTTTCAGCGATTTGTTCACTTTCAAGGCCATCACTGTATCAACCGGATGATCTCAAATTCACGATCAGTGAAAATATTACCTGTCATCAGCAATTCCTCATCAGGATATCTGAAATAGGAAAGATCATTTCCCAGATAATAATGAATCCCGCGTTTATGCTTTTTACACCATTCGATATCAGTATTAATATTAAATAAATAAACTGTCTCCGTTGGGAGCGGGCTATAAAATAAATAACACTGAACCAGCTGATTAGTAGTAATTTCCCGTGAGATTTCGAAACCTGAAATTTGTTGATATTAACATTTCACCCTTTTTTGCAACAAAAAGTTCATGTGCTATTTTAAATAATTTAGCTATTCCCAGTTCATTTCTTTTAAGGTCATCAGGATGTGTTGCTTCCTTAAAATGGTAAGGAGTCAGATCCTCCGGTTTAATGCCGAGCATTTGCAGGCTTCTCTGGCTGGTAAATTCGATCTTCATGTGAATCATGTCGAAAACACAGAAAAACTGATTATTGTTTTTCATCATCTCCTCAAGTGCCAGTATTAAAGGATCTTGCCGGTCAATACCTCTGAAACCAACCGGGGAATAGGTTTCTATAAATTCGAAAAACAAGTTGTACTGTTGAGGTATCTTTAATCATCATTTAACCATGACTATTTAAGGCGATAAATGTAATAAAAATACACCTTGTATAGGTATTGTCTCATGGTGAAAAAAGGAATAATATTACTTTGTTTAAACAGAAAAATTAATACGGACTCATGATGTAATTTCACAATAATGACTGATTTTAATAAAAACATCTATGGATGAGGAATTGCAACATATAATATCATACGACTCAAAAGGCAATCTGCTGGAAGGAGGGAAAAAATACAAATTACATCTGCCATCAAATATCCCTGCTTCAGACTTCTGGTCAATTATTGTTTATGATTCACTAAGCCGCTTAATAATACATACCGATCAGCCATGGCCTTCAGTTTACAGCAATAACAAAAATCTTATCTACAATAATGATGGTTCGGTTGATGTCTGGTTCGGTCCGGAATCTGATTAAAGGAAAAGAGAGCAATTGGGTGAAGACTATACCAGGCAAACAGTGGTATATGATTCTGCGTCTTTATTATCCTCTTGAATCATGGTTTGATAAAAAATGGCGGCCGGGAGAAATTGAAGAAATAATATAAATGACTAATAATTAAAATGAAAACAGAAGTAATGAGCCTGAATAATTCCGTTTACCTGAAAATACAAAATCAATTTAGATTACAGAAACAAGAATTTATATGAAAAAAAATCTTCTTATTGTGTCCGTTATGTTTTTGGTCTGACAGGTTGCATATAGTCAATATTCCAAATCACAGACTGAAGAAAAGCGACCAAATATCGTTATCATTCTTGCCGATGATATGGGCTATTCAGATATGGGTATGTTTGGCAGCGAGATAAAAACACCAAATATGGATGGACTGGCGATCAAACGGAGTTCGTTTTACAAATTTCTACACACATGCCAGTTGCTCTCCCACAAGGTCTATGCTATTATCGGGGCAAGATACGCACATCAATGGTTTGGGTGCCATGGATGAGTGGACTGCCCCCAACCAGATGGGCAAAGAAGGGTACGAAGGGTATCTGAGCACCAACCTGGTAACCTTGCCTCAATTGTTGAAAGATGCAGGATACCACACCTATATGGTTGGCAAGTGGCACCTGGGTAAAGCACCTGACAAGATTCCGGCCGCCCGTGGCTTTGAAAGGGATTTTACCCTGCTTGATGGAATGGGTAGCTATTGGGACATGACCAATATGACAGCACTCAATCATACTTCAGTGTTTACAGAAGATGGAAAATACCTGACCAAACTTCCTAAAAACTATTATGCCACGGAAACTTATACGGATAAGCTGATAAGTTTCATTGATGAGGGGAAAAAAGATGGCAAACCCTTCTTCGCGTATGTGTCTCATCAGGCGCCTCACGATCCATACCACCTGCCCAAAGATTGGAGAAACCGCCATGTGGGTGAGTATGACAAAGGTTGGGACATGGTCAGACAAGAACGACTGAAGAAGCAAAAGGAACTCGGCATAATTCCGGAAAATACCCAACTCGCTGAGCGGATGTGGTACGTTCCTGATTACTCCATTCTGGCACCTGCAGCCAGGGCCCTGGTTGGGAAGAAAATGGAGCTCTATGCCGGTTTAGTTGAAAACCTGGATTATCATATTGGAAGGTTAATTGACCATCTGAAAGAAATCGGAGAGTATGAAAACACCATCTTTATAGTATTTGGTGACAACGGTGCGGAAGGCACCGACCTGGGCGCTATGATAGGTGGCACACCCGGCACACTCAATTACCTGTTTTTTGCCTCCAAATGGTCCAACAACAATCCCAATGCATGGGGAGAACCGAACTCTTACGTGGGCTATGGTCCAGGCTGGGCACAGGTTTCAATGACTCCCTTCAGTCAGTACAAAGGCTGGATGGCCGAAGGCGGCATAAGGAATGCATTGGTAGTAAGTGGTCCGATCAACAAACTGCCGAAGGGCAGCATCAACAATGGCACCATGTTCGTGGCCGACATTATGCCGACCTTGCTTGAAGTAGCCGGTACAAACTATCCCGACAACTTTAACGGCAAGGCGCAACCCAAATTAGCGGGTAAATCCTGGCTTCCTGTACTGAATGGACAAGCTGCTTCTCCACGAACAGATAAGGATTACATAGCCTGGGAAGTTTTCGGTAACCGTGCTGTAAGGCAAGGCGACTGGAAAATACGCTGGGAGATAAAACCGGTTGGTAAGTCGGATTGGGAATTGTTTAACATCGCTCAAGACCCTGCCGAACGAAATGACTTAGCGGCCCAAAACCCTGATAAGCTAAAAGAAATGCTGATACTTTGGGATAAGTATGCGAAGGAAAATAATGTGATACTACCCGATCGTACTGTTTTTGAAACACTGGAAGATCAATTACCTCAAAGGTTCCCTGTTCAGGAAGGCTATCCTCCGCTTCTCAATATCAAGACAATTTATTCCGCCTGCAGACATGATGGCCGAACCTAAAGAAATAAAGAAAAACTAAAGAAAAAATAATCATGAAAAACTATATAAAGTTTATCAGCATGCGTGCAGGTAATTTTTCGATAGCACTATTTATCGTCATGCTTTGTGTATCCATTTCCACTATGGCACAGGGTGACGGCGCCCGGTTTTACTGGAAAGGTCTGATGGGAACAAATGCCATTCCTGTGATTGGAAATTCAATGGGTGGAAATGCAAATCCTTTTGATCCTTCTCAATACTGTCATTCCCGGATCTAATTTCGAAGCAACCATGAGTATGGCCGGCTATGCCAAGATGCTGCCTGTATTCAAACGTTCGGCAATGGTTTCGGTAATTGTGCCCGATGGGCAGAATATCCGGTGAAGCCTCGCTTGACGGTCTGGACTACAGCTCAACAGCCAGAGGATTCGGAGATCCGATGCTGCAATTCGATATAAATGTTATCGGACCGAAAGCGATTATGAACATTCCCGAAATGCTGAGGTATAAACCGGGATTTTCTGTCGATATTGTTGGCAGCCTTGCTGTTCCAATCGGAGAATACGACAATACAAGTCCGATTAATATTGGTCAGAACCGCTGGTACGGACGTATTGGCGCACCGGTTGTCTGGCAGATCGGACCGTGGGTTCCGGGCAAGCGCACAACATTTGAGTTTCTTCCTGCCGTTTGGTTCTTCAGCGATAACAATGATTTTGTTGGCAAGAAAATGGAAACAAAGCCGATGTACCAACTCGAAGCACATCTTACCCGCGATTTTATGGAGAGGATATGGGGATCATTTGATGTTATTTCCTATTCAGGCGGCAAAGCTACAATTGATGGTGTTGAAGGCAGTTCAGCTGAACAATCTTGGAATGGGTGGTACACTCGGATACCATATAAATGATAACATGCAGCTTACAGTTTCGTACTAATACCACAGTAAATGATAAAAATCCTGAAGATCTGAAAATGGACGGTTTTCGTGTTACACTTCTTTACGGATGGCACCAGCTGATAGAAGGCATGAGAAGGTTGAACAGTGGTGGCGAATGAGATAGAGCATAGCCTTAGTTTGTCTGCCCTAATTAATATCCCGTGACAAAAACGGAAACCTATCAAAAACCAGGACTGCTCCATGAAGAAAGCAAGTGAAATACCTACTGATAACTCCGGTAAGTCTGATTCTTCCGGAAATAAACTTCGGGTTCACTATTTACCGCGTAATGAGCGTTATGAGATAGGAAAACAAATGCGGAAAACCTGCCCCAGATCATCCCATGCAAAATGGGAATCTCCAAAGGACCGGCCGGATCCTGTCGATCTGATTATGGAAAGCAATAAAGATCGAATTGCCAAATTAATCCCGCTGCGGCATGGGCGCATGGTAAGATCTCCATTTACATTCTACCGTGGTGCTGCACTGAACATGGCGTCAGACCTGGCAGGCACTCCGGTGACCGGAATGCATGTACAGGCCTGCGGAGATGCTCATCTGTGCAATTTTGGCGGTTTTGCCACACCGGAAAGGAATGTGATCTTTTCAATCAATGACCTGGATGAAACACTTTCCGCACCCTGGGAATGGGATGTCAAACGGTTGGCCGCCAGTTTTATAGTGGCCAGCAGAAATAACAATCTGAATGATGACTGTTGCACGGGAAACTGCACTTGAGTGTGTCAGGTCCTATCGTGAAAACATGATGGCTTTCAGCGAGATGAGAACGATGGAGCTCTGGCATTATTCACTGGGAGCTGATAAGCTCCTTTCGAAATTAAAAGATCCTGAGCTTAAACGCCGGGGGTTGAAACGTCTCGAAAAGGAAAAATCCAGGAGTATTGCTGAGGAGATATTTCCACAGATTGCAAAAGGATCCGGAAATTCAAGATTTATAAAAGACCAGTTGCCTTCCATTTTTCACTGGGAGAGCCATTCACCGGGAGAAATTGTAAAGGAAGCAAAGGACGCCTTTGAGCTTTACAAAGAAAGCCTTCCTCCCGGCTTCAATCAACTTCTTAACCGCTATGAACTCAAAGATTTGGTAATTAAGGTGGTTGGTGTTGGCAGTGTGGGCACTGCCTGCTGGGTCCTTCTTCTAATGACGGGGGATGGCGATCCGTTATTCCTCCAGGCAAAAGAAGCCCGGAAATCCGTGCTTGAAGCATATGCCGGCAAGAGTATTTATCCGAACCACGGACAACGTATTGTATACGGATATCGCCTGATGCAGCCTTTCAGCGATCCATTTCTGGGCTGGAGTGCCGGAATAGGAGGAAGACATTTCTTTTTCCGGCAGCTTCGTGATATCAAAATTTCAATAAAGGTGGAAACATTTGGTAAAAAGGAAATGACAGGTTTTGCAGACTGGTGCGGAAATGCCCTGGCTCTGTCGCATGCCCGTTCAGGAGATGCGGCCATGTTAAGCGGATATATGGGGAATAGTGATGCGTTCGATCAGGCCATTGCAGAATTTTCGATCGCTTATGCTGCTCAAAATGAGAAGGATCATGCTTCATTTAAAAAGGCAATAAAATCAGGAAGGATTGAGGCAGAGTACGAGGAATGAGTAAAAACTTATTTTTAAACTGTTTGCTCAATAGTAATTTTCTTTCCATGAAATATTTTAGGACTTGTTTCATTAGCGATTTTATTGTTATTCATAATTGAAAAATCCCAGGCCAGGACCTTGACCCGAGGGCCTACGCCAGGATCCCGGTCAGGGTGACAGTTATTGTAGCAGGATTCAGTTATTCCAACGGCGGGATCGTGACCGATGCAACATTGCCTGTCGAGGACCTGAAAGCCAAAATAGGGGCCCCTTCACTTGCCGTTGTCCGTTCATTCGGTCTGTTGGGAAAAACAGCCCAGGTCTCGGCTGCATTACCTTATGCCTGGGGAGAGGCTTCTGCAAAAATAGCAGGTGAGGAGCAGAGTACCTCCCGGTCAGGTCTTGGCGATATGCGTTTCAGGTTCTCCTGGTTATTACTGGGGGCACCAGCCGCTACCATGGGAGAGATCGCAAAAGCTCCACGAAAGACAATATTGGGCTTCAGTCTGGGCATAACAGCACCAACAGGTCAATATTTCCCTGATAAACTGATCAATATTGGTACCTCACGGTGGGCATTCAAAACAGAATTAGCGCTTTCACAACCGGTGGGGAAAAGATGGCTCATTGACTTTTATTCAGGTATCTGGCTGTTCACAAATAATGACTCGTTCTATCCCGGAAGTTCAGTTCGTACCCAGAATCCCCTGGGAGCTTTTCAGGGGCATATAAGCTATAATATTCAACCGCTTATGTGGGTCGCCTTTGATTGCACGTTTTATACAGGAGGCAACACAACAATTGATGGGGTCGAAATGGATGACCGGCAATCCAACTCACGTGTGGGGGGCACTTTTGTATTTCCAGTCGGGAAACGTCATTCCATTAAATTTGCTTATAGCACAGGTGCAATTGTTCGCAGCGGGGCAAATTTCACCACTGTCTCTGTCGGATGGCAAACCTCATTCCTCGGAAAAGCAAGTAAAAAAAGATACCCAATAGCCGGGTGAATCCGGTTCAATCGCTATTGTTTAACCAACTCCACCCTCCGGTTTTTAGCCTTGCCTTCCTCGTTATCGTTGGATGCAACAGGCGTAAGAGATGCAACCCCGTATGCTTTAAGACGTGCTGCCGGAATCGAATACTTCGTAACCAGGGAATTAACAACAGCATCCGCACGGTCTTTTGACAGCTTCATGTTGGATTCAATAGTACCCACATTGTCCGTATGCCCTACTACATAAAGTTTAAGGGACGGATTATTCAAAAGAAGTTTGGATATCTGCTCGATAGCCAGATCGGATTCAGGCTTTAACTCTGTCTTACCGGTGTCGAAATAAATACCGTAGACTGCCACATGGCCGGTGCTGTTAATGTCATTTCCCATCGCTTCGGCGTCTGCCGTGATCTCCTGTTTCATGGCCTCCCTTTCCACAATATTCAGGCGGTACATGTTATTATAGGACCTTACTTCGACCCATGTTTCTTTGCCATCCTTCTGTATTACAATCGTGGAGGTTTTGTTGAAGTTATCATCAAAGACAACCTTCCCGCCTATCTTTTTCAGGGCGTCCTGAACGTTTCTGCGTATCTTTAGTTCTCCCGGCTCGGCCTTGCCAGTGTTCAGATTGTATTGTAAGTAATATTTATGACCCTCTATTATCTCGGGTGTCTTATTCTGGACGTTAAACTTATAGCTGTCAAACTCGGTATCCTTATAGCCTGTTATATGAAAGTCCGGCATTCTTGTAAGTAACGGATGATCCTTGCTGCCTTTGATATCCTGGTCGGGTTGCATTGAAAAAACCTGTAATGCCTGTAATAGGAACAGACTGAAAATAACTGCAATTGCTTTTTTCATATTGTTTTTCCTTAGGGTGAATGATTTTTTTGGAGATGTTGCTACTTCGGACGGTATTATGCTGAAAGATTAAATTTATAAAATGTTAAACATATTCCAATCATAATTAAGAAAACAATTCAATGATATCCCATTACAGGCATCAGATAATTATACAGGACACTATAAATGGCAGGAATAACATGGCTTTTGTGCTTTTGGCCGCACAAAACCCTTGTTTATTAAAGGCTTTCGGATCAATCCGCTTATCCAAACTAATATTGTATCTTAGTTTGAAATTATAAACAAATCAGGAGATGAAACCGAAGATATTGTTCTTTCTGATAATCTCTTTTGCATCAGTGATTTATACATTTGGGCAGGATAAAGGCAAAAAAATTTCAATTACAGGCGTGGTTGTTGATCCATATAAACGTCCGGTTCCGGGTGCGGAAATAATTATTGATGGTGTTCAAAGCGGAAAATCAACAGATAAAAAAGGCTTCTACAAAATTAAGACAAGGTCCACCGCAGGAACAATTGGAATTTTCACCCTGCCCCCCCTGACAATCCAGGAACCCATTGCCGGAAGAACTAACATTAACTTCACCTTGAACGATTCAATAACTAAACAGATATATAGCAACAGAGATCTTTATGGTGAGGAAGTGGTCAATGTGGGATATGGAAGTCAAAAGAGGAAAAGCCTTACCACTTCTGTCGGCCAGGTTGACGGAACTGAAGAAAGATTTGCTTCATACAACTCAATTTATGATATGTTGCGGGGTGAAATCCCTGGCGTTGATGTTGTTGGTCACAGTGTAACCATCAGGGGGGCAAGTACGGCAACCAATAGTACGGAACCCCTTTTTGTTGTGGATGGAACGCCGGTAAATTCGATTGATCAAATTCTTCCGCAGGAGGTCAAGTCAATCAATGTGCTGAAAGGGTCAGCCGCGTCGATTTATGGGACAAGAGGAACCAACGGCGTGATCCTCATTACGCTGAAGAAGTGACGAGGGACGGGTGACGGGTAACGGGAGCGTAATTGCCTTTTTAAATAAGACCTAACAGGGGGCATAACAAATAAAGACCGCCCCAGATAATAAAGAAACCTGCTATGTCAAAAAGTATCCCGGCTTTCATCATTTCCGGAAGGGGTACCATTCCCGAACCATAAATTATAGCGTTTGGAGGTGTTGAAACAGGCAGCATAAACCCGAAGCTGGCTCCCAGGCAGGCGCCGAGGGCCGGTGGCAGGGGACTGACGTGAGCAGCCTGGGCGATTGCGATCACAACAGGAATTATCATGTTTGCGGATGCGGTATTACTGGCCGCTTCCGATAAAATAATCGCCAAAGCAATTGAAACTCCTGTAAGCACCCAAAGTGTTTCTACTCCCAGCAGGTTCGCAAATCCGTTACCCATAGCACTGGCAACTCCTGTCTTAAACATCAATGAACCCAATGCCAATCCGCCTCCGAAAAGAAGTATAGTTCCCCAGTCGATTTTAACAGCCTCAGACCAGCTTAGTGTAAATGTTCTGGTCTGCAAATTAACAGGGAGTATGAAGAGGAGGATTGCAGCACATATGGCAACCACCGGTTCAGGCAGATGCGTGGTGAACCAGCCAGTGAGCTTCGGAACTTCAAACCAGGGAAGTTGGAGAATACCGGGCATAATCCAGAAAATGACAGCAAAAACAAAACCGATCAGGGTATTGATCTGTCCAACCGACCAGGGTCCCAAACCAGCTTGTTCTTTCCTTATATATTCAAGCATTTGATTCCCGGATTCTGAAGACCCTGATTCTTTTTCCCTGCCATGCAGCATATATATCATGATAAACAAAAAAAGCGCCATCACAATAAACAGGGGTATCGCCAGAGCCATCCATCGGAAAAAGCTAATGTTAATTCCAAGGGTCGATCGGATTATTCCAATTCCAATAAGATTGGGCGGAGTGCCCACCGGGGTTCCGATACCTCCAATAGAAGCCCCGTAGGCTATCATAAGCATCATTCCTGTCGCATAAGACCAATTCTTCCCCATTAATGACCCTTCGGCTTTTCCGCGTGAAACACGCACATCATGCAAAGCGCTCAGAATTCCCAGGCCAATAGGTAAC
Organism: uncultured Bacteroidales bacterium; assembly: GCA_963790105.1. Taxonomy (GTDB): domain Bacteria; phylum Bacteroidota; class Bacteroidia; order Bacteroidales; family UBA10428; genus UBA5072. Next base: position 110,053 of record CAWBNI010000019.1, on the reverse strand, counting down.
ATCATGGCGGTTACTGCTGTATTGCTTACCCACATTGAAATGAATGCAGTGACCAATCCAAGACCGGCCATGATTCTCCAGGGCGATGAACCTATCCATGGAACCGACAGAAAACCCAGGGCAATGCGACGATCGAGGCCGTGAAACATCATAGCCCTGGCGATCATAAAACCACCGATAAATACAAATACAATGGGATCAGCAAAGTAGGCTAAAACTGATTTGGCATCAGCAACGCCCAACACCACGCATAATACTGCACCAAGTAAGGCTGAGACTGGTAATGGAATGATTTCGGTGATCCACATAATAGCCACTGCAGATAAAATCGCGGCAAGTTTCCGTCCTTCAGGCTGAAGTCCGTCACACAATAAATAGGTTATTGCGAAAACAACGAGGTGCGAGAAAAAGTCCCAGTCGTTTTCTCCAGTCTTCGAAAGATATCCCGTTGCCAGTTTTAAGGTGCCCTATTTTCATCCAGCCATTTTTTTATTCTGTCATGTTCAGCCTGCGCTTTTAATTCAACCTCACTTTCAATTTTCTGAAATGCGGGTTCATCTTTAACCTTTTCAAATAAAGGATCACACGTCAGAAAAGAATCCCATGCTAAATGATATCGCTTACCACGATTAAAAATTAACAGGTTTTTATAGGCCTTCTCCTTTTCCCCCCTTAAAGCATAGATAGCTGCCAGATCATAATAGGTAAAAAATAATTGCGATGCATACGGACGATCCAGTTTAATCTGCTTTTGGCAATATTCTATTTGTTTATCGAAGTAAGATTCGGCTTCACGTTTAAATCCATTTGCCCAATAAGCATATCCGATCCTGTGCATTCTGTTCAGATCATTCAAATCAGATATACCCAGCGTTTTCGCTCTGTCAATATATTTTTTAAAGAAAGTCAACGATTCTTTATTTCGTTTGCCCCATCCACAATAATGTCCAAGATCACTTAATATCGAAAGGTCAGTCGAATCAATCACATATGCTTTTTTTAATATGACGATTGCATTCTCCCAGTTTTGTAAACCTTCTTCTACCAATGCAAGAAGAGAATAATACCGGACAGAATCTCCATCTAATTTAAGCGCGTCGAGATTATATCGATTGGCCTGTTCTTTGAATCCGTTATAAGCGAATTCAATAGAAATTTCTCTCAGGAGGCCGGGTAACGCTGAACCATGATTAAGCGATGCGGCCTTTAATAGATTCTGAATCATTTCAAGATAGTACGATTGATTTAAATATAATTGCGCTTTCCCGTAAAAAGGCACCCAGTCATTTGGATTGAGCCGGGAAGATCTGTCATATTCCGAAAGCGATCGCTTAAAGTCGCCTTTTTCTGCATAATATAACCCTTTTATAGTATGGGCCTCGGCTAACTGATCATCAAACGCAAGAGCCTGGTCAGCCAGAATAAGTATAGAATCGAGAAAACTACTGGAAAAATATTCTTCAAAATAATGCTCGTTCAGATAAACAGTTGCGAGTCCGATATAGGCTTTGGCGTATGTAGAATCATACAACAGCGCGGTCTTGTACATTCTTTCAGCCCTTTCAAGTCCCTGCCATTTGGGTGGCGTATTTAACAAATTGGATGTATACGGATTGTTTAATATATATTTAACATCCTCGGCTCTTCCCCTCAGATAAAAATCATAAGCTGTTAAGCTGGCCGTAGGTACCTTTTCAATCAGTTTCTTTTCTTCAGGTGTTATTGTTGTATTTAATTCCGAGGCAATTGCCGATGCAATCTGATTTTGTATATTGAAAATGTCACTGGTGACCTGAATTTTTTCTTCATAAGAATGAGTCCATATTTCCCTGTCCCTGGCATCAATTAACCGTACTCGCAGACGGAATGTATTACCATACCGTTGTCCGCTTCCTTCTACAATGTAATTCACATTCAGTTTCGTTGCAATTTCAGGAATAGTGGGCCTTTCCTGACTTTTAAACTGATCCGTGGAGGTGCGTGACAGTACCCTGAGATCTTCAATCTTTCTGCAGATTGTCAAGGATATCCTCCATGATGCCATCGATAAAATACTGGTTTGTGACTGTATCACTGAGGTTCCGGAAAGGAAGCACGGCGATTGATTTTTCCCGGACGGTGAAATCCTTTTGAGGGGAATTGCCGTAAAATCAATTTAAATCCCGCAAAAACTAAAGCAAGAAACAGAAGTACGGATGAGGCAATAATAAAAATGCCAACCGTCTTTTTCTTTTTAAAGAGTAATCTTGTTGTCCATCCCATGAATTTTTTCTCCGTCTTTCTCAAGGCTTCTTTTTTTGCCTGGCCGGGCGGATAGCCATAATATTCATGAAAACATTTGTTAAAATAAGCCGGACTGCCGAAGCCAACCATGTAGGCTATTTCAGAAGCCGTACCGACATTATTCTGAAGTAGCCTCATGGCACGCTGAAGACGGATCTCCCTGATAAACTGACTTACATCCTGGTTGCGGATGGATTTCAATTTGCGATAAATGGTTATTCGACTGATTCCCGACTCCTCAGCCAGATTTTCCACGCCAAAATTCTCATCCTTCAGGTTAGCGATAACTATATTGGTAAGATTACTGATAAATTCCTGATCCATGGAAAGGGGCTCATTCATGGCAGATACTTATTGAATATTAAATTTACTGAATAATACACTGCTTGTCAAGTTAAAGACCATAATTCTGAGCCAGTACCCTTGTGCTGTTCATTTCCAGTATAACTTATAAGTTCACAAAGCAATCAATAATCCTTCACTTCAGCGAAATGCATCTTTTGCAGTGTTATTGTACCTTCCCACACATGATAATAGGAATTGCCTACCGAAGATAAATAATCATTCGTTGTGCCCTCGCCCATAGCACCTTCAAAAGCACCGGTCCCTCCCAGGATGGTGAAGGGGAGTTGCCAGCAGTAAATCTCATCGGGATGTTCACCATCCTCCTCTTCCTCCTGCTCTCCCAATCCTACACAGGTCTTTCCGGAAAAGCTCAGGAACAGGGTATCCCCCTGCTGCGTTAAAATATAACTCAATCCCGGCGAGATGGTGCTGATGTTGGTGCAGAAGATCGAATGAAAGGAGGAATAACCAACATAATTTCCTTTTCCATTCGCAATTTCAACTACATGTTGAAAATCAGGAATACATCCTTCCCGGTTCTGACCGGTAAAAGTGTTATTACCCTGGTATACTGCCTTAAAAGGCATGGTAACGGTTTTAGGTTCAGTTGGAACCATGTTCGGATCTGAATCGATCCTGTCTTCGCAGGCGCAAAAAACCGCCATGCTGCACAATAATAATCCTGACATTGTTTTCATAGCTTCCATTTTTAGTTAGACATAAGCAAATGTTTTATTATCAAAAACTTACGTCAAATTTATAATGGTAACTTTGCAATAGCTTAGCAATTATATTTCATATGCTATAAGAAATTGATCAGGACTATCAATTATGTTTCAAAAGATTGCAAAGACACCGCAGGCATACTCAAAACCCATGCTCATCATTCATTTTGACAGGTTGAATTAATAAGATATATTTACGATATCGAATTGTGCCTGCATACTTCAAATAACCATCCGGTAATGTCAAATCACATAAACCAAAATTCTGTATGATGAAACAATCATGGCTCTTATTCCTGTTCATCTGGTATTTCGGTACAGCACAAACTCAAATACTGTCCAATGGAAACTACAAACCCATTTATTCAGTTGAAAATGGCTCAATAGCCGGTCAGAACACAGGGTCGCTATAATAATCGTCCGCTTTATATAAACAACTCCAATGCTTTTGTCCTTACCGGGGATCAGCCCATTGCCAGGCTGGTGCAGGGAGAATTCATCTACGGAACTTTTATGCTGGCTATAGTGCATGATGGAAAAGCAAAGTGGCTGCAGCAATGTGAACAGATCACTTCCCGTTACCGCGCCGGGACAATGAGTTGGGAAATTACAGATCCACTGTTTAAGGACATCAAAGTAACACTGGAAGTATTGCCCATGGCTTTAACTACGGGCATGACAATTCGTGCCGCGGCGGAAGGAGTGAAACAGGGCGACTCCCTGATCTGGGCCTTTGGGGGTGCAGAATACAGGAAAGATCAGAACCTTTCATGGAAGCTCGATGTGATGGGACAACCAGAATTACTTACCTGGGGCTTTGACCCGGAAGAGTGCCTGAATAATGAAGTTGCCGTAAACAATCAGATAGCGACTGTTAAGCTAAGTGAACAATCTGGAGACAGGAAACCAGCTTTTCACCGTTGCAGGCAATTGCAGCGAACCCTCGAAATGTTCATCCGGCGAAGCCTCTTTGTGGAGTAATGCGGAAACATTTGCAAAATCACAATCCGGAAAGCTTCCCCTTCTGTCTGGAAGCCTGGCGGTTGAAGAGGGGAAATCAATCTTCTGGGCTTTTGAGGCCTTTAAGGCACCCGGATTACCTGAAACTTCGCGGATTGGTGATCCCGAAAAGGCTTTCGCCGAAGGCCGGAAACGAACCGACAGTTTTCTGAACCGCCTCAAAATAAATACACCGGATCCTTATCTGGATGCTATGGCAGAAGCATCTGTAGCAGCTGTTGACGGTACCTGGTATCCTCCGGTGTTTGTTCATGGCGGCCTGCAGTGGAACTTAAGATTTCCCGGCTGGCGAACAATTTTCGGAGGTACAATGTACGGCTGGCATGAACGGGTAACAGATGAAGCCCGCTTCTATACAGGATTCCAGGTAATAAACTCTGATAAAAAAGAAGCCATGGCCGATACGGCAACCTTGCTTACCGAGCAGCATCCCGATTCAAGGTTTTATGGCGTGGGCTATATTAACAAGGATCAGGGATTCTATAACATGCAATCTGAGTTCTTTGATCAGATTGTTGAAGAATACCGGTGGACGGGTGATCCCTCACTGGTTAAATTCTTTCGGAAAGCCCTGGAACTGCATCTGTTGTGGATCCGCGACTGTTTCGATCCGGATGGGGATGGAGTTTATGAGAGCTACATCAATCTCTGGGCATCTGATTCTCAATGGTATAACGGGGGAGGAACGGCAGAGGAAACCTCCTATGCATACCGTGGTCACCTGGCTGCAAGGGACATGGCACGGAGCGAAGGAGATTCAGAAGCTGAAAAGTATCATAGCATGATGCTTGAAAAGATTAAAAAGGGCTTTTTCACCAAATTGTGGATCACACAAAAAGGGCATCCCGGTTCGTACAGGGAGCAGGGAGGTCATGAAAGATTACATGAAAACCCATGGCTATACAGCATTTTTCTGCCGGTAGATGCCGGCCTCACCACACAGCAGCAATCCATCGAATCAGTTTATTATTCCGAATGGGCATTACAAAATGACCGGATGCCGGCCGGCGGAAGAAAGGTGTGGACTTCAAACTGGATACCTTCCATATGGTCAGTGCGGGAATTGTGGCCTGGCGATAATTATCACCTGGCCCTCAGCTACTTCCAGGCAGGCTTACCCGATGACGGTTATGATATAATGCGCGGAACCTTTATGTACAGCGGCTTTGACCATCTTTCCCCCGGAAACCTGGGTGGCATGCAGGGCGGTATTGATTTTGGCGATTGCTTGCATACCTTCACCCGCGCCCTGGTTTCCGGACTTTTTGGATACAAACCGGATTACCCGAACGGGAAGGTTTTAATAGCTCCCCAGTTCCCAACCAGCTGGGATCATGCTTCGATTGAACTGCCTGATGTGAAGATAGCTTTTGAAAGCAAGGAAAACAGTATCAAATATACCATTGAGATAAAACGAATCGCCGACATGGAGATGTTGCTGCCAGTACAATGTGAAGACATTAAAAATGTATTTGTCAATGGTAAAAATGCCAAATGGACCCTGGTTCCCGGAGCTGGCCGCAGCATTTTGAAAATTCAACTGGCCGGTACCACCAAAGCAGACATATCCATCGAAACAGTCAATCCCCTGCCCTATTTTGCACCGGCCTTTTTTGAAGGCAATTCAGGGGAAGCCTTGAAAATAAATACAGAGAGTGCCACGATCATTTCCCTTGAAGACCCGCAGGGTGTTTTTAAAGATCATAAAATCGTAAACGGCTCAATAAGCGGCATACTGGCAGCAGCCAGGGGTTACCATACGGTAATTCTGCATACCCTCACCGGAAAAGCTCCTCAATTGCGAATAATCCGAATTAAAGTGACTGATCGCTCAGGGGATGCGCATAATGAGGCCAGGATTGAAGAAAAAGTACCTCCAAATGCAGCCTGGGATCCTGTGGACATCCATTCTTTTTTTAATGCAGATGTCGCTTCCATTTATAAGCAGAAATACTTGTCTCCCCGGCCAAATACTGTTTCCGTGCGCCTGGGATCGGATGGATATTCTCCCTGGACCTTTACTCACTGGAAAAGTAAGCCTCCGGTTATAAAGACTGATTATGTGACCAAAATGCTGGATGAAAATGACACGGCTTGTCACCCGGCAGGGTGTGCCATTTTTCTGGGATAAGGGAGAAAGGAATATTGCATTTACCTCCCTGTGGGATAATTACCCGGCAAAAATTAATTTTCCGGTTAACCAAACAGGGAATGTCATCTATTTCCTGGTATGCGGATCTACGAATGTAATGCAGTGCCAGATTGCCAATGCTGTCATCCGGCTGAACTATGCCGACGGACAAACCGATTCCCTGGAACTTGTCCCTCCGGTGAATTACTGGAACCTAAGCCCGATAGAGGCACATGCTGCCGGTCCCGGACAGGCCAGTGCAAGCGATTATAATTCCATGGCTAACCGTTTTTGTATGCCTGCAAAACTGCCTGAAACAGTAAACCTGGGCGAGAATTGCAGGGCCATGCTGCTCAACCTGAAAATGCGCCCTGGAGTAGAATTGAAAAGCATTACCCTCGAAACTCTTTCGCAGGAGGTGGTTGTCGGTTTAATGGGGATAACTGTTGAGAAGTGACTAGGGACAAGGGACGAGGGACGAGCGGAGAGTAGGGAGTAGGGAGTAGGGAGTAGGAGAGATGAGAGATGAGAGATGAGAGATGAGAGGTAGAAGAAGATGATCTCGGGATAAAACAGGAAAAATCCCTTTGGGGATTGCCTGTTGGTAGAAAGGAATTGCCCAAAATCCACCCCCACCCCCGCTGCGCCTTCGCGTAGCCGCTTCGGACGCTTACGCTAAAGCTTCAGCGGCAGCGTGCGAAGCTAGGCCAGCGGAGGACACCGTCCCGAACCGTAAACCGCAGAACTGCAGAACTGCAGAACCGCAGAACCGCAGAACTATGCTGACTGCAAGACTGCAAGACTGCATGACTGCATGACTGCAAGACTGCAAGACTGCAAGACTATACAAAAATCACCCGGAAAAGGAGAAACAGCAATCCAGACAGCAAGACAGTTACCGGCAGGGTGATCAGCCATGCAATGCCTATAGAGGCCACAGTTTTTTTCTGAAGATTTTTTAATCCACCTCCGGATACCATGCTTCCTGCGATGCCCGATGAAAGCACATGGGTTGTGCTTACTGGCAGACCAAGCCAGCTCGACACGGAAATAGTACTGGCCGCTATGAGCTCCGCACTTGCTCCCTGGGCATAGGTAAGGTGAGTCTTGCCTATTTTCTCTCCAATGGTAACCACAATCCGCTTCCAGCCGACCATGGTACCCAGTCCAAGTGCAATTGAGATCATCATTATCACCCACCAGGGCGAGTATTCAGTATATGTTTTCATTTCCTTTATCTGGTCCTTATACCGTGTGATCCATTTGTGGTTCACTGAATTTACCGGATTTTCAGTCAGGTGTTTCATCAGGGTCTCTGATTTTTTTGAAACGACAAGGATGTCACGACGGGCTTTCATACTGGTGATCCGGGTCATATTGCTGAATGTTTTCACCTGTGCGAACATTACAGATAAAGAGTCCATGCCCGAATTGATGATCCTGTAATCTGCCCGGTCGGCAACCGATAATTCCGTTGAATCCAGGCCGGACATCATGGTTTGCATTGTGCTTATATTGGTCTGGAGCTTCACCGGATCCTTTGTATGATCCAGGGCGAACCTTACAGGCACAATGGCTATAAGTATGATCATGATAAGTCCAACACCCTTCTGTCCGTCATTGGATCCATGGGAAAAACTGACGCTCGTACAGGTAAGGATGAGTATGGACCTTATCCATATTGGGGGTGCTTTTTTTGCCGGCGGTTCCTTAAAGATGACCTTGTTTTTAACAACAGCCTGTAAAAATGTCATCAACCCCATGGCGAGCAAAAATCCAAAGACAGGTGAAATGAGAAGCGACAAACCGATATCCTTTACTTTTGACCAGTTTAATGCAATATTATGACTTGCAGGAAGAAGCATATAGGCTATTCCTACACCGAAAATAGATCCAATGAGCGTATGTGAACTTGAACAGGGAATTCCAAGGTACCAGGTTCCCAGGTTCCATATAATGGCCGTAAAGATAAGGGCCATGATCATGGACAGGTTGTGATAAATATTATTATCAGTAAGTGCTTCGGTGGGAAGCAGATTGATAATTCCGATAGCCACCGCAATACCGCCTACATTTACGCCGATAAAATTCCAGATACCCGACCATATAACGGCAACCCGAGGTTTAAGCGAATGAGTATAGATTACTGTGGCTACTGCATTGGCCGTATCATGAAAACCATTGATGAATTCAAATACAAGGGCACAAAAGATGCAAAAAATTAAAAGGAATGTGAGCGCAGTACCGATACCAAACATAAAATTAATTTTTCCCGGCAACAAATATAAAGAAAGATAATTTTGCAGTTATGAATTATGAATTAGGAATTTTGATAAGTTGCGTATTGATTCGAAGTCCTTGCAGTTTGGCAGTTGTGCACTCGTGAACGTTATCCCCCTTCGGAGGGGGCAGGGTGAGGATTTTGGCTATCCACCCCCTGCCCCCGCTGCGCCTCCGCGTAGCCGCTTCGGACGCTTACGCTAAAGCTTCAGCGGCAGCGTGCGAAGCCAGGCCAGCGGGGACACCCTTCAGCCTTCACCTAACAGCCTTCAGCCTAACAGCCTTCAGCCTAACAGCCTTCAGCCTTACATCCTACTTAAAGTAATTGATATACCAGTTATTTTCGTCCAGGAGATAGTTATAAATCTGCTCACGCTGACCGGAGGGATACTTTTCTGAAACTATTTTGGCAAGGAATGAAGGATCATTTCTTCTTTTTGCCACACGCATCAGGTCATAAAATCGTCCTCCTTCAAAGGCACATTCCCTGGCTCTTTCATCCATTAAATCCTGCTTCGAAATACTGCTGCTTTTTAGCCAGGTTATTCGTGAGGTTTATATATCCCGTTATTTCATTTGTAAAAGGATCATGGATATACCGGATATTGTCAAAGTTCAGTCCATCATAGCCATTGCCTAATCCCACTCTTCCCCTGACGCCTAATTGGTCCCTGTCCTCAGCTATGTCGTAAAAGGCACCGTCATTTACAATTCCCTTGGCATAATTCAGGTTGGTTTTAATCTGGCCACCCTGGTCAAACATCAGGTAAGTGAAAATCTCGGCAAGAAAAAGATGGATAGAACCGGCCCTGTAAATTACAAAAGCGGCATCATCGGTATACAGTTCCTGGTTGATGCTGTATTTTATCACGATGGTGTCCATTCCATCCATAATATTCGCAACACCACGTGTATCCCCTTTTGACTTCAGCTCAAGCATCTGCATGTAACTATTTCCATCGAGTGCTGTTCCATTCCTAATATACAGGTAGGATGAGCCATATCCGCGATAAAAATCGCTGGGTATGCCCAGGAAGGTCATTTCGGTCCTGGACGGATTCAGGTCGTTCTTTGATATTCTTTGAGCCCTCCAGGTGGTTTCCCATTTAAGAATTGCAGCCGAAGTGGGTTTCAGCATATACTGATAGGGTGCAATCGGCAAAAACAAATTCTGAAACCCGTTTTGCTGATATTTCGATTTGTTAAACCACATGGAGTAAATATGTTCCCGGATGTCAATGTTGGCAAATATATTGCCCCAGTTTCCACCTGAGAAAGCATTATCCAGCTGGTAGCGTACCGGTTCGGTTGTGGAATTCCGGATAATAGGCAGAAAATGATCGGCTGCACGGGTCAGATTTCCCTGGGTAAGGTACATTTCACCCAGAAGAGCATTCATGGCCCATGGATTCCAGATGGTCACATCCCAGGTTTCATCATTGTTATCCATATGGTGGTTAACACCAACGGCCTTTACCTCATTTTCAAGCTGGTTTGTGAAAAGATCGATGATCATGTCAAGCGTGTAATATTGTTTTTCCAGTGTAATTGGCTGATTATAAAGGGTGTCATTATAATAGCCATTTGTGGAAAACTCTATATACACACTGTCAACATAGGTGCCTGGTGAATTCACATAATTTTCAATCTCATCAATCGTAACCAGCGACTCATGAATGTAAGGAACCTTTCCATAAATCCGGGCTGCATTGAAGTACGCCCAGGCCCGCATGCAAAGTGCTTCGCCATATAGCCTGTCGTAATTTGTAACCGCACTTTTCTTATCCACGACTTCAGGATGCTTTGCTTTTAAGATCCTGATCAGATTATTGCTGGCAGAGATCAGTTTGAAGAAGTTTGTAGGTGAGGCATACTTGTTGTTTTTTGAAATATTGAAATTGTTAATTTCAACCAGGTCGGCTTCTGCATTGGGAGTTGTTGTTAAAAGATCTCCACGAAGCTCACCCAGGACCATCAACTGTTCAACCAGCTGTTGCTGCAGTCCATACAATCCCATTTCAACGGAACGGTACTCAGCCCAATCCTTATACAACTGATCCTCCCTTAAATCGATTTCCTGGTTGGGATTTAAAAATTCCTTACACGAGGAGAATACCAGGACGGTTGCCAGGAATAATATTGAATATTTTACAGACATCTTCATATGCATACGCGTAAGTAATGTTATAAACCAACTTTTATACCAGCGACAAACTGCCTTACCTGGGGCATCAGACCATAATCAACTCCCTGATCTGACTGAGAATAGGAATAACTGAATTCCGGATCATATCCCAGGTATTTTGTGAATGTGAACATATTGCTGGCAGAGATATAAAATTCAGCATTTCTGAAAACCAGGAATTTTTCGGGTATGTGATAATTCAGGGAGATATTCTTAATTCTCAGGTAAGAGCCATCCTCAATCCAACGGGTGGAGAATGAGGAATTACCGATGGGATCTTCCCACAAAGCGCGCGGAACATTGGTAACCTGGCCGCTATATTGCCAGCGGTTCAATACATCCTGGCTCTGGTTTTCCAAACCGGTCATACTTTCATTTTTATACCGCAGGTAATTGAACACATCATTGCCTGTTACAAACTGGAGAAATATATTCAGGGAGAATTTTTTATAACTAAAAGTATTTGACAGGCCTCCGTATAAGTCTGGCAGGGAAGACCCGATCACAGTTTTGTCATAATCACTTATTTTGCCATCAGGAACACCGTCGGGACCGGATATATCTTCAAAAATAGCGTCCCCGGCCATAAAGCTCATATTTTTTGTGTTGATCAGATGCGCTGCACTGGCTTCTTCCTGTGTGGCATACACCCCTTTATAAATATACCCGTAAAAACTGTTTGCGGGAGAACCTGGCTGATTCACAATCTGGGCACCAATAATATCGGTGACAAGTTTTTCGCCTTCAATTTGCGTTACTTCATTTTTTACCTGTGACAAACTTGCCTGAATATCCCATTTAAATGAGGTATGATCAATCAATCTGAAAAATGTATTGAATTCCCACCCCTTGTTCTTTAATTGTCCGGCATTTTCCATTCTTGTATAATAACCAAGATAAGCCTCCACTGGACGGAATATCAGCATGTTATCCGTACGGGAAATAAAATAGTCAAAGGAGGTTGTAACCCGGTTGCCAAATAAAGACAGATCAACACCGGCATCTATTTGAGTAACTGTTTCATAGGTGAGGTTAGGATTTGGAATAACAGCAGGATACAGTCCGACCGTTTCCCTGAATTTAACGGATTTGTAATAATTGTTTGCACTTGACTCGCCAATGTCATCATTTCCCGTTTTCCCGGCAGAAACCCTGAGTTTCAAATCTTCGAGCCGTGGATACATTCTTCAGGAATTCCTCGCTGGATAATCTCCAGGCAAGGCCGCCGGAATAAAACAACCCGAAAGGTGCACCGAACATATTAATTGTATTGTCAGCCTCATCGCCTACCCTGGAAGAACCATCCAGGGAAAGGGTTGCTGTTACAATGTACTTATCCTTGTAGGCATAGTACAGGTTTTCATAAAACGATATCCAGTTCCAGTCGCGGTTCTGACCGCCAATTTCCCTCAGTTCAGCCTGGCCATCCTGCAATTCACGGTACTGGTCGTTTTCATGTGCATTCTTTGCAATTCCCCAGTCGAGCTGATATGTGCTGGATTGAATATGAACACCCGTCATGGAGGAGAAAGTATGATTCTTACCGAAATTCTTGCTATAGCTCAGATAGGTATTATTATACAATGATTTCAGGTCGTTGTTGGTGGCTTTTGCCACGTTAATGGCCTCATTATTATAATAGTGTTCCATGCCATGATTGGGCATGAACATCTTTTCTTTCATTACATTGTACAGCAGGCTGAAATTAGATTTCAGAACCAGGTTACGGTTAATGGAAGCATCGAAGCCCATGGTGGAAATAAAACTGTAATTTTCGTTCTTGGCTTCGAAATTTTGTATTACCGCCAGCGGGTTACTGACTCCTAATTCATCTACTTCTGCCAGAGTGCTTAATCTTTTTCCCTGGATATCATATTTGTAGGGATTCAGAAGGGGTGATTTGGCCAGGCTGGTGAGGAGCGGACTCGTTTGATCCACTATAGCTGCTTCCTTCATTTCGGCGGAATTGTAATTGAGGGAAACTCCTGCGTTCATTTTCAACCAGGCAAAGATATTGAGCCGGCTGACGAACCGTAAATTGTAACCATTGTACCCGGTATTTTTAATCACGCCCTTGTTGTTGAGCAAGCCAAAAGAAAGTCCATAACTGGCAATCTCATCTCCTCCTTTTACATTTATGTTAACATTATAAAAGGCAGCATTCTGGAAAATAAGATCCTGCCAGTTTGTATTATGCTGGTAGTTTATATAATCATCATCCTCCTTGGTTACAAATAAGGCAGGATACTCTTCTTTTATTACTTCTTCATACATTCCAGATGAAAAAAGCTCTTCCTGCATAAATGTTTTATGTTGTTCCGCATTCATCTGGGGGACCAGGTTCGTTGGAGCCAGTGAAAGCCCGCTGCGGATATCCAGTTCAATAGTGGTTTGTGTCACGCTGGGATCCAGGGTCTCAATTGAAATAAGCCCGTTTGATGCCTTGCCGCCATAGGCAGCAGTAATAGCGGGATCCTTGACAATAACAATTTTGGATATATCAAGCGTATTGATCTGGGAAAGCGGGTTGTAGGCATATCCGGCCACGTTTGAATTGAGAATGCCATGCCCGTTTACAGGTATTCCATCTACAAGGTAGAGTGGCTGGCTTGTCGTACTGATTGAATTGAGACCGCGGATCGCAACATAGGCTCCGCTTCCCGGCATGCCTGATCTGTTGATCACATGGACTCCCGGTACACGTCCCTGAAGATACTGATCAGCCGTTATAGCAGGAGTATGGTATATTTCACCCATATCAAGGTCATAAACAGAAGCAGCAACATTTCGTTTTAATACCGGCCTGCTCAGAATAGTAAGAGGATCATCTCCCGATTGCATGTCATCTGGTGTCATATAGATCTTCAGCTCTTTTCTGTTGTTCAGGAATACCTTTTTCATTTTATATCCACCCGTGGGTGAAATAATGATCCAGTCAAGTCCCGAGCCGGATGCCAGGGTGAATTCGCCCGCTTCATTCGTTACCGAAGGGCGCTGGAATGACCCGGCAATACTCACAGAAACATTGGGAATCGGTTGATTGGTTTGCGAATAGATAGTCCCTTTGACCAACACTGTATCTTGTGCACGGGAAGGAATTACAATGAATGCCAGGAAAAGGAACAACAGCATTGCCCTGTGCAACGGATGCGATTTAAAAGTGCCCTGCATTGAATACGGTTTTATAAAAGAAAAGGACGACGATATAGTATTTTTTTTATGCATGTCGGATATTGCTTATCAATTTGGAATAAACTCGATATAATCCAGGACAAGCCCATTATAAAGTACAGTACCCGGACTGGTATACACAATTTTTACCCTGGCTTTTCCATATTCTGTAAGGTTTTCAAGCCAGCAATCGAATTTATTATAACTGCCCTGCGGCAGGTATCTTTTGCCTGTTACACTGTAATATATTCCCTTATTCAGCACATAGGTATAATAATCAATAGTTTTAACCAGCTGATCATTAACATAGATATCATATATTCCTCCCACATACATATGGGTTCTGAAAACCATCAGGTACTTGCGCGGAAACAGGTTATCCACATTAAATTCAACGGAGTATCTTCCCTTATATCCCTTGGTGAAGTTCACTTTCAGGATTGAATCATTTGACGCCGTACTGACATATTCCTGGAGAGGAGGATAGGAAACATCATTGACCACGGTAACATCGTCGTTCCAGAAATACCGGTTTCCACCGGCATCCCTTGTGAGCATTTCAGCCTCCATCCGGGTAGGTGCGGCGTATAAGGTATCCGGAACTACAAAATCCTGATAATTATATGCATACCCGTTACTGCAGATGGTTTTTTCAGAAGGCACATAATCAATGACAATACTGTCGCCAAGAATATTCTTCATTTTGACTGTATCCTTTACAGTTTCTTCCAGGAATTCCTCCTGTTCAACCATATTTTCAAATATCCCATGCTCCAGCAGGTAGGGTATAAGGATTTCATCCTGCCATTCTATTGGAACATCTTTATAATCATTGTAGCCGCAGTTCATTGAAATGGCCATATTGGTAAGCGCATTATTGTAATTTTCTTCCTTGGGAAAAACAATAGTGGCAGTTTGATAGCGGAATTCCTCTTTTACAGGAAAGAACTCCTCTTCAAATTCATTATAGATAATGGCAACTGTATCATAAATTGTATTTCCATATTCATCAAAGCCAATGGGACGGCTTAATTCCTTGTCCACAATGATTGAATCCTGGCTGTCGATGTACCTCTTTAATACAGGATTTGTTGCGGAAATATATTCATAGAGATTGGGCTTGGGAAGAGCAACTTTATTCAGTTTAAAATATTTGCCGTTTTTGTAAAGAGGACTTTCAAATTCAATTGGCACATCATCAAGGAAAATGCCCAGCGGATCATTCACAAATAAGGCAAATTTCTCCGCCAGGGTTTGGATTTTCCGATTTCCCTGGATAGCTCCTGATTGAATAAAAAACGTAGAAATATGGTAATCGAGGACGGCCTTATTTACCGACTTAGAAGCAAGAAACTCGGTAAACGCTTCGTTGTCAGGAGCAAAAATGGTATAGGTATTATTCGTTAAGAATAAGGTGTCATACCTGTATTCTTTCAGATAATTCACGAAAGAAGACAGGCTTTCATCCTTTTGCAATGCGTCCCACACATTCACATTGCTCGTAGGAACCATCGTATTATAATGTTCGTCCCAGTCCTTTTTGCAACCAACCAGTAAAAGAACGAATATTAATCCCGCAATACCAATTTTAGAATCCATCCTGTTTTATATTTTATAATAAGGGTTCAAATCGTATATAATCCCATCCAAAACGACCTGGAATAAGTGATTTAACTTCTATAACATGTGAATCGTACTTTAGAAAATTGATCGATCCCAATTCAATCTGTATGAAAGGATAATCAGAACTTCCGCCGGTTGCCAGGTCAATAAGTCCTCCCACACTCTTGCCGTCAATATATACCTCTATGAGTGCATTCCTGGGATTAAATGAATCTGCACCAAGCAATACAGTATAATTACCCTGAACCAGTTTAGGAATTGTATATGAAATGGTAAAGTCTCCGTCTAAAAACAGGTAATCACCTCCCCACGCCGAGATAATGTTATCGCCGGCTTCCACAAATGTGAGATCTGCTCCTTTCCAGTGAATTGTATTAAGTGATGAGGTATCTTCAATAAGGTATTCACCTGCCTCCATCCTGTATTCATTCAGAAGGGGCTCCTCATAGAACTCAAAGGTCTGTATGGCCCTGGAAGGCTTCACCTGGGTCATGATCTGATCGATGAAATGGATCACACCGCTTTGAGTAAGCACATTGCTGAAATCATATTTTACCCCGATATAATCAATATAGGTTGTATCTCCCTGGTATATGGTGGTATCAAAAACCTGTTTCCCTTTATTGACAAGGATGTCAATACCGGCTCCATTAATGTTTAGCGGAATTTCAGAGTACGTCGTATAGTTCGTGCTGTTGCCCACGAAGTCATTCAAAAAATGGGTTTCAGTGAGCATGTGGTACAGAATAAAATTATACAACGGATTAGAAGAATCGGTATAATTTATATTATCCGGACTGATCAGATTTTCAAGATCCTGCAAGGTATAAACTCCCCCTTTGTTAAATATGGAGTCATGTTCTATCATCAGGGTAAACGGTCTGGGTTTTGTAACCTCATCTTTTGTGTTAATGTCAAACTTACCCTGAAGTCCTGTTAAATCTACAGCAGCCTTGAAAATAGAGTATCCCGGATTCTGTGAAAGCCAGTCATACGTTGTAAAGGTAATGGGAGTCAGCATACTGCCGATAAGGTGTATTATACCATTTGACAGTTCAATATTGGGCTTTATAACGGCTGCCTGGTTATTAATTTTATAATAGGAAGTGTCGGTTTCAATCACAAAGCTAACAGTAAGATAATCATCTGACAGGGTTTGGGCAGGAAGTGCGCCAAACGGAAAGTCATTTGAATTGATACTCATATTTACTGCATGATACCGGCTAAGGATGGCAACAAATTCCGCATTATTCAAAAGATCATCGAGGGTTGAGAACTGATCACTCTGATCGATGAATTGCTGGATGGCATCATTATCCGGTAAAAACAGGGTGTAGCCCACACCATGAGGATTATAAGCGCTCAACGTCTTATCAATTCCGCCTTTTTCAAGGATTTTCATGAAATCAGAATATTGATCGGGATTGGCAGCAATATAATCGTAGATGGTCATTTGCTCCTGGTCTTCAAAATTGGCCTCCACAGGTTTCTCCTTGCAGGAAGTACCTGCAAAAAGGGCTATTATAAGGCTTAAAATAACAGGTATCTTCTTCATTCTTTAAAAATTATAATATGGATTCTGCACCAGGTTCTTGTTACGTTCCAACTCCTTGTCCAGGATTGGCAAATACCATCCCATCGGGTTGGTAAGTTTAGTGGCAAGAATTCTCTTCTGTGTGGAAGGAACATTGCGAACCATGATCTCAATCAATTTATTTTTACGGTTATAATCGTTCCTTCTTCCCATTCTAAGCAGGTCGAACCATCTTTTGCCCTCAAAAGCCAGTTCGAGTGCCCGCTCATCCAGAATATAATCCTCATAGGATGTAACAGAATTTGCCGGGTTAACCGGGGGAACATCGGCCCTGACACGTATTTGATTAATGATGGCAAGGGCTTCAGGAAAGCGGCCAAGCTGCGACAAGGCTTCAGCCTTCATCAGCAGCACATCGGCATACCGGTATACGATCCAGTTGGCACTATTGGCTGTGGTCCCCGGCCTGGTTGTTTCACCATCAGGATTGCCAATATATTTCCAAATGCCATAATCATTTTCACTCCATTTTATGATGGATGCCTTTTCACCACGATACAACTCATTGGTATATTTTACCGCAAAAATTTCAATAGCATGGTCGCTTGGATCAACATTATAGCTATATCTTGACGTCATGCCTGCCACAGAGTTTTTCCGGTTTTGCCTGTCCTCAAACTGAAATTCAAAAATACCTTCCCCGGAATTGCCCGGATTGAATATACTAAACCATTCGGCTGTAGGAATCAGGGCATATTTGCGCGTGACTTCGATGTCCTGAACATGCTGAATTACCGCTTCATAATCAAAATTCCAAAGGGCGATATCAGCCAGAAGGGCATCGATAGATGCTTTGGTGGCCCTGCCCTTAAGTTCCTGTGTGGTAGGATAACCATCAATAGTGGCATATATCCTGTAGGTTTCCAGGTCTTCGGTGAGATGGGTCAGTATTTCATCGCCACTTGTTTTTTCAATATAAAAATTGGTAGCATCCGATTCAGTAGGTTCGGTGATATAAGGGACATCCCTGAAAATGCGAACCAGGTAAAAATAACTCAGACTTCTCAAAAAGTAGGCTTCTGACAAAAATCCATACATGATATAATCCGAAAATGTATTATCAATGCTCTGCACCTCGGGGGCAAATTTGATCACCTCGTTGCAGTCGTTGATCACCTGGTAAAATTTTGCCCAGTCACATAAGCCATTATCAGGATAGATATTGCTTTCCATGATCTTTCTGTCATCCTCTGACATATTCACATCATCCGTGATCAGGTCACCTCTCAGCTCGCCATATTTAAACAACTGGCCATCCATGGAGGCAAAGATCGAATAGGCTCCCATAATCACAGACTCAACATCTTCCTTGGTTTTCCAGAATTCTTCCCTGGTGAGACCCTGGGGTGGAAGTTGTTCCATCCAGTCTCCGCAGGATAACTGGAACAGGATCATGATCGCGACCAGTGTAATTTTTCCGACTATTTTCATCATACAATTTTTTAAACGTTTCTCAGAATCCTACTGCAATAGTGAATGTAACCGTTCTGGGAGGCGGTGTTTTTGCTTCATCAACACCAATCCAGAATGGATCGGATGCATCCTGTCCTACCTCCGGATCCTGACCGGAATATTGTGTCCAGGTGATTAATTTACGTGCGCTTACGCTGACAGATGCTGTTCTCAGCTTCATTTTATCGCACCATTCCTGTTTAATTCTGTATCCAACCATCACATTCAGCAACCGGAGAAAGTCCCCCTGTTCTACATACCTGTCCGATCCCAGGTTATTTGCCGGATGGTTCATATAGGCACGGGGCAGCATGCCCGGTTCATTCTGACCTTCCACGCGCCACCTGTTCAATACGGCCTTGCTCTGGTTGTTCCGGTTGTTCATACCCTCCGTTTCAATGGCCACGCCATTGATAATATCATACCCGAGACGGTAATGGAATCCGCAGGATACTTCCAATCCCTTATATTTAACTGCAGTACCAAAGCCACCGATAAAGTCGGGGTTGGAGTCGCCGATATACACCACGTCATTCAGGTCAATTTTACCATCGTGATTGATATCCTGGTATTTCGCATCGCCTCCCTGGAATGGATAAGTTCCATAGATCATGGGCATGGGATTACCCTCATTGTCCAGGATCAGATTGCCCTGGGCGTCCCTGGCCAACGCATCCTGCGTCGGTAGGAAAAACACCCTGGTATTTAAATCCAAAAAATGAACCGATCGGCTGACCTTCCATCACGCGTTTGGGATATTCTCCGTTGGATATGGAAGTTGCCTGCTCCTTGTTAAAATTCTCAGGAAGTGAATTGAATGCGTTGATGTTATGCGAAATATTAAAATTCACAGACCAACGGAAGTCTTTCCTCTTCATGATCTTGTAATCCGTCATCAATTCCCATCCCTTGTTTCCCAGTTCACCGCCATTATAAAACTTCAGCTTGTCAAAACCGGAGGAACTGGGAATGCTGTAATCCTCGAATAAGAGCTGGGTTGTTTTCTTGTTATAGATATCTCCCTCTATATAAAGCCTGTCATTGAACATGTTCAGTTCAATTCCGATGTCCCACGATGTAATGTTTTCCCACTGCAGGTTGTCGAGCTGGATCTGGGTATTTACAATAGCCGGGGGACTCGGGGGATTGGCATGTAGTTTCCTGAACCGGGAGAATTATACGTGGCGAACCGGGCATACACATCGGTGGGTTGTCGGCCCGAAACCCCCCAACTGGCCCGCAGCAAGCTTTCCCCGAGAAAAGGAATGGACTGCATAAAAGGTTCCTCGGAAAAACGCCATCCTGCTGATAAGCCTTTAAATAAACCCCAGCGGTGGTTCTCGCCGAATGAGGAATGTGCATCCGCCCTGAGGATGGTCTGCACCATATATCTGTCCCTGTATTTATAGTTCAGGTTCAACAAAGCACCCAGACTTCTTTCCTCGCCAGAGCCTCCTCCGATCCAGTTTACCTGGGCATTTGTGGCAGGGTCCTGAATGCTGGTACTGGGAGTCTGGTTACTCTGGATGTTCATCCATTCATAACCCTGCTGATTGGTAATCCAGGTAAGGGCACCGGAAAGCACATGATCGCTGGAATCATTCGGAGTATTGAATGAAAGCTGTGTTTCCGTATTGATGGACGAAAAGAGGTTATTTCCTTCTTCGGCCATATTTACTCTCCAGTCAAGCCAGTCCGCACCAATTGCACTATAAGGAAGATATTTCTGCTCTTTTTTGCCTTCAAACTGAAAGGATACGGTTTCCCTCAAAATGATCCACGGTTTTATATTGTATTTTAAGGTAAACGTATTCTGAAGGTTATTTGAGTTCCTGTCGTTTTTCCCCAGGTCAGACACGGCAACCGGGTTAAAGAAGGTAACCCCGTCACCCTGGTAGCTGTTTATGGGAGTAAAATATTCATCGGTGAGATTGCCCTGGTCGTCATATTTATAAATGCTCATGTTGGGCGATTTAATATACGCCATTTCACGGACATTTCGGTTGGTGTTCGTTCCGGTTCCGTCATCCAGTTCCATATTTCCGTCCACCTTGTTGTTTGTATAGTTAAAGAGAATGGAAAACATGATCTTCTTGGAAAGGAAATAGTCCAGGTTCACACGGGTTGAAAACCGTCTTTCTCTTGTATTGATCGTGGTACCGCCTTCATCCACATAACTGAACGAAGTAAAATACCGGGTTTTTTCACCACCCCCTGAAATATTGAAATAATGGTCCTGGGTCATTGAATTTTTGGTAATGGCACCAATCCAGTCCGTATTGGCCGAATAATTCTGAAAATCATAGTAATCCTTGTCATAGGCAATTTCCGGGGGAACCTCGAATATACCATACGCATTGTGCCATTCTTCCAGCTGAAGCATGATAAATTCGTCCCCGTTTAGCATAGGAATGGCCGAGGGCTGAAAGTTAAGCGTGTTTTTATACTGATAATCAAACTGCACCTTGCCGAGCCGGCCCTTGTAGGTTTCAATTATAAGTACCCCGTCAGCACCCCGCGAACCATAGATAGCCGTTGAAGCCGCATCTTTTAAAACCTCAATTGATTTAATATCCTGAAGGGCAATATTGATCAGGTTACTGATATCTTCCTGGTCGGCAGAAGCCAGGTCAAAACCTTGTGGAATAGCATATTGGGGAATACCATCAATAACGATCAACGGTTTATTGTTACCCATGGAACTCAATCCGCGGATTACAAGCTGGGAACCGGAACCGGGATCACCGGAAGCGTCTACAATATCCAGTCCGCTCACCCTTCCCTGTAATGCATCGGAGGCCGAAATAACTCCCTCATCCTTCATTTCAGCCATGCTGATTTTTACCCTTGATGACGCCACGTCGCGATCATCAATATTGGTAAGGCTGTTTTCTTCTTTTTTGCGGGCGGTTACCACTACTTCGCCCAGGGTTATTTTGGAAGGTTCGAGATAAATGGTGAGGTTTCCTGCAGCACCGGGGGTGATTACCTTGGTTATATACCCAATCATTACAACCTTGAGGGCATTGTTCACGTCCTTCATTTCGAGGACAAAGTCACCGTTTACATCACATACCGTACCGTTGATTACCCGGTTGTCCTTGTCATATTCCACAACGTTGGCTCCAATAACGGCCAGCTGATCGACCTTGTCAATCACACGTCCCCTGACCATCACTCTTTGTTGTGACCAGCCGATGCTAAAACTAAAAAGGGCCAGAATCAGTAGTATGTTTTTTTTCATAAGTGCAAAAATCTGTGGTCTATAATGCAATGTAAATGAAAAGCTTATTTGGTATCCAATTCATTGAACAGAAAAACTTTGTCAATTTCATGAATTACGGCATTTGACAGGATCATCGGATAGGCCTCAGTGCCGGTTCCCAAAGCCCGGGCCGTTATTATATTTGTTTTGGCAGATTCATTAACGGTCAGATAATTGGCCCCCTGTTTATCCGTAAAATCAATCAGATCAATTCCCGGATCTATGCGTATTTTGGTATATATCGTTGTATAGGTCGTGGATTTTTCATCCACGCGGGTGGTTTCATAATATCCGCCAGGCATTTTACCGTCGGTAAACAGGATGTTACCCTGTACAAAATGCATCATCAGAAACTTGCGCAATTCATCTGTTGTGAGTGTATCCGTGTTATAAGCACTGAGTGCGGCATCGTTGGGAATAAAAACAGTGTAATTTTCGTTTTCCGAAATAAAGGTATACCGGTATTCTTTATCCTTTGTGAGTCCGGCCTTTTTAAGCAGGTTATGAAAGGTAGGATAGCTGCCTGAAATCTTCAGATACAGGGTGGGAGCAGAAAAATTGAACATGTTGGAAATATCAAATGTTTTCCCGTTGTCCGTATTCACACTGATTTGCTTGGGAATCACATTTACAATGTTAAGTCCCTTATATCCAAAAGTTGTGGGTGAGATACCGCTGACTTCCTTTGTCTGGTTATTCACAATAATAAAATTGCCGGCCAGATTTTTAATGAATTCCTTCCTGGCAACTCCAATCGGATATTCAATTCCAATATGATTAAGGATAAGGGTGCGGAGATCATTCGTTGTGAGCGGGACTTCCTGGGCCGAGGTTTCAGAAACGAGAAAAGTGGTAAACTGTCCGGTGGCTGCATCATAAAAGAATGATGAGTCGATTCTCATGTTGGCATCCGATTCAACATAAAGCATATAATTCTGATTCTCTCTTTTCAAAGCCGGCAGTAAACCGGATGCCTCAATTGCATACATTATCCTTGAATAGCCACGTTGCAGGTAAACAGGACCGGTAACGCTTTTGAAGGCACGGGGAACAATCATTTTATTTACACCGATAAAAGTGCAATTGCTGCCATATTCCTTTTGCACAATGGTTGAAGGGTCAACGGTGATCATGTCATTTTCACCGTTTAAAAAGCCTCTTGAAAAATCCGTAGGATAAACAGGTCCGCTGGCCATATTCGAATTGACCATCATCCTGCGAATATGAAGCGGTGCTTCAACAATATTTCCCCATTTGCCGGGACCGGCAAGGTATTCTGCTACAAATTCATCAAATGCGGCATCGGTAGGAGCAATCAAACCATGATGATACCGGATCGACACATTTCCAGGCAATCCCATGGTTCCTGAAGGAGCTTTTGTTTTTTCGTTGGTTATGTCAAAAGTCAGTTCAGGATAGGTGATGTCGAACAATGAATCTACCACTTCACCCTGGGCAGCCCCGGGCTGGTCGTTTGTTCTGTCAACATTGAAAACAAAATACGGGAAAGTATTGACGAGGTTTAAAAATTTTTTGTAGGACTGATCCGGAGATGTATTTAATATCTGGAATGCATTTTTAAGGGGCTCTACTACCCTGTCGATAATATGTATAAAACCGTTTTCCGCAAAAATGTTGGACGTTGTCAGTTTTCCGTTTACATAATAGATATCCGATGGATTGTCAAAGGGCCTGTCAAAATAAAAGGAATAATCTGTCGAGGGGTTCAGATCATATATCGAAAAGTACTCATTAAAGAATACAGGCGCGTATTTTCGTGAATCAGTGTATTGTTTTCTATACCATGATGAATACAAGGTATCCACAATGATCAGATTTTCCTCGAGGTTGCTGGCCACACCATAATTCCGGTCTTTATCCCTTAAAAGTGTTACTCTTTTATAGCCGCGGGGTTCATCATTATTAATATCCGTAGAATCTATCCAGCCATAAACATCCAGTGATTTGAGCTGGTCAGTGCTCCAGGGATTCTGAACGACATGGTATTTTACAAGTCTCATCAATTCCGAAAGTGGAATATCTTCTACCGATTGATAAGAAGGATGGCTTTGAAAATAAAGATCGAACGCCTCATTGTCGGGTGCAAAAACAGTATAACTGCCTGACGTATTGATGATACTATCGTAACCAGCCAATTGCAGACATTTGGCAAAGGTTGAAAGTTCAGGGTATTGCTGTATCTGGGTAAAAAGTTTTCCGGCCAGCCAGGGGGGCCGCTCGTATTTGCTGTCTTTGAAAGGGTCTTTACAGCTAAAAGCGAAGACGAGTAAATAGGCCAGTAAAATGACTTGTAAAGGTTTCCGCATGATGTATCTTGTCTAAAAGAGAAATTTAAAAATATACATTTTTTGGTATAAAGTATTATTAATTTGAAAAACCAAAAAAAAAGTTAAGAAATGTTAATTTTTTCAAAAATTTATTTTGGCCTTTATAAATATTTGATATACTGACAAATAGAATGACCTAAAAAGGCATTTCTTCTCTTGGGATGGTGAATCGGTGGAATTGAGATGTGCCATGTGGCCCGTGGGTTAGCGTACTTCTTACACAAACTTAGGAAAATTTTCTTAAAACAAAAGAGAATTGTTGATTAAAATAAATTTTCCTATATTTAAACTTGTAAATACCTTTTAAGCCTACTCTTTCCCGGATTTATTGAGTAAATTTTATACCTATATTATTACATTATGTTTCATTTTTTCTCACTTCTTTTCTAACTTTAATACCTAACTTTATGAGGACTAAAACTTTACTATTTCTTTTACTTCTTTCCTGCGGGGTGCTGAATGCTCAGGACACGATCAGGACGTTGATAATTACGGAAGTAAGGCTGGATGATGCACGGCATTCCTATGTTGAAATTACCAACGTTGGAGCTACCACGCGTGAATCTGGCCCAGTTCGAACTTGGCCAGATTGGCGCATGGACACAGCCATATGACCCAGATGCAAATTTCTGGTTCATGTTGCCCAACAAGGATCTGGCTCCCGGTAAATCCTTTGTTGCAGCTGCTGCGTATGACTGGAATCCCAAGATGTGGCTAAACACGATCCCGACAATTATTCCCGGATCCTGAACAAAAAGGAATTCTGGACAATAGCCGATATGATGTTGCATTTTCCCGAGGCTCCGATGCAACCGAATGCAACGGACAGTGTTACCCCATTTTATCATGTACTGGAAACATGGAGCGGCCGCGATTGCATCTATCTTCGTCAGCACATTTCAGCAACTGACTCAGTGGTTGTTGACCAGGTGAATGGAGTTTTTGCCAATGCTGACGGCACAAGAGCCGAACCTAAATTAGGAATGGATGTGGCCGGAGTTACTGACGCCACAAATCAGGCTACATTGGTACGTAAATTCAGCGTAAAAAAAGGAAACATTGACTTTGAAACAGGCCGCGGACAGGATGCCGAGGAATCCGAATGGATGCCTATTCCTTTACAGCTTGGTCATTGGGAAATGATGCGTGCCCTGTTCTGGACAGTAGGAAATCATGGTGACTACAAACTTAATACAGGTACCCTGCAATCAAGCACGATTGATATTGACTGGACCGATTCCACTCTTACTGTTCCCTGGGGAGTTAGAAATGATGACTCCATCATGTCAGAATTTCTAAAAAACCGGGTATTGCCTGGCATTATACCTATGCCCCATCCTACGCAGATTCGGCCTATATATCAGCCCGTACCGGTGACATTCTCACCCTGTATGCCTGTGGTAACAAACTGGATATGATCAATTTCAAGATCAATGTTGCTGCGCCTACCGAAGACGCCAATATAGTTGTTCCCATGAATGTTCCGAACGCAGATGGATTCTACGCCGGTTCCGGCCCATGTATATGGTTTCTGACAATAAATCAGTAATGGATACTATCCAGGCTGCCAATTACAGAGGCATTACCTTTGCATCCCGTGTAGACACCCTTTTTAAATATCTTGAAAAAGCACCTGCTGCTACCTGGGAAATTGTATGGGTTGATGGTAATGCAAGAACCGACCTGAAAACCGGTGATAAACTGAAAGTTACTGCTGAAAATGGCGATGTAAAGGAATACTTTATCAAGGTTGATCAATACAGACCAAGCCATAATGCATACCTGAGTTCTATTACATGGCCCGACATTCCGGAGGATTACAAGGGAATTTTCGGATGGCTGGGAGATACCATTCCTAATTTTGTTCCTACAAAATTTGAATATAAGGTTCAGGTGCCAATTGACGTACCCGGCATACCGGCATTGGTTGGAAAGAACGAAAATGCCAATGGTAAACTCGCTGTCAACAGGGCTTTAAGCCTTGAAGGAGCAATTCCTGACAGGACGGTTACCATTAATACCACCGCGGAAGATGATACAACCGTTCTGACGTATACAAGTTCAGCTTGAAAAAGAAAAGAGCGCTGCGAATACCGAGCCTTTCCATGCTGATCCGTTTATTTCACAGTTTGTATGGCAGGAACAGTGGGCGAGCGCCTTTATGGAAATTGCCAACCCGGGTAACCAGGTTCTCGACATGAGCAACTATATGTTCTGCTGCGGATATGTAAACTCTCCCGCAGAGGCTATTACCCGGGTTGCACAGCCAACTGACTGGGCTAACAGGTATGGTAAATACATTCCCGGCTACAAATGGCA
Source organism: uncultured Bacteroidales bacterium (assembly GCA_963790105.1). GTDB lineage: Bacteria > Bacteroidota > Bacteroidia > Bacteroidales > UBA10428 > UBA5072. The sequence continues at coordinate 83,312 of CAWBNI010000019.1, read as the reverse complement.
GAATGAAGCCAACTGGGCTGTTCAACCAGCCATTGCTGAACAGGATCTCAATGTAAACCCGCTGGTACAGGGTGGTGATGTATTTGTTGTTGGCGACATCCGTGGTACAGGTCAGAGTGGTTACCCATGGTGGGCAAGCGAGCAGTGCGACATTGATTTCGGCCATACCCCCTGGGGCGGCGAAACAGTGAATAACTGGTCCGCTTTAAAGCAGTGGAATGGTGCAAACTGGTATCCTCTTCAGGATTGATAACGATTCCGTTAAACTTGGAACCAAACCGGCTACCGACCCGAACGACTTCACCCTGATCGATGTATTTGGAAGTGGTGACGGCTACAGCTCCGGTTGTAGGCGGTCTGCAAATGCAGCAGATCAATGGCTATACCAGAAAACCTGAGATTTACAAAGGTAATCCGGAATTCAAGGGCTCATTTGGTACCGACGCTGCCAGCAGCGAATGGACAATGGTTGACAGAGCATATTTTGATGCACGCACACGTGGGTTGGCCGGATGATATCCTGTTCGTTGCTGACGGTATTGGCAGTCACTTTATGAATGATGTAACCATTTACAAATCAACGGTATCTTCAATTTATTATAAGGTAAGCAATGGACATTCCTTACAAGAAACCATCAAAGGGTGTCATAACCGATACTACGGTCGAACGGATTCCTTGCAAATATTATCAAGGCTGACACTGGCCAGACACTCACCTGTGAAAAGTGCTTTGAACGGAGCCATTCTTGCCAGAACCGATGTTGTATTCAGAACGGAGACACCCTGATTGTTAAATCAGCTGACTACGAAGAATACCACCAAGTATGTTCTTGAAGTAACTGACGAAGGTCTGAGCGACGATGCACTGCTTACTTCAGCGGATATACAGTAAGCTGTATGATGGTGCAACAGGTACAATTAGCCGGATTTGATTATGGAACTAACGGTTAAAACTGTTGTATCTTAAATGTTACCGTTCCTGCAAATGCAACTTTGACTATTATCGATGCAAACGGGCGCCTATGTTCCGCTGAAGATGCTGAACTTCGATACTCTTTATGTTGATGTCACAGGTGAATGCACAGATATTCTTCGAAGTGGTTGCAGAAAACGGTGTTACATAAGATTGTTTACCAGCTTGATGCCCAATGCACTGGAAACCGATGCATTTGTAACTTCAAGCGTATTCGAAGTGGATCAGGAAGCTTCCTTGATCAACCTGGTTCCGGATGGCACTGCAGCCAGCGGATTCCTGGCCAATCTGGTTCCTGCTCCCGGCGCTACTATGCAGCTTATTGACAAACTTGGATATGAGCGTATGTTCGGTAATGTTGTTAAAGATGATAAACTGGTTGTAACCGCAATGGATGAAGTAACAACCAAGACGTATTACCTGCAGATGCTCGGTGATGTATCCTATTCACTGGCCTACGTATTGTCCACATGCTTATGCTGTTGACCAGGTCAACTACTCTATCTGGGGTTATTTTGATGAAACTACCACAGTAGCTGATTTCATTGCAAACCTCACTCCTGCACCAGGTGCAAGTATTAAGGTTACCAATGCTGACGGTGTAGAAAACACGGGCACCCTTGCCATGGGTGACAAAGTCGTTGTTACCTCAGGTAACGGAGTAAATGTTGTTAACTACATTGTTTCATTCCCGACTGGCATTAACAACCAGAACCAGAATTCGATCAGTATTTATCCGAACCCGACTTCCGACAGGGCAACCATTTCTGGATTAAGGGAAGGCAACCGGATAAGGGTAAGCAATATTATGGGAGTTGTTGTTTTTGACAAGACTGCCCAGATGGATAAGGAAGTTGTTTCTCTCCAGGGACAACGCTACGGCATCTATTTCATCACAGTTTCCAATGCTGACGGCATTGTTGGACGTTATAAACTGATTTTGAAATAATCCTGCTCAACTATAAAAAAAGAGCCTGTATTTGCAGGCTCTTTTTTTTATTACCCTGTTTTAACATGTTATTTTAAACCGTGTTCTTAACTTGCTGCAGGTTTTCTTACTTAATCTGCAGAGTGATAAAAACATCTCACATATGAAAAATATATTCATTCTTTTACTTGTCATCATTTTTTCAGGCATAACTCATAACTCCCCGGCCCAAATAACTCCGCAGGAGGCCGCCCTGCAAATGCAAAAAGGAATAAACCTGGGAAATACACTGGAACCTCCCCTTGAGGGCGGATGGAACAATCCTGCTGCCCAGGAATATTATTTTGACATGTTCAGGGATGCCGGTTTTACTTGTGTTCGCCTGCCTGTAAGGTGGGATCAGCATACACAGGCTTCTTATCCATACAAAATAGATGAAGCGTGGCTTCAGCGGGTTGAACAGGTAGTAGACTGGGGACTTTCACGTGGATTGTTTATAATTTTAAATGCCCACCACGAAGAATGGATCAAGCAAAACTATACCAATGCAGCTTACCGTGAACGGTTCGACAGCATCTGGTCACAGATCGCAACCCGCTTTAAGGACAAACCGGAAAAACTTGTTTTCGAAGTCATCAATGAACCCTATGGCCTCACAAAAGCCCAGAATGACGATTTGCATCAGCGTATTATCTCCATTATCCGTAAAACCAATCCAACAAGGATCATCGTTTTCCAGGGCCACAACTGGGGAGGATCCGATGAGCTGGTTGCCGCAGCCATCCCGGCTGACAACTACCTGATCGGCTCATTCCATTCCTACGACCCCTATACCTTCGGCCTTCTTGGCGAAGGAACGTGGGGATCAGCAAGCGATATCAGCGTGCTGAACAATAAATTCCTCAAGGTAAAAAACTGGTCTGACAATGTCCACATTCCCGTTCTTCTCGGCGAATTTGGTTCCCTTGGAACCGCTGATTATAATTCCCGGATGAAACATTACAAAACCTATGTTGAACTGTCACAAAAATACGGATTCATATACTGCGCCTGGGATGATGGCGGTGATTTCCGCATTATAAAAAGAGCGGAGAAAAAGTGGGATGAGGTAAAGGATATCCTGCTGCATACAACCTCTTCTTCACCCAAAAACCTTGCACTGAAGATAGTTCAGGATACTATTATTCAGTTGAACTGGACGAATGTACTGGCAGGTGCCGACACCCTGTTTATTGAACGGAGAACTCCCGGTACGGACTATAAGAGGATTGCCATCCTGAAAGGAGATACATCGGCATTTACCGATTTGCATCCTTTTTCAAATCTTTATAACCATTACCGGATCATCGCCCGTTATCCTGACCAGGATCTGTATTCTTATCCGGTTAGAATATTCATGCCGCTTAATGTTCCCCTGGTAAGAGAACCTTACCTGGGTGAACCGGTCACCATCCCCGGTATCATTGAAGCGGAGAATTTTGATGCCGGCGGTGAAGGACTTACCTACCATGATGCTGACCCGGCAAATATTACCGGTGTATACCGTCCTGATGAGGGCGTTGATATTTATGACCGCAACGGATCCGGCTATCATATCGGCAATACCGTGCCCGGTGAATGGTATGAATACACCGTTTCAGTAACAAATGAAGGTGTTTACAATGCCGATTTTATGCTCGCTTCCCTCCAGGGAGGAGGTAAATTTAAGGTAAAGATCGGCGGGGCTGAATCGGATACGCTTACTGCACTGAATACAAACAGCGCCCTGAATACAAAAGCTGTATCTACCCGGATGAACCTGGCCGCCGGTATTCAAATCATGCGTTTTACTGTGCTTACCCAGCCTGCTTTCAATATCGACCAGTTCAAATTCAGTGCTGTTGCTGTGCCTACAGATATCAAATCAAGGGAAAAGATATCGTTTACCGTTTTTCAGGATCAAAATCATGAAATTAATTATTCACTGAACGACGATTATTCTATTCAGTGGATCCATTTGTATAGCATGAGCGGATCCCTGGTGTATGCCATCAACAATCCGGAAAATACCGGCAATATATCCACAAAAGAAATTCCCGAAGGAATTTACCTTTTCCAGGCATATACCGATAAGGGAAGATTCAGTACGAAAATTCCGTTGAACCCGATAAGTCATTTTATAACCTCGAATGATCCTAATTTCGTAAAACAAACAAGATGAAAAAAGCAGCTGTTCTGATTCTTTTTCTATTTGCAGGTGCCTTTATCTCAAAAGCACAACCTGTAAAACAACATGGAAATTTATCTGTAAAAGGTGTTAACCTGGTTGACCAGCAGGGAAACCCGGTTATGCTTGTTGGCGTAAGTTATGGGTGGCACAACTGGTGGCCCCGGTTTTATAATAAAGAAACCGTAAAATGGCTTGCTGATGACTGGAAATGCAGCGTGGTAAGAGCCGCAATGGGTGTTGAGCCTGCAAAGGGATACCTGGATTCACCCGACTGGTCAAAAGAAAAAATGGAGGCCGTAATTGATGGAGCCATTGAAAACAACATTTATGTAATTATTGACTGGCACAGCCATGGCATTCAAACAAAGGCTGCCATTCAATTCTTTGAAGAAATGGCACAGAAATACGGAAAGTACCCCAACATAATTTATGAGATTTTCAATGAACCGGTAAAGGATTCATGGGATACCATAAAATCATACTCCATTGAGGTAATTAAAAGCATCCGGAAATACGACCCGGACAATGTCATCCTTGTCGGTTGTCCGCACTGGGACCAGGATATTCACCTCGTGGCTGATAATCCTGTTAAAGGATTTACGAACCTGATGTATACAGTTCATTTTTATGCTGATACCCATGGTCAGTCCCTTCGCGACAGGAGTGATTATGCCCTTCAAAAAGGAATCCCGATTTTTGTATCAGAATCTGCCGGAATGGCTGCAAGTGGAAATGGGCCAATAAACTATGCGGAATGGCAGAAATGGATCGACTGGATGAATAAAAATAAAATCAGTATTATTATGTGGTCAATTTCAGATAAAGACGAGACCTGTTCAATGCTTAAAACAAGTGCAGGTTCCGAGGGCAATTGGAAAGATGCCGATCTGAAAGAATCAGGAATTAAAACAAGGGAATTGATTCGAAGTTATCAGAAGAAATAATTTTAAGTAGCCGGAATTTTCACGCCAATAAAAATAGTTCATGAATAAGGTAGCGCTTTACATACTTGTCCCCACCCTGATGTTGCAATTGCTTTACAGGCTTTTCACAGCAAACCGTCAATATTACCATTGATGCCCTGGCTCCTCAAAAGCCAGTATCCCCGTATATTTTTGGGAAAAACAACAACCTGTCCGACAATCCTGCTTCGCCGCTCACAGCCAATCAGTGGCAACGTTTACGTGACCTGGGGATAACCATGTTCAGGGAAAACGGCGGGAATAATGCCACTAAATACAACTGGCGCAGAAAATTGTCGAGCCATCCCGACTGGTATAATAATGTATATTCTCATGACTGGGATTTTGCTGCAAAAAGCCTGCAGACCAATATTCCCTCGGCACAGGGGATGTGGGCCTTCCAGCTGATCGGGAAAGCAGCCAAAACAAAAACAGCCAACTTTAACGATTGGAATTATAATCATTCACAATGGTGGGACGGTGTAGGACAAAATCTTTGCGGCGGAGGACAGGTGAATGCCGCCGGTGGCGGAGATGCCCTGGTAGAAGGGGATACTGCAAAGTACCTTGAAAACTGGTCCGCGGATTCAACAACAGGTATTCTGAATCATTGGTTCGGCGCTGGTGGAGTGGGATTGAACCCCAACGGAATAAAGTACTGGAGCATGGATAATGAGCCGGAAATCTGGGAAGGGACCCATGATGATGTTTACCCGGTGCAGCCCGGCGCAGAAGAGTTTATGCAGAAATATTTCGAGGTGGCAAAAAAAGCAAGGGCCAGCTATCCGGGCATCAAGTTGGTGGGACCGGTTCCTGCCAATGAATGGCAGTGGTATAACTATAAGGGGAATCTGATATCCTATAAGGGAAAGAACTACCCCTGGCTTGAATATTTTATTCTCCGCGCTGCAGAAGAACAGGAATTAACAGGCATTCGGCTGCTGGACGTATTGGATGTCCATTTTTATCCGGGAGAAACAAATCCGGCTGACATCGTTCAGCTGCACCGGGTTTTCTTTGATGAAACCTATAATTACCCGGGAGCAAATGGTGTGAAAAAAACGGGATCCGGCGGATGGGATAACAGCCTCACAAAAGAATATATTTTTAAACGCTGCAAAGCATGGCTTGAAAATTATATGGGACCGGATAATGGCGTTTCGCTTTCGGTTTCAGAAATAGGTATTGGCGGTAATAACCCCAATGTAACCGCCTCCTGGTATGCTTCTACCCTGGGAGAATTCGCCAGACAGGGGGTTGAAATGTTCACCCCCTGGAGCTGGAAAACGGGTATGGATGAGGTGATTCACCTGTTCAGCAAAAAGGCTCAGAAATTCTATGTAGATGGCATTTCATCCGAAGAATTATATGTTTCGGCTTATCCTACAGAAAATGGTTCAAGGGATACCATGACAATTTTCCTGGTGAACCGTCATCTCACCGAGTCAAGAACTGCAGATCTGAACCTCAAAGATTTTCGTGTAAAGAACGGATCCTATTCATTATACACATTGTCCTCTTTGCCGCAATCCGAAACTTTCGTTTCGGCTTCGGTGAATGCTTTGAAGGAATCCAGTGTGGAAATTGCCGGGAACATCATTAATATTCCCCTGTCACCTTTATCCGTATCAGCCCTTGTTCTTATAAGGGACACTGCTGCTCCCGGACCTTACGGGGATTTTGTCACCGGGGTGGAAGCGGAAACAGGTACACTCTCCGGTGTGAACATCGCAACGAGTATATCCGGATATTCCGGAACAGGATATGTTACCGGATTTGATAACACAAATGATAAAGTTACAGTGCATGTAACGGTTCCTGAAAAAGGCCTTTACAGGATAGTGATCCGCTACCTGAACACAAGCGAAAAATACCAGAATGTATCCGTCAACAATGGCTTTGCCTCCGTAGTAAGATTTCCGGCTACCAATACCTTTGCACTTGCCGATGCGGGTGCATATATTTTGGAACAGGGTTCAAACAGCATTACTGTAAGCAAGAACTGGGGCTGGTCGGAAATCGACAAATTTGAAATCTACACAACACAGAAAAATACCTATCATGTAACTCCCTGACCTGGTGGATACTGCAGCATCTGTTGAAACAGAAGCCCTCTATAGTTACCTGCTTTCGCAATTCGGGAAGAACATCATTTCAGGACAAACCCATGATAATTACGATGAGATCAAAAAGCTGACGGGGAGTGCACCTATGCTGCGGGCAGGCGATCTTATGCATTATACGGATGGTTATCCCTATTTATGGCAGGATGGCCACCATACCTTTGGTAAGGATGATGACGGCACCGTGGATGAACTGATCAGCTGGTATAACAGTACTGATAAAAAAGGAATTGTTTCCCTGCAGTGGCACTGGTGCTCTCCTACCGGCGGTGCAGCAGGAACCAATACCTTCTATACTGATTATACTACTTTTGATATAACAAAGGCAGTGACTCCCGGCACCCAGGAAAATACAGATATCCTCCGGGATATTGACGATATTGCCATTCAATTAAAAAGATTTGAGGATGCCGGTGTTCCGATTCTCTGGAGACCTCTGCACGAAGCAGGGGGTGGATGGTTCTGGTGGGGTGCAAAGGGTCCGGAGGCCTGCCTGGAACTCTATAACATTCTATATGACAGGCTACAGAATTATCATCATCTCCACAATCTGATATGGGTTTGGTCGACGCCTGAAACCGACTGGTACCCGGGCAATGACAAGGTTGATATTGTTGGCTATGATTCCTATCCGGGAAATTACAATTATGGAAACCAGAAAAATGCCTTCGACATTTTGTATAATCTTACCGGCGGAGAAAAACTGGTAGCCATGTCAGAGAACGGCCCCATTCCGAATCCGGATGACTGCCTTGATCTGGATGCCCCGTGGTCTTATTTCATGTCATGGAGCAATCTGGTATTTGAGCAAAATACGAATGAACATTTGCAGGAAGTATACAGCAATCCAAGGGTTTTGAAATTTTACACCCCCGTGGTTCATGACCAGTTCAATGTAACATTCAAAGTCAGCAATCATCTTACGCTTCAGCCGTTGTGGGGAGCAAATGTTACCTTTGATTCCCTTACTCAGTCCACTGGCGGAACAGGGGAAACAGTATTTACCAAAGAGGGAGGCTCCTATCAGTATTCCATTGAAATGCCTTCTTTTCTGAGCGATACGGGCACATTGACCGTTCATTCCGACACAACCTTTTTCGTTTATCTTGTACAAACCCATGCCACTGTAAAATTCAGGCTGAAAAACGGGGCGACGCCGGTAAACGGGGCAACCGTGAGTGTGGAGGAACAATCACTGGTTTCCAATTCGCTGGGAATGGTCACCTTCACCCAACTGCCGGTTTCAACTGAATACAGTTATATTGTTTCAAAGACGGGATTTAATGAAGAAGCCGGTTCGTTTTATTTAACAAAGGATACCACGATTGATGTGGGAATGGGGCTAAAAACAGCAGTTGACCTGGCAGAACAAACGGAGATACTGAAAATCTGGCCCAATCCGGCAGATGACAGGATAAACATTTCATTTCAGGGTACGCAAAAAGAAGGATCCCTCCGGATCACCGACCTGGGTGGACATGAGGTATATAACCGCAGGCAGGAAGATCATTCCCTCACACTGGATGTAAAGGATTACGCGCCCGGCATGTATATAATTCATTTTGTAGCTGGTAATGAAACGGAAACCGGGTATTTTATAAAACAATAAACCCGCCTTCACTGGTATGCAATTCATCCATCGGTATTTTGGACTCCTGTTGTTGCTTTCATGCCTGATTGGCATGATGGTGCCCTCTTTCGGGGATATTACACCCCGGTTGGTGATGATCGCCCTTGCATTTATAATTTTTTGCTCTTTCTTCCAGATCGAATTTTCTCCAAAAGCCCTGGCGGCAGATTTTACACTGTCCTTTCAATTCTATCTGATCCGGTTTATACTAATCCCCATAGTTGTTTTTTTTATTTTGAAATGGTTCAGTGAGTTTTACGCATTGCTTATGCTGCTTATCTTTTTATTGCCTGCAGCGGTTTCTTCTCCTTCTTTCACAATCCTCTTTGGCGGAAAGCCTGACCTTTCACTAAAGATACTTGTTTATAGCAGTTTTCTTTCCGTGGTAAGCATTCCACTTATCATGGGCCTGTTGCCGGGCGCCCTCGTAAAAGTAAATGCCGGGCAACTGCTGATGACCATGGTATATACTATTGTGCTGCCCTTTCTTATTCATTTACCATTGCGCAGAATATCCCGGGTACGTAATATTATTGGTCGGTACAACGCCCTTTTTACCCTGCTGGGATTAGGAATGATATTTATTGCCGCTACAGCGAGAAACAAACCGGCCATACTGGACAATCCTGCCCTGGTAGGCCTGGATGCCGTAATTGCAATCCTCCTGTATTTTGTTTTATATTGGATTGGGTATCTGCTGATGCCGGCAAAATCACGGCAGGTAAGAGTCACCATGTCCATCAGCTCGGGGCCAACAATATCGGATTGGGTGTTACAATTACTGCCCTGTTCTTCCCGGGCAATATGAATATCTTTTTTATTGTGGCACAGCTTGCCTGGGTGATTGCGCTGATACCGTTAAGAAAGGTATTTCGTACCGGACATGGAGGAATATAATGGGAAGTTCTGCGGTTCTGCAGTTCTGCAGTTCTGCAGTTATGAAATATCCCGCATCGAGAGTGATAATTATCCGGTAATCTGCGTAGAAAATGCAATTCTGCAATTCTTAATTATCCCGGCAGGGATATTCTGTCGGTAGAAAATGCAATTCTGCATTTTTGCAATCAATAATTGCGCGAAGCACATTCTGAATTGCCGATACAATCAAAATCCCAGATAAAAATCCCTTGTCAGTTCAATATATTCATCAGAATAGGCCGTCAAATCGCTCTTCCTGATGATCAGTTCATTCTCGGAGCAGGTGATCCCTGTCTGCCCCGTGAATTCAACCAGGCAACGTGAATATTCCTTCCCGGGTGCAGGCCTTACCCATGTCAGGCGGGAAGGATACAGCCGGTGAAAATCAGCCAGTCCTGTAAATTGCTTCTGATCAACAGCAGGGATGATGAACGAAAGACGTCCGCCAGGTTTTAGCAATTTGGCACAACACGAAAGCAATGTGGTATAATTTAAAGCTGTATCATGTTTTGCCGTTGTTTTTGCCTTGACTGGCGGTTTAAGTGAGTTTTGGAAATACGGGGGATTTGAGACGATCACATCATACCGGAAAGATGTTGTTTCCGAAAAATGCTGGAAAGAATCATGGAATAAACTGATCCGTTCATGCCACGGAGTTCCTTCCACATTTTCCCTGGCCTGTTTACAGGCCTTTTCATCGATCTCCACACCATCAATAACAGCTCCTGACCGCTGTGCCAGCATAACAGCAATCAATCCGCTTCCCGTTCCCACATCGAGTATTCTTGATGCACTTTCAAGGCCGGACCATGCACCCAGCAATACCCCGTCTGTGCCCACCTTCATCGCACATTGATCGTGGTAAATGGTGAACTGCTTAAATGAAAAATAGTTGTTTGACATCTGACACCCCGACGGGGTCCCCCCCGAAATAAAATTGCATTACTACAATTTTAACGAATATTTAACGTTAGTATTGAAACCCGAGAGTGGTTTTCAGGTATAAATATAATATTAAACAAACCCAAAAATTGTCTTGATTCGTATTTACCTGAAACAATACAAACAATCAAAATCCTCCCTGCTTACAATAATCTGATAAAAATGGCGTAGTAATTACGTTATAGATTCTTTTGAATTCATTTCAAAAGAATGTTATGGAAATAGTTGAACGTTAAATAATTAAACTTACAGGTAATGATTATTAAAAGATTATCCCAGGCATTGGTATTGCTGGCTTTAACATTGAATTTCAGCTGCGTTAATGAAGACATAACAGAAAAAGTTCCAAATCAGGAGAAGAATACACCAGGCCCTCTGCCGGAAAATCCCACGGATGTTACGGATATTTTTCCCTTAACCATTACGGCCGGGAAATTAACAACCAAAACAGGTCAGCCCTTTCTGATTACGGGTGATTCACCATGGTCGCTTATAGTTGGTCCCGACAAGGATGGTATCGATAAATACCTCGAAAACAGGAAACAGAAGGGGGTGAATTCTCTCATAATGAATCTGGTTGAACATTACTACAATGGTCCGGCGGATGCCTACGGAAACCTGCCGTTTCTGGTCGATGGAGATTTCACCACTCCGAATCCCGACTATTTTGATAATGCAGATTATGTCATTGATAAAGCCCGGGAAATGGGCATGGAAGTGTTTCTCTTTCCTGCTTACCTGGGGTATGATGACGGCGGAAGCCACGAAGAAGGCTGGTACACGGAAGTAAATGCCAATGGTCCCTCAAAAATGTATCAATATGGCAAATACCTTGGCCAGCGATACAAAGATTATAAAAATATTATCTGGGTGATGGGGGGTGATTGTGCTCCGGGAAATGCAATTGATGAAATTCGTGAAATGGTTCGTGGCATTGAAGAAACTGCCGGACCTCAAATATTCACCGTACACAACGGACGTTTTCAATCAGGTCTCGCAGCCTATACCGGCGAAAAATGGATTGACCTGAACACCACCTATGCCTCCGAATCCACGACTGCTTTTTATTTAAAAGCCGATTTCCAGCGTAGCCATCCCTTTTACTATTTTGAAGGTACCTATGAAAACCTGGGTGCCACTTCCACCCAATTGCGCGGCCAGATGTATTTACCAGTACTGATGGGTGCAAATGGTTCTTTCTTTGGCAATTATCCTCTGTTTAATTTCACTGCAGGCTGGGATAATCCAGATGTGCTTGAATCACAAGGCTCAAAAGATCTCCAGCGGTCAGGTGAATTTTTCAGATCAAGGGCATGGAACAAACTTGTTCCTGATTTGAATCATACCCTGCTTACAAGCGGTTATGGTGACATTAACAACAGTTCTTACGGTGCAGCCGCTTTAACTCAGGACGGGAGTTCTGCCATCATTTATGTCCCGGATTACAGAGAACTAACAGTTAACCTGACCCTGATTACGGGTACCCAGACACATGGTTGGTGGTACCAGCCATCTACCGGTACAGTCAATGATCTGAAGCTAATCAGTGACAGTCCCTCGCAATCCTTCATTCCTCCTTCTGCCGGCGACTGGCTTTTGGTTCTGGATGACGCCAGCAAGGGCCTCGGAAGTCCGGGAAAATCAAATTAACAACCTGGGAGAATAATCTTCCGTTCATGCATAATTAATATTATTGGCAATTTAACTTATTGGAAATGTTGATTAAAATAATTTCACGAATGACCATTTTACTTTTAATGGCCGCCAGTTACAGTTGTATTAATGAGGATATAACCGAAGAAGTGAATGTGGAAAATATTCCAAACGGCCCTTTTGAGGAGATCCCCGGAACCACAATCCCGGAAATTTTCCCCTTATCTGTAAGCAACGGACTATTAAAAACAAAATCCGGTCAGCCTTTCCTCATCGTGGGTGACTCACCCTGGTATTTAATCCAGGGACCTGACAGGGAAGGTGCAGAAAAGTATCTTGAAAACAGAAGTCAAAAAGGAATAAATTCAATTGTCTTATGTTTGATTGCCAGTGAATTAAATGGCTCAGAAGATGCATATGGCAACAGTCCGTTTCTATCCCCGGATGATTTTACAACTCCAAATACGTTATACTTTGATCATGTTGATTTTGTACTAAACAAGGCACGGGAAAAGGGCATCGAAGTATTTCTATATCCGGCCTGGCTGGGGTATGATACCGGAAATGGCCACCCTGAAGGTTGGTACTCCCAGGTGATTGCCAATGGACCGGCAAAAATGTATCAATATGGAAGATACCTGGGAACAAGGTATAAAGACTATAAAAACATTATATGGGTTATGGGAGGAGATTGCTCACCATCCGCTGCTCTCGACGAAATACGGGAAATGGTAAGGGGCATTGAAGAAACGGCCGGTCCACAGATTTTCTCTGTGCAAAATGGTCGTTACAAATCCGGCCTGACTGAATACGCAAATGAAAACTGGGTTGATCTGAATACAACTTATGCTGATCACTCCACTGCAGCCAAATACCTTTTGGATGACCACAATCGTGATTTTCCTTTTTATTTTACCGAGGGTAGCTATGAAAACACCGGCGTTTCTTCAGTAAACATACGCAGCCAGATGTATCTGCCGGTCTTAATGGGATCAAACGGGTATATTTTTGGAAATCATCCGCTATATGCATTTCGCAACGGATGGGATGATCCCGCAATTTTAGAATCACAGGGCTCAAAGGACTTGCAGCGATCAGCGCAACTCTTCGCATCAAGATACTGGTCAAACCTTATTCCGGATAAGAACCATACACTGTTAACCGCAGGAGCCGGGGATGTAAACACCAGTAACTATGCAGCTGCTGCTTTAATGAAAGATGCGAGTACAGCGATTGTTTATACCCCGGACAACAGGAAGCTTACTGTAAATCTTACCCGGATATCCGGAACTCAAACCCATGCATGGTGGTATCAGCCCTCAACAGGTATTGTTAAAGATCTAAAGCAGTTCAGTGATTCCCCTGCACAAACCTTCATTCCTCCTTCTGCCGGAGACTGGCTTTTGGTTCTGGATGATGCCAGCAAGGGCTTCGGAAGTCCGGGAACGATTAACTGACCAATTATGAAATACGAAGAAATTCTATCCGGTGATTGGAGTCAGGATTTAGTAAGGTAGGACCGCCAACAAGCATAGCAATCTTGCCCGGCTCCTGATTCTCAGTAAGCCAATGCCTGGCAAATTCCGACCAGTTCTCCGGTTCATAGTCAAGTTGAACCGGGTGTACGCCATAGGAAAACATGAGTCCCTGGCATACAGCATCATCATGACTAAGTGCCACAATCCTGGCCAGCAGTTTAAATCGTGATATCATCCGGGCGGTATTTCCGGTGCCGGTAGGAACGAAGACGTAATTACAGGGAATTGCATGAAGCGCATGTTCAACGATGAATCCGGTTGCTTCCGCTGCGCTGGACGGAGGATTATCATTGGATATTTCCATGAAATTTCTGACTGATGATGCTGGTCTGTGAGCTTCTGTGTAGGCAGCTATGCTTGCCAGCATTGAAACTGCTTCTTCAGGATATTTTCCCATGGCAGATTCGGCCGAAAGCATAATACAATCAGTACCATCAAGTATGGCATTTGCGACATCAGTGGATTCGGCACGTGTTGGAAGGCGGCTTGCAGTCATTGATTCCAGCATCTGCGTAGCAGTGATAACCGGCTTTCCGGCAAGATTTGCCTTGGCTATTAACTGTTTCTGGATGATGGCCATTTCCTCGATAGGCACTTCAACACCCAGATCACCCCGTGCTACCATGATACCATCAGCGGCACTGAGGATTTCATCAAAGTGATCCAGGGCTCCTGACCGTTCGATCTTTGCGATGATAAACGGATTCTTGCCCAGGGCCCTGGCAGCCTTACGAACAGCTTCAATATCGGCTGCAGTTTCCACAAAAGACTGGCTTACCGCATCAACTCCGTTCTTCAATGCAAATTCAAGGCAGGCATGGTCATGATCAGTAAAAGCATTTATGCCGAGGTCAATACCCGGCAGATTTAGGCCTTTTTTGGAACGCAGTTCCCCGCCTACCATCACACGGCAATGAACTTCCGTACCTTCCGCTTTATCAACCATTAACTGGATCAACCCATCGTTAAGGAAGAGCTTGTTGCCTGGCTTCACCACCTTCGGCAAAGGCTGGAAACTCATGGAAACACGGGTTGAGTTGCCTGTGATTTCTTCACTTGTAAGTGTAAATTTATCTCCGGGCACCAATTGAATAGGCTCAGGATCAATTTTTCCTACTCGCATTTTGGGGCCCGGAAGGTCAGCCATAATGGCAACCCGATGACCTGTGGCCTTTTCAGCAGCACGGATCCTGGCAATGATCCCGGCATGTATCGTAAAATCACCATGTGAGAAATTGAGTCGTGCTATGTTAAGTCCGGCCCTGATCAAGCGCTCCAGCATTTCCTGTGATTCGGATGCCGGGCCGATGGTGGCAACGATTTTTGTTTTATGGTTTGGCAATGAATTTATTGTCATGATGGATTTATTAATATAATTATTCAAATCGTGCAGGTTGACCGGTAGCCGAAAGGGCGGCATTCCACAGCGAACTGTCCGGCTTCATATATTTTTTCCGGCTGGTGAGCAGTTCGATAGGCACATGGATAAACTTGTCATGCAAATACCCGATTACGAGTCCGGTTTTTCCGGCCATTGCAGCATGAACCGCGTTTCGTGCAAACAGATCACAGAGTACTGCATCTTCTGCATCGGCAGGACTGCTGCGTATGAGATAGCCCGGATCAATATACCGCATAATGATGGGTATTTTCTCTTCCCTGAAAAATGATTCAATTTTTTCCCGCAAAAATAGTCCGATGTCTTTTATCTTGACGTTGCCTGAAGCATCCTTTTCCACCGACAGGTTTTCAATCAAATCCTGGCCGGCTCCCTCGGCAACAACTACCAATGCGTGGGACCTGCTCAGGATCCTTTCCTTTAATGCAGCAAGAAAACCGTTTGGCCCCTCAAGTTTGAAAGGCACTTCCGGAACAAGGGCGAAGTTTACATCCTGGCAGGCAATTGTAGCACCGGCTGTAATAAAACCGGCATGGCGGCCCATCAGTTTAACAAGGGAAATTCCGTTTTCCACGCTGCGCGCCTCCACATGGGCGCGACTGAGTACCTTTTCGGCCTCCTCAACAGCGGTAAGGTAACCAAATGTCCGCGCCACAAAAGCCACATCATTGTCAATCGTCTTTGGAATACCAACCACAGAAAGATCATAACCGCGGGTCTTCGCCTCCTGGTAAAGCTCGTTCCCACCCCGCTGAGTCCCGTCCCCGCCAACAACAAAAAGAATATTGATGCGCAGCTTGATCAGGTTGTCCACCGCCACGGCAACGTCAACCGGTCCGCGTGAAGTGCCGAGCAAGGTTCCTCCTTCCTTATGGATATAATCAACAATTTCAGGTGTAAGCCTTATCGGCGGTCTTGACCTTGCAGGGTCGAGTCCGGTATACCCGCCCCGAAACCCAGGACCTCCTTTACGCCATAAGCATAATGAAGTTCAAGAAAAACGGACCGGATCACATTGTTCAGGCCGGGGCAGAGTCCACCGCATGTAACGATGCCTGCACGTGTCTGCTCCGGATCGAAATAGAGCATCGCACGGGGGCCGGCCATTTCAAAAGACAGGCTGGAAGTTGCCGGCTTGTCCGGATCAATCTTGATTATTTCAGGTATGCGGATTTTATCGCTTACTGTGCGCCTCACCGGTGATAGTAAACCGGGGTTCACCAAGAATTGTAATGTCCATATTTCTTTTATTCTGAAGTCAAAAAATTATATAAAATTAAAAATAGGTTTTACATTTTCATACTGGTGAGCCGAACATTATTATTTGATTGTATTCACCGCCATGATCGGCGAAGCAGGGTGACGCGGACTAAGTCAATATTTCGAAACACCTAATCCAAACAAGGCGAAATCATATTTCACAGGGTCATTGCAGTCCAGTTGCCTCAGAACTCCATCCAGTTCAATACTGCTTTAGCATCATTCTGTCTTGCGATTGAGCAAACCAAGTTTGCGGGCTATATTTCCGCTATGAACATCAAGAGGACATGACAAAATGGATGGTGATATATTCTTCCAGATTCCAAAGTCCACCCCTGCACTATCCCTCCGGATCATCCATCTCAGGTACATGTTGATTCTTTTCGCCGCCGAACCGGTCAATGGGTCAGGTAAATGTTTACGGGTTCTTTCCAGGTGGGGCAAAGTAAAAAATTCCTTCTTTAATTCATGAATCGCAGGCTGAAGTGATTCATTGGTCTGGTATTGAACAAAAATGCCTTCCAATCCATTCTTATTTTTATACAGATGTTTCAGACCTTCAATGAAAGACAACAGATCATCGGAATTAAATGTACGGTGAACAAAACCATCCATTTTCTTCAGCTGGCTCTCATTATGATTAAGGATGAAGTCGTAGGGTGAATTGCCCATAAAGGCCAGCATGCGTTTTGCATTTTTCAGAATGGAAGTGCGATTGCCCCAGGAAATAGACAGCCGACAGGAATCCTGAAATTTCAATATCTTCTTTCCTTGTGTACGAATGAGGTATTTGAATCGGGTCGAGTTCAATAAATGCCGGGTTGTTATATTGAACCACCTTTTCATCGAGAAATTCCTTCAGTTCCTTCAAGCTTTGTCCCATGCGTATCTTTTCACTCACGGCAAAAATACGAATAATTAGGGGAGGTTCTCCCAGGCCGCTGGTTATTCCGTCAGCATTGCAGGGTATTCTGACAGTAATATTTAGAATTATAAAAAATACTTATTGATCCCTATTGATTTAAAAAATGGAAGAGACTATATTTAAATTTATTTAAATTTCCACCTTTGCATCAATGGGATGGTGCTAACAAACTAAAAACTAAAATGGTAGCTTATGAATAGAAATTTCCTTGGTTTAATAATACTCTCGGGTATCCTGGCCTTCTCGTGTACCCGGAATAATCCGGACAAGCCGCTGGCTGCCGGCGGGGATGGGTTGGACCGGTCGGTGCTCCCGATTAAAGAGCCTGCTCGTCCTCTCTATAAAGAGCTTGATGCCCGGAACGCCAAGGCACCTGCCCGTTTTGAGGTGAAGGCGCCGAAAGGTGCTCCCAATGTGGTAGTTATACTGATTGACGATATGGGATTTGGCGTATCCGAAGCGTTCGGAGGCCCTGTCACAACACCCACCATGGATAACCTCGCTGCCAATGGCTTAAAATACAACCGCTTTCATACCACAGCCCTGTGTTCCCCCTCCAGGGTATGCCTTGTTAACCGGATATAACCATCATAGCAACAATATGGGATGTATTGGCGAAGCAGCAACAACCTTTCCCGGGAATACTTCAGTAAGGCCTCAGACCATCACTCCGATGGCAGAAGTATTGCGCCAGAACGGATACAATACAGCTGCTTTTGGCAAGTATCATGAAACCCCTCCCTGGGAAATTTCCATGGTTCGGACCGCAGGATCGCTGGCCGACACGGTCAGGTTTTGAGAAATTCTATGGCTTTATTGGCGGTGAAACCAATCAATGGGCTCCACTCATTTATGATGGGACTACCCTGGTTGAACTGCCTGAAGATCCGAATTATCATTTTACGATTGACATGACCAATCAGGCCATTTCATGGGTTCGTAGCCAGAAGGCTTTAGCTCCCGATAAGCCATTTCTTTATGTATTTTGCACCCGGCGCTACACATGCTCCGCATCATGTTCCAAAGGCATGGGCTGAAAAATACAAGGGAAAATTTGACGGGGGCTGGGACAAGCTTCGTGAAATGACGCTCGAACGCCAGATAAAATTAGGCATTGTTCCGGCCGGAACAAAGCTGGCCCCGAAACCTGAAGCTATAAAAGACTGGGAAAAGCTCTCCGCCGACGAGAAGAAACTGTTTACCCGCCAGATGGAAGTATATGCCGGCTTTGCCGAGCAGGTCGATTATGAAGTCGGAAGGCTTATTGAGACCATCAAGGAATTAGGAGTTATGGATAATACAATGATCGTCTTCATTGCAGGCGATAATGGTGCAAGCGCTGAAGGCCAGATGAACGGAATGTTCAGTGAGATGACCTATTTTAATGCAGTACCCGAAACGGTTGAGGGCATGTTAAAGCATTATGACGATTGGGGCGGACCAAGCACGTATCCGCACTTTTCAGCCGGATGGGCTGTGGCTTTGGATGCACCGTTTTCCTATACCAAGCAGGTGAGTTCTGATTTCGGAGGCACGAGAAACGGAATGATAATCCAGTATCCCAATGGAATTAAAGCCAAAGGAGAAATACGTTCGCAGTTTGGCCATCTGATCGATATTGCCCCTACCGTTTATGAAGTCACCCATATACCGGCACCGAAAATGGTAAATGGCATAGAACAGGATCCTGTTGAGGGCACCAGTCTGGCGTATACTTTTAATGATGCTGCTGCTCCTGAAAGGCACACTGTTCAGTACTTTGAAATGTTCGGCAACAGGGGAATTTACCAGGACGGCTGGTTTGCCCGAACCATACACCGTGCTGCCTGGGAAATGAAACCACGCGCAGACCTGAAGGATGACAAGTGGGAATTATACAATACCCTGGTAGATTTTAGCCTGACCAATGATCTGGCATCACAGAATGCAGATAAACTAAAGGCTATGCAGGAACTGTTCATGCAACAGGCTGAAAAATACCACGTTCTGCCGCTTGATGACCGTCTGCTTGAAAGGACCAATGCTGCACTAATGGGCAGACCAACAGTTATGGGCGACAGAAAAACGGTTACGTATGGTGAGGGAATGAAGGGCATGGGTCCTGATGTATTCATTGATCTGAGAAATACATCCTATACTATCACCTCAGAAGTTGCAACTGATGCGAATGGGAATGGTGTTATTGTTTGTCAGGGCGGCAGGTTTGGCGGTCTCACATTCTATATGAAAAACGGGAAACCGGCATTCAGCTATAATTACCTGGGGCTGGAATCAACTCAGATTATAGCTGATCAGCCTCTGAAACCAGGAAATTACAAACTGGTATACGACTTTAAGTACGATGGCGGTGGGCCCGGAAAAGGAGGCGTTGGTACCATTTATGTAAATGATAAGAAAGTCGCTGAAAAGAGGCTGGAAAAAACACAACCAGGCATATTCTCAGTGGATGACATGGCTGACGTAGGGGTAGATGACGGGACCCCTGTTGCCGATTACGGCAAATCTTCAAAATTCGTTGGAAAGATCAATTATGTAACTATTGAAAAGAAATAACAGGAGATAATAAATCCTCATCGTAAAATTCTCTTTACGATGAGGATTTTTCATAAAGCCGGAAGCCGGGTTCGACAGGCGAAGCAAATCAGTCAAATCAGCCAATCAATCAAATCAACAAATTAGTTCACCAGCAACCCGTCATGCATCGTAATGGTCCGGTCGCTCATACCGGCCAGTTCATTATCGTGCGTAACAATAACAAAAGTCTGGTTAAATTGTGTACGAAGGCTGAAAAACAATTCGTGCAGTTCTTTTTTATTGTGCGAATCGAGATTGCCTGAGGGCTCATCGGCAAGAACCACATCGGGATTGTTGATGAGGGCGCGTGCCACGGCAACGCGTTGCTGTTCTCCGCCTGAAAGAGTGGATGGCTTATGATCCATACGTGATCCGAGGTGACAGAAATTCAAGCAGTTCTTTGGCACGTTTTACGGCCTCTGCCCGCGGCACCTTTGCAATAAAGGCCGGAATACATACATTTTCAAGGGCAGTAAATTCAGGCAACAGGTGATGAAACTGGAAGACAAAACCGATGTGCCTGTTTCGGAAACGGGATAATTCTTTTTCTTTCAGGTTGTCAATCCGGCGTACCGTTAATTTTCACGGAACCCTCCGTGGATTTCAGCAGGGTGCCGATGATCTGCAGGAAGGTAGTCTTGCCTGCCCCGCTGGCACCCACAATGGTAACAATTTCGCCTTTCCGGATAGTAACACTGATTCCTTTTAATACCTGCAGTGAGCCGAATGTTTTATTGATATGAACCGCTTCAATAATATCCATAACAGGTATAAAAGAACTGCAGGAGCAGTATTGATTTAATTGATCAGTTATTCAGGTTACTGGCAATTTCGCTGGAATCCTTTTTAATGTCAGCGGTATGTGTTTCAACTTCCTGTTTAATATCCAGCGGTATGAGTATCAACTTCCCTCGTAATATTCGATGTGATTTCACCGATATTTCGCCTGATATCTGCTGTGGTATCCGATATTTCCTGTGTTATACCCCCGGTGCTGTCGCTCAGTTCCCGCTTGATATCATCAGTGGCCCTTTTGAATTCCTTCAATCCCTTTCCCAAGTCCCTTCGCCAGTTCCGGCATCTTATTTGCCCCAAAAAGAAGAAGAAACACAAGGAATACAAGCAACATTTCCCCTCCACCCAGCGACAATATAGTATGACTCATAATAATAATTTAGATGCACAAATATAGGAAAAGCATACTAAAAAACCCCGGGTTATTGCCCGGGGTTTAATGACTCATGTAAAAATTAAACAGCCTTTTTCAGTTCCTTTTTCTTGCTCGTATCATATACGAGGGCAGAAGCAATGAAAACGGTTGAATATACACCGGAGAACAATCCGATCAGCAGTGCAAAGGCAAATCCCTGTACACCTTCACCGGTATAGAAGAAGATAATGGCCACGGTGATCAGCACGGTGAGTGAAGTGATGATGGTACGGCTGAACGTATCATTGATGGCCTTATTCATCAGGGTGGCATAATCCATTTTCGGATGCAGTGTCCTGTATTCCCTGATACGGTCAAAGATAACCACAGTATCGTTCACAGAGTACCCGATAATGGTCAGGATTGCCGCTATAAATGTCTGGTCGATCTCCATGGAGAATGGCATGAATCCATACAAGCAGGGAGAACATCGCAATAACCAGGAAGGCGTCATGCGCCAGGGAAGCCATGGCTCCGAGTCCCATGCTCCAGTTCCGGAACCGCACCCCGATATAAAGGAACATAAAGAACAAGGCAATGAACAGGGCAATGAACGATTTCTTCTTGATATCAGCAGCAATCGTTGGCCCTACGCGCTGAAGTCCCTGTACATTGTCAATCTTGAACTGTTCGTATGTACACATTGGCAGCGAGAAGCGGTTTCACACCGGTATAGATCATTTTTTCGATCTTGTTTTCAATTTCCGGATCTTCCGAATCAATACCGTATTTTGTGGTGATACGGATCTTATTCTCCGAACCGTAAGTGATCACAGTGGGAGTCATTCCTAGTTCCTTTTCCAACCAGATTTCCTACTTCCCGGTTATTGACCGGCTTATCGAACTGAATAATATAATTACGACCACCGGCGAAATCAACACCTTCATCCAGTCCCCGGAAAATAAGTGAACCCACACCAATCAAAACAATAGCACCTGAAAGAATATAGAATTTTTTCCTGTGCTTGATATAATCCAGGTTAATGTTCTTGAAAGCTCCGGTTGATAAGCGTGTACTAAAGGTCAATACGCTTTGTTTGTCGAGCATCATTTCAAACACCAGCCTGGTAATGTAAATGGCTGCAAACATGGAAGTGATGATACCAATTACAAGGGTGGTGGCAAAACCTTTTACAGGACCTGATCCCAGTACAAACAGAATGATACCGGTGATGAGGGTGGTAAGGTTACCGTCGACAATAGCAGAAAGAGCGTTTTTGTAACCGTCGGAGACAGCCATCCTCATATTCTTGCCCGCCATGAGTTCTTCCCGGATACGTTCATTGATCAGCACGTTCGCGTCAACCGACATACCGATTGTAAGCACGATACCGGCAATACCCGGCAGTGTGAGTGACAGGCCCAGGGAGGCCAGCACACCGATCAGGAAGAAAATATTGAGAAAAAGAGCTAAGTCAGCTACAGCACCGGCACGGCGTGTGTAATAGAAGATCATGAAGGAAAAGATCAGCACGAAGGAAATACCCAGCGAGCCCAGACCCGACCTGATGGATTCCTTACCCAGTGAGGGTCCGATAATTTCTTCCTGGATAATTTTACAGGGTGCAGGCATGGTACCTGATTTCAGAAGGTTGGCAAGGTCACCGGCCTCCTTGGCTGTAAAACTGCCGCTGATCTGTGAACTTCCTGTAGGAATTTCTTCGTTAACACGGGGATAGGAATAAACATAATCATCCATTACAACAGCGATGATCTTGCCTACATTTTCGCGGGTAAGCCTGGCCCAGATGGTTGTACCTTCAGCATTCATGCTCATGGAAACATTAGCCTGGCCGCTGTTCTGGTCAAATGAATTTTCAGCCCGGGTGATCACATCGCCTGTGAGCGGAGGTCTGCCGTCCCTGCTGGTAACTTTAATGGCATGTACTTCATAATAATCGGTTGGCTTTTGAGTAGTATGATTTTGAACCGGTAAGGCCGACCAGAAATATTTGAAATTACGGGGAAACAAATTACGAGCCATACCCAGTTTGAGATACTGGTTAACCTTGGCCGTATCCTTGTAATGAACCTGTCCGAACACAGATCCCGGTATAAGTTCACGATTTTCGTTCACATAGGGGATCAACACGGCGAATAAAGGATTATCCTGCAACAGGGCATTTCTTGCTGCATTCGTATCCTGTGGCAGCACTTAAACTGTCCTGGTTCAACTGCTTAAGCAAGGCAGGTGCCTGCTGATCCGTTGTTTTTTTAGCTGCTGCAGCTGAAGTGGCAGCAACGGCTGCTGGAATCGGTCTTTTTCACCGATTTATTCATTTCCCTTACAAGATTATTTAATGCAATCAATCCATTGCGGATCTCCGGATCAGCATTATTGTAAGTTTCCCAGAACTCAAGCCTGGCAGCACCCTGAAGCAATTTTCTTACCCTGTCCTTTTCCTGAACACCGGGAAGCTCAACCAGAATCCGGTCACCGCTTTGCAGACGCTGAACATTGGGTGAATTAACACCAAAATGGTTGATACGGGTATTGATAATATTAAAGGAGTTCGCGATGGCCTTGTCAGCCTCCTCACGGATCACCTTCAATACATCCTGGTTTGAAGTATTGTAATTAATACGGTCACGAAGTTCTGCAGAAGTGAAAATAGCAGAAAGACGTGCATTTTTATCTATTTTATCAAATGCCTGGCCAAAAAGAGTAACGAAATTCTCGTTTGAACCAACCTGGTTTCTTTTAGCCAGTGCAATAGCACGGTTAAATGTCGAATCCTTACTGTAATTCGACATGGACTTGATAACATCCACCACGGAAACTTCCAGGATCACGTTCATTCCACCCTGGAGGTCAAGACCCAAAACGATTTCCTTGTCCTGGCACTCACGGTAGGTATATTTTTTCAGCCATAGAAAATTATATACCGGCTCACTGGCGATTGAATCAAGATAATAATCGGCTTTCTTCTGATCGACACCTTTTTGGGGATCCTGTGCATATATCTTTGAATCCCTCCTCACCTTGTATGTCACACACGGTAAAGGAAAGCTGATATAGACAAACAAGCACAAGAGCTATAGCCAACGTCCAAATGGCTCCTTTATTACGCATTTCTTTGTTTGTATTAGTTTATAAATCTGATTTTTTACAGTGGCGCAAATATATAAAATTTTCCGCATGCCGAAACCCCAAGTCGGTTATTTGTGGTTTGATGTTTATTGATTAATTTTGAAGCAAGTAAAAGAAAAATAAAATACCTACGCAACGATTATCCTGTTTTTAACATCTGACTAAACAGATGTGAAACCCTAAACACGGATCTCATGAAAAAGATATTTTTACTGCTATTCTAGTTACTCTCAGGGACAGCTATTTGCCTGCCCCAAACGGGCGATTCGGCCTATGTTGACCCCAAACCCTCCTGCGGAGCCTTTTTTGGATATTACTTCAATGATTCGATAAAAACATTTGTTGAGGCTTATCCCTATCGGTTTGTTGACCAGTCCATGGGTAATATATATGAATGGAAATGGGATTTTGGTGATGGCGAAACCAGTCCTGAACGCAATCCGATGCATTTTTATTCGCATGCAAATGATACGTTCCTGATTTGCCTGACAATTAAAACCGTAGATTCCTGCACAAGCACCTATTGCCAGCGGTTAGTGGTTGGACAGCCCATTATTCCGCCTGATACAGGCTATTGTATGTAAAGCATACTGGCAGGCTTATTCAGATATGCTGCATGGATCCTGCCGGCCAGATGATTGTCTTTGATTCCACCAATTCCCCGCTGGCACGAAATTATTTCTTCCAGGATCTGTCATCAGGCACAGGTGATAAAATGGAACTGGCAATTCGGAGACGGCAGCATGCTTCAGCTGAACAGAGTCCGGTACACCAGTACAAACAGGACGGTGTATATACGGTTTGTCTGGATATTGCCACTGAAAACCAATGCACCAGTACCTACTGCGATTCATTGTATGTGGGGGTTCAACCTCCTGCAGCCTGACAGGAACCGTGAAGGATTATACCGGATTGGACGGCTGCGGATTACTGATCATTCTTGACAATGGGGAAGTCCTTCAGCCTGCCGAGGTGGTTCCGAATTTCGTTCTGAAAGAAGGACAACGGGTTCGTCTTTCCTATACGGAATTAACCGACAGGGCAGGTACCTGCATGAAAGGAAAAATAGTGCGGATTAATTGTATTGAAGAAATTACAGCTGATTATTGCCAGGCCTCCTTTTCCTATTATCCGCTTCCCTGGATTTCATCCCTTCCTCCCGTTTACCAGTTTGTGGATCAGTCCAGGGGAAATGTGACCAGCAAAACATGGGATTTCGGTGACGGAACCGTTACAAATGAATATGGTCCCTCGCACCGTTATCAATTCAGCGGATTGTATACAGTTTGCCTTACCATTTTCACATCCGACGGTTGTTCAAGCTCCAGCTGTGAAACTGCCTGGTTTGAAGGAGCCAATCCGCAGCCCGGATTGTGTGACAACCTCATCCGCCTTACAACTGAGATCATTCTGAATGGTGAAACCTGCAATGGCAGTGCTACCGCTGATCTGGTCAACAAGGGAGGTGATCCGGTTTATGGTGAAACCTACCTTTGGTCAACCGGTGAAACCGGACCGTCGATATATAATCTGTGCACGGGCACAAATTATAGCGTGATTGTCATTGATTCATCCGGATGTGCAGTGAGCGGATCATTTTCCTTTGGCGGAAATATCTTTATACCGGATACCCTGATCGGTTTCTGGAATTTTGAACAGTATAATAAATCCTTTATCTTCAATATTCCTGTATTTTCCGACAGCATCCGCTGCGTATGGGATTTTGGAGATGGTGATACAGCGGCAGGAAGCTCTGTGACGCATACCTATGATGCCGAAAACAACTACAATGTAGCCCTGAGAATATTCGATAATGACGGTAATCTTCTGTTTACGCAGCAAATACCTGTTTCCGCAGGATCACCGACGGGAATTAAAGACAAGGAACTGCAGGCACCTGAGGTTTATCCGGTACCGGCAGGCAATACCTTATATATCCGTCAGGTGGAATTGAACAGAGATCTCTCCGGAATTGAAGTGATCAGTTCCAACGGACAGGTGCTGGGCCATTATCCATTTAGCAAGGCCACGGCTGAACGTACCGTAGAAATAGATGTTTCTTCCCTGTCGCCGGGATTCTATATGGGCCGGCTGATATACAAAGATGGTACACAAAGCAAATTCAGGTTTGTGAAATAGACTAGATGCTAGATGATGGATGCTAGAGATGCTGGTTTGCCTAGATACTCCAGTATCTACATGCTATCCTGTATCACAAGCAGATTTTCCTTACTTTTGCCGGTGAAATCCTGCGCAATGATTGAAATCGGAAAAAGTATTGTCAGCTCAGACCTGTTAACATCCAATTTTACCTGTAACCTCAAGGCATGCAAGGGTGCCTGCTGCGTCATGGGCGATTCAGGTGCTCCGCTTGAAGATGATGAAGTTGAAATTACTGAAGGAAATATATCCCCGGTTAAAGCCCTTTCTCAGTGAAGAATCCATTGCTACAATCGACAAATTGGGTACCTCCGTTGTGGACTTTGAAAATGACAAGGTAACTCCTCTTAATAACGGAAAAGAATGTGCATATACCCTTTTTAAGGATGGCATAGCACTTTGTGGTATCGAAAAGGCCTATAATGAAGGTGCGGTTCCATTTCGGAAACCAATCTCCTGCCATCTTTATCCGGTAAGAATTAAAAAATACAAAGCTTTTGATGCCGTAAACTATGACCGGTGGGATATTTGCAAGCCTGCCATCGTTCTCGGAGATGAACTGAAAATGCCTGTCCACCTTTTTGTAAAAGATGCCCTGAACCGAAAATACGGAGAAGAATGGTTTAACCTGCTCGAGACTGCTGCCAGGAATCTTAAAATAGAAAAGGAAGACCCTTCATTGGAAGTTTGAAAACCGTCCGCTGAATTCGAAAATCAAAAATTCAGCAATTATTCCTCTTTTTTGACGTCTCTATTCCTTTTTACGAAGATATTTTTCTCCTATACCCTGTATTTTCCATAACAGATCCAGGAATTTCCCTGTCTAAATTACCTTTTTTTACTGTCAAGTCAATATGGGATGGGGTTTTGCAAATTTTGTATTTTAAAGTTCATACCCCTCTATTTTTTTAATAGAAAAATATATTTTTTATTATTTTTTTAAATTTTACTTCTTTTTTTTGGGGTATATTTAATTTTTTTGTATTTTTGACCACATAAAATAAATAAAAAATACACCATGGCAACAATTCGTTTTAAAGCACTTGAATTAGCCTATAACCGGCAGCCCCAACCTTTTGAACAACCCACAAAGCTTATTTCGGATTTTTTCGGCAGTCATGTTTTCGACAAGCGAAAAATGAAAAAATACCTGTCCGAAGAAGCCTATGAACATGTAATGGAAGCAATTGAGAAAGGCAGCAGGATTGACCGCAAAATTGCCGACCAGATTGCTTCTGGCATGAAATCATGGGCAATTGACATGGGAGCAACTCACTATACCCACTGGTTTCAGCCCCTCACTGAAGGAACCGCTGAAAAACACGATACCTTCGTTGATTTTACCGATGACGGTGGCGTAATCGAGGTATTTTCCGGAAAATTACTTGCCCAGCAGGAACCCGATGCCTCCAGCTTCCCGAGCGGTGGTATCCGTAACACTTTCGAAGCCCGCGGTTATACGGCATGGGATCCCTCCTCCCCTGCCTTTATAGTTGGAAATACCCTGAGTATTCCCACTATTTTTATATCCTATACCGGAGAATCACTCGACAACAAGACCCCGCTGTTAAAGGCCCTGCATGCCATTGACAAAGCTGCTGTTGATGTTTGCCAGTATTTTGATAAAGATGTAAACAAGGTTATTGCCACCCTCGGTTGGGAGCAGGAGTACTTCCTGGTTGATGAGGCATTATATAATGCAAGACCCGACCTGGTACTGACAAACCGCACCCTGATGGGTCATTCCTCTGCAAAAGACCAGCAGTTGGAAGACCAGTATTTTGGTTCCATCCCGGAACGGGTTACTTCCTTTATCAATGAATTTGAAACAGAAGCCTATAAATTAGGCATCCCTGTAAAAACAAGGCATAATGAGGTTGCACCGAATCAGTTTGAATGTGCGCCGATTTTTGAAGAATGTAACCTGGCAGTGGATCATAATGTGCTGCTCATGGATCTGATGAGAAGAATTGCAAGGCATCACAATTTTGCTGTTCTGCATCATGAAAAACCATTCAATCATATTAACGGATCCGGAAAACATTGTAACTGGTCACTGGCTACGAATACCGGGGTAAATCTTTTATCACCCGGCAAAAATCCCAAGAGCAACCTCCAGTTCCTTACCTTCCTGGTGAACACACTGAAGGCAGTACACAAACATGCCGACCTGCTCAGGGCCAGTGTTGCTTCCCCCGGAAATGCACACCGTCTTGGCGCCAATGAAGCTCCTCCGGCCATTATTTCGGCATTCATCGGCAAACAGCTTACCGATATGCTGGATAAGATTGAGAAAAAAGTGGGCAACAACAAGATGACCCCGGATGAAAAAATCGAACTGAAATTAAACGTTATCAAGGTTCCGCAGATATTACTGGACAATACCGACAGAAACCGTACCTCGCCTTTTGCCTTCACCGGTAATAAATTTGAATTCAGGGCAGTTGGTTCGTCAGCAAATCCTTCCGTTTCCATGATCGCTTTAAATTCAGCCATGGCCGAGCAGCTTATTGAATTTAAGAAGGACGTGGACAAGCTGATTGAAAAAGATGTGAAAAAAGATGAAGCCATTTTCCAGGTATTGCGCAAGTATATCACGGATTCAAAACCCATCCGTTTTGAAGGCAATAATTACAGCGAGGAATGGAAGAAGGACGCTCTCAAACGTGGCCTTACCAACATCACCAATCCCGTTGAAGCTTTTGACGCCTTTCTCACGCCCAAATCGAAAAAGCTGTTTACCAGCCTTGATGTGATGACGGAACGTGAAAATGAAGCCCGTGCCCATGTACGGTGGGACAACTATACAAAACGCATTCAGATCGAAGCCCGTGTACTGGGTGACCTGGTACTGAACCATATTGTTCCTGTAGCTATCCGCTATCAGAGTGAACTTATTGTGAATGTAAGGGGATTGAAAGATCTGTTTGGCGAAAAGGAATACAAGGAACTGGCAGGTGCCCGTATCGAACTGATCCGCACCATTTCACAGCATGTAAGTTATATTAAGGCCAAGGTGAGTGAGATGATAGAAGCCCGCAAGGTGGTAAACAAGATTGAAAATGAAAGGGAAAAAGCCCTCGCTTATTCTACCAAGATCTTCTGCTATCTTGATGACATCCGGTATCATGTAGATAAACTGGAACTTATCGTAGATGATGAATATTGGCCCTTGCCTAAATATCGTGAATTGTTGTTCACCCGCTAAGATTTTTATTGGGTTAGTATTTGCACCCCGCCTTTTGGCGGGGTTTTTTTTCATGCATACACAGGTATAAACAGGCAAGGCAATGCCTTGTCTCTACGATCCAGCGCAGACTGCAGAATTGCATTCGCCTATAGATCACTGCAGAACTGCAGAACTGCAGAACTGCATAACTTCTTCCTGCTGTGAATATCTTCTTTTTACTATATTTGTTGGATATCGTACTTTTACATACGAACCCGGTTTTTATTTCCGTTTTATGAGTATAATCCTGTAGTAAAATGAAAATTGTTAAATATTTGATATTGATTGCACTGGCCACTGTTTTCATCACTCCGGCAGGCGCCCAGAATAAAAAGGCCTCAAAAGCATATGCCACGTATGATGCAGGTGAATATTATGCAGCCATTGACCAATTCAAGGATGCCTATCAAAAAACTACGGACAAGAAGGAAAAACTTCACATGGCATTTTATATTGCCGAATGCTACCGTAAAACGGATAATTCTTCCCAGGCAGCTCTCTGGTATGGAAAAGTTGTGGCCAAGGATTATGAAAATCCGCTTGCCATCCTGTATTATGCTGATGCCTTGAAAATGAACCAGAATTACGAAGAAGCCAAGGCCCAGTACCAGCATTATAAAGAACTTGTTCCCGATGATCCGCGCGGATCTGACGGCATACTGTCGTGCGATTTTTCACTTCAGTGGATGGATCAGCCTTCCGGTTACCAGGTTGAAGAAATGAAGTTTTTTAATTCCAAATACAGCGATTTCAGCCCGGAATTTTCCCGCAGTGATTACCAGGAAGTGTATTTTACTTCATCCCGGGAAGAAACCACCGGAAATGCTGAAAACGGAGGTACCGGGCAACAGTTTACTGATATCTTTTTTTCCACCGTGGATAAAAAAGGCAAGTGGAGCACTCCCCTTCCCCTTCCTGCCCCTGTCAATACGGATGCGGAAGAAGGAACCCCGGTTTTTTCAGCCGATTATAATACCATGTATTTTACACGCTGCAACGTAAGCAAGCGAAAGGCCCTGGGATGCGAAATATTTACGGCTACCCGGCAGGGTGATAACTGGGCTAATGTAGAATCGCTTGCCCTGGCTGGGGATAGTGTGGTTATTGCTCATCCTGCCCTTTCAAAAGATCAGCTTACCCTCTACTTTGTTTCCGATATGGAAGGAAGCATAAAAACCCCGGAAGGAAAAAACAGCAAGGATATCTGGATGGTTACACGGACCAGTGCCAGCGGAAAATGGGGAACCCCCGAGAACCTGGGTGCTCCTGTCAATACACCCGGTGATGAAGTTTTTCCCTTATGCTCACCCGGATGGCTCATTGTATTTTTCATCGAACGGGCACATTGGCATGGGTGGCCTGGATATTTTCAGGGCCCAGAAAAACGCTTCCGGTCAGTGGCAGGTTGAAAATTTGAAATATCCGATTAATTCCTCTGCGGATGATTTCGGAATTGCCTTTATGGATGAACAGGAAAGCGGATATTTCAGCTCCTCCCGCAAAGGAAAGGGAAATGATGATATCTATTCTTTTGTACTTCCCCCGCTTAAGTTCAGTATAGTTGGTGTGGTGAAAAATGAAAAGAACGATGAAATAATTCCTGAAGCTACTATCAAATCAATTGCAAGTGACGGTATTACCCTCGATACCAAAACGGGCAAGGATGGAATCTTTCGCTTTACGTTGAAACCGGGTACAGATTATGTTTTCATTGCTGAAAAACCTGGTTTTCTGAAAGGAAAGGAAAGGGAATCAACCAAGGGAGTTGCCCAGAGCACCGAATTCAAAACTGAAATCTACCTGGCTTCTACAGAAACTTCCATCCAGGTGGAAAATATTTTCTTCGATCTGGACAAGGCTGATCTGCGACCGGAATCAATGGTTTCACTGGATAAACTTGTGGAAACGTTAAACGACAACCCCAATATTGTTATCGAATTGGGTTCACACACCGATTCACGGGCTTCTGATGAATATAACCTGGATCTTTCCTTACGAAGGGCACAGTCTGTTGTGAACTATCTTATCGAAAAAGGAATCGCCAAGGACCGACTGGTGGCAAAGGGATATGGTGAATCCACACCCAAGGTTGTGGACAAAAAGGATCATGCTGCCTATTCCTTCCTTCCTGAAGGAACTGTGTTAACTGAACAATATATAAACAGCCTGGGTGACGATGACCGTAAGGAAATGGCTTATTTCCTTAACCGGCGTACGGAATTTAAGGTATTGCGTTCAGATTATTCGGGAAAATAGGTATTCGGTAATCGGTGATCAGTATGCCGGTGTAAAAAAGAATGTTGTAGAGACAAGGCAATGCCTTGTCTGTACGATTTCCAGTCCCTAAAAAGAAATATCAGAGGTAGATGCCACATTGCTCTTGTTTCCGGCGCGGTCAAGTATATAAAAGTCATACCGGATTGTGTCAAAAGGTGGAATAACAAAATAATATATCTGAAGTTTGATTTCCCCCTTGACTGTCTTATTTTGCCCGATCCGAACCAGGGCCTCATCGTTCATAACTGCATATTTGCGGCCAAAGGTATCCACATTCAAAGGTTCATAAACCATATTGACCTTATGAAAGGGCGTAAGGAAGAGGTTAAGGGTATCTTCGGAATTTGGCAGAACGCCAAAATCGGCATTGCCGTCAATAAATGAAAAAATCAATTCACCCACCTTGATCTGAAAGGTAAGGGTATCCTTATCATACAAGGCAAAACTCTTGAATTTGATTTCAGGCACATCACTCACTTTCTGAATGGGTTCGCATGTGGACAATACCAGAGCTGTGAGTATAACAGCAGGTGTGAGGTAATGCAGGATCTTCATAAGTTAAACGCCTTGATTTGAATAGTTTTTCTCAAATTCCAAGCCAAAATTATTTCTTTCGCATGAATATTTGTATGGGAACGCCGGTAAATTTAAAATGTTGCCTGATCTGGTTTTCAAGGTATCGTTTATAAGGTTCCTTTACATACTGCGGAAAATTACAGAAAAAGGCAAAAGACGGAGCATGCGTCGGTAACTGGGTGACAAATTTAATCTTGATAAACTTCCCTTTTAATGCAGGTGGTGGATAATCCTCAATTACTTTAACCATCACCTCGTTGAGTACAGAAGTGGCAATCTTCTGGCGGCGGTTGTTAAATACCTCCATGGCTGTCTCAATAACCCGGTGGATGCGCACTTTATTCATGGCAGAAACAAAAATGACAGGAACATCCTTGAAGGGCATAATTTTTTCAATAATAACTTTCTCATAGTCACGGGCCATGTTGGTATTCTTTTCAAGCAGGTCCCATTTATTTACAATGATCACAAGTCCCTTGTTGTTGCGGCGGATGAGATCGAGTATGGCAAGATCCTGTGATTCAAGACCCAGCGTGGCATCAAGCATTAACAGGCATACATCTGAATATTCAATCGACCGGATAGACCGCATGACCGAATAAAATTCAAGGTTCTCCGTAACCTTTCCTTTTTTGCGGATCCCGGCAGTATCAACCAGGAAGAAATCATGGCCGTACTTTGTATATCTTGTGAAGACTGAGTCCCTGGTTGTTCCTGCAATTGGCGTAACAATATGCCGTTCTTCACCCAGCAGTGAATTAATGAGGGTGGATTTCCCCACATTGGGCCGTCCTACCACTGCAATACGGGGAAGATCAGGAAATTCTTCAAGGGTAGCGGATTCAAAGGATTTAACAACATCATCCAGCAGATCACCTGTCCCGCTTCCATTCATCGAGGATATCTTGTAAAGTTCACCCAGTCCGAGCGAATAAAAAACATCTGCCTGGTACTGCTGCATTGTATTATCTACCTTATTGGCCACAACGAAAGTTTTCTTCTTTCCGCGCCGTAACATATCAGCCACCGTTTCGTCAGTATGCGTGATGCCTTCCGTAGCATCCACAACAAATAACAGCACATCCGATTCCTGGATGGCCATCATAACCTGTTTGCGGATCTCTTCTTCAAAAATATCATCCGAGTGCTCCACGTATCCACCTGTATCTATCACAGAAAATTCGACTCCGTTCCACACCGATTTTCCATAATGTCTGTCACGGGTCACACCACTTGATTCATGAACAATGGCCTCCCTGCTTTCAGTGAGCCTGTTGAAAAGGGTGGATTTACCGACATTTGGCCGGCCTACAATGGCAACTATATTACTCATAATTGAAAATGCTTCGTACGAAGCTTATTTTTTGCGAAGTTAATTAATATCCGAACCTTTTCAGTATTTTCTCATTGTTGCGCCAATCCAGCGCCACTTTTACCTGAAGTCCGATATATACTTTTTTGCCAAGGAATTTTTCGATGTCAAGACGGGCCTGGGTGCCTACTTTTTTCAGCATTTCTCCCTTGTGGCCAATGATAATACCTTTCTGTGATTCACGCATCACATGAATGATGGCATTAATCCTTACAATATCCTCTGCCTCCTTGAAAGAATCAATAACCACCTCGCAGGAGTAGGGAATTTCCTGCTGATAATTCAGGAATATCTTCTCCCTTACAATTTCAGTAACAAAAAAACGCTCAGGCTTATCCGTTAATGAATCTACAGGATAATAAGCCGGTCCTTCAGGCAGTTTTTCAAGAATTATATTGAAAAGATTTGGCACATTGAATCGCATTTTTGCAGATATTGGCATAACAGTAGCCTTTGGAACATGGGTATTCCAGTCCGTTATCAGCTGATCAATCGCCTCGGGTTTTGAGAGATCTGTTTTGTTGATTGCGACAATGACCGGCGCAGCGACCTTATTTAGCTTTTCGATGAACTGCACGTTTTTATCCCAGGTTTCAATCACGTCCGTCACATACAAAATGACGTCCGCATCGGTAATTGCGGTTCTGACGAACTTCATCATGGAATCGTGAAGCTTATATACGGGCTTCACAATACCCGGCGTATCAGAGAAAATGATCTGGAACTCTTCGCCGTTTACAATACCCAGTATCCGATGCCTCGTAGTCTGTGCCTTGGAGGTGATGATCGAAAGTTTTTCACCTACCAGTTCATTCAGCAATGTAGATTTCCCGACATTGGGATTACCAATAATATTAACGAATCCTGATTTAAAAGCCATGTTTTCCTGCGTTAAATTACATGCTGAGCTGCACGGTTAATTTGAACGCAAAGTTATCAATAGTTTTCGGATAAGCATAGGGACCATATCTGTACATCACACCAAAGCCATATCTGAAGAGCTGAAGCCGGAATATATTATTTATGAGGATACCTGATTCAAAATATCCCTTTTCCATCGTTTTGTAGGTTATATTCTCGTTATGCTGTCCATCGGCAAGGGAGCCGAAACCCATGTTCTGCACAAGCGCAATTTCGGGCTGGAATTTACCCCTGGGCTTAAACAGGAGTTTACCGAAATCCTGTTTCAAAAACAACGCCACAAAATGGTCGGAAAGAAATTCATTGAACCGCATCGTACCAAACGATTGCTCGGCTTCAAGAGTAAAGGGCTTATAACTGCTCAATCCCGCATATAACTTGCTGTATGGCATTCCACTCGTTACGATACCGCCAATAAGGGCCACCCGTGTATCCCCTAATGATTTGGTTTTAAATACCTTGGTTATCTTAGCCTCGGTACGCCAGTATTCAAAATACCCGTTCATGGCATATCCACCCCGGGCGACATTGAGAAAAACCACCGGATATTTGGTTCCCATGGAAAACTTATTTCCCCGGGGTGTTTTCATGTATGTCTCCTCGAACGCATATCGGAGTTTGATGCCTGCTTCTGTAAAATTATAGGTAGTAAGCACCATCTGGGGATTTTCCTCGTTCAGGCTGTACCCGTATCCGTTTGTAGGAGTATACATGCCATGGGAACCATAAAGCTGCGCCGTAAGAAATTTAAATGAGCGCCAGCTGAGTGATACCTGGGCCTCTTTGGTAATATCCATTACCTCAATCATGTAATCCCGTATAAAGGCCGAACCTGAAAGATTCCATGTTTCATTGAACCTTACACCGCCTGATTCACGTACATCATTCAGGTATTGAAAATTCAATCCCAGTTCCTTTTTCGGCCACAGGTTCAGGGTCACATTCCCGCTGTATTTAAAGGCAGCATCCCGCAGGCTGTAGGCAAGGTAACCACCAAAGGTGAAAAATTTTGAAACCTGGTCTGTTGTTTTTCCGCCTGCACCAAAACGAAATCCCTCATATCCGTTGTAATCAATAAACCGGCGCAGATCAAATGAAAAATACCGGCCGGGAAGATACCCTGTTAAAACAGTTTCAAAGGAAGTGAGGGTCCTGTCGAGATGTTCAGCCTTGCCAATGCTGTCGATCACCCGGTACGTTTCAATCTCTTTCTGATTCAGGGTATCTACCCTGTATGCATTCCACGTTTCCGGGGGTTGTTTTGCCGCATCAGGTTTCATCTCGATCTGCACATCCGAAAACTCTCCTTTTTTGAATTCAGGATTAAAATTAATGTTGACAATATATGACTTGCCTGTTCCCACCACCATGAGCGGACCGGCCTGCGGGGCGGCCTGGTTTCCCGGCATTGCCCCGCTGAAAATGATGGTTGAACTTAACAGCACGGGAAACCATCTTGTGCCGTCAATAAGGTCATATTGCTGCTGAATGGACACCCTGAAGGGCTCATTTTTCTGATCGTAAGCCTCGGCAAGCACATTTTGTACCGCGTATCCATGCGAATTGATATACAATACTCCTTTCATCCCTTCAAAGTTCCGGCCCTTGTAGGGACGAAACGAAATAATAAAAACAGTGTCATTCCTTTCCGTGAACAGGGTATCCTGTATCTGGAAAAAATATTTATCCGTGCTGCCGGTCGAAATAGGATTCAGGAATTGTTTATTGGCAATAGTGATGAAGTTGTCATAAAAGGAAAAACTCTGGAATTGCCTTGCCATTACAACAAAGGAGGGCTGGGATATTCCCGAGACCTTGGAAGCAATAATTTCCTCCTTGTTATTTTCAGGAGAAAGGAATTTCCGGTTGCTCACCGTTTCCATCATGAACAGGTATTGCTTGTTCAAAAGCCTGTCCAGATCAATAGATCCTTTCTGGTTCATGCCAAACTTCACCGAATCCGGCATTTTAAAAGGCATTGCCGGAAGGGAATCTACCCGGCTTGTAGCTTTGGTGGTATCGGGTTCCAGCCCAAAGATCATTTTATCATAGGAAATATAGGAAAAGGGTCCCGATTTTTCCGGGTTGTTTTTATTCCTGTTTTCTGCAGCCAGCCGGATAATGCGATGGGCCGGATTCTCTGTAGGCCTGATCACAACCTCAGCCACCTCATAGGGTTCTGCACTCATGGCTACAACCATGCTCGAAGGCAGGCTTGCCGGATCCAGGGTGATTGATTTGTCCTTGTAACCCACATACCTGAATTGCAAATAACGGATCTGGCTTTTTTTGGGTATCCTGAAATTTCCGTCCAGGTTTGTCACCACACCCTGTCCGGTTGAATTATAAACTATGCTCACAAAGGCCAGTGGTTCATGCGAGGCACTGTCAATAACCATCCCCGATAAATATCCTTCCTGGGCATTTATGCCGGCAGTGGATACCAGCATCAAAAAGTAAACTAAAACAAAGAAAAAAAATCCTTTTTTATGCAATGAGTTCATGTATCTCCTGTATCATTTTAGCTGCAAGGG
This sequence comes from uncultured Bacteroidales bacterium, assembly GCA_963790105.1. GTDB lineage: Bacteria > Bacteroidota > Bacteroidia > Bacteroidales > UBA10428 > UBA5072. The sequence continues at coordinate 45,908 of CAWBNI010000019.1, read as the reverse complement.
CATCCGCTTTGTCGGGTGACGTACTTTCACTGATTACCCGGATTATCGGCTCCGTATTGGATTTTCTGAGATGTATCCATTCACGGTCAAAATCGATACGAATCCCATCCTTATCATTTACAGGATGTGAGGCATATTTTTTACGAACGTTTGCTATTACCTCATCAACATTCACATCGGGTTTGAGTTCAATTTTGTTTTTTGAATTAAAATAATCGGGGAATGACTTTCTCACCTCTGAACATTTTTTACCTGATTTTGCCAGGCTGCTTAGAAACAGGGCTACCCCCACCAGGGCATCCCGGCCGTAATGCAGGGCAGGATAAATCACACCCCCATTGCCCTCACCCCCGATAACAGCGGATGATTTTTTCATTTCATTCACCACATTCACCTCACCCACTGCGGCGGCAGTATAAGTGCCCCCGTGGTTAATCGTTATATCCTGAAGTGCCCGTGTGGAAGATAAATTCGACACAGTATTACCCGGAGTATGCTGAAGCACATAATCTGCCACTGCAACCAGTGTATATTCCTCACCAAACATGGATCCGTCCTCATTAATGATTACAAGTCTGTCCACATCAGGATCCACAACAAATCCCACATCCGCATGATGCAGTTTTACAGCCTCAGAGATAGCGCCGAGGTTAGCCGGAAGTGGTTCGGGGTTATGCGGAAACAATCCGTTAGGTTCGCAATACAAAGGTATTATATCGGTTATTCCAAGGGCACGCAACAGGTCGGGTATAATAATTCCGCCCACTGAATTCACACAATCCACTGCAACCCGGAAACCCGACTTCCGGATGGCTTCCCTATCCACGAGATCCATCGCCAATACCTGCTGAATATGGATTTCATTCATAGTGGAATCGTGGATGATTTTTCCCAGTTTTGCGGCTTCGGCGTAAGTAAATTTTTCCTGTGAAGCAATTTCAAGTAATTCGTTTCCCTCCTTTGCCGAAATAAATTCCCCGTCGCTGTTTAACAGCTTCAGGGCATTCCACTGTCCCGGATTATGACTGGCCGTTATGATGATGCCCCCGTCTGCCTTATGCCAGGTAACACCCAACTCTACGGTTGGTGTGGTGGCAAAACCCAGATCAATCACATCTATTCCCAATCCCATTAAGGTACCTGCCACCAGCATGGAAGCCATTTCCCCGGAAATCCTTGCATCACGTCCAATTACCACCTTGTGGCTTTCTTTCTGTTTCCTGCTTACCAGTTGAATACCAAAGGCAGAGGTAAACCTTATGATATCAAGGGGTGTAAGCGATTCGCCGGGGACACCCCCGATGGTGCCGCGGATGCCTGAAATAGATTTAATTAGTGTCATGGTTTGGATTATTTGGTATTTTAAATGGATTAAGCATGCTTATTTCGTAATTTTGTGCTGATTCCAACTTACTTTAGATGTCCATCCGGAAGCTGGTCTTCAAAAAGCTAAAATATAAATAATATACAATACTCTTAACTTAATAAACTCGGAACGCATGGTAATTGTCAGAAGGACACGAAAAGAAGGGGCTGCACCAAAAAAAACTACGGCGCCTGCTGCGGGAAGGCCAACAAAAAAAGCAACATCAAAATTCACCGGGTCAAAAAGGCCATCCCGCGATCTTCCGAAAACCGGCCAGGAAGCGTTTGCCTCATTTCGTAAGCCCCAGAAAAACAGGGAACGCAAGGTGATCAGTCCGAAGAGATTTTCGCATGAAAATGCAAAAACCGGCCATGAGAGTGAAGAGATCAGGCTTAACAGGTACCTTGCCAGCGCAGGCATTTGCTCACGGCGGGAAGCAGATGAATACATAAAAGCCGGGCTTGTTACTGTGAATGGGCAACTTGTAACCGAAATGGGAGTTAAGATCAAACCGGGGGATGAAGTTAAATACAACGGGGAGGCATTGCGCGAGGAAAAGAAAGTTTACATCCTGCTTAACAAACCAAAGGATTATGTTACTACGGTGGAGGATCCGCATGCCAAAAAAACCGTACTGGATTTAATTAAGGGTGCCTGCAAGGAAAGAGTTTACCCGGTTGGACGGCTCGACCGCAATACAACAGGGGTTTTGCTTTTAACCAATGATGGTGACCTCACAAAAAAACTTACTCATCCGAAATACGAGAAACTCAAAATATACCATGTGCATCTGAATAAGAATCTGAAATATGCAGATCTTGAAAAAATTGCCACCGGCGTGCACCTCGATGATGGTATGATTAAGGCAGATGCAGTAAATTATGCGGATCCTGTGGATAAATCACAGGTGGGTATTGAAATTCATTCAGGCCGGAACCATATTGTAAGAAGAATATTCGAGACTATGGGATATGATGTTGTTAAACTCGACAGGGTATATTTTGCCGGGCTAACCAAGAAAAATCTTCCCCGTGGCGAGTGGCGCATACTATCTGAAAAGGAGGTTAGTATGCTGAAGATGAATGCTTATAAGTAGGGACAAGGGACGAGTAGGGACGAAGGGAGTAGGGAGAGATGAGAATAGAGAGATCCCAATAGTAACTGATTCTTTTTTAGAAATCAATAAATCGAATGCATGAGATTTCTGCGACCTCTTATCTTAGCGCGCTTTGCGTGCCGAAGGCATCCCTTCCCCGGATCGTTTTCTGCACATTTACACAAAAAAACCCCCTCGCCGTTGGCGGGGGGCTGCACTCTCAACTTACCCAATAATTACTTTGTTGTTTTTGCAGGTTCTTTCTTAGCTGCACTTGTACTTTTTGATGATGTGTTGGAGGCCATCTTTGCGGGTTCCATCTTCAGATATTTTCCGTCTTTATCATAAACAAGCATGGTTTCTGATGTTCCTTTTTTAGCAAGAACTTCGTAAGTCATAACTCCCTTGGTGTCAACCTTAAAGGCTTCAGAAGCAATCCATCCCTGGTGGGCTGTGCTCAAATTTTCAGTGATGGCTTTTGGCAGATCATTTACTTTAACAGCCGTCCGGGTTTGGGCATTGATTGCTACCATACTCATAACGAAAGCAAGCATAAAAACTATCTTTTTCATTGCATTTAATATTTAATTGGTTTATGGCATCAAAGGTAGGGTCACATTCTGTATACATTCTGTAGAAACAGCCCGTTTAACACTATTTAACAGAGCTCCAAAAATCAAAAAAAAAATTGCCGTCAGTTTAAACTGACGGCAATTTTTTTATATCCTATTATTCAGAAACCTACTTTTTTAAATCAACACTACTGCGCTGTTCTGTTCTCAGTAGATTTCCATTGACATCGTAAATGAGATTCTTTTCTTCTTCATTCTTTTTCACAAGCACCTCATAAGCCGTGGCACCCTGGTTGTCAAATTTATATACTTCCTGGGGTGTCCATCCTTTTTGCTGAGAAGCAAGATTCTGGGATATAGCTTTCGGAAGATCGCTGATCTGCAGTTTGGTACCATTGTGCATACTTTTGGTACTGCTATTGCTCATTGTACCTTCCGGGGTGCTTGTTTTCCCTGAATTGCTTACATCAGGCATGTTCGCCGGCGACTGATCGTTTGTTGAACCCGATGATTTTGTCTCATCCTGAGTCTTTGACGTGCCTGGGGTCCTTGTCTCGTCCTGGGCATTTGCTACAAATGCTCCCATTGCCAATAAACAAATAAATAAAATTGATTTTTTCATTGCCTTAACGTTTTTGGTTTATAGTTCCAAAGGTACAACCCGATTCTATAGAGATTCTGAATTCCATCACCCTTTAACACACAATTAACAATACAGTTCCGGCTTACAACCTGGTTATCAGAAGATAATATGTAAGGTGTGGATCGAGTCAGAATACCGGTAACTGATTTTCATTCCATATAAGTCAATCACCTTTTTTACAATGGCCAATCCCAATCCCGGCGAATCGGTGGAATGTTCCGCCTTTTTGAACCGGAAAAAAAGCTGATTTGTATCGACTCCCGGATCCTTGCCGGAATTGCTCATGATTAGTTCGTTCCTGGTTAAGACTGATTTTTATCCAACCTTTATCAATATTATGCTTTATGGCGTTGCCCATTAAATTGGAAAACAGGAAATCTGACAAATCCGGGTTCATTTGAATCTCAACCTCATCCGCAGCATCAAATTGTACATTCAATTTTCGTGATAAAATAAAATCGTGAAACTGGGACAGAATGGCTTCAATTTTCTGGTTCACGTTCACAACCGATATTTCCGGGTACTGGTTATTTTCAATTTTGGAAATGAGGGATAATGCCTGGTTAATACGTGAAATTTTGCTTACCGACTGCCCGATGGAAACAAGATGTTCCGCCAGTTCATCATTGATGTCGGATGACTGCAGCATCTGCTCAATCCGCAATCGTATGATTGCAAGGGGTGTTTGTATTTCATGGGAGGCATTTTCCGAAAATTCCTTCAGATTAAGATAGTCTGACCTTATCTTTTCCGTCAATGTTTTTAACACCTCATTCAGCTGGGCAAATTCAGTGATACGGGTAGCCACAGGTATAAATTCCTGGCTGGTTTTTACATCATATTTTCTGATATTGCTCAGTGTAACATAAAATGATCCCCAAAGCCGGTTTGAAATGGAAATGATAATGATTATTAATAGCAGGGATAGTACGGCGAACAGGATTACAATAATTCCCAGAATTTCATACAGCAGGCTTTTCTCATGATCAATTGATTTTGAGGTCGAGATCATATAACCCTTGTTATCGCTGGTATTATCGGTATACACCAGGAAACGGTATTCCATCTCCTTGTGATTCAGTGTATCATAAAGCAGTGTATCAATAATATTCTGTGATTTTACCACCCTGTGTTTGTAGATAGTTACTTCAATCTGATGATTAAACAAATCGGAAAAATCAGGTATTGTATCGGCAATTTCAAGCTGGTCACGAATAATATCCTTTTCCCTGAGAAGGGATTCGGTAACCTGTTTTAAAACAAGATGGTGTATCGAGGTAAAAAGAATGGCCCCTGTATAGGCAAAAGACAATAGCATGGCAAGAGAATAATACAATATGGCACGGTTGAGAAGTTTCATATTGTTATTCCGCCGAAAATTTATACCCTATGCCGTAAACACTCTGGATATAATCCTTACATCCCTTTTCCAAAAGTTTCTTCCGGATATTTTTAACATGGGAGTAAAGAAAATCAAAGGAATACGAAATATCATTGTAATTGCTCCAAATATGCTCGGATATCGAATCCTTTGTAAGTACCCTGTTCTTGTTGGATGCCAGGAATAGCAGCAAATCAAATTCCTTTCGTGTGAATTCAATCTGTTCATTGTTTACAAAAACTTCAAAATTATCCGGAATTATCCTCAGATTGTCGATTTCAATTGTCTTCAATCCGGCAAACTTTCTTCTTCTTAATACGGCTTTGATTCGGGAATTAAGTTCCGCGAGGTGAAAAGGTTTTGAAAGATAGTCATCGGCTCCCAGGTCAAGCCCTTCAATGCGGTCGTTAAGCGAGTTTTTGGCGGTAATAATTATGATGCCCGAATCAGCGTTGCTTTTCTTTAGAAAACGGACGATATTCAATCCATTTCCATCAGGTAATGAAATATCCACCAGCAAGCAGTCATAGGTATCTTCCTCAATTTTATCAATAGCGGCTTTATAGCCGGACACCCATACTGCGTGTATACCCTTCTTTTAAAAGAAAGCTCAGGATGGATTGCGCCAGGGTGGATTCATCTTCGATCAGTAAGATCTTCATTTCAACAGAATGAAAACTACCGGTAAAATTGCATCAAATTACCTGAAGGCGCACAAAAAAAACAAAAAGAATGAAAAGGGATCAGATTTTAATTCCCATAAATAAAACGTCATCAACCTGTTCAAAATTCTCCATCCACAGGTTAAAGGTGTTTTTAACATGATTGAACTGTTCGTCCATCGGTTTCTGATGGATATCCAGCAGCAGATTTTTAAGTCTTACCATTTTGAATTTCTTACCCATGGGGCCTCCGAACTGGTCGGAATAACCATCAGAAAACATATAAATGATATCCCCCTTGCTGAGTTGAATTCCTTCATCTTCAAAAATATTGTCTTCCTTGTCATAATGACCCCCTACAGAATTCCGGCTGCCCTTGATAAACACTTCCTCGCCATTCCTGTAAATGATCATGGGACGCATGGCAGAAGCAAACCTCATGTAATGTGTTTTCAGATCAATTTCGCACACGATAATATCCATTCCGTCATTTGCGTTGGAACCGTCTTCAATATTTTGATTCAGGGTATTTCTCAATTCACAGTCGAGCACACGGAGAACGGCGGACGGTGAATTTCCGTTTTCACGCGTACAGATATCTTTTATCAGGGTGGATCCGATCATTGACATAAATGCACCGGGAACTCCATGCCCGGTTGAATCAGCGCAAACCACAACAAATTTATTCTCGTTGATCTGATCAAACCAGTAGAAGTCGCCACTGACAATATCGCGGGGGTGATAAAAAACGAAACAACCGGAAAAGAATTGCTGAAGGCGTTTTACCGGCGGCAACATGCTTGTCTGTATACGTTTTGCGTAGTTAATGCTGTCGGTAATATCCCTGTTCTTTATTTCGATCACTTCTTTTTGCTCGCACCACTTCCTTTGTTCGGGCTGCCAGTTCGGTTTCAAGATATTCCTGTAATCAGCTTCTGTTTTCGTTCCCTGATCTTCACATAAATGAAATACCGACAATGATACAGGGTGAGCACGGCAAGGGTTATAAACCACCAGGTTTTCCAAAACGGAGGTTTGATGTGTATCCTTACTGAAACAGGGTCAGTATTTGTAAGACCATCACTGTTATATGATCTTAGCAGGAAAACATAGTCCCCTTCCTCAATTCGCGAATAACTCGCAGATGTGGCATCCGTTACATCCGACCATGCCAGGTCATGACCTTCGAGCTTATACTGATACCTTACCGAACCAGGATCCCGGTAATTCAGACCAATATAATCAATCCTCAGCCTGTATGCATTATAAGGTAAAACAATCGCTTGCTGATCAGGATCATAGGCCTTATCAGAGATCATTACCCTCGTAATATTTTGAAATGGCGGTACCTTTCGTTTGCTTTCCTTTGAAGGATCATAAGATATCAATCCTTCTGTGGTTCCGAAAAAGAGAATGCCTGTTGTGCTTTTAAATACTGCATTGGGATTACAGTCTCCCGTTATGCCCGTGTTCATGTCGTATTTTGTCACACGCATATTTTCTGTATTGATCCGGCTTATACCCACACGGTGACCTGTCCACATACTGTGATTGATGCCATTGACAATGCTGTAGCAATAATCATTTTTAAGACCAAGGCTGGCCGTTATATGATATACAGAGTCATTTTTGAACCTGTATACTCCGTCACCATATGTAGCTGCCCATATGCTTCCCTGTTCGTCTTCGGCAATGGATTTAAATTCTATTTCAGATTCTCCGACCGGAAATAAATTCACGGGTTCATCTTTTTCATTTAACTGGTACACGCCATTGGTCCTTGTTGCAAAAAGCAACCGTTTATGGCTGTCCATGAAAACACAGGCAATGCTGTTATGGGGCAACTGATTAAGAGTGTTAAAATGGCCCGTCTCATGAAAATTCTGATCAAATTTATAAATGCCGTCGCCTGTGGCCAGATAAAATCCTAAATCATAAACAGCAATCGAGGTTATCGAATTTCCCAGTGAATTAGCCTCATATTGTATCTTTTTAACCGAAGATGTTTTTAAATCCAGCTCGTACAATCCGTTTTTTTCAGTACCCACCAAAAGTACCTGTTTTGAAAGTGCAAGGGCAGTAATATGTTCTGATGGAATAGTATTCACTTTTACCGCAGGCTGTCCCCTTTTCTGGCTGAACAGTCCTTCCATTCCTCCCATATAAGTTGTTCCATCTGCTGTAACAGCTACCGATTGAATATTATTATCGAGTCCCTTGTTATCATAGCTGAGGAAAGCAAAAGACTGGCCCGTGAGTTCACTGATCCCGTCACCATAGGTAGCTATAAATATATTGCCTTCGAGGTCCTCAAATACCTTCTTAATTGAATTACCGGCCAATCCATTGTCTTTTGTAAAGTGGGATAACAATTTCAAAGTTTCCTTTTCCATCCGGATGTGACAATTTGAAAACACCATTTCGCTGGGTACTTATCCATAATTGTCCTTCCGAATCTTCAAAAACCGACTGGGCATTTTCATTTCCAATTCCCTGGGATGCACCGATCTTATTTAATGTATATTGGTCGCCCTTCATGGTCAGCATGAAAATTCCCTGGTCTTCCGTGGCAAGCCAAAAGGCTTTTCCATCACGTGATTGTTGAATATCCTGTATTTTTACAAATTCAAGTTCCTTTACAATCTCCGGGTTTTCAGCTTTATTACCCTTCCTGTCCAATGTAAACATGGATAAGTCCATCGGTGGTTCCCAGCAACAAAATGTCGTTCCATACTGCCAGAGATGTGCACATCATTGATTGTGTCCCGGCTAATTTAACTGCCTGACCGGTGGCTCTGTTTATCACAACCACACCCTGATTTAAGGTGCTTGCCAAAAGATTATTCTTATCCAGTTCCGCAAAACCGGTGATTGAACCTTTCAGTTCAATACCTGTATTGATCGTTTCAAAATGAGAATCCTGTATATCGTGCAATATTTCCGCTCTGGTAACCAAACCACAGAGCACCTGTATGGTCCTTAAAACTTGTACCTGCCACTTCACGCGACAGGGAATCCTGCTGAATGTCAGTGTTAAAATCAGTTCCGTTAAACCGGCACAAACCTTCTCCTGTGCCAATCCAGATATAGCCATGGGAATCCTGGTTCAGCGTATAGGTAAAAGGATGGATATCCCTTCCCTTACACCGAAATTGCGTATCCTGTACTCCTGTGCAGAAGTGATTCCGTGCAGAACAAAAAGCCAGTATGGCAAATATGAGGGTTCGGATTTTTATGTGCATGTGTGAAAATATATTATTTTTTATACCTTGTTTCCGACCACTGCATATTTGTATTTTGGCACACCGCCAATGGGTATCACATAGAAGGGCAGCAATTCTCCATATTGGTTTCTCACACTCACCACCACATTGTTGTTTTTAACAACCGGACTTTTACGCTTGATAAATTGAATATCCAGGGATGTATTTTTTTCTGCTTCGAAAATCTTGAATTCATCCTCTATCCAGTTGTTTTCACCCGAAGTTTTGCTTAACTGACCCTGCCGTGCCACAGAAACGGTGCGTATCATTCCGTCACCGTCCCAGTCAAAATTTGAAAGTTTAACTGATATTGCCCTGTCATCTACAAAAGGATATATATGAGAAACTTCAGTGGGATTGTCCCACATTCTGAATGAATACTCATAGGCAAATGCATTGGCCCCTTCCACTGCCTTATTTTCATCGGGCATTGTCGACAGAAAATACCGGTACAGGTTGCCATCATCTCCATCAATACCATCGCATATCACCTTAAATACATACCCGTCAAACATGGGTACATATTCACCTTCTGAAGGATTGAAAGGGCCGAATGTATACCATTTCTGATCATAGGCGGGCTGATCACCAAAAGTTTTGGATCCCAGAAGATTGCCGCTTTTGTAATTTCCGGCGGGCTGGGTTTCCCGTGCATCTTTGTTACTGAAACAATCCTTGCCACCATAAATTGAATAGGTCATTTTTGTATCGAATACACCATCCAGTTCATCCACTACTCCGCCGATCTCAGGATCAAAAACCCGGATATAAACAGGTTGGCTGAAGTTTTTCGGCACCAGGAAGAAAAAAGTCTGCGAAAAATCATCATCGCCCCAGGATGTACTGGCTTTCGGACCGAAGGTCATCAGGTATGGTATGTTTTCATCTCCTGCCGGAACCGGTTGGGCATAAATACCCCCGGTCAACCCAACGACAAATACCAGAAAAAGAAAGTACTTCATATTTGAGATCCAGAAATTTAAAATCCGTTTTAAACTATACGATAAAAAAAGCCTTTGGGTTCATTTTAAGCACAAAACCGTATGATTATAAATTATTGTCCGGGCTGAACCACCACAACCTGACGTGTGCTGCAATTCTTTGGATCTGGTATGTCAGGATCCGTTTTTTTGCCTGAAACACCCAGTTGAAGCTGGTATATTCCCGGATAAAGGAATTTATGTTTCACCTTTTCACCGGACGATCTGTATCCGTCTCCAAAATCCCAGTAATATCCGCTCACCTGGTAATTCTTCAAAAATGTTTTATTGGCATCCAGGGTATAGTTCCTGTCCTGTCATTATGGTATCGGCAGCTGTAATATAGGGTTGTTCAACATCCTCTACAAGGAAACTGTCACTTGCCTGGTTAAGGGCAACCTCATTTGTAAGCAAGTCAATAACATTCAGCTGCACAAGATAAGTTCCGGTTTTGCTGTAGCAATGTTCAGCCTTGAGCTTCCTTATTTTCGTGCCGTCGCCCAGATCCCATTCATAGGCCAATACAGTTGTATCCAGTTCATTGTTATTAGGTTCATAAAAAACATAGCAATACTCATTTTCTTCCTGCGGTTTGCAATCTATAAAAGTAGGCATAGGATGAATAGGCCGAAAAAATATCTGCGTCTCCCGACCTGTCGGATACAAAATAACCGGTGTCCATGGCAGCATTAATTATAAGTCCGTAATCATCACCGGCAGAATTATAAGGTGATTCCAGCGCTACAGGCTTTTGCCATTTTCCATTTTCCTTTACCGTATAATAAATCTCCAGGTCATTTTTCTGGTGATGACCCCGGGAGGCAAAATATAACCTGCCACTTTGGTGAAGAAATGGAAATACTTCATTCTTGTCCGTATTTACATTGCTCCCCAGGTTTTCGGGCTGACCCCAGCGGCCATTTTCCAGTTTTGAAACATAAATATCATAACCACCAAGGCCGTCGGGACTATCAGAGCAAAAGAATAACTGGGTGCCATCTTCCGACAGACTGGGGTAACCGGTATGGCAATCCGGTCTGTTATACCTGAATGGAGTTATGTTTGTCCATTTTCCTCTGGACAAGGGTGGCACTGAAAATGCCGAAGGTGGTATCTTCCCGCTGTTTATTCCTTTTGCTGGCGGAAACATCAATTGTACGGGTAAAATAAATCGTATTGCCGTCCTTGCTGAAGCACGAAGGTCCCTCAAATAAATAGGTTGTCAGATCCTTTGAACAGCAAGACCGGATTATCAAATTTGCCTGGTTTTTTCTGAACAGCCAGGTATAAATTGGTAAACTGGCTATTGTTCATATCCACATAACTGGGGAAGACGTCCTTTTTCCTGTCTGAGCAAAATACCAATCCGTTTTTATAAAATGCAGGGGCAAGTTCTTTTGATGACGTATTGAAGGAAAGCCGGTGCGATTCCACATAGGGCTGCGCCAGGAGACAGCTTCCCGAAAAGAGGACCGGCCAGAGCAATAAATATATTTTTCTTTGAATGGACATGGTTAAAATAAGGTTGGATTGGATGCTTTTACCTGGAAACCAAAATTGTATTCAAGAATGATCTCAAACGAATTGCGATTGTATTCATTAATGCCATTCATGCCATAATCATAGGCAAGACCCACATGCAACTGATAATTTAATTTATAATCCATGATCATTACAAGGGCCTGTTTTGACCTGTATGTGCAGCCAACACGCAACAGGTCCTTATAAATTATGCTGACACCGGCATCAGCGATCAGTCCTGAAGGTATTTCGTATTCCAGCATTGCTGAAGGCTGTAAAACCCAGGGATCTGAAATTTTAATGTTCACCCCGGTTGTAAAATACCAGGCATATTGCTTAAAATCATGATATACGGTTATTTTTCCCGACTCGCCGGTTTTGTAACCCAGGAGCAGGGGCACTGACAATCCCGCGTAAAAGCTCCGGGTTGTATAATACATTCCAAACCCAAAATTGGGCAATAAATAGCTGCTGGAGTTTGCATTGAAAACGTCATCATTGCCTTCCAGGCTTGAAACATCCATTTTACCGGTCGCAAGTCCGGCTTTCAGGCCCAGGGCAAGTTTACCGCTGCCTAAATTAAGCCTGTGGGCATAATTCATATAAAATCCTGTATACTTGCGTAATCCGATGGTTTCATTCATAACCAGTAACCCGAGTCCCATGGCGGTTTTTTTCAAAGGCGTGTGGGCCGCGAATATATTATAGGAAGGCGCACCCTCAAATCCCATCCATTGACTGCGGTGTGACAGATTTACGCTGAGCATTTCATGGCTTCCTGCATAGGCAGGATTCAGAGCAAGTCCATTAAAGGTATAATGGCTGTATAACAGCGCTTTTTCCTGTGCCTTCATCCCAATCCAGGAGAGCATGCAAATGATGATAAGGGTAAATTTGCGCATCTATCGTAGAATTTCAACAAATGACCTGAACTGGAACTCTTTCTCCCGGCCTGCTACCTTTACATCAGCAATATAAAAATAGGTGCCTTCGGGTAATTCTACACCGTTCGTGTTTTTTCCATCCCATAGACTTCCTTCAAGGTAGTCATCCGATTCGAAAACAAGAACTCCGGTGGAATTATAAACTTTTAATCCTGATTCTTTCTGCATTTACAGCCCCCAGGTCAAAAACATCATTTTTCGTATCCCCGTTCGGCGAAAATCCTTTCGGAATTACCAGGGGATTAATAAGAATATTAACCTGGTCAGAGACTTCGGGACAATTTCCATTGTGAACCGTCCATTTCAGCGTTGTTGAATTGTCCAGTTCTTCAATGATGGCATCCGGCAAAGTATCGTTATTGAAATTCCCGGCCCCGCTTACCACTGTCCATTTTCCGGAACCAGCCGGGGGTATGCCTGCTTCGAGCTGCGTGGTATATGTAAAATCAAGCGACTGGTCCGGTCCTGCATCAGCAGCAGCCGGCTGTTCATTAAAGATAACATTCACCTGGTCGTCATCCATGCAATGCCAGTTATACTCAGTCCAGGTGAACAGGCTGGATCCGTACTGGTCCGCCGTTGTAACAGTACCCGGATCAGTAGGGTCAGCAAAGGTTAGCACCGCTGGCAGACCAGATACCCTTTGAACCCTCAACACTTTTTTCCGCCTTCAGGGTATACGTGTTGCTGCATACCTCATCATCGCCACCTGCATTGGCCATCGGCACCTCATACACTACTGCGTTCAGCTGTTCTGTGAAGAGGGAATTATCTGCCATACAGCCACTATCGTCAACTATGGTCTGCATTGTATAAGATTGGGTTGAAGCCGGCGTTAACATTATCGAATCAAGTGAGGCGGTAATATTATTTTTAATTTGATCGCCAATGGTAACCGAAAATGGAGGATGTGCACCGCCCACGGTGAATTTAACATACAGGGTCTCCCCGGCACAAATAGTGTCCCTGCCTCCAATCAAATCACCGGTCGGAAGCGGATTGATCTGTACTTCGACCGAACTGCTTGTATCTGCACATTCACGAATAACAGGGGATGAGAATACAACTCTCCTGTAATACAAAGGTGTGGTAAGAGCAGGAGTATTGAAATTCATGGCGGATCCGTTGGCCGGTGTCCAATCCGCGTTATCTATGCTTTGCTGCCATTCATAGGCATAACTTCCACTTCCGTTGGCGGGCTGTGAACCGGTTAACAACCGGGGAATATTAAAACAGGTATACTGAATTGCTCCTCCGCTTATACTGTTGTTTGTTATGGACGGGTATACCGTAATCAAAAGGGCAGTCGTTGTGTCGCGACATATATCACTGGTAACTGTCCTGGAAAACAACGTGGAAAATGTCAGTTCGCCGGGGGTGTAGGATTCCTGGTCGTTTATCCCGGCCGCAGGGGACCAATCAGGCAGGCCTTCTTTCTTTTCAAGCCACTGGTAGGTAGAATCCGCCCAATCCGCCGGTTGCGGACGTCCCGCTCAAGGCCAGGGGAGTGCCGTTTTCACAAATGGTTTGATCAGCAACTGTAATGCTGTTTTGAATAGAAGGTACCACATCAAGTACAACGGCTGCCGATGTATCGACACATGCATTGTATTTTCCGGAAACAACGATCCGGCTAAAGCTTGTTGTTACATCTACAACCTTGTCAGGCGTGTAGTCTTTACCTGTAGCTCCGGCAATGGGACTCCAGTTTCCTGACGTGCGAATCTGCCATTGATAGCTGTATGACAGGTTTCCACCCAGTGGCAGTGAACCTGTAATCAGTTCAGGCATGTCACCGGCACAATACCTGCTTGAATCAACAGTAGGTATATTGCTGGTAATCAGGGGAAGCACGTGGATTGTTTTTGAGGCAGAAGTATCCTTGCAGGCTTGTCCGTTTCCCGAATACACAATCCGGCGATACAGGGTTGTGTCTGTGAGAATTCCCGGATCGTAGCGTTGCACATTGGACGAAGGCAAAGAAGTCCAGCTTCCGGAGGTGGATCGCGATTGCCACAGATAAGCATAGGTGCCATCTCCTTTTGCCGGGGATGAAGCATTCAGCAGACCGGGGCCCAGGTCCTTGCAGATTACGGTATCAGCAGAGGCAAACGTATTATTTGTAATGGACGGAAGTACTGTGATCTTTACAGTATTGCTTGTATGTGCACAATAGGCTGTGGATGTTACCTGGCGCCGGAAATACTGCGATTGCTGTAAAGGACCGGGACTATAGGAATCCAGGGTTCCGCCATTATTCCAGGCAGCCTGATCGGTGCTGTACTGCCATTGGTATTTGTAAATACTGTTTCCTCCGGCGGGATTGGTTCCGGTAAGGGTTTTGGCAGGAAGATCATAACAAATGGTGTCTGTTCCCGAAATTATATTGTTTGAGATAGCCGGATAAACATAAATTTCCAGAACGCGGCTTGTATCATTTATTGGGTTCGAATTCTTATCCACTGATTTCACCCACCTTCTATATCTTGTAGTTTGTGTTAATGCAGGAGGCCTGATGCTGTCCCTGTAAGAAGTTCCGATCGCGGTAACCCAGTTTACATTGTCTGTGGTTTGCTGCCATCCCCACTCATAATTACCATCACCCCCTTTGGGATGGCTTCCCTTAATTTTATTGGGGATCTGTCCGGCACAGATGGTATCCACGCCACGGATTGAATTGAACAGGAATCCGGTGAGATTGATCATCAGATTATTCATCTTAACACCATGATAACCATAGTCACCAAGATGGGATAAGCAAGCGAGTGTGGTAGCGCCTCCGGCTGAATCCACAGCCATAGTTGCACCGGTGATTTTGTTGCCGGAATGCCACAATACTCCGCCACTGCCTCCTCCTCCTGAACCTGTGCAGGTTGTCGAATTTCCGGCCCCTCCGTTACCTCCGCGAATTCTTACTGAAAATGCACCTGTATAGTTGGTTGCATCCAGGAAGACAGTTCCTGCTGCCTCCGCCGCCTCCGGCGCTTCCTGTTGCCGGGGTAGTAACACTTTGCCCGTTGGCTGTTATAATTTTTCCGCTTGTTCCGACCAGGGTACCAGTAATAATGAAAATAATACCTCCCCCGTTGCCTCCATTGGTAGCGGTATTTGATGTCAGCAGATTCTGAACACCGCTGCCACCGCCACCGCCCATGATAACCCCGCCTTCGATTTCTGTACAATAGATTACATGCGAGGCCACCCCAGGCCCTGACAAGTGTATCATTTACACATAATGAGGATTGCCTTCCTCCGTCTCCCCCCTGCCAGTAGTTACCGCCACCACCGCCACCTGAAAACAATCCGTTTCCGGCACCGCCACCATTGATTGCACTTCCGGCGCCCTTTGTATAAGGCCACACTATCGTATCCGCAGTTATAATACCCTCTCCCTTGTTTCCTGATCTGTTTAATTTATATTTGTCAAAATGCAGGGTATCAAGAATTTCATGTCCCGGTTTGCTAAATGCATTGGTTCGGCATCCTTTGGTGTAATTCTCAACAGGCACGGTGCCGCCCCTGAATCCAAATCCCGCAGCATCCAGGTTTGCATTCAGCTTAACCGAATCCATTCCGATAATAGCAATAATACCTCCTGTTGACCCATCCCACGGCTTTGCCGTTACATTTGCAGTTACAGTTACATTATCCCCTTCCACCAGCCGCACCAGCTGAATTTTTTCACCATTATCATACAGATTCACATGATTATCCGTAAAAACTATATAATTGTTTGCCCCGGTGATGACCTCATCCACCTGTAAAATTTCATACTTCCCTGCATTTCGCCATTCATCCTTGTACCTGTTTGGATTTGTTTCAAAACCGGGGATTGTCGGCATGGTAGCACCCGTCATCTGAATCAGCAAAACCTTGTCACCCGGATGAAAATAGCTTAATTCGGAAGAAGAAGTAACCAAAACCCGGTCAGTCAATACACTTTTTACCCGAAGGTAATGATTGACGACACCAGGCATTTCAACATTTTGGGGAAGAACTGCCAGCAGCCATAAGAACAGGCCAGCGAATATGAATAATATGCGTCTCAAATGAACTATGGGTTAGCCGGTTGGTTTGTTTAAGTAACCTATGTATACATGGTTACCTTTCCCAAGGTTTCATTATATCAACTTTTCTTCTATCTTTTGTCCGTTCCTGTAAAATGGCAATTCAATCAGAAAAGTTGTACCTTGATTTTCCCTTGTCTTAAACGTGATATGCCCGTCAAAGGATTCAATAATGTTCTTGACAATTGTAAGGCCTAACCCCATACCACTTGATTTGGTCGTAAAACTTGGAGTGAATAATTTGCTTTGTAGTTCATCCGGAATTCCTTTACCATTATCGGATATACTTACCCTTACCATGCCTCCCGATAATAAAGCATTGATCCCGATCCTTCCCTTGCGGTTTTCGGGAATAGACTGGATGGCATTTTTTATGAGATTGATAAATACCCTGGATAGTTGTTCTTTATCTGCATAACACTGGTAACGCCTTACTTTCATAATCAAACAGGAAGTCTACATCCTCCGTATTTTCAAATAGCTGAAGTATGGATTTGATGGCATCCACGAGGTTGATCTCTTCGTTTACAGCCTTTGGCATTTTGGCGAAATTCGAAAACTCTGAAGCTATAAATGACAGATTATCAATCTGTTCAATTAGTGTCTGGGTCACTTTTTCAAGATATTCATCAAAGTCTTCCCGGTTATCCTTCCATGAGCGCCATAAGTGCTGCACACTCAGTTTCATTGGAGTAAGCGGATTCTTGATTTCATGGGCAATCTGTTTGGCCATTTCACGCCAGGCACTTTCACGCTCCGACCTCGCCAGCATTTCCACACTCTTTGCCAGTTCCTTTACCATCCGGTTATATTCATCCACAAGCCCTGCAATCTCGTCCTTGCCCTGGTAAATGATCTGCTCATTTTTCTTTCCAAGTTTGATTTCGCTGAATTTTTTCTGGATGAGCTTCAGGGGACGGGTGATCTGGTCTGAAATAATAACGGCCATGGCTATTGTAAGCAACACAAGCAGCACGTAAATATTCAGAATAGCAACAACCAGTGTGGTAATATCGTTTCTCAGGATATTCTGCTTGGTAAAATAAGGCAGGTTCAAAAAGGCCATCAGTTCTCCTTTCACATTCACAAAGGGAACATAGGCAGAAAGATAGGTAAGATTGCCAATCTTTTCGCGATGAATAAATTCAGCCTGTTTTTCCATCACCATCTTTTCATACGCAACAGGATTCATCTTTTCTCCCTGGATGCCCTGGTCAAAGATTTCAGTACGGGAGGTAGCCAGTAGGTTTCCTTTGGGATCGTACAGGTTTATATCGGAATAAAAAACATCAGAAAACCGGATCAGCAGCTGGTTGAGATTGTCATAATCCGGGCCCCGCGAATCCTTTCTTATTACAGGCAGGTAAGCCAGCTTATTATCCAGATCACTGTATACCGACTGGATTTTCTCACTGAGCTGGTCATGCTGCTTTTTCTGATACTGCATTATGCTGAAATAAATTGTACCGCCACCAACAAGCAAAAGCGAAAGAAATAAAACAGCAATGATGGAGAGTTGAATTTTGTTTTTAAAGTTGAGATCAATGTTGCGCCCGATCTTTGAAAAATTATTTGTAGCCGTATACAACAAGAGGATTAAGTAAAAGAACAAAAACAAATAGGAGAATGAAACCAGCTTATCAAAAAACAATGTTTCGGGCAGGCTGACCATAATCACACTGTTTTTATTCACATAATAGATGAGGTGATTGTATCCGTCAAAATACATCAGGTGATTTTGCGCATCAAGGCGGTTTGACATATTCCTGTATGTATCGAAGTTAAGGCTGTACTGAAAGGAACCTGACTGTGCGATCAACTGATTCTTATAGTATTTTGCATAGGAATATTCCTCCATTAACTTGTTCTTCTGGTATTTCTCATCAAGAAGCAATTCAGGATATCCCAGTTCTTCGGCAATCAGTCTGGATTCAAGTTCAATAAAAAATGTAACTACTTTATTCTTTCCCGGAAGTTTATACTTTATCCAGCCCAGGTAATTTATCTTGCCATTTTGAACATCACGGAAATAGAAATCAGTCCGGGGAAGTTTGGTGCTGCCATTTACAAGCATACTGTTGTAATAATCAAAGCAATTCTGCTGCTTCTGAAAAGGCCCGTCATCGGTATGGAATTTCCGTATTGGGATAACAATCCTGGAAGACAATTTTGTATTTACCCCAGAATCCGTTGAAATAATTGATTCGTAAATGATTAAATATCTGATCACTGGGAATATTCATATTAAATAAATATTTCGCCAGCGTCTCATCCTTTTCAAGTCGGCGACTGATATCTTCAAGCAGGTATTCAGCCACCGGATCGTGCTGGGCTGCCAGGTTATCCGCCATAACCCTCATATTTTCCACCGTCCGTTGTTTCGAATAATAGGAAATGAAATAAACGGCATATACTGAGAAAAACACGACCATCAGGGCAAGCGGTGCATAACCTCCCAGGGGTACCCTTCTGTACTGGAAGAGAGTAAGCAGGGCAAACAGCAGAACAAATGCAATATGAGATCCAAAATCAAACTTAAAATGAAGCAGGTACAATCCAAAGAATAACAGGGTATTGACAATCAGAAACAGGAAAAATACCTTATCTATTTTGCTGTTTTTATTGCAAATCGTCAGCATTTTATGGGCAAGCAAAAGAAGGGAGGCGAACTGCATAGCTGCAATCATCAATCCCATGACGGAAAAAATACTCAGGCTGGCTACCTTATAGGTTTCAAAATTGATTGTAGAATGAAGGATAAGATTTGAAAAAATGCTGTGGGTATATATATAAAAGCAGGTAAGCAGGATCGTCATGATAATGATGACCAGCGGAAATCCTCCCTTTTTGGAATCATAAAACCAACGTGGAAAGGTAAAATCGCGGTTAAACTGTACAATTAAAAAAAGAATGAAGACCGTATTCATAAAAATATCACCCAGGGAAGGAAGCCAGGCAGATTTACCGAAGGGAACGGGGCCAAAGGCTTCTAATGCATATATGTCACCGGGAATATGATATACATACTGAACATATCGGAACAGCGCCAGAAAAACCGCGAGTCCAAATATGGCGGCATTTTTGATCCTGCGGTCTGCGATCTGCCGTATTATTCCCCGTAATAAAAGCAATAAGGCAAGCAGGGTAAGGAGATACAGGATGGGTGTAAGACGTTTTTCAACCTGGAAAAACCTGAGTTCATTCTGAGAAAACTTTACAGAAAAAAGATAAATACCTTCCCAATCATGAACAGCAAAGGACCCGGGCTGTGCTTCCGTAAACAATTCCGTCGATTTTGGCAGTTTAAGATCGGGCTGGAAACGGCTCTTAAGAAATGCGTTTTCGTAAGGATATTGGGTTTTAACCAGGATAAGCGCATAAGAACGGATGGAGTCAGTTAAATAGGACTTGATAACATAATATCCGTTTGAAATGAACTCAAAACGCTTGCCATCAATCAGGTTTTCATTAAAAGGATAAAGTGTTATGCTGTTATCTGACCAGTATAAAAGGTTGTTTTCACGATACGCCACCATGATAATGCCCTTGTCGGGTATGGCAGTATTAAGCTGCCAGTTGTTGTTCTCCAGTTTGTCATGAATCCTGTCTGCCTCTTTGAATTTTTCATCCATCTCCTTCTGCAGTCGCCTGTGCTCCGCAGCACGATAATGATAGTTGTCGAGAAAGTAATCACTGCCGATGGTAAGTGCAAGAAGTGCAAGAAAAATAAAAATCGTTCTGTTCAGATTCATACTGATTCCCTCCCAGGATTAAAACTGAAATTCAGGCATGGTGATAGGGTTCTCCCCTGATGATCGTAAATCCACGGTAAAGTTGTTCCAGAAAAAGCAAGCCTGATCATTTGATGTGAAAAAGTCATTTCTGATAAAGAAATCCGCTCAGGTACCGCCTTGTAAACCTCGTCGGAGAATCCATAAGGTCCGCCTGTAACGAAGGCAAGATTTTTTGTACCCCGGTTCATGGCATTTTGAAGAAACCCTGAAAAAGCTGTTGAACTCATCATTTTCCCCCTTTCATCAAGTAACACCTTGTAATCAAAACTGGCAAGGGCAGAAAGGATGATTCTTCCTTCATTTTCCTTTTGCATTTTTTCAGTTTGATTTTTTGCCGGTTTTGGTTCAGGCAGATAGATCATCTCAAAAGGAACGTAATGGCGCAGCCTGTTTTCGTAAACGGCAAGGCCATCCTTTAACCAGGATTCTCCGGTACGCCCGATATTCAATACTGCAATTTTCATCGAAAACAATACAATAAACCGAAACCGGGAAGCAAGACAGAATTGTTGGCAAGGAATTTGAGCATAATTATAATTCAATTAAATAATTAAATTTGCCATGCAAAAGGATTTATTCCTGATCAAAAATACTTTTTATTTTAAAAGAAGTATGATAAACATTACTTTGAAGATCAACAGTTATATATTATCTCTGATATTTCTATTTTTCGTTGTTCCCGCCCATGCAGAAAACAGGATGGCTGAAGACATTCCGCAGGCTGTGATCGATGCCCTCCGTACTGGCAATACGTCTGTCCTGTCGGGATATTTCAATACCAGCATAGAATTGGCTATCCTTGAGCAGGAAGATATTTATAGTAAGCAGCAGGCTGAACTTATAATTAAGGATTTCTTTGCAAAACACGTGCCAAGCAGTTTCACAATTCTTCACAAGGGGGGAAAAGAAGGGTCGCAATATGCGATCGGTAACCTGGTGACATCATCGGGAACTTTCAGAGTAACACTGTGGATTAAAATGACTCAGAATAAACCATATATTCACCAACTCCGATTCGAAGAGGGAAATGCCGAATAGCTATTTCGACGAATTCATTGACAACGCACTGAAAGAAGATATTGGTGACGGGGATCACACCTCTCGTGCCTGTATACCCCATAATGCCAAAGGCAAAGCCCAGCTGCTCGTTAAGGAAGAGGGTATCCTTGCCGGAGTAAATGTTGCCCTGCGCATTTTTCATAAGCTTGATCCGAATGCTCAGATTGAAGTATTCAAACATGACGGGGAATGGGTTGCCCCTCCCGATATCGCATTTATTGTGGAAGGCAGGATACTGGCCTTGCTGAAGGCAGAAAGACTCGTCCTTAATATAATGCAACGTATGAGTGGCATTGCAACAACCACTCATCGCTATGTGGGTCAATTGCAGGGATTGAAAACCCGCATCCTCGATACCCGAAAAACCACCCCGGGAATGCGATTGCTTGAGAAAGCCGCGGTAAAGACCGGAGGAGGGGAAAACCACCGTTTCGGTCTGTTCGATATGATCCTGATAAAGGACAATCATGTCGATTTTTCGGGCGGTATCAGCCAGGCCATCCATAGAGTAAAAGAATATATGCGGCGTACCGGAAAAAATCTGAATATTGAAATTGAAGCCCGAAACCTGGAGGATGTACAAACCATTCTTTCAATTGGCGGCGTTCAGAGGATCATGCTCGACAATTTCAATATCCCCGATACCCGGAAGGCAGTGGAAATGATCAACGGGCTTTATGAGACAGAATCCTCCGGTGGAATTACCTTTGAGAATATCAGGTCTTATGCCGAATGTGGAGTTGACTTTATTTCCGTCGGAGCACTTACCCACCAGATTAAAAGTCTCGATCTGAGTTTGAAAGCCTTAAATTACAAGACAGATGAATTCGGACCGTCTCACCAATACGTTTAAAATCAATATCCGCAACAAAAGGCTGGTCCGGTGGAGCAAACAAATAAAATTTCCAGGCACCAGGGGACTGTCTGCCTATGAGGTGATTTCCTTTTTTATCAGGGGACTTTCAAAAGGATCCCTGAACATCAGGGCAACGTCCATTGCCTTTCATTTCCTGCTGGCCCTTGGTCCGGCCATCGTTTTCCTCCTGGGACTCATTCCTTACCTGCCGATCCGCAATTTTCAGCAGGGTTTGATGGAAATTCTCATGGAGGTGATCCCTAAAAATTCTTATGCTGCCCTGGAAATACTGCTTCAGGATAAACATAACGGATTACAGATATTTGGTTTCCTGGTCACCGTGTATTTTGTGCAGAAAGGAATCAACGGCATCCTTGAAGCCTTTAATGCCACATACCATTCCATGGAGACCCGCCAGTGGATCAACCGAAGGTTAGTTGCCGTTGGCCTGTTTGCAATACTTTTTGTACTGGTCACTCTGGCTGCCATCTTATTGTTTTTTAGTAATCTGGGGATAAAATATCTCTACATGCATGGCATCATCATGGATTACGGCAATTATTTGCTGCTACAGCTAGGAAAATGGATAGTGATATTGACCCTGACATTTCTTGCCATCTCTTTTTTATACTTCCTGGCCCCTTCAGGAAGAAAAAGGTGGAGGTTTTTTACCCCGGGTTCTATCCTGGCCACGCTGTTATCAATTATCACATCTATTGGATTTTCGTACTTTGTTAATCACTTCGCCCCGTTTAATAAGTTCTTTGGATCAATTGGCACCCTGATCGCCGTGATGCTCTGGATGAACTTTAATGCACTGGCACTTCTGGCAGGCTTTGAACTCAACGCCAGTATTCGGAATGCACGGAATATAAAATTTGAACCAATGGCGATCTGAGATGTTCTACAGGCTCATCTCACACAGAATATGCCTGACTTAAACGAAATCAGAAAAGAGTATACCTATTCTCAGCTTGAAATTGACAATCTGGATATTGATCCCATTGTGCAGTTTCGGTACTGGCTCAATGATGCGATGAAGGCAAACGTGTCAGAGCCAACCGCTATGGTTCTCTCCACCGTGGGAACGGAAGGAATACCCTCATCAAGGGTAGTGCTGCTGAAAAACCTGGATCATGACGGATTTACTTTTTTTAGCAATTATGAAAGCAGGAAGGGCATACAGATTGCACATAATCCTAACGCTTCACTCCTGTTTTTCTGGCCGGTGATTGAAAGACAGGTCAGAATTGAAGGAAGAGTCGCAAAAACTCCACGTCATATTTCAGATGAATATTTTCAGTCGCGTCCCGAAGGGAGCAAGATCGGTGCATGGGCCTCTCCACAAAGCCGCACAGTTCCCAGCCGTGAATACCTTGATAATCTTCAGAAAGATTATGAACAGCTGTTTAAGAGCAAACTGCTTGAAAGACCTGAAAACTGGGGTGGTTACAAGTTATTTCCGCATACAATTGAATTCTGGCAGGGAAGAGAAAACCGGCTCCATGACCGGTTTGAATATAAGATGAATGGCAATATCTGGGAAATTCACAGGCTAGCCCCGTAGAAGTGATTCGTAATCGGTATTCGGTGGTCGGTGTTCGGTAATCAGAAGCAACTGTAGAGACAAGGCAATGCCTTGTCTCTAATTATCCCCTGGGGAAAGTCCATATTATTTTATCAATACCAATCGCTTCTTATCCGCAACCGCGTTGCCATCAATCATCATTCTATAAAAATAGATACCTGAAGGCAGGTTCTGCAAATCAAGGGAGACACTTGAATTACCCTTGCTGGCAATCGGATATTGATGGACAATAATACCCGACATATTGTATACAACTATCCTGGCATCACCTGCATTATCGGGATACGTAGCAGTCAATTGTTGTGATACCCGTTGAAGGATTAGGATAATTCTGTTCCACATAAGGCTGCTGCATATCATTTTCCTTTTCCGCTATGGCAGATTCTTCGATGGCTGTTCCGGAGGCAGTGGTTCTTAATTGTGTATAAGGAGATGACACAGGCGAATGAAAATTTGTTTATAGTACTTCCATCTCCCAGCTGACCTGAATTATTTAATCCTGTCCCGCAATAACTTCCATCGGGATTTAATACCAGGGAATATGAACAGCCTGCAGCAATCTGCGTGCAATTGGTCATACCTTCCACCGGTAAAGGCATAAACACTGCATTCCCATCCGTACCATCTCCCAATTGACCGTAATAATTATACCCCCACGACCATAATGTTCCGTCAGCCTTAGTCGCCAGGGAATGCTGATAGCCTGCTGAAACATCTTTCCAGTCCGAAGAATTGTCCACCATCATAGGGGAGAGACGGGTTGCTTTTGTGCTGTCACCTAACTGGCCGTAATTGTCACGTCCCCAGGCCCATAATGTTCCATTGTATTTGAGGGCAAGTGCATGGTCCCATCCTGCAGATATAGTTTTCCAGTCTTTATCTGTTCCTATTTGCACAGGAGAATGCTTGTCAATGGTTGTTCCATCGCCCAGCTGACCACGATCATTGCTTCCCCATGCCCACAAAGTACTGTCCTTTTTGATGGCCAGGGTAAAATTGTTTCGGGCGACCACCATTTTCCAGTCAGAGGCAGTTCCGATCTTTACGGGTACATATCTGGCAACAGTTGAACCATTTCCCAACTGGCCTTTATCATTGAAACCCCACGCCCATAAGGTTCCATCTGTCCGGATAGCAACTGAATAGTTATACCCGGCCGATATCTGTTTCCAGTTACCGGAAGTTCCTATTCTTACGGGTGAATGTTTTTCTGCATTTGTTCCATCGCCCAATTGACCGGTTATATTAAGGCCCCAGGCCCAAAGTGATCCATCCGTTTTTATGGCCAGTGTATGATTATAGCCTGCAGAAACCTGTTTCCACTCATCGGTACCGATCTGCACTTGTGAATACCTGTCTGTAGTTGTTCCGTCACCAATTTCACCATTCAAATTGCCACCCCATGCCCACAAACTTCCGTCTGTTTTCAGGACAAAACTATGATGATAAAACGTACACATCTTATCGGCGATCGCATATTTAACTACCAGGCGTGGCCATCTGGCTGTATCAGGGAATTCACGTGAACAGAAGGCCATACGGGTATATTTTATCTCATTTTCCAGACGAAGCATGAAACCAAAACTTTCACCGGGGTTATTGAGCATGTCCTGCACCATCCCTGTAACGTCGTAGTCAATATAATTCTGATCATATGCCTGCGATTCCTGCAGCAATACCCTGTGACTTGCGGAAGTGGCCGGCTGTGTGCTATAGGTTACGGTTGATTCGCTCCAGCCTGTTGTAACCCGTTCAATATAGCTTGCATTTGATTTATAAACTGAATTCGGTTTAATTAAGGAACTGGAATGACGGTAATCATCATTAAGCTGAGGAGACATGGAATATAAAGTAAGTTTGGCCTCCAGTATAACTGCATCAGCCGGAATGGATGCCACATCAAAATCCATTACACTTCTTTGATTTACCCTGTAATTGCTCGCGCTCCATTCACCCGAGTAAAATCTGTTGCTTGTGCCGAAATTTGTTGTTGCATAATATTCATACCCGGGCTTCATTGTCATATACAAATAGGCATCCTTACTGGGAGTGAGCGATACCGTCTTTTGCGTTGAAAATGACTGGGTATTTGAAGCACCGTCTGCAACTGCCATTTTGTTTTTGTATTTGTTCTTCCCGTCCTTTCCGTCAAAAGCGTCATGATTATGCCTGGCAACATCCATTGAATCGATCCTGGCCATTGAATTTTTCCAGTTTTCTCTTTCATGTTTTGAGTTAATGGTCATGCCATTAGCACTTTTTCCGTTAATAACGATTTTCCTTCCCGCCCTGTCTTCTCCTTCAATTATTACAAACGGATCCTCCAGCTGCTCCATGATCCTAATGTAAACCAGGCCATCAAGCAGGAAAAACTCGGATGATTTGTCCCTTAGGATATTTTTTGTATAATACTGCCGGGTTTTGTCATTATAGCTGACATAAAGTTTGACAAAACGGGATATTTGCTCTTCTTTTAGTACGCAATACAAGGTTGTTACTGTATCCCCTTTGGATGCCAACCTGAATTCAAACTGATAGGTAGGAGTGATCTGGTTTGATCTTTCCTGCGCGCTGACATGTGTGAATAATGCCGTTCCACATGCTATCAAAACAAATAAGCGGATTATTCCTTTCATGGAAGTTTGGATTAAGTTTTCCTTCTAATACGAAATTTAGCTTCCAACAGGAAAATATTATTGACGAATCTCCTAACGCTATGTGACAAGGGACAGTTGACCAGTGACGAGTGAAGCTTGTTTTTAGTGACGAATGGCGAAAGATTGTTGACGAATGAGGGAACTGTGCAGTCGTACAAACATGAAGTTCTGCGGTTCTGCGGTTCTGCAGTCTTGCAGTCTTGCAGTCTTGCAGTCTTGCAGTCATGCAGTCTTGCAGTCATTGCAGTCTATGCAGTTATGCAGACATGCAGTTATGCAGACTTTCAGTTATGCAGTCGTGCAGTCGATTTCTTCTGAAACAAAGCATCTTAATCACTGAATCTCTCCTTACTCCTTACTCCCTACTCCCTAGTCCCTACTACCTAGTCCCTTAATAGCCTCCTCAATCGCCCGTATCTTCTGCTCTGCATCTGACTTTTTGCGGTTTTCAAGGTCAATTACCTTTGCAGGAGCATGGCTTGTAAAATGCTCATTGTTTAATTTCTTCATCACGGTTTCCAGAAATCCCTGTACGTATTCAAGTTCTTTCCGGAGCTTGGCCAGTTCATCTTCCGCGTTATGAAAATCACCCAAAGGAATATAGAATTCCGCATAGGAGGTGATCAGGTTTGCGGCACCTTCAGGTTTTTCTTCGATCATTTTGATTTCATCGAGGTTACCCTGTTTGCAGATAACCGGGTTAAAATCTCCGTGGTAACTGACCGGCCGGACATATAAGGTAAGCTTGTTCTTATAAGGTATCTGGTTATCCACCCTCACATTACGGATAAAAGTCACTATTTCCTTCACCTGCTCAAACAAACGCAGCTTTTCATTATCGATGGGCTTTACCGAAGGGGTTCTTTCATACATAATGCTGAATCCCGTGGGACGCTCCTTAAGCAAATGCCAAATTTCCTCTGTGATAAAGGGTATGAAAGGATGAAGGATTTTCAGAAGTACTTCAAACATTTCAATTGTTGTCTGATAGGTACGGCTGTCGATTGATTTCTGGTATTCGGGCTTAACGATTTCAAGATACCAGGAGGAAAACTCATCCCAGAACAATTTATAGGCAATCATGAGCGCTTCTGAAATACGGTATTGAGCAAATGCTTCCTCAATTTCACGGACACCCTGTTTCAGCCTTTCATAAAACCATACCATGGCCCTTTCGGAGGCGGGGGGTGCATGGAGGGTTTTGTCCACATCCCAGGATTTCACCAGGCGAAATGCATTCCAAATCTTGTTTGTAAAATTACGGCCCTGCTCGGGCAGGCTCTCATCAAAAAGGAGATCATTCCCTGCCGGAGAGCACAACAACATCCCCACCCTCACACCATCGGCGCTGTATTTTGTTATAAGGTCAAGAGGATCCGGTGAATTGCCGAGTGATTTTGACATCTTCCGCTTTCTGGTATCACGGACGATGCCCGTGAGGTAAACATTTTTAAAAGGCTTTTCTTTCCTGTACTCATACCCTGCCATGATCATCCGTGCCACCCAGAAAAACAATATTTCAGGGGCAGTTATAAGGTCATCGGTAGGATAGTAATAATTAATATCGGGATTGCCGGGATTCCGTATCCCGTCAAATACCGAAATAGGCCATAACCATGAGGAGAACCAGGTATCCAGTACATCCTCATCCTGCCTGAGGTCATCCGGACCCAGGGCCGGATTTCCTGTCTTGAGACGGGCAGCTTCAAGGGCCTCCTGTGCATTCATGGCCACAACATAGTCTGAGCCGGCACCAATATAATACGCCGGGATTCGCTGGCCCCACCATAACTGGCGCGAAATACACCAATCCCTTACGTTTTCCATCCAGTTGCGGTACGTATTCTTGAATTTCGGAGGACACAGGGTGATATTGTCATTCATTACATTTTCAAGTGCAGGTCCCGCCATCTGCTTCATTTTAACAAACCACTGAATACTTAGACGTGGTTCAATAACGGAATCCGTGCGTTCAGAAAAACCGACCTTATTTATATAATCTTCAACCTTTGTCAAGCAAACCCTCTTCATTCAGGCGATCAACAACAAGATCCCTTGCCTTAAACCTGTCGGTTCCCACAAACAGCAACGCTTTTTCACTTAATGTGCCATCCAGGTTAAAAATATCAATGGACGGAAGATTATATTTTATACCTATCTCATAGTCGTTGATATCATGCGCGGGCGTGATTTTCAAACAGCCCGTGCCAAATTCCATTTCCACATATGAATCCTGGATTATCGGAACCACCCGGTTGACCATTGGAACAATTACCTTCTTACCCGCCAGGTGCTGGTACCGTTCATCGGCCGGGTTCACACATACTGCTGTATCTCCGAGAATGGTCTCGGGCCTTGTGGTTGCAATGGTGACAAATTCATCGGAACCCTCGATCCGGTATTTAACATAATATAATTTTGACTTCACCTCACGGTAGATCACCTCCTCATCCGAAACAGCGGTTCGTGCCTGGGGATCCCAGTTTACCATCCGAATACCACGATAAATAAGTCCTTTGTTGAATATAAATCAACAAATACGCGGATCACACTTTCCGACATTTCATCATCCATCGTGAATTTGGTACGTTCCCAATCACAGGAAGCACCCAGCTTTTTTAGCTGTTCCAGGATGATGCCACCATGCTTTTGTTTCCATTCCCAGGCATATTCCAGGAATTTTTCGCGGGTAAGTGTATTTTTATCAATGCCTTCGCTTTTCAGTTTTGCTACCACCCTTGCTTCCGTTGCAATGGAGGCATGATCGGTTCCGGGCACCCAGCAGGCATTCTTACCCTGCATTCTTGCCCTGCGCACCAGGATATCCTGAATCGTATTATTCAGCATATGCCCCATATGCAAAACACCTGTTACATTTGGCGGCGGAATTACAATCGTATATGGTTTACGCCCGTCAGGTACCGATTTAAAGAATTCCCTTGCCATCCAATAACTATACCATTTATCCTCAACCTGTTTCGGATCATATTTGCTGGGAATTTCCATGTTGTAAAAAATTTATGACTGTACAGTTTCTGTTAAGCCAACAAAAATAAAACATTTCGGCAATTAGTTGATGGTTGAGAGCTGATAGTTGATAGTGACCAACTGCATAAGCTAAACATGATTTTTGTATTTAAATGCAATTCATTTGATGAAAACCATTATTTTTGCTGCCTCAAAGAAACATTGAAAAGTTATGAAAAAGGTATTTCCCCTGTTCATCATGGCTGCTTTGTGGTTCATGATAAGCTGTTCACAAACGCCGGGTAAAACAGAAAACATTAGCGGAGCCGGTATTCAATTCGAAACCACAGAACATGATTTCGGTACGATTCCTGAAAAGGGCGATGGAACTTTTGCCTTTGTTTTTAAAAACACCGGAAAGGAGCCTCTTATTTTGAAAAATGTACGAT
This sequence comes from uncultured Bacteroidales bacterium, assembly GCA_963790105.1. GTDB lineage: Bacteria > Bacteroidota > Bacteroidia > Bacteroidales > UBA10428 > UBA5072. The sequence goes on along the minus strand of CAWBNI010000019.1, from coordinate 16,043 downwards.
CATCCTGCGGATGTACGGTACCGGAATGGCCCAAAGAACCTATTAAAAGAGGCAGTAAGGGAACCATTAAGGTCAGCTATAACACCCGCATAACAGGAAGTTTTCACAAGCAAATTACAGTATATTCCAACGCTGAAGGTGATCCGGTAATTCTTCATATTAAAGGAAAGGTAGAACCGGCGGCGAATTAAATCCGGATAACCGGGGCAAAGCCCTTACCAGACAGGATTTTTAATTTTTAACGCCACAACACATGCCCAACATATCGAACCGGGGCCAGTTAATGCCCAATTCTCCTATCCGCAAACTTGTTCCCCTTGCTGAGGAAGCAGGTAAAAGAGGGTGTACCGTTTACAGGCTGAACATCGGTCAGCCGGATATTCTGACTTCTCCCAATGCTATTGAGGCCATTCGCAACATCGATTCAAAAATTATTGATTACGGCCACAGCGCAGGCAATGAATCCTTGCGCCGGAAATTCACAAGCTATTACAAATCCATCGGGGTGGATCTCGATTACCAGGATATCCTTATCACTACCGGGGCATCCGAGGCCATTACCCTTACCCTGTTAACCTGTCTTAATGCAGGAGATGAGATCATTGTTCCGGAACCTTTCTATGCTAATTATTTCAGTTTCGCAACTGCTTCCGACGTTATAGTTGTTCCGGTTACCTCCAGTATCGAAAGTGGCTTTGCGCTCCCTCCCATCAGCGAATTTGAAAAGAGAATAACGAACCGCACCAGGGCCATCATTATCTGTAACCCGAATAATCCCACAGGTTATCTCTACTCGAAAGAGGAGCTTGAACAGCTCCGTGACCTTGTAAAGAAGCATGATTTATTTTTTCTCTGTGATGAGGTATACAGGGAATTGTGTTATGACGGGGGAGAATTTACATCGGCTATGCAACTGGAGGGAATTGAAAAGAACCTGATCCTCATTGATTCAGTCTCTAAAAGATATAGTGCCACAGGCCTGCGTGTTGGAGTGCTGGCTTCAAGAAACAGGGAATTGCTTCAGACAGCCCTGAAATTCTGCCAGGCAAGGCTTTGTCCGCCCAACCTGGGCCAGCTGGCTGCCGAGGCAGCACTTGATTCCCCGCAGGAATACCTCGATTATGTATACAATGCTTTCCTTGAAAGGCGGAATTTTGTTGTAAAGGCCCTCAATGACATCAACGGTGTATTTTGCCCCATGCCCAAAGGAGCCTTTTACGTTATGGCCAAACTGCCGGTAGACGATGCCGAGAAATTTGCCATGTGGATGCTTCAGGAATTCGATTATCAAAAACAAACCGTGATGCTGGCTCCCGGCTCAGGTTTTTACTTCAACACAGACCTTGGCAGACAGGAAGTAAGGATTGCCTATGTGCTTAACCTCGACGACCTGAAAAAGGCTATGGAATGTTTGCGGTATGGGCTGGAGGCCTACCCCGGACGAACTCAGTGAAAAGTTAAAAACGAAATAATGTGCTGATGTGCTAATGTGCTAATGTGACTAAATGTGCAAATGTGCTGATGTAAAAACTTTTGAAGTCATGCAGTCTTGCAGTCTTGCAGTCAAAACGGTTCTGCAGTTCTGCGGTTCTGCGGTTCTGCGGTTCTTCATGCAGCCTACAGCCTATAGCCTACAGCCTTACAGCCTTCAGCCTAACAGCCTAGCCTACAGCCTAACAACCAACTATCAACTATCAACTAAAATCCAGCGTTCCCTGCACATAACGTTTACCGAGTATAAATACATCTGTGGGGGCGTGACGGGAAGTCAGCCGGATTTTGTATTTCTCTTTCAGTTCTTCAAAACGGCCGATCGCCTTTTCGGGGGTATTGTTTTCTGCCGAGAGGTGACTCAGGAAAACGACTTCCAGTTGCGACCCGGAATGATTCTTCAGCAGATCAAAGGCCTGGTCGTTCGATAAGTGCCCGTGATCGGATAGTATGCGTTGCTTTAAGGACCATGGATAACTACCCTCTCTCAACATGGTATCGTCATAATTTGTCTCAAGAAACAGGGCATGGCACATTTCCAGATGTTTCCGCACATTATCACAGGCGCTTCCTATATCTGTAAATACACCCACGTGCATGCCATCATGCTCTATTCTGAATGAACAGGGTTCGGCAGCATCATGGTTTTTCAAAAAAGTATGGATGCGGAAGCTGCCTGCTGTTATTTCCTGTCCCGGCTCAAAGAACCGCGGTGCCAGCGGCTTCTGATTAGGATACATCCCCACAAAGGTTCGGGATGTCAGGAATACGGGAATATGCAATTTCTTTGAAAGCACCCTGGCGCCCATGGCATGATCTGAATGTTCATGCGTGATAAATATGGCCTTTAATTTTAGAGGCTTCCAGGTTTTGCTTTTTCATCCTGGCCAGGATGAGCTTTGCCGTTATACCGGCATCCACCAATACGGCATCCCGCTGATTGCCTATATAATAGCAATTCCCATTACTTCCCGATGCAATCGCACAAAGTTCAACCATTCAATTATTGCTTTATTTACCTGCTGAAATTCCCTGCAAGTTACTAAACTTTCAAATAGTGTTTTTGCAGGAATGTGGCTCGTTAGATTTTTACTAACACAATTTTATCATTAAATGTTTCCACAATCTTGGTAATAAAGCTCTTCAAATCGTAATATTCATGTTTCAGATACACGGGCTTTTTATACTCATATGAGCCCGAAATCACCATTTTGTTTTCCCTGTTCTCAATCCGGTACTGTATGTTTACCAGTTCATTGTCAACAGAAACACTTTTATTTTGATCAAGGTATTTATACCCTTCCGGGATATCAAGGGTGGTATAAAATGAATGCTTGTTTTTATATACCATATCCACCGGATAGGACCGGAAAGGCAGTTTAAGCGGATTCTCTGTGGGTACAAGACCCGGAAAAGGATTAACCAGCAATTTGTCTCCAACCATGTCCACCGGCAGGGAGGCAGAATAATTGTGTATAAAAGGCAGATCCGCTGAATGCTCATTCATTACCGAAATTTCCTTTTTTACAGCCATTTCATCCGTGTAAAATTCTTTTTTAAACTCTTCAGGATCTGATTGATATGAACTCCTGTAATCCAGTCCCGAATGTCCTGTAGCAGTGAGGTGGTAATCAATAATAGCCGAATCGAGTGCTTCATTAAATGAAATAAATCCCGAATCCGTTACTTCTGATTCAACATGATCTTCCAGGGGAATCCATTCTGTCTTATCTTTTGCCACGATCAGTCCCTTTTCATTGATGCATCGTGCGGGAATCATACCAAAAGGACTCAACGGTTCCGTGGCATCCAGCATGATATCCTCGTTATCCATGCGAACCAGAACAATTACATAATTAAGGAATTGCTGAAATGGGTATCCCATGGGAACCTTGCCGTGATCCCGGGTACTCAGCAGTACCGGATATGCCTGAATACCTGCTTCGTTTAGCATACTGCAGAGAAACAGATTAATATTGGCAGTATTTCCTGTTTTGGTTTTTAAAAACTCCTTGGCTGTTTTGGTGGTCTGCTTGCCCCGTATTCCGTTCCAGTTATAATTTCCTTTGACATATTTGTAGATCCGATCGGCCTTTTCCCTGTTATTGCCGGAAGATAAATCCACAGAAGCAAGCAAATCCTCAGAATTCTTTGCAATGGACTTCATGTACAATCCGAAATCATCGTCTTTGATTAAATCCTGAATCAGCATGGGCCAGGTGGTTACCACATTTTCAGCGCTTCCATTTGTATGATGTACCACGGCCAGCTGAAAATCCATTTTCATTATATAATCATTCATGGAGGTGATGTAATCCTCATCCCTGAATGCCGGTACGTTCTTCATGCCGAATGTGAAAATATTATCCTGGAATTCAACATTTGCAACGGTCTTTTTCGTGTCATCCAGCCTGTTATTATAATAGTCGAATTTTGCTGCGCCCTGAAGAATGTAACTATACTCATAGAAAGGAATCATCCGCACAGTGTATTCGCTGTAAACTTCAGGTATCCTTCCCTGAAAAACCCAATCCTGAAAATTAAAGAAGAATGGAGAACTCACCTTATACCTGTATTCTATGACTGAACCTTCTTTTACATCAGGCATGGCAAATTTCTTAAGAGACCAGTTTTCGTTTTCCTTTTCAACAAATACATTTTCGGGATCCAACCTGGTAATTTTTACCTGGTTGTTTTCCAGGTTATAGGTATAGCCTTCAATTTCATATACCTCTTCATGACCATCACTGCTTTTAAAAAAAGGGACTTCCACTTCACCATATTTAATGCCGGCTTTCGATAAAATCTTGATCTTTGTGGTTCTTTCAAAAATAATTTCGTAACCCGCTTCATATTCATAGGTAAAAAAGGTGTTTCCTATATCGTACAATACAACAGCCTCTGCAATTTTATCCCGGTCATAGGATTGTCATATTGATCTCATCCATGTTTAATTTACCAAATTCATGCTGCGTTTGAGCCGGCATCATGCTGCAAATTGTAATGCTGAACAGGAAGGTGAAAAATAAAGTTTTCATAAAGTCTGGATTAGAATTTTTCTTTTTTCGTCCGTTTTGATGGCAGACAGAAAGCTATAAAAATCGCTGTACTCAGTGAGTGAAATATTTCCGGAATAAAGCAGGAAACTCCTGAATACGGTGACAGTATTTCCGTCGCATCTGAATTTTAAATGATACAATCCGTATTTCCCTTCCCTGTTAATACTATCCGGGAGTGTTACTTTTCCGGTAAAAGGCAGGTGATAGATGAGGGTATCTGTCATGAATAACGGATAGGGCAACTGCACCGGGAATTTCCGGTTTTTGGGCAGGGTAAAATCCGGAATATCTGAGGGTAATATTGAAAAATAGCGTTCACTTCCTATTGATTTAAGAATATGTTTAACTGACAAAGAAGATGTAAGCCATATATTCCGGTCATCACGATCCTTTTTTACAAGGGTCCAGTCTTCCAGTTCAAAGTCCTGAAATGGCATATGATCATGCACATAAGTATTTTGGATGTCGCGGTTATATTGGGTGTAGAGGTAATTGTACGTTTCAAATTTTTCTCCCCTGTAATTGCAATTCAATTTGGTTTTGGCGTTGCCTTCAAAATCAAGGAAGAATTCCATCCTTGCTGTAACCTGTACATCCGTTTCCTTCAACGAGGGTGTTCTTACCAGTCTGCTTTTGCCCGCATCCACCAGCAAGGCCTGCCGGTTTTGAGTATAGGTACCTGTGTAGCCAAACGGATTGGTATTGCTCGTGTTTTCGAGCCACAGCGTATCATTTCCCAATGGAACAGCCAGAATAACATGATTGAATTGCTGTCCTGGAATTTCAGTGATCACTTCCCGGGGCTGCCCGCTTGCGTATACGGTTGAATAATATGATTCAATTCCGGCATAATGAAGCATTGCCTTCATGTAATTGGTCAATGCCTTACAATCGCCATATTTGTTGTTTGAAACATATTCGGCCGGGTAAGGTTTCATTCCTCCAATGCCCAGGCTGACATTCACATACCGGGTATTATCCTGCAAATAATGATACAGCACTTTGATCACTTCCTTTTTATCCTTAATCTGGCTTGTTAAAGCGGATATTTTTTCCTTTTCGGGTAAAGGCAATTCATCCAGTCCCTGGTTCAGATTATACTGCCATTCACCAAAGGTCTGCCAGGTGTCTGTCCTGCCGCTGATACCGTAAGTAAACTGAACAGGTATGATTTTAACAAAAGGAAGATAATTCCAGAGAGCCGGACAGTATGCTTCCTTTTTTAAGGATCCACTATAGGAGGTATTCCAGTACCGGGATGAATATCCTGCAGATTGAGGTACTGAATGAGAAGTAATGTTCTTTTCAAAAATATGCACCTGATAATTGTCGGGATACTGAACTGTTAACCGGGCCTTTCGGGTTGGGATATCGGTATCGATTACAGGCGACCAGTTTGCTATTCCAAGGAATTGTTTTGAAACCGACTGATAGGTATATCCTATACAATAAGGATATACATTGTGCTTAAGTGTGAATTTGCGAACAAAGTCATCCTGGTATAGTGTATTTTCATCTGTTTCATTCTCATCCTTGTAATCCTGCTTTTTTAATTCCCTGATAACAATCCCATTTGTATCCGATATCCAGGCAGAAAAACGGGAAAGCGGATTATTTTTGTCAAAAGATATTTCAACATCACAATATTCTTCTCCGTTCCGGTTATTAATCTGAACGATGATTGTATCGGTCTCTGTCAGCTTGTCATCCCGCACGGAACAAATTGTTGAATAAAGCCGGATTTCGGCATCAGGTTCAACAGCATGTATCAATGTAAAGGATATGAAAGAGCAAGGGATCAGCAACAGCAAAAATCGCAATTTATTCATTCAGGCGAGTTGAGAAGTAATGAAGTTGCAGGTATTAAATCACTTTATTTTATACTCATTCCGACCGGATAAGGTTTCAAGGGGATTTACGATTTACGATTTACGATTTACGATTTACAGATTGAAACAAATAAATTACACTTAGCTTGCTTTCTAAAAGAAGAAACCGATACGCAGGCCGGGATAGGCCGACTTGAATCCCTTGTTTACATACAATTGTCCGGCAACATACACCGATTTTCCAAGCTCCCACTGAACTGCAAACCTGAACAGGTTATCATTGAAAAACGACCCTTCCTTATGAACTGGAAATCCCAGCTCGGCACCAATCCAGTTGGATTTAAGGCGGTCATTCGATAAATTATATTTATAACCTGCATTTAAGAAGGCATTGATGGCAAAATGATCGCTTTGATCGCTGAACACATACGCTGCATTCGCTGAAAGAAAATAACAGTTTTTCAGGACTCCTTTCTTATTGAAATTAAATCCCATTTCTCCTCCAATATCGGTTACAATTGTATTTTTTACGAATGCTGTGCCAATCCCGGCTTTCAGCGTGAGCATATCCAGTCCGTTTGATTTTACCCGGGAAATTTCCTTTGCCCCGGTTTGACCGGCATAGGAATAATGATAAGTTTGTGCATATCTCACTTTTGCGGGCAGTTTTTCCATGGAGGCAGATATACATGAATTAAGGGACGGATCGAGCATATCCTTTAGTTCAAAAAAAGTGAAGAAAAGATGCATCTCCGAAGTGATCACCACACATTCGATTTTCTGCAGAAACAGAGTCACTGTATCACCGGATATCCAGTATTTATTTTCAGGTTCACGCTTTTCAATCACCATCGATTCTCCCGGATTGTATATGATTTTATAAAAACCCCCTGGCAGATTGTCTTTTACTTTTTCCAGATTTTTCTGCAATTCTGATACGATGGCTGTGATGAGTTGTATCACTTTTAAGCTCTGACTCATCATATACGGCAATCTTTACCTGAACCCGGTCATTGCAGGTGATGATCACTGTATCCAGGAACTGTTTTTCAGGCGTTGCGTGCAGCCTCAGGGAAATCATCAGGAAAAAAATGGAAATAAACAGAAATCTTGATTTCATGGTAAAATGGATTTTGTATGATTGTTAATTCGGTTATAATCTTGTTTTGAATGCCAGTTCAGGTTCAGACTGTGCTGAACTATTGCCCGTCCCCAGGCTGATTTGAAATGACCGGCTTTTCTTCTTCTTCCTGGCTGAAGTGCCATCCTTCGACAGAATATATTCGGTTTTCGCAGGACTGACCTGCCAGCCTGATTCAGGGATTTCTGCAGTTGAAACATCCTGCTCTGATTCAGCCAGGTTCCGGGCCACATCCGGTTGTCTGATAAATAATTACAGTATCAGTCACATACTTTACAGTTTCTATTGTTTCGGGAATGACTTTCTTTTCAATCGTGTGGATCAGTTTCACGGTGTCATGCTGAACAACCACCTTTTCTGGTTGATTCAAAGAGAGAGCCTGCAACTTTTGCCTGTAGTCCCTGTCTATCATGGTGAGTTTGCTGTTCAGTGCTCTGATTTGCCTTACCTGCTCACGGTTTCTGAGATACAAATAAACAGAAGGCATCAGCAGCAATAGAACGACAGCTGCCACTTTCATCCATGAGAAGGAACTTCGTTTCTCAAGCTGTGGCTCGATTGTGGACCATACCCTGTTCATTCCGTTTATATCACCATCGATCCTGGCAGTTTCAGCCTCCCTGAGCTTGCTTCCGATATATTTGTCGAGTTCATGCGGTTCCATAGTGCGTTCTGAATTTTAATTTTTCAATAATGTAATTCCTGGCTTTGCAAAGCTGTGATTTTGATGTTCCCTCACTGATATTCAGAATAAATGCAATCTGCTGATGAGAATACCCTTCCATGGCAAAAAGATTAAACACGGTACGATAACCGGCAGGCATATCGATCGATAATTTCCAGTATCTCTTCGGCATCGTAATCAGCAGAGAAATCATCAAATCCGCTTTCTGCCACAAGCAGGGCCACATCTTCTTCAACCAGCACCGGCTTGTATCGGGAGAGAAAGCGAATGCATTCGTTGATTACAATTGTATTGATCCATTTGAGCAGGCTGCCCTCTCCCCTGTATTCAAACTGGCCAATGTTGTTAAAGACGCGGATAAATGCATTTCCGAGTACTTCCTCCGCATCATGGGGGTTCACCAGGTAGCGACGCGCAAGTCGAAATAAAGGGACATACAGGTCTTCAAAGAGCTGTTTTTGAGCTCGCCTCTCATGCTGTTTGCATTGATTTATTAAAAGTTGTTCGTTCAAGCCGGTACTCTGTTACAATAATAGGAACCCGGGAATAAGAAAATTCGTTGCCTGGACGACAGATTAAATTGAATAAAAATCCTTCAGGAGTTTTTGAAAGGCACCCGGATTATGTTTCCAGGGTGTATGTCCGCATGCCGGAATCACCTCAAACCGGGCCTCAGGAAAGCGTTCGTATACAAATTCCCTGCTTTTGCCATAGGCATCATCGTCACCATAAGTAACGATCACCGGGTAATTTGTATGGCCAAAGGAGCCAAGCGGAGGATATGAAACGATGAAGGGCCTTGTCCTGTTAACCGGAGCGGCATTTATTTTGGCCAGCTTTTCAGGTTCCGGCGGATCAACAGGATAACCCTTATGATAATTGATGATCACTTGCCTGAACAACCTCCGGCATGCCCTGTCGCTTCCCAGAATACCGAGTAATGAATTGACCCCCATGCCAAGCCATTCCAGCCAGGTTGAACGCTTTTTGTTATATTGAAGAACTTCCCTCTCTGTCATTTTCCATATTATCGGGCCGCATCCTGAGGCAGGACTGGCCAGGAAAAGGCTCAGAATCTTCTCCGTATTCTCACTGGCATAAAGCTGGGCATATAAACCTCCCCATGAATGGCCAAAAAGATGGAATGCAGAAAGTTTGAAAAAGCCGGCCAGGTTATTGATGTCCTGCAAATAATCCGTCATGGTATAGGTGCAGTTTTTGTGATCGCCCTTCCCGGTTCCCCGCTGATCGAAGGTAATAACCTGGTATTTTTGATTCAGGGTTTCCCTCACCTCGGTCATTTCGTCGGGAACACCCGGACCTCCATGCAGCAGGATCACTGTATCAGCATCTGTCCGTGGAATAAAGTTTTGCCTCAATTGAGCAATTACCGCTTTGTATGACGAAAGTCTCAGGCATCATTATATTTTCAGTTAAAAATCCGGATCATCATCGGGTAAAATCCGGGTAAAGAAGATAGGCTGCCCTTTTTTTGCAGAAATCATCCAGCCCCTGCTGCCAGGTTTGCCGGATTTGAGTTTGAGTAATACCCTGAAGTATCTGTTCCCTGAATTCTGCCGTACCGGCCAGCCGGTTGATATAAGGTATAAAGAAATCCTTACCCCGGTTCATTTTACTGACTTATGTCAATAAGCCATGTAAGGTTAATCCGGTTAATTTGTTGAAGGCTGTCCAGTGGTATATTTTGCAGATTAATTCCATAACATGTTTGATCCTTAAGGAGGGATTCTGGTTGGATTTACCTGCTTTTGGAACGAAGAAAAAATTCTTGTCCGGATAATCAGGATGACCGATAACCCTGAAGGGTGAAGATGTACCCCTTCCAAGGCTCATGATGGTTCCTTCAAACAGGCAAATGGAAGGATAAAGGTAGATTGCCTGCATGCAGTTGAGGTTTGGAGACGGATTAACCGGAAGCTGGTACCGGGTATTGTGATTGTATCCCGAACAGGGAATCACCTGGAGGCTGCATTTCTCCCCGTCTTTTAGCCATCCCTCCCCGTTAATCATAAGTGCCAGTTCACCAGGTGTCATACCATATACGATGGGTATCGGGTGCAGGCCGACAAACGACCTGAATTCATTTTCCAACACAGGTCCATCCACATAAAAACCCAGTGGATCGGGTCTGTCAAGAATAAGCAGGGGAATATTATTTTCCGCACAGGCTTCCATCAAATAGTGAAGCGTTGAAATGTAAGTATAGAACCGTACGCCAACATCCTGGATGTCATAGATCATTATATCAATACCCTGAAGGTCAGCTGCTGTTGGTTTAAATTTGTCGCCGTAAAGCGATACAACCGGCACACCGGTGGCAGCATCCACACCGTTACGGATATCGGCACCGGCATCTGCATCTCCACGGAAGCCATGTTCGGGTGCAAATATCCGGGTAAGGTTAATTCCCTGCCTGACGAGAAAATCTGCCAGGTGTTCCTTGCCAATAACCGTGGTATGGTTCGCTACCAGCCCAACTGATTTGTCCTTGAGGTTCTGCAGATACAATTCGGTTCTCTCACACCCTGTGCGAACCGCCGGCTGTGAAGGTGCTGTATTACAGGAAGAAAAAAAAAGAGCTGCAGCAAGACACAGGTGGGTTATATTTCCGGAAAAGGCAAACATGATGTTCATGGTTATCAGATGGGTAAATATAATTAAATGTAGGGCAATAATTAATATCTTTGAAACATACGTATTCCTATAGCTTGAGAACCGGTCTGTTCATAGCCAATCGCCTGACTTTCAATAAGGAAAGTAAGAATTCCCTGTCCGGGCCCATAATTCGTATCTCCATTACAGGCATTGCCCTCAGTCTGGCTGTGATGATTATTTCAGTTGCGACTGTAACCGGTTTCAAAAATGAAATCCGAAGGAAGATCATTGGTTTTGGAGCCCATATCCAGATCATCAATTATGATTCCAACAATTCATTTGAAACCGAACCCATCAACAGGAACCCGCCATTTCTTCCTTTGCTGAAAGAAGTACCAGGCATAAGCCATGTGCAGGTGTTTGCAACAAAGCCCGGTATCATCAAAACAAAAACTGATATACAGGGAGCTATTGTGAAAGGGATCGGAAGCGATTTCGACTGGCATTTCTTTTCTGAAAACCTGGTTGAAGGATCGCTGTTTCAGTGTAAAAGAGGGCGTTAAAACCGATAAGGTATTGATTTCAAAATATCTTTCCGGCCTGCTTAAATTAAAAACCGGTGATCGTTTTGCCATGTATTTTATTAATGACAAGCCCAGAGGCCGGTCCTTTGAAATTGCCGGCATTTACCAGACCAGCCTTGTTGAATTCGACAAGCAGTTTATCCTGGCTGACCTGGGACATGTGCAGGATCTGAATAACTGGGACAGCAGCCAGGTTTCCGGATTTGAAATTCTGATTGACGATTATTCCCAGCTTAAAAAGCTCACCAATGAGGTTTTTAATATAGCCGGGGTATCCTTCGATCAGAATGGTGCAAAAATGCGGGTAATTAACATAAGGGAACGGTTTCCGCAGATATTTGACTGGCTGGGACTGATCGATAAAAATGTTTGGGTTTTACTTGGACTGATGCTGATTGTTTCAGTGTTCAATATGATATCCGGATTATTGATCATTATACTGGACCGCACAACCATGATAGGCATTCTCAAGGCCCTGGGAATGAATAACCAGGGCATCCGCAGCATCTTTCTATACCAGTCGTTTTATCTTATTGTAAAAGGGTTGTTCTGGGGAAATCTTATAGGAATCAGTATCTGCCTTATACAGCAACATTTTAAGATCATTACGCTGAACCCGGAGTCCTATTTTTTGTCGTTTGTTCCCATGAATTTCAATCTCACCAGCTTGATTTTATTAAATGTGGGCACGTTGGTGATCACGTTGATTGTACTTATGTTGCCCTCCATGATCATTGCCCGGATCAATCCGGCAAGGACTATTCGATTTGACTGAAATGACAGAAAACTGGAAAGAACAACTGGCTTCGGAACTTAAAAAAGCCGCTTCCGGGGGTTGATGCGCAGCTCAGAATGTCACCTGCGATGAGGAGGCCGGTGTCAGTTGAATATCCACTTAAAAATGCAGGAGTACTTATCCTTTTATATCCCCATGGAAGCCGGGTATACACCGTTTTCATCAAACGTACGGAATATGAGGGAGTGCATAGCGGACAGGTAAGCCTTCCGGGAGGGATGTTTGAAGAGGAAGATGGTTCGCTTATGAATACCGCCTTACGGGAGGCAAATGAGGAAACAGGGATTGATGTATCATCCGTGACAATTATTGGAAAATTAACGCCGTTACATATACCGGTGAGCAATGTAAATGTGCATGCTTTTGTGGGTGTCACAGACAGCCGGCCGGCTTTCGTCCCCGATCCGTCTGAAGTACAGTACCTGATTGAGGAAAGCCTGGACGAGCTTTTAAACGAGGTAAATCACAAAACCAAGTCAATGACCTTGTTTGGCAACGAAGTGATTGTTCCCTATTTCGACATCCGGGGCAATCACATCTGGGGTGCGACAGCCATGATTATCAGTGAATTTGCGGAAATCTTGAAGAAAGGGACTAGGGACTAGGGACGTAGTGACAAGTATTGCAGATTATTCTCGCAGTGTCGGCAGATTGATCCTGTAGGTAGAGAATCAGAGATTCTTAGATTAATATGCATTGAAGTGGTCTAGCGTCTCGCAGAAGCCCCGTTGCAGTTTCGCAGATTTTGCGGATATCTCGCTTCTCGCTGAAATTTTTGATCAATCTGAATGTAATGAGCTTATTTTCTCTGCGGATCTCGCAGAGATCTCCCGCCAAGATTGAAAAATCTGTATGTGATCTTTCTGATCCGGTTAATCGAATGCAATGAGATTTCTGCGCCCTCCCGTTATAAAATCGCTCTTTGCGGAAAAAACTCTGCGGCCTCTGCGTTAAAATTTTGGGCAATCTCACCCTTTACCGGATCTTTTTCAGTAGATCTTCCATTCATAAAAAAACCCCAGGAGTTTTGTATACCCTGAGGTTTTTCTGTATGGCATCGGCGTCAGCGTCACCAGTCACCAGTCATCGTTTTCATCAGTCACTACTCGTCACTCGTCACTTTCCAACAATATTCTTATAATGCTGATACCGTTCCAACACCTCAGAAACATACCTGAAAGTCTCAACGCCCCGGCAGGAGCCGAATTTTACCACAGGATCGTTATAATACTTCGGATCGGCTTTTGAAAGCAGAAACCGGGCTACATTATCGTCCCATACGTCGGGATTGGCCCCGTTTTTCCTTGCCAGGTTACGGGCATCAATAATATGGCCGGGCCCGATATTATAGGCAGCCAGCACAAATTTAACCCGTTCATTGGCATCGGGCACATCCCGGAATAATTTGTTCAGCCAGAGAATAAATTCCGATCCGGCCTTTATCTGTTCAGCGGCGGATGATTCAGGGTCAATACCAAACCGCTTGGCTGTGGTAGGCATAAGCTGCATAAGTCCGGATGCACCGACCTGGGATATCACGTCAACTTTAAAATGTGATTCCTGGTAGATGAGTGAGGCCAGTAAACGCCAGTCCCATCCCAATTGCTGGCTATACTTCCTGATATCCTGGTCATAAGGTGAAATACGACCTGTATTGATCGCATAAAAATCGTTTTCGACCATGGTTGCCGATTTTTTGTTTTCAAAATACCGGGCATACATGTTCTTGTATTTCCGCGTCTGCGTAAAATCAACGATCCAGTTATTCAGTTCCTGCTGGAGAGAAGTGGATCCTTTTCTTACCGCCCATGCCATATCCTGCTGAAGGCTTAAGGGTGTACTGATATCCACATTGGGATAATAGGTATTGTTTACCGAAGCAATTATATTGTCGCTTACGGTATACGGAATTTCTCCCACAGAAACGAGGTACATCAGTTGTTCAACACTCTCATCAACTTCTATTACATTAATGTTTGCTCCTGTTTTCGCTGAAAGTTCACGAAGGTTGGATGCATAGGCAGAACCACGCATCACATAAATGGTTTTCCCTTTAAGATCTTCTCTGGTAGTAATAAGGGAGGACTGAATTTCCTTCTCACTCATTTTCTTCCAGTTTTCGGGTTTTCTTTGAACCAGAACCTGGTAGGCCTGCATATGGGGAACAATGAAATTTACAAAACCCTTCCTTTCGGGAGTTATGGTAAGGTTTTGCGCAATCAGGTCAGCTTTGCCGGAACGAAGCATGGCAAAGCTTTCATTTAAACTGCGGCTAACGCGTACTTCAAGGCGAACGGATAAATGATTAGCCAGTTGTTGCAGCATTTCGTATTGAAATCCGAGTGGCTGGCCCTTGTATATGAAATAATCGGTGGAACTGTAATCGGTAAGCACTGTAATTTTACCCTTCTCCTTGATAGCTTCGAGATCTTGCACAGCAAGTGTAAAATCGTCATCTTTTCGTGAATGAAAGGTGCAGGATGTAATAAGAAGTATGAGAAATAAATAATATGTTTCTTTTTTAAACATCATAATTAAATTTAGTGAATAATGCCGAGATGTTCAATCAAGTAATAAAATTCTTATCACTATGATATTAACAATCTTAGTCGTAAAAAGTCCATGAAAGACCAAACTTTATGTTACGCTCGTTTCTCGGATAGTGAAGAACAGAAAAGTAATTTTTGTCGCCCCAGCTGGAGTTGACATGTTCGTATTTAATATAACCTCTTAATCGTTTTAATTGTAAATTAAAAAAAGGGTCGAAATAGAAATGGTTTCCCAGTTCCTTTTCCGATTGCCTGTAATAAGTTGTCAGCGGAGGCATGTAGGCATCCGAGTAAAATTTTGAATTATAAAAAAGATCAAATCCAAGCATAACAAGCAATTTTCCACCCGTTGCCCTGAAATTGATCAGGTGCGTCAGGTATGTTGAATTATACAAAACAATTTCGGGTAGTCCTAATACCCTTTGATTATCGGTTTTCTGATACACTACTTTGTTTATACTGGAAAACTTCCAGAAATCAAAACGTTTATAAGCGCTCAGCGACAAAATTGACAAACCTGGTCCATATTGCTCGGGAAAAGCCTCTTCATTAAAGTAAACCAGACTGTGAATTAAGACATAATCTCCCTGAATGTCAAATTTGTTTGATGAAACAGACAGATCAATTGACAAACTGTTGATTGACGTCTGTTTAAAATTTTTCGTCCACATGAAATTGTTGGAAGCATAGTGGGTATAAAGAAAGTCCGGGGTTTTTAATTCATTGGAAGCGGTGAAAAGCAAGCTGTTCAATTTTCCCGCTTTTCCTGTAAACAGGCGCAGATTTCCCGAAAGGTTGAAATCCCCTGCCCTGTAGCCCGACAGGAATAGCCTGCCAAACAAATTCAATTCCACGTGATTGGCGAACACCTTATTAAATCCACTGGAGGCGTAGGAATTAAAAATCTGGGAATTGATTTGTAAGTCCGGGCAAAGTAATCTTATCGGAGATGAACCAGTGTTCCGGGATGCTGTCATTTGGATCCTGCGGTGGATTTACGATGTTGTACCGCATTAGTTCATAGCTGTAATCGACGAAATAATGATTGCTTCTCTTTCCCTGGAACTGGAGTCGCAGTGTATTATGTATCTTCCAGTAAACCATGGAGTCGTAGGTGGAAACATTATTAAAGATCAGGTCGGGATAAAGTCCTGCCTTATATCCCACAGAATCGATTTTATCCCTGAACGATCGTACTGTGCGGTTGAAATAGAAAATATAGATCAGCTTAGGGTAGAAGATCTTAAGCTTTTTAATGCTGACGGAGGAATCAGTCTTACCTGGTTTTTTCCG